>NZ_AYKF01000077.1 GCF_003732545.1 Salinisphaera orenii subsp. halophila YIM 95161 | reverse complement strand
CGGTGAAGATGTCCAAGACCCGCTATCCCGTGAATAAGCAGGCTTCCCCGCTTAAGTGAACGGCATTACGCCCGCGGGCGGCCTTTTTCATGGAGCGTGCGCCAAAGGAGCGCGTCGCGCGGGTCCGCGCTCGCCGTTCTCAGCCGGCTTGAGCCACGATCCGGAAGGCGAGCTCGCGCACCGCCTCGGACATGGCGCGGCCGATCACCGCCGGCTTGCGTTCGGAGCCGCCGATCGGCTGTGTGAGCCGCGTGTTGTCGCGCGCCACCACCGTCCCGCTGTCGGTATCGGTGACCTCCCAGCGCGCCGAAAGCACGACCTCCTCGCCGGCGGCCTGCGGCTCGAACATGTCCACGTCGACATCCACCTGGTAGGGCTGATCCCGCTTGTTCACGAGCTTCTCGTCGATGGTCTGCTGCAGCAGACGCGTCATCGCCACCGGCAGGCGCTCGGCCCACTTGGCATCCGGCAGGCGCGTGAGCACATAGGCGTCGCTGCGCACCTGGATGTCGTAGTTGTCCAAATACTCCGGCACGCGCACGCGGCGCACGTCCCAGTCGCTGGCCCGGGTGGCCGCACGCTCGTCCCGGGGCGGCGACAGCAGCACGTGCTGGACGGGCGGCACGCTGGCGCAGGCGCCCAGGGCCATGAGACAGACTGCGGTCACGCCGTGGCGGACGAAAGATTTCACTAGCGATCTCCTCCAAAGAGCAAGGCGTTCGGATCGCGCTCCAGGGTTTCGGCGAAACGCCGCAGCGAAGACGCGCCGGCCGACAGGTCGCGAAGCGTGCTCTGCAGATCCATCCGGGTATCCGAGCGCGGGTCCGTCAGGCCTTCCAGATTGCGCGACAGCTGGTTCAGGTTACGACTGGTCTGCTCGGCGTTTTCCAGCAGCCGATCGAACTGCGCGTCGCGCGAATCGATCTGTTGGTTCAGATTCTCGGACAATTCGCGCACGCTGGCCAGCGTCTGCTCGATCTGGCTGTTGCTGTTCTCCATGACGCGGCGCGCGCTCTCCATGGTTTCACGCGCGGTCGCGGTCGTGCGTTCAAGATTCGGCCCCAGCGTGGTGATGAGCGCGTCCATATCGTCGGCCAGGCGGATGGTCGCCTCCATCGTCTGGTTGACCGTTTCCAGCGTATCCTTCCAGGGCAGGCCACTGACCGTATCCTTGAGCTGCTCGATCTCGGAGGGTACGGCGGGGATCTCGGGCAGGTCCAGCGCGTCGTTCGACGCCACCCGCTTGGCCTCGGTGCCGGGCTGAAAATCCAGATTGACCGCCAGCTGCGACGTCACATAGCTCCACACCACCAGCTGGGCGCGCAGGCCGCGTTCGACGAGCTCCTCGGTGGTCACGTCGTCGCCGCTCGGCGCGCCGTCCATCATCACCGTATTGTTGCCGTTGATCTCGACGGTGACACCGATCCGGGCCCGACCGGCCTCGGAGTCCAGCCGCAGCTGCACGTTCTTGACCGTGCCCACCTGAACGCCGCGGAACAGCACCTTCGAGCCCTGGCTGAGGCCGAGGACGGACTGGTCGAAGAAGATGATCGCCTGGCGGTTGTTCGACAGGATGCGGGTACCGCCGAAGACCAGAACGGCTACCACGGCGAGCACGACCGCCCCCAGCAGGAACAAGCCGATGATGGTGTAGCTGCGGTTAGTTGCCATGAATCGGCTCCTCGTCGTCGCGCTCGGCGAGCGGCTCGCGATTGAGAAACGCACGCACGCGCGCATGCTCGGCCCGTTCGACGAGCTCACGCGGGTCGCCGTGGGCGATGGCGGTGCGCTGCTCGTCGTCCAGGTAGATGCTGTCGTCGGCGATGGTGAAGATACTCGGCAGCTCGTGGGTCACGGCCACCACGGACAGCGACAGCGCGTCGCGCAGCCGCATGATCAACGTATCGAGCCGCTGCGAGGTCATCGGGTCCAGCCCCGCGCTCGGCTCGTCCAGGAACAGATAATCCGGGTCGAGCGCGATCGCACGGGCGATGCCCGCCCGCTTCTTCATGCCGCCGGACAATTCGCTCGGCATGCGCGACTCCTGGCCGGCGAGGCCCACGAGCGCCAGCTTGAAGGCCACCTGGTCGCGGATCTCCGCCGCCCCGAGGCGCGTATGCAGCTGCATCGGCAGGGCCACGTTGTCGCCCACGGTCATCGAACTCCAGAGCGCGGTGCTCTGAAACAGCACGCCGATCCGGCGCTGCAGTGCGGCGCGTTCAGCAGCATCGCGCGTCCACAGACGCTGGCCGTCGAAGCTGATGTCGCCCTGTGCCGACTGCTGCAGATCGATCATGTGCCGCAGCAGCGTGCTCTTGCCGCAGCCGGACACGCCCATGATGACGAAGATGCTGGCCCGCGCGACGTGAAAGGACAGGTCCCGCTGCACCAGGGTCTCGCCGAAGTGCATGCGCAGATCGCGCACGACGATGCCACGATCGGGGGCGTTGGTATCGCTCAGGCGGGCCATGCTCAGACGCCCAGCGCATTCGTGCACAACGCGAAGATCGCGTCGATCACGATGATGCCGATGATCGACACCACCACCGTACGGGTCGCCGCGCGCCCGACCTCGGCCGCGTTGCGGCCCGCGCGCATGCCCATGTGGCAGCTGGCCAGCGCGATGAGCACGCCGAAACAAACCGCCTTGACGAAGCCGATCACGAAATGGCGCGCGGCGACCGCGTCCTCCAGACGCCCCAGAAAACTCATCGGCGAGGTGTTGAGCACGAGATCGCCGACGATCATACCGCCGACGATGCCCAGCGTCGCCGCATACAAAAACAGCAGCGGCATCATCAGCGTGAGCGCGGCCAGCCGCGGCAGCACCAGATACTCGAACGGGGCGACGCCGATCATGCGCAGGGCATCGATCTCCTCGTTGGCCTCCATCGTCGCCAGATGCGCGGCGAAGGTCGCCCCGACCCGCCCGGCCATGATGAAGGCCGTCATGATCGCGGCCATCTCGCGCGCGACCGCGATGCCCACGAGATCGGCGAGGTACAGCCCGGCGCCGAAGGCGTTGAGCTGCACGGCGCCGACGAAGCCCAGCACCGCGCCGATGAGCAGATTGACGACCGTGACCACGGGCAGCGATGCCGCCCCGGTCTCGCGCACGAGCGCGACGAAATCCGGCCAGCGCGCCTGGGCCCGACCGAGCGCGAGTCGCGGGGTTGCGGCCGCGGCGTTGCCCACCAGCCGGGCGACCAGCAGCACGGCGTCGAACTGGCCGCGCCCGCGCGCGCCCAGACGCGTGATCCAGCGTGGCCCACGCCCCACCGAAGCCGTCTGCGGTGCCGGGCGTGCGAGCGTCATCAGGGAGCGGATGCTCTCGGGCAACGCCCGGGTCCGGCTGTCGACGTCGCGCCGGTCCAGGCGCTGCTGGAGCGCATGGACCACCGCCGCGACCCGCGGATGGGCGCGGGTCAGCTCGCCGCCGTCGATGACCACGCGCACGGCGCCGTCCCGAGTCAGCGCCGCCGCCAGCGCCTCGGATGTCGGCAGCCGATGCGCCCGGCCCCAGTCGCCGGACAGGCGGAGCACCGACGTATCGGATTCGCGCTCGATACGATAGAGCGCGCTGTCGTCAGCAGCGGCTAGCGGCACGCGTTCCCACGAAGTCTCGAGAGGTCGCCGTTATTCTGACACGGCTTCGGACGTCGTCTGATCCCCGTACTCCGATTCGGGGTCCGGTGCGTAGACATCCCGCGTCGCTTCCATGCCGGCAGTCAGCGAGTCGCTGTTCTCGGTCCAGCCGCCGCCGAGCGCCTTGAAAAGATTGGCGGTGGCGGTGAAGCGATCGCGGATCGCCTCGGCCAGGTCGAGCTGGCTGGAGAACAGCTGACGCTGGGCGTCGAGCACGTCGAAATAGGCCGTGCGCCCGACGTCATAGCGGATCTGGGCCAGCTCCAGCGTCTCGCGATAGGCCGCGACCTGACGCTGAACCGCCTCGAGCCTCTCGTTGGTCAGATTGATCGCGACCAGGGCATCGCGGGTCTCGGCGAATGCCTGGCGCAGCGTCTGGCGGTACTGGATCTCGGCCTGTTGGCGCTGGGCCAGCGCAGTATCGTAGTTGGCCTGGCGCCGGCCGAAGTCGAGGATCGGCGCGGTGATGGCGCCGGACACACTCTGGGTCTCGGCGATCGGCTCGAAGAGATTGTCGATATCCAGCGCTTCGGTACCGATCATTGCCGACAGGTTGAAGGTCGGGAAGAAGCGGGCCTTGGCCACGCCCACGTTGGCGTTGGCCGCGATCAGCGAGGCTTCGGCCGCGCGCACGTCCGGCCGGCGCTCGACCAGCAGCGACGGCATGACCACCGGCAGCTCGTCCGGCAGGTGAACATCCTCGAAGCTGCCCGGTTCGATATCGGCATCCTGCATGATCTCGCGTGGCGACTGGCCGGTGAGGATGGCCAGCGACGAACGCAGTTCGCTGGCCTGTCGCTGCAGCGGCGCCAGCTGAGCGCGCGCGCTTTCCAGAAGCGAGCGTGTCTGCAGCAGGGTCAGCTTGTCGATGGCGCCCAGATCGTAGCGCTGCTGATCGAGCTCCAGACCGCGCTCACGCGTCTGGATGGTCTCGCGGGTCACGCGGATCTGGCGCTCCAGCGCGCGCAGCGACATATAGTTCGTCGCAACGTCGCTGACCACGCCGAGACGGATCGAGTCCTTGGTGTAGGCCGAAGACAGCAGCTGTGCGCGGGCCGATTCGCTGGCACGGCGCAGCCCGCCGAAGACGTCGAGCTCGTAGCTGAGCGTGGCGGCCACTGAGTAGTAGTCGTAGCGCCGGCCGCCGGCCGAGGCGGATCCTGAACCGCCACTCGACCCGCTCGCCGACGAGCCACCCCCACCCGACGTGGCCAGACTGGCCTTTTCGCGGGCGGCCTGGGCCTGGCCCTCGATAGTCGGGAACAGGTCGGCCTCGGCCAGCCCGAGCTGGGCCCGCGCCTCACGCAGCCGCGACGCCTGCAGTGCGATGTCGAGATTGTCGTCCAGCGCCTTGTCGATGAGCTCGTTGAGCACCGGGTCGCGGTAGCGCGTCCACCAGTACGCCATCGCGTCCTCCTGGGCGTCGCCGAGCAGGGTGGCGTCGAGCGCCGACTCCGGCAGTTCGAGATCCGGACGCTCATAGTCCGGTCCGACGGTGCAGGCCGACAGGCCCGCCACCGCGATCAACAGCGCGAACTTACGCATCGTTTTGGTGCTCATGGCTTTTCTTGCCGCCCAGCAAGCGACTGACTTTACTGGAACCGCGCTCGACGAGATCGTAGAACAACGGCACGAAGAGGATGGCGAAGAACGTCGCCGCCAGCATACCGCCGATCACCGCGGTGCCGATGGCGACGCGGCTGTTGGCCGACGCACCCGAAGCCAGCGCCAGCGGCACACAGCCCAGAATGAACGCCAGCGACGTCATCACGATCGGCCGGAAACGCAGCTTCGCCGCTTCATACGCCGCGGCCGCGGGGGTCTTGCCCTGTTCGCGGCCGATGACCGCAAACTCCACGATCAGAATCGCATTCTTCGCCGACAGGCCAATCAGCACGAGCAGACCCACCGAGAAATAGAGGTTGTTCTCGACGCCGCGCAGCCAAACGGCCACGAACGCGCCGAGCGCGGCGAACGGCACCGCCGTGATGACCGCGAGCGGCAGCGTCCATTTCTCATACTGCGCCGCCAGAATCAGGAAGACCATGAGCATGCCGAACAGCACCGCAATGCCGCCCGAGCCCGCGGCCGTCTCTTCCTGATAGGCCGTGCCGGTGAAACTCAACTGGTAGTCGCTGCTGTCAAGCACATCGGCCACGACCTGTTGAATCGCCTGATTCGCCTGCCCCGAACTGAAGCCGGGCGCGGGCGAGCCCATGATCTTGGCCGCCGGGAAGATATTGAACCGCTGGACCACGTCGGCCGCCAGCGTGCGCTCGGTGCTCACCAGCGAACTGACCGGAATCATCTCGCCGGTGCTCTCCGAACGCACGAACACGTCGGCCAGATCCTCCGGCTTCTCGCGATAGTCGGCATCCGACTGGATGTTGACCTGCCAGTTGCGACCCAGATACGTGAACTGATTGACATACAGCGAGCCGAACGTCGCCTGCAACGTGGCGAACAGCTGATCGATCGGTACGCCCAGCGACTTGGCCTTCTCGCGGTCCACGTCGAGACGATAGCGCGGCACGTCGGTGGTCAGGGTCGTACGCACCTGAGACAGCTCCGGCCGCTGGTTGGCCTCGGCCACGACCTTGCCGGCCGCCTCGCGGATCTCGTCGAAGTCGGCCCCCGTCAGACTTTGCAGATAGCCCTCGAAGCCGCCCGTCGTCGACAGGCCGATGATGGGCGGCGGATTGAAGGCGATGATCTGCGCCTCGGGGATCTGTGCGCCGAGCGCCATTTCCCGCTGGACCAGCGAGAAGGAATCCTGGTTCTCGCCGGTGCGTTTCCCCCAGTCCTTGAGGGTCAGAAAGGCGATGCCGGCGTAGGTCCGCCGTGCGCTGGCCAGGAAATCGTAACCGGCCACGCCGACCACGTCCGCCACTGCGGGCATGGCTTCCATGCTCTTTTCGATGACGTCGGCCCGGACTTCCTCGGTGCGCTGCAGCGAGGCCGCCGGCGGCAGCTTGTAGGTGGTGAAGATATAGCCCTGATCTTCTTGAGGCACCAAGCCACCCGGAACCTGCTGGGAGACGAACCAGGTCGCGGCGAGCACGCCGACGAACAGTATCAGGCCCAGCACCACCCGGCGCAGGAGCAGATCCACGCCCCAGAGATAGGCGCCGGTCGCCTTGTCGAACATGGCGTTGAACTTGCGGAAGAACCAGTTCGGCTGCTTCTCGCGCGGCTTGAGGAAGACCGCACACAACGCCGGCGTCAGCGTCAAGGCGACCAGACCGGAGATGCCCACGGACACGGCGATGGTGATCGCGAACTGCCGATACATCTGACCGGACAGGCCGCCGAGAAAGCCCACCGGCACGAACACCGCGGACAGCACCAGCACCACGGCGATGACGGGGCCGCTGACCTCCTCCATGGCCTTGAGGGCGGCCTCCTTGGGCGGCTTGCCCTCCTCGGTCATGATGCGTTCGACGTTCTCAATCACGATGATCGCGTCGTCGACCACGATGCCGATGGCGAGAATGAGTCCGAACAGCGTCAGCAGGTTGATCGAGAAACCGAGGGCGAACATACCCGCGAAGGTGCCGATCACCGACACCGGTATCGCCAGCAGCGGTATCAGCGTGGCCCGCCAGTTCTGCAGGAACAGGAACACCACCAGCACGACGAGGATGATCGCCTCGATGAAGGTGTGCTCCACGTCCTTGATCGAGGCGTCGACAAACTTCGTGGTGTCGAACGGGATCTCGTACTCGAGTCCGTCGGGCAGATTGGCCCCGAGCTCTTCCATCCGCGTACGGATACGCTCGACGGTGGCCAGTGAGTTCGCTCCGGGTGAGAGATAGACGGCGAACGGTACCGCCGGGTTCCCCGAGAACGAGCCGCTCGTGCCGTAGCTCTGCGCGCCGAGCTCGACGCGCGCGACGTCCTCGAGACGCAGAATCTGGCCGTTTTCCTGGCTGCGCAGGATGATCTGCTCGAACTGCTCCGGCGTGGAGAAACGACCTTCCGTGCTCGCGGTGTAGGTGAACTCGATCTCGTTCGGATTGGGCATGCTGCCGAAGCTGCCGGCCGCGAACTGCGAGTTCTGCTCACGCAGCGCCGACTGCACGTCGGTCGGTGTGAGCTCATAGCGGGCCATCTTGTTCGGATCCAGCCAGATCCGCATCGAGTAGTCCTGGCTGCCGAACAGACGCGCATCACCTACACCCTCGACGCGCTTGAGCTGGTCAATGACGTTGATCAGCGCGTAGTTGCTGATGTAAGTGGTGTCGTAGCTCTGATTCGGCGAAAACAGCGTGAGCACGGTCAGGATGTTGCTCGAACGCTTGTTCACCTGCACACCGGTATCGCGCACCGTCTGCGGCAGCTGCGAGGTGGCCGCCTGGACGCGATTGTTGACGTTGATGGTGTTCTGATCGGGATCGGTGCCGATAGCGAACGTCACCGAAATCTGAAGCGTGCCCGCGTCCGAGGACGTCGAGGTCATGTAGAGCATGTCCTGGACGCCGTTGATCTCCTGTTCGAGCGGCGCCGCCACGGTCTCGGCGATGTCCTCGGCGCTGGCGCCGGGATAGTTCGCCTGCACCACTACTTCGGGTGGCACGACATCCGGATACTGCGAGATCGGCAGCCCCTGCATGGCCAGCAGGCCCGCCAGTGTGATGATGATCGACAGGACGGTCGAGAAGACCGGCCGGTGAATGAAGAAACGCGAGATCATGGTTAGCGGTTCCGCTGGCCGTTCACGGCATAGGCCTCGTCGTGCACGACCGCGGTCAGCGGCTCACGCGGGGTCAGACGCAGTGCGGGCAGGTCGGCCGCCGCCAGCCCGTCGTCATCGTCGTCCGAGCCGGCTCGGCCCATCCCGGCATCGCCGCCGCCGTCGCCGTCGCGCGTGCCGCCGGAGCCGCCGGACTTGACCTTGACCGGCGCATCCGGCGAGACCTGACCGAGCCCGGACGTGATGACCCGGTCCCCCGCGGAAAGCCCGTCGTCGATCAGCCGGCCATCCTCGACCGTGGGCCCGAGGTCGACTTCCACGGCTTTCGCCTTGCCGTCGGCGACGACGTAGACCTGGGTGCCCTGATTGCCGTCGGACACGGCCTGTTCGGGCACGACGATACCGTCCTCGCGCGTTTCCAGCCGAATGCGGGCGCGCACATAGCGGCCGGGCATCAGACCGTTGTCGGGGTTGTCCACCGTGGCGCGCAGCTGCACCGTGCCCGTATCCGGATTGATGGTGCTCTGAGTGAAGTCGACGACGCCCTTGACCGGGAACTCCGACCCGTCGGGCAGGATGATCGTGGCCTCCCGGGTCTTGTCGTCAGTCGTTTCACCACCCATCGCCGACAGGGCCTTGCCGCGCGCGATCGCGTCGTTCTCCGGCAGCGCAAACAGCACCTGGACGGGGTCGAGCTGGGTGATCGTGGTCAGGCGCGTGCCGTTGGAGACCAGCGCGCCCTCGTCGATCTCGCGCAGGCTCGTCACCCCGGTCAGCGGCGCGTCGACCGTGGTGTAGCCGAGATCGATCTCGGCGCTGTCCAGATTGGCCTGGGCCTGGTCGACCGCCGCTCTCGCGGTCTCGATTTCGGAGAGCGCCTGATCACGCTCCGCCTCGCTGATCGCATCCGCCTCGTACAACTGTCGCGTGCGCGACCACTGGCGCTGGGCCTGGTTCAGACTCGCCCGCGCGCTGCCCAGCTCGGCCTTGCGCTGATTCACGGTGGCCTGGAAGGGTTTCGGATCGATGTTATAGAGCAGGTCGCCCTTCTCGACGATCTGCCCTTCCGTGTAATGCCGTTCCAGCAGAACGCCCTCGACGCGGGCCAGCACCTGAACCGTGCGCTGACCCTCCACGCGGCCGGGATATTCCGAGAACACGTCGACCCGGTGCGGCTCGACCTTCATCACGTCCACCGGTATCGGCGGCTGCTGTTGCTGGCCGCCGCCCTGCTGGGCCTGCGATTCCTCACCACCGCAGGCCACAAGACCCAGAGCGACCATGGCGGCCCCGGCGAGGCGCAGGAACCGTGCCCGCCCCGCAGGCATCGACAGAAAATCGTGCATGATGAAGAGACCCCGATCCGCAGGAGCTGGTGACGATAGCACGGCATGATACATACATTCGCGTATGTATGTAAGAGGGTTCTGCGCTATCCTATGTGCACTAACAGCCGCGGATGACGGAGCCATGGCACGCAAGACCAAGAGCGAATCGGCGCAGACGCGCGAACGCATTCTCGACGCTGCCGAAGTCGAGATGGAGGCGCGCGGCGTATCGCAGACCTCGCTCGAGCGCATCGCCAAGCGCGCCGCGGTCACCCGCGGAGCCATCTACTGGCATTTCGCGGACAAGAGCGCCCTGCTGCAGGCCATGATCTCGCGCACGGCGCTGCCGCTGCGGGACCTTCGCCAGTGTCTGAGCCAGCACATCCCCGGCGACGAGCCGCTGCGGCTGCTGCGGGAGATGCTGCTGCACGGCCTCCATCGGCTCGCCGGCGACCAGAAGCATCGGCGCGTCTGCCACATCATTCTGCACCGCTGCGAGATCACCGCCCAAGGGCATCCGGCCGAGGCTCTCCTCTCGGCGATGTTCGAGGAATCGCGCGAGGTGCTCCTGTCGCTGTGCCGCGAGATCGAGCGCCTCGGCCAGCTGCGCCCCGGCCTGACCGTGGACGCCGCCACCGACGTGCTGATGGCGTTCATGTCCGGCAACTACGAATGCACGCTGCGTCATCCGGGACTCTACGAGGTCGACCGCGACTGGGATGCGATCGTGGACAGCGTACTCTTCGGCCTGTTCGACACGACCGTGATCGCACCGCGTTCGGACCTCGCTGCGGGTTGAACCGCATCGCCCCCTGCAGATTCGGGGCGCATTCGCCCCAAGCGATCAGCAGGGTGCGGGCGCGGCGCGGCGCCGCGAAGGATTCCGGAAAACGATCCGCCCCGTACGCAATGCGCGCCCGCGACTCCGGTCCAATAGTGATGCACGTGCGCGGCGCGGCGCTAACGCGATGCGATGCATGGCCACAATGAAGGCGATGCCGCCGATGCAATAGCCGATGCGGCGATCAGGGACCGGTCGGCTGTCGCCCCGGCTCACAATCACTCGTAGGCGTCGGCTGCCGTGGCACGAAGCGGCACCCGCACCACGGGGCGCTGCTGTGCCGCGAGCCAGGGCGGAAGCCACGGCTTCGCGGGCGCCTGTTCGAGGCGGTCGAGATGAATCGGTCTCGGCACACCGTAGAAACGGGGCCGCGTGAACAGCACGAACAGGTCGGCGACCGCCTTGACCCGCGCGAGGTATTCGCGCGCCTCGGTGCGCAGCGGCTGACGCCGGTCCTCCTCCGACCGGATGTAGGCCACGGCATCGAGGCCCTGGTGACGGGCTATGAACAGCGCCCGGTAGGCATGGAAGCGCTGTGAGATCACCACGAATCGCTCGAGCCCGAAGATGCGGTTCGCGCGCAGCATCGAATCCAGTGTACGAAATCCGGCGAAGTCGAGCGTGATCGCCGCGTCCGGCACGCCCAGGCGCCGCAGCGCCTGGTACATCTTGCGCGGCTCGTTGTAGGTCCGGTCGGGGTTGGCGCCGGAGACCAGCAGATGCCGCACCCGGCCGGTCGCGTAGAGCTCCGCGGCCGCCAGCATGCGGTGCCGGAAAAGCAGGTTGCGGTTGCCGGAGCGGGTGTAGGGGCTGGTGCCCAGCACCACGCCCACATCGTGCGCGGCCAGCCGGTCGATGTCGTCGATCAGACGATCACGCGTCGCGCCGACCACCCAGCCGTTGATCGCCAGCATCGCCAGCAGGATGCAGCCGAGCGCGGTCAGCGCCCCGCGAACGAGCCGCGCGGCATGCGCGCGCCCGGCCCGCGGCGGCCTCCCCGCGCCCGCGGACATAGCGGAATTGTCAGCCATGGACCTCGAAATCGGCGTGAAGCCAGCGCGGACGAAATCCTACCAGCCCGGTCGCGAAAAAGCCCCTGCGCGATTCAGTCGGCCAACTGCGCGATCGCCGCGTCGAGGCCGTCGAGCGTCATCGGATACATGCGATCGGCCATGAGCTCGCGCGTCATCTGGATCGAGGGGGTGTAGTCCCAGCGCTGCTCGGGCTCCGGGTTCAGCCACACCGCGTCCGGAAAACTCTGCAGCAGTCGATCGAGCCAGACGGCGCCGGCCTCGGCGTTCCAGTGCTCCACCGAGCCGCCGGGGTAGGCGATCTCGTAGGGGCTCATGGTCGCGTCACCGACGAAGATCGCCTTGTAGTCGTCGGGATAGGTGTGACAGATGTCCCAGGTCGGAAAGACCTCGCTGCGGCGACGCCGGTTGTCGCGCCACATGCCCTCGTAGGGGAAGTTGTGGAAATAGAAGTATTCCAGATGCTTGAACTCGGCGCGCGCGGCCGAGAACAGGCTCTCGCAGGTCGCCACGTGATCGTCCATCGATCCGCCGACGTCGAAGAAGATCAGCAGCTTGACGGCGTTGTGGCGCTCCGGTCGCATGTGCAGGTCGAGATGGCCCGCGTTCTTGGCCGTCGCCCGGATCGTGCGGTCCATGTCGAGCTCTTCGTCCGCCCCTTCGCGGGCGAAGCGACGCAGCTTGCGCAGCGCCATCTTGATGTTGCGGGTGCCGATCTCCTGGCTGCCGTCCAGGTTCGCGAATTCGCGCTTGTCCCAGACCTTGACCGCACGCCGATGGCGCGAGCCGTCCTGACCGATGCGGATGCCTTCGGGATTGAAGCCATAGGCACCGAACGGCGACGTACCCGCCGTGCCGATCCATTTGCTGCCGCCTTCGTGACGCTCGCCCTGCTCTTCGAGGCGCTTCTTGAGCGTTTCCATGAGCTTGTCCCAGCCGCCCATGGCTTCGATCTGGGCCTTCTGCTCGTCGGAGAGCTCGAGCTGCTTCATCTTCTCGAGCCATTCGTCCGGGATATCGGTGGTCAGGTCCTCGGTGGCAGCCTGGATACCGTCGAAGTAGTGGCCGAAGACCTGGTCGAAACGGTCGAACTTGGCCTCGTCCTTGATCAGCGTCGCGCGCGAGAGATAGTAGAAGTTCTCCACGCTCATGCCGCCGACGTGCTGCTCCAGCGCCTCGAGCAGGGTCATGTATTCGGTGACCGACGGCTTGAGGCCGGCCTCGCGCAGTTCGTAGAAGAATTCGATCAGCATGGCGGACGCCGTGCGGCAGACGGAGGAGCGATGACGCGGCCGACTAGCCGCGCCGGGTCATGAACGCGAGACGCTCGAACAGATGCACGTCCTGCTCGTTCTTGAGCAGCGCGCCGTGCAGCGGCGGCAGTGCGTCCTTGGCATTCCGGCTGTGCAGCGCCTCGGCCGGGATGTCCTCGGCCAGCAGCAGCTTGAGCCAGTCCAGCAGCTCGGAGGTCGAGGGCTTCTTCTTGATGCCCGGCACCTCGCGCACGTCGAAGAACAGGTCCAGCGCGTCGGCGAGCAGATTCTTCTTGATGTCCGGAAAGTGCACGTCGACGATCTCGCGCATCGTGTCCTTGTCCGGAAACGCGATGAAGTGGAAGAAACAGCGGCGCAGGAAGGCGTCCGGCAGTTCCTTCTCGTTGTTGGAGGTGATGATGATGATCGGCCGATGGGTGGCTTCGATCGTCTGGTGCGTCTCGTAGACGTCGAAGGCCATGCGGTCGATCTCGCGCAGCAGATCGTTGGGGAACTCGATATCGGCCTTGTCGATCTCGTCGATCAGCAGCACCGGCTGGGTGTCGCAGGTGAAGCATTCCCACAGCGGCCCGGGCACGATGTAGTTGGCGATGTCGTGGACCTTCTCGTCGCCGAGCTGCGAATCGCGCAGGCGCGAGACCGCGTCATACTCGTACAGGCCCTGCTGTGCCTTGGTCGTGGACTTGATATGCCACTGGTAGAAGGGCTTGTCGAGCGCGGCCGCCACTTCCTCGGCGAGCAAGGTCTTGCCGGTACCCGGCTCCCCCTTGATCAGCAGCGGGCGGGCCAGCGTGGCCACCGCGTTGACGGCGAGCTTGAGATCGTCCGTGGCGACGTAGCGCTCGGTACCGGTGAATTGCGTAGTCATAGGCCTGACGATTGTCGAAAAACATGCGGGCCCGACCGGACCCACCGGCACCGACGCGCCGAAGACGTCGTCTCAGCCGGTGAACTCGCGGGCCCGCTCCTCGAGAACGGCGATGGCCGGCAGCGTCTTGCCCTCGAGAAACTCGAGGAACGCCCCGCCGCCGGTCGAGATATAGGATACCTGATCCTCGATCCGGTATTTCTCGATCGCGGCCAGCGTATCGCCGCCGCCGGCGATCGAAAAGGCCGAACTGCGGGCGATCGCCCGGGCCAGCACGTGGGTGCCGCCACCGAACTGATCGATCTCGAACACCCCGACCGGCCCGTTCCAGACGATGGTCGCGGCGTTGACCAGGATATCGGCGAAGGCATCCCGGGTCTTCGGCCCGACATCGAGAATCATCTCGTCGGACTCGAGTTCGCCGACCGGGCGCACCTCCGGATGCGCCTCGGGGGAGAGCTCCGTCGCCGCCACCACGTCCACCGGCAGCGGGATGTTGCCACCCCGCGACTGGATCTCGCGATTGATCAGACGCGCCGCGCCCACGAGATCGGGTTCGTGCAGCGACGCACCGACGTCGTAGCCCTCGGCGGCCAGGAAGGTGTTGGCGATGCCGCCGCCCACGATCAGCTGATCGGCGACATTGGCCAGGCTCTCCAGCAGCTCGAGCTTGCTCGATACCTTGGAGCCGCCGACGATCACCACCAGCGGCCGCTTCGGATCGAGCATCGCGGCCCGCAGCGACTCCACTTCGGCCGCGAGCAGCGGCCCGGCACAGGCCACCGGGGCGTAGCGGGCCACGCCCTCGGTCGAGGCCTGGGCCCGGTGCGCCGTACCGAACGCGTCCATCACGAAGACATCGCAGAGTGCCGCCATCCGTCGCGACAGGGTCTCGTCGTTGGCCTTCTCGCCGACGTTGAAGCGGACGTTCTCGCACATGACGATCTCGCCCTCGCCGACGTCCACGCCGTCGAGCCAGTCACCGACCAGACGCACCTCCTGGCGCAGCAGCTCGGAGAGATACTCCGCCACCGGTGCGAGGCTGTGCTCGCTGTCCGGCTCGCCCTCCTTCGGACGCCCGAGGTGCGACATGACCATGACCCGCGCGCCCGCGGCCAGCGCGGCCTTGAGCGTGGGTACGGACGCCTTGAGACGGCCGGCGGAACTGACCTCGCCGCCCACGAACGGCACGTTGAGATCCTGCCGGATCAGCACCCGCTTGCCGCGAAGATCCACGTCTTCCATTCTGAGCATCGCAGCCATGTCGCTTTCCTCGGTCATTGTTGTTGTACGTCCGCTCTAGCCGGCCTTGGCCAGCGCCAGCGCGGTGTCGAGCATGCGATTGGAGAAGCCCCATTCGTTGTCGTACCAGGAGCAGACCTTGATCAGCTTGCCGCCGGCGACCTTGGTCAGCGGCGCATCCACCGTCGAGGACACCGTGGTGTGGTTGAAGTCCTGGGAGACGAGCTCCGCCTCGCTGTAGGCCAGCACGCCCTTGAGCGGGCCTTCGGCGGCCTGCTTCAGCACGGCGTTGACCTCGTCGACCGAGGTCTCCTTCGACACCTGGGCGGTCAGGTCCACGAACGAGACGTTGATCGTGGGCACGCGCACGGCGAAGCCGTCGAGCTTGCCGTTGAGCTCGGGCAGCACCAGGCCCACGGCCTTGGCCGCACCGGTCTGGGTCGGGATCATGTTCTGGGTGGCGCTGCGGGCGCGACGCAGATCCTTGTGATAGACGTCCGACAGCACCTGGTCGTTGGTGTACGAGTGGATCGTGTTCATCAGCCCGTACTCGAGCCCGAAGGCGTCGTGCAGCGGCTTGACCAGCGGCGCCAGGCAGTTGGTCGTGCAGGAGGCGTTGGAAATGACCTTGTCATTCGCGTCGATCGACTCGTGGTTGACGCCGTAGACAATGGTCTTGATGTCGCCGGCCGGCGCCGAGATCAGCACCTTCTTCGCGCCGCCCTTCAGATGGGCGCTGGCCTTCTCCTCGCTGGCGAACAGGCCGGTGCACTCGAGCACGATGTCCACGCCGAGATCGCCCCAGGGCAGATCGGCCGGATTGCGCTCGGCCAGCACCTTGATCCGGTGGCCGTCGATCACGAGGTCGTCGCCCTCGACCGAGACTTCGCCCGGAAAGCGGCCGTGCGCGGTGTCGTACTGGGTCAGATGGGCGTTGGTGCTCGCATCCCCGAGATCGTTGATCGCCACGATCTCCATGTCGTTCTGGTGCGCGCCTTCATAGAGCGCACGCAGCACGTTGCGCCCGATGCGACCGTAACCGTTGATCCCTACTTTGACTGCCATATTCACCTCTGGACTGGAACAGGATTAAAGAATGGCCCGGGCGCTAGCCCCGGACCTGCTCGCGAAGCGCTTCGGCCACCGCATCCGCGGTCAGGCCGAAGTGTCTGTAGACCTCGTCCCCGGGGGCCGAGGCACCGAAATCGTCCACGCCGATCACGCGCCCGTTGGCGCCCACGAGCCGATACCAGGGATCGGACACGCCGGCCTCGACGGCCACCCGCGCGGTGATCTCCGCCGGCAGCACCGAGGCGCGATACGCCGCGCTCTGGGCGTTGAACAGTTCCAGGCACGGCATGGACACCACGCGAACGGCGATGCCCTCGCCCTCGAGCGTCCGGGCCGCCGCGACCGCGAGTTCGAGCTCCGAGCCGGTGGCGATGACCAGTGCCCGGGCCGCGTCGGCCGGCTCGCGCAGCACATAGCCGCCGCGTGCGATCGCGGCCAGCTGGTCGGCATCGCGGTCCTGGTGATCGACATCCTGGCGCGACAGCGCGAGCGCGGTGGGGCCGTTGGCGCGCTCGATCGCGGCCTGCCAGGCCACGGCCACCTCCACGTCGTCACCCGGGCGCCAGACGTGCAGATTCGGGATCAGGCGCAGGCTCGCCACATGTTCGACCGCCTGGTGGGTGGGCCCGTCCTCGCCGAGGCCGATGGAATCGTGCGTATAGACCAGGATGTTGCGCGAGCGCATGAGCGCGGCCATGCGCACGGCGTTGCGGGCGTAGTCGGAAAAGGTCAGGAACGTACCGCCGAAGGGCGTGAAACCGCCGTGCAGGCTCATGCCGTTGGTGATGGCGGTCATGGCGAACTCGCGCACGCCGTAGTACAGATAGTTGCCGCTGAAATCCCCCGCCGCGATCGGCTTGTGGCCGTCGAAATCGGTGCCGTTGGAGCCGGACAGATCGGCCGAGCCGCCGAACAGTTCGGGCAGCCCCGCCGCATAGGCGCCGATGGTGGCCTTCGACGACTTGCGGGTGGCGGTGCGCTTGCCGCTGGACTGGGTGTGTTCGATGAACTCGCGGCACAGCGCCGACCAGTTGCGCGGCATCTGACCGGCCATCCGACGCGAGAACTCGGCCGCGTCCTCGGGGTATTTCTCGGCATAGGTCTTGTGTGTGGCCAGCCAGTCCCGCTCGGCATCGGCGCCGGCCTGACGCTTGTCCCAGGCGGCGTAGATCTCGTCCGGGATCGCGAAGCGGGTCTCGTCGGACCAGCCCAGCTCGGCGCGCGCGGCGGCGATCTCGTCGTCGCCCAGCGCCGCGCCGTGCACGCCGGCCGTGCCCTGCATGCTGGGCGCGCCCCAGCCGATGACCGTGCGGCAGCAGATCAGCGTCGGCCGCGTCGTCTCCTTCTTGGCCGTCTCGATCGCGGTGTTGATCTCTTCCGGATCGTGGCCGTCGACCTTGCGCACCACCTGCCAGCCATAGGCCTCGAAGCGGGCCGGCACATCCTCGGTGAACCAGCCGCGCGTCTCGCCGTCGATGGAGATGCCGTTATCGTCGTAGAACACGATCAGCTTGCCCAGGCCCAGCGTACCGGCGAGCGAGCAGGCCTCATGCGAGATGCCCTCCATCAGGCAGCCGTCACCCGCGAAACACCAGGTGTGGTGATCGACCAGCGTCGCATCGTCCTTGTTGAAACGACTCGCCAGCGCGGCCTCGGCCAGCGCCATGCCGACGGCGTTGGCCAGCCCCTGGCCGAGCGGCCCCGTGGTCGTCTCGACCCCGGGCGTCATGAAATTCTCGGGATGCCCCGGCGTCTTCGAATGGAGCTGGCGGAAGCGCTTGATGTCGTCCAGCGAAAGCTCGTAGCCGGTCAGATGGAGCGCCGCGTACTGCAGCATCGACCCGTGGCCGTTGGACAGCAGGAAGCGATCGCGGTCGACCCAGTCCGGGTTGCCCGGATTCATCCGCAGATGGTCGTTGAACAACACTTCGGCGATATCGGCCATGCCCATGGGCATGCCCGGATGACCGGAGTTGGCCTGCTGGACGGCGTCCATGGCCAGGATTCGGATGGCGTTGGCGAGATCACGACGGGCAGGCATCGCTATCCTCCGGCGCAGCTTGACAAAGGCCGGCCATTGTCTACCAAAGGGCGCCCCCCGGCAATATGAATGATCGGTCCGCGACCCGAGCGGCCATTGGGTTTCGAGCGCATCGCCGCCGGCGCGGATCGGCCATCGCTCGCGCCGCACCCTGCGGAATCATGCATTTAAATTTGTTTTCGATGCGCTCGAAACGATAAGACAAACGAATGCCAAACGAAAAATAAAAGTAATCGTTATCAAATATTTGGGATATTTTTCCCATTATATGAACCGAGGCATGAATAACCGGGGTTATCGATGCCTTGAAAAGCCTGCGTTCGAACGCGTATGGGCCGCCTTGCGCTCGTGCTAGCGTCGAATCGAGCCGATATCCGGATTACCCACCCCTGACAACACAGACTGCGGTAGCCGGGCAGCGGCGGACACCAAGAGCACCGAAAGACAACTGGCATATCCCGACGCGCACGACGCCTGACACGACTCGATAACGCTGCGGCAGGCGGCGGCTCGTCACTCACGAGATCCGGAGGGGGTCGTCATGACCGACGAGACAGACCACGCCACGAAACACATCATCAGCGCCCGGACCGGGCGGCCGATCAGTTCGTCGCGCCGCCGATTCCTGGCCAACACGGGCATGTTCTCGGCCGGGCTGGTCGGCAGTTCACTGCTGGCCGCCTGCAGCGACGATCACGACGGCGTCGCCATCGGCCAGGACGACGACGCGGTCGTGATCGACGGGCCCGGCGATCAGGCGGTGCTGAACTTCGCGCTGAACCTCGAGTACCTCGAAGCGGAGTTCTATCTAAGGGCGGTCACCGGCATGGGGCTGGGCGACGACAGCATCGACGGCAACGGCTCGCCGGGCGATGTCGTGGGCGGCCGCCAGGTCGATTTCAGCGGCGAACCGCTGATCGGCCGCTATGCCGCCGAGATCGCGGCCGACGAACGCGATCACGTGCAGTTCCTGCGCGGTGCGCTCGGCGGCGGCGCGGTCGCACGACCCCGCATCAACTTCACCGACGCCTTCAACGCCGCGGGCATGGCCGCGCTCGGAATCGAATTCGACCCGTTCGCGAATCCGCTGAATTTCCTCATCGGCGCGTTCATTTTCGAGGACGTCGGCGTCAGCGCCTACAAGGGCGGCGCCCAGTTCATCCGCAACCGCGATTTTCTCACCGCCGCCGCGGGTCTGCTCGGCGTCGAGGCCTATCACGCCGGACTGGTACGCACCGTGCTCACCGCTCGCATGGACGAGACCGTGGCCGGCGACGTCACCGTCGAGGACGTGATCAACATGATCTCCGGTGCCCGCGACAGCCTCGACGGCGATGACGACATCGACCAGGGCATCTCGACCACCACCGTCTCGCTCAACGGCAACGATTACGACGCAACGAACATCGTGCCCACCGACGGCAACGGTCTGGCCTTCAGTCGCACACCGCAGCAGGTCCACAACATCGTCTACCTCACGCCTGAGGAAGCCGGCATGGGCGGCTTCTTCCCCAACGGCACGAACGGCACCCTCACGCGCAGCGGCGACCAGCTCGGCGACGGGGACTCCTCCGACGACTAGCATCCGCGCGGTTCGGCCCCGGCCCTTCGCGGGCCGGGCCGAGCTGCGACACGGCTAACCGACGGCTCCCGGACGGCCGGCCGCAGCGTCACCGCTCGGGAACCCGTCATCCGAGTTCCGCGAACCGGTGTTGCCGAGACGTCCGGCGCGCGGCATCCGGGGCGGCAAAGCAAGGTCGGCGCGATCCGCGGCGGTCTTGCCGGGTCGGCACCACCCCCGCCTCCCGGCCCGTCCGTTCGTCATTCGCGGGCCGCCAGAACGACCGAAAGCGCCGGCGCGTCGCATCAGGCGACCGTTTCGGCACGACCGCCGGCCGGACACGTCAACCGTTGGCCTGCAGCCGCGCCAGCCGGGCCGCAGCGGCCTCGAGCGTCGCGTCTCGCTTGGCGAAACACAGCCGCAGCAGCCGATTGTCCGGCGGCGATTCATAGAACGGCGACAGCGGCACGCCGACGACGCCCGCCTCACGCACGAGCCACTGACAGAAGCAGGCATCATCGACATCGCGCACGTCCCGATAGTCCACGAGCTGGAAATAGCCGCCGGGCACGTCCAGCAGCCGCAGCGGCGTGGCGGCCAGCAGCTCGCGGAAGCGATCGCGCCGGGCCTGATAGAACGCGGCCAGCCCGCGGTGATGCTCGGGCTCGAACGCCAGCATCTCGGCGAGGGCGTGCTGGGCGGGGGCGAAACTCGCGAAAGTCAGGTACTGGTGGATTCGACGCAGTTCCGCGGTGAGCGCGGGCGGCGCCACGCAGTAGCCGATCTTCCAGCCGGTGCAGTGATAGGTCTTGCCGAAGGAGCCGATCACGAAGCTGCGCTCGGCCAGTTCCGCGTGCCGCGACACGCTCTGGTGGATCGTGCCGTCGAAGACCATGTGCTCATAGACCTCGTCCGACAGCAGCACGATCTCGGTATCGCGCAGCACCCCGGCGAGCGCCTCGAGGTCCGCCGCGGACAATACCGCGCCGGTCGGGTTGTGCGGCGTATTGACGATCAGCATCCGGGTGCGCGGCGTGATCGCGTCGGCCAATCGCTGCCAGTCGATCGCGAACGACGGCGGTAACAGCGGCACGTGCACCGCCCGCGCGTTCTGGAGCGCGATCGCCGGGCCGTAGCAGTCGTAGGCCGGATCGAGCACGATCACCTCATCGCCGGCGCGAACCACGGCGGCGATGGCTGCGAAGATTGCCTCGGTCGCGCCGGAGGTCACGGTGATCTCGGTCGCCGGGTCGGCCGCGCGCCCGTCGCGTGCCGCGGTCTGGGCCGCGATCTGTTCGCGCAGCGCCGCCACGCCGATGCCGGGCGGGTACTGGTTATGGCCGTCGGCGACCGCCCGCGCCAGTGCTTCGGTCAGCCGGGCCGGCGGCGGGAAGTCGGGAAACCCCTGCCCGAGATTCACGGCCTCGTGGGTTCGCGCCAGCTCGGTCATGACGCTGAATATAGTGGTGCCCACACCCGGCAGCTTGCTCTCGATCGGCATCACATTCCCCCTGCATGTCCAGGCGGCATGCTAGCAGCCGCCTGTCGCTCGACCCGGCCATCGGCTATAATCGCGCTCGTCTTCAGGGCGGGGTGCGATTCCCCACCGGCGGTATGTCGATGTTCGACGAGCCCGCGAGCGCTTCGAGATTCCCTCGAAGGTCAGCAGATCTGGTGCGATGCCAGAGCCGACGGTCACAGTCCGGATGAAAGAAGACCTGCGCGCCTGCGCGACGCACACGCGGCACGGCCTGCCCTGAAACGTTGACTCTTTCGCCCGAGGACGTTTCATGCCATCGATCGACCCCCAGGATCATCCCCGACTCGCCGCTGCCGTGGCCGCGTTCCGCGACGGCCGGCCCGTGCTGTTGCTAGACGACGCCGACCGCGAGAACGAGGCCGACATCGTCGCGCCCGCGGAAACCCTGCAGCACGACAGCATGGTGCGCATGATCCGCAACGGCAGCGGCATCGTGTGTCTCTGCCTGGCCGGCGCCTACGTGGACGAGCTCGACCTGGCGCCGATGGTGCGTGACAACCGCGCCCGCCATCGCACCGGCTTCACCGTCTCGATCGAGGCCGCCGACGGCGTGACCACCGGCGTATCCGCCGCGGATCGCGTGACCACCATCGGCGCCGCACTGGACTCGCTCGAGGGTCGCCGCCGCATCGTCAGCCCCGGGCATGTGTTCCCGCTGCGTGCCCGCGACGGCGGCGTGCTCGAACGCCGCGGCCATACCGAAGGGTCGGTCGACCTCGCCGTGCTTGCCGGGCTGAAACCCGCCGCCGTGCTCTGCGAACTGATGAACGACGACGGCACGATGGCCGGCAACGCCGACATCGACCGATACGCCCGCGCAAGCGGCATGCCTGTCCTCACCATCGAGGACATCGCCGCATGGCGGTCGGCCCACGCGGCATGCTGCGCGTGAGGGCCCGCCACGGATGACGTCGTTGACCCGGCGGGCTATTCTTTCGCCATGAGTTCTGCCCCCACGCCGTCCGAGACCGCCGACACGCCGGCGCCCCAGGAATTCTCCATCGACGCGCTCGCCCGCGAGACCGGCACCACCGTGCGCAATATCCGCGCCTACCAGGATCGCGGCCTGCTGCCGCCACCGGAGCGCCGGGGCCGCAAGGGCATCTACAACGACGCCCATTTCTCGCGCCTGCGCATCATCAACCGGCTGCTCGAACGCGGCTACACCCTGGCCAATATCGGGGAGCTGATCGAGAGCTGGGAGCGCGGCAACGACATCGGCCATCTGCTGGGCCTGGAGACGGCCGTGGCCAGCCCCTGGTCGGACGAGGTCCCGGACTACGTCACCATGGCCGAGCTGCTGCGCAAATTCAGCGGCAACTTCTCGCGCAGCGCGCTGAGACGGGCGGTCGAACTCGACATCATCCGTCCCGAAGGCATGCGTTACCGCGTGCCGAGCCCGCGCATGCTGCATGCCGGCGCGGAACTCGTCGCCGCGGGCATACCGCTGGAGGACATGCTGGAAGTGGTCGCCTATCTGCGCAGCAACGTCGAGCAGGCGGCCGACGAGATGGTCAGACTGGTGGCCAAGCACGTGTTCGACCGCTACGGCGAGGGCCAGCTACCGCCGGCCGACGACATGCCCGCCCTGGCCGATCTGATCTGGCGTTTCCGTCCGCTCGTGGAGATGGCCGTGCTGCCCGAGGTCGCCCGCGCCATGGCCAAGGCCGCCGATCAGCACCTCGGGGATCGTCTGGCGCTGCTGATGGAACACCGACACGACCCGCGCTAGGCCCCGTTTCACTCGCGCGCCGCGTTCAAGGCCGCCAATCGTATCTGCCAGGGCCCGAGCCGCCGGCTCTGGGCATGCCACGACCCAGGCTTGCAACGCCGCCGGTCGCCCACGGTTATTGCAGGGCCGCCCCGAGCTTTCGGGACCGGCGTCGATGAGAGCGACAAGGTGCAGTCCAGCGTTACGGCAGGGTTGCACAGCGTGACCGCACGACACCTCGCCTTGCGGCAGGCCAGCGCTTGGCACGGACGCGTGCGAGATGGCTGCACGCCCTGGACGTCGTCGGATCGTAATGTCCTGATTTCAGCGACTTGGAAGAATAGCGCTGGGTAAGTTGCGGCACCGCGTCATTTGTGACATCGTTTGATGTAACGATTACATCAAACGAAGAAATGCCGAATACGCTCAGCCGCTCGAACAGCGAACGGAACACGCATCGCGCCACCATCCGGAGCGACGGCGTCGATCTCGCCGTGTTCGCGCGCGGCGAGCCCGACCGCCCCACGCTGGTGTTCGTGCACGGCTACCCGGACACCCACGCGGTCTGGGACCGCGTGATCGACCGCCTCGCCGACGACTTCCACTGCGTCAGCTTCGACGTGCGCGGCGCCGGGGCCTCGGCGCGGCCGCGCCCCACCCGCGCCTATCGACTGTCACGCCTGGCCGCCGACCTGATCGCCGTGATCGACTGGGCCAGCCCCGACGCGCCGGTGCACCTCGTCGGCCACGACTGGGGCTCGATCCAGAGCTGGGAGGTCGTCACCGACCCGGCGTTCGCAGGTCGGCTCGCCGGCTTCACCTCGATTTCCGGTCCCTGCCTCGATCACGCCGGCCACTGGCTGCGCGCGCAGCGGCGGTCGGATCCGTCGGGGCTGCGGCGCCAACTCCGCAAGTCGTGGTACATCGCGGCCCTGCACGTCCCGCTGCTGCCGCAGTTGGCGTGGCACGGGCCGCTCGGCGCGCGCTGGCCGCACACGCTCGCCGCGCTAGAGGGCGAGCGCCTGCCCACGAGCGCCACCCTGGCACGCGACGGCGCCCACGGCGCAAAGCTCTATCGCGCCAACATGCTGCCCCGACTCATGTGCCCGCGCGATCGCCGCGCGCGCTGCCCGGTGCAGATCGTCGTACCGCAACGCGACGCCTTTGTCGGACCAGGTTTTGTAGACGATCTGGGGCGCTGGGTGGCCGACCTCGAGGTCGTGCGCATCGACGCCGCGCACTGGGCGATCCAGACCCACCCGGACACCGTCGCCGATCATTGCCGTGCGTTCGCTCGAGGCCACGTCGCCGCGCACCCGGACCCGGCCCCGGTCCCGCAAACGGGTCATAAGCCGGAATCTCCCGCCCATCGACCCCCGGAGGCATCCCATGGATGAGGCGACCATCGAACTCGCCCCGCATGCCGAAGGCTGCAGCGGCCCGGTCATGCCCGAGCGGCGCGACCTGCATTTCCTGCCGCCGGGCGATCGCATCTGCGACTGGCACCAGGCCGGGCCGAACGTGACCCAGTTCATGAACGCGCTCTCGCTGTTCTTTCCGGCCGGCGAGCGCATGTTCATCGACGCCGTACGCGCCTATCGCGACGAGATTCCGGACCCCGACCTGCGCAAGGCGGCCACCGCGTTCATCGGCCAGGAAGCCATGCATTCGCGCGAGCACATCGAGTACAACCAGCTCATGGATGCGGCCGGCCTGCCGGCCAGCGAGCTGGATGCCCAGGTCTGGGCGCATACCGAATACGTGAAGAAACACAGCAGCAAGGTCACGCCGCTGCTGATGACCATCGCGCTCGAGCATTTCACCGCGCTCATGGGCGACACCCTGTTGCGCCATCCCGAACAGATGGCCGGCTCACAGGAAGACTACGAGCGCATGTGGCGCTGGCACGCGCTCGAGGAAGTCGAACACAAGGCCGTGGCGTTTGATGTCTACGAAAAATGCGTCGGCCGCGGGCCCAAAGCCTACGCCATGCGCAGCGCGATCATGCTCACGACCACGGCCACGTTCTGGCCGCACGTGATGATGTTCTATCGCCGCCTGGCCGCCGCCGACCCGGCCTGTCGCGAGGCCGGCTGGCGCGGGCACCTGCATCTCGCGAATTTCATGCTCGGCAAACCCGGCTATCTGCGCAGGCTGCTGCCCGAGTATCTCGCCTACTTCAGATACAGCTTCCATCCGTGGCAGCAGAACAACGCCGATCTACTCGCCGAGATCGACGAACTCGTCGACGACGCCGAAGCCGCCTACGCCGAACACAAGGCCGCCTGAGCCGAAGGACGGTCTATCCACGAGATCCCCGCGACCCCGAATCCACCCCAGGAGGATGACATGAGCAAGAACGCATCCGATGTCGCCAAGAAGCCCCCCACGCCGAACGCGAGATTCCGCACAGCGACAGCGTGAACGTGATGCCCGAGCGGCGCGATCTGCACTTCGTGCCGCCGGGCGAGCGTATCTGCGACTGGCACAAGGAAGGCCCGAACGTCACCCAGTTCATGAACGCCCTGTCGCTGCTGTTCCCCGCCGGCGAGCGCATGTTCATCGACGCGATCCGAAGCTATCGCGACGAGATTCCCGACCCGGATCTCAAGAAGGCCGCGACCGCCTTCATCGGCCAGGAGGCGATGCATTCGCGCGAGCACATCGAGTACAACGAGCTGATGGAAAACGCCGGCCTGCCGGCCCACAAGCTCGACGCCTTCACCTGGCGCCTGCTCGACTGGATCAAGCAGAACACGCCGAAGTCCATGCCGCTGGCCGCCACGATTGCACTCGAGCACTACACGGCTCTCATGGGCGACATGCTGCTGCGCTACCCGGAGATGATGCACGGCTCGCAGGAGGACTTCGAGCGCATGTGGCGCTGGCATGCACTCGAGGAAGTCGAGCACAAGGCCGTCGCCTACAACGTCTACGAGAAATGCATCGGCCGCGGGCCGCGCAACTGGGCCGAACGCACCCTGGCGATGACGCTGGCCACGGCCATATTCTGGCCGGTGTTGATGAGCTTCTACTGGCAGATGAGCCGGGCCGACGAGAACTGCCGCAAACAGGGCTGGCGCGGCCATCTCAAGCTCGCCAACTTCATGCTGGGCAAACCCGGCTTCATCCGGCGCATGATTCCGGAGTGGCTGTCCTATTTCCAGTACAGCTTCCATCCGTGGCAGCAGAACAACGCTCATCTGCTGGCCGAACTGGACGAACTGGTCGACGACGCCGAGGCCGCCTACGCCACCCATCACTGACGCGCGCGTCTCCGCGGCGGCGGTCGCGGTCGACCGCCGCCCGGAGCGGCCGTCAGGGCGTCTCGCCGGCGAACTGGCGCGCCACCGCCACGTACAGGGCCAGGCTCGACTCCACGACCACCTCGAGCGGATCGTGATAATCGTTGAGCGTCCAGTACATGGCGATATGGATGGTCGAGCCCACCAGCCCGGTGTAGATGATGCCGGTATCGGTGTCGCGGCCGTGCTGCAGCGGAAAGATGGTGCTGACCAGCTCCTGCAGCATGCGGGTGAAGTTGTGCGTGGTCGCCCGGTAGAGCCGGTCGATCTCGCCGCTGATGCCGAAGATCTCGATCAGCAGGATCCGGGCCGTGCCCGGCTCGACCTGCATCGTCTCGAAGAACACCCGGAGGCCCGCGCGGGCGGCGGCCTCCGGCTCGCGCGGGGCCGCATCGATGGCGGCGACGACGTCGTCCTGCAGCCGGCCGACGAGCGTCTTGTAGACCTCGGCGAACAGGACTTCGCTACTGCCGAAGGATTCGTAGAAATAGCGCTCGGTCAGGCCGGCCTCGCGGCACAGCGCCTTGACGGTCGCCGCGCGATAGCCCTCGCGCCCGAACACGGCGATGCCGGCGTCCACGAACTGCGCGCGACGCCGGCGTCGACGCTCGTCCAGCGTGCGCCCGGCGTAGGCGCGCCCAGCGTTGCTCGAATCGCGAGTATTGCTCATGGCTTCATGTTGACATGAAATATTGTCAAAAGTAATTTGAAACTATACGTTGTCACTTCACGCGTCGAGCACGCCCCTCTACCGCGGCCACACCGGCATTCGAGGACGGACCCATGAAGACACTCAAGTCACGCATCGTCGTCATCACCGGCGCCGGTTCCGGCATCGGGCGCAGCCTCGCGCTCGAGAGCGCGCGGCGCGGGGCGCGGCTGGCGCTGTGCGACGTCAACGACACCGGTCTGGCCGAGACGGCCGCCGCCTGTGACGGAGCCGAGGTGCTCACCGCCCACGTGGACGTGGCCGATCGCGGCGCCGTCGAAGCGTTTCGCGACCAGGTGGCCACGCGCTTCGGCGGCGTCGATGTCGTGATCAACAACGCCGGCGTCGCCCATGCCCAGACCATCGAGGACAGTCGCTACGACGACTTCGAGTGGATCATGGGCATCAACTTCTGGGGCGTGGTCCACGGTACCAAGGCCTTCCTGCCACTGCTGCGCGAGCGCGACAGCGCCGCCCTCATCAACGTCTCCAGCGTGTTCGGCATCATCAGCGTGCCCACCCAGGGCACCTACAATGCCAGCAAGTTCGCGGTGCGCGGCTTCACCGAGGCGCTGCGCCACGAAATGGCCGGCAGCAATATCCATGTGATGTGCGTGCATCCGGGCGGCATCCGGACCAACATCGCCCGCACCGCACGCTTCTATGTGGGCCCGGACGGCGGCACCGACCACGAGCGGGCGACGGGTTTTTTCGATCGCATCGCCCGCACCACGCCCGACCAGGCGGCGGCCAAGATTCTCAAGGATCTCGCCCGCCGGCGCGGCCGCTGCCTGATCGGCGCCGACGCCGTGGCACTCGCGGCCGTCGCCCGCACCGCACCGGAACGCTACTGGTCGATCCTGTCCCGACTGATGCCGAAATCGCGGGCCGCCTGAGTCAGGCCACCCGCGAGCCTTTCCGTCAGGCGGCTTTCCATTTGATGCTGCAGCCCTGACTGGGCACCTGCACGTCGGCCGGAATCATGTCGCCGTCGAGCAGCGCATCGAGCGAGGCACGCAGATCGGCCCCGGTGACCGGGATGCTGCTCCTGGGGCGGGATTCGTCGAACTGCCCGCGGTAGGCGCACTTGCCGTCGGCGTCGAAGACGAACAGGTCCGGCGTGCACACCGCGTCGTAGGCCTTGGCCACGGACTGGCTCTCGTCGTAGAGATAGGGAAAGATGAAGCCCTTCTCTTCGGCGAAGGTGGCCATGTGCTCGGGCCCGTCCTCGGGACGCTCACTGACGTCGTTCGAGGAGATCGCGACGAAACCGATGCCCTGCGGCTGGTAGCGCTCGGCCACCTTCACGAGCTCGTCGATGATGTGGATCACGTAGGGACAGTGGTTGCAGATGAACAGCACCACGGTGCCGTTCTCACCGGCGACATCGGCAAACGTCGTGGTCTGGCCGGAAACCGTGTCCGGCAGGGCGAAATCGGGCGCCGGCGTGCCCAGCGGCATCATGGTTGAGTCGGTCAGCGACATGGTCGGTTCCTTGTCTGGTTGGATCGCATGCAGTCTAGCCGCTCGCCGATACCGGCCCAACCCCGCCGTAGATGATTTGCGGCTATCCAAGACAGCGGATAGCCAAGCGCTGGGCTGATCAAGCAAATCGCACACGGCGATTCGGGCCCCGGCCTGCGCTCGACGCCGGTGTGAGCACGAATGTCGTACAACATCCGTCTCGGCCAGCAGCGCTCTTGCCTCGGCGGATGCGGCCCGCCAATGCGGCAGAAAGAAGGCATCAGCCAAGCACCCTCGACGAACGGGACGGGCGTGGCGGTGGGCCGCTAGCATCTGCGGCGTACTCGCCCGACTCATACAGAAGCACCCGCTGCACCCCGGACAATCCCCGCTGACCGCGCAGACGAACGTGCTTTTCGGGATGCTCTGGCGCGCGATCGCCCGACCGCCGAGACCGCGCAATCGCAGTAGCCATCGGGCCTGCCGCCGTCATCGGCGACGGCAGAACGCGACCGGGTTCGACCCCGGACATGCAAGTCCGGCGCGTCTTACGTATACTGCCATCCGTTCATCCGGATAGGGAGATATTGCCAATGAGTCGCTACTTGTTCACGTCGGAATCCGTCACCGGCGGTCATCCCGACAAACTGTCCGACCAGGTGTCGGATGCGATTCTCGACGCCTACCTCGAGCAGGACCCGACCGCCAAGGTCGCCTGCGAGACGGCCTGCAAGACCGGCTTCGTCATGGTCTTCGGCGAGATCAAGACCGACGAGAGCAAGAAGGTCAATGTGCCGGTCGAGAAGATCGTGCGCGATACCGTGCGCGACATCGGCTACACGGACTCGGACATGGGGTTTGACGCCGACACCTGTGCGGTCATGAATGTCCTCGGCGAGCAGTCGGCGGACATCAACCAGGGCGTCGACCGCGGCGACCCCAAGGAACAGGGCGCCGGCGACCAGGGCCTGATGTTCGGCTACGCCTGTGACGAGACGGACGTGCTCATGCCCGCCCCGATCACCTATGCCCACCGGCTGGTGCGCAAGCAGGCCGAGCTGATGAAGTCCGGCAAGCTGGACTGGCTGCGTCCGGACGCCAAATCCCAGGTGACCTTCGAGTACGAGAACGGCAAGCCGGCCGCGATCAACGCCGTCGTGCTGTCGACCCAGCACGATCCCGAGATCAGCCAGGCGGACCTCAAGGACGCCGTTCAGGAAGAGATCATCAAGCCGGTGATCGGCGACTGGCTGACCGATAACCCGACGGTCCACATCAACCCGACCGGCAAGTTCGAAGTCGGCGGCCCGCTGGGCGATGCCGGTCTGACCGGCCGCAAGATCATCGTCGACACCTATGGCGGCATGGCCCGTCACGGCGGCGGTGCCTTCTCCGGCAAGGACCCGTCCAAGGTCGACCGTTCCGCGGCCTACGCCGCGCGCTACGTCGCCAAGAACGTGGTCGCCGCGGGCCTGGCCTCGAAGTGCGAAGTCGCGCTGTCGTACGCCATCGGCGTGGCCGAGCCGACCTCGATCTGGGTCGAGACCTTCGGTACCGGCAAGGTCGACGACGAGAAGCTCACCAAGCTCATCCGCGATCACTTCGATCTGCGCCCCTACGGCATCCTGACGATGCTCGAGCTGCAGCGTGCGATCTACTACCCGACCGCCGCCTACGGGCACTTCGGTCGCGAGGACGTCGACCTGCCCTGGGAGCGCACCGACAAGGCCGAGGCGCTGGCCAAGGACGCCGGCCTGCAGGCGGCCTGAACCGCCGCCCTATTCCGGCCGCCGGTAGCGGACGGGCCTTTCGGCCCGTCGCGCACCGCGGCCGCTTTCCGATTTCACCAGGAGACAGACCAACATGAGTGCACCTGCCGAAAAGATGGGTCAGGATTACGTCGTTGCCGATATCTCGCTCGCGGCCTGGGGCCGGCGCGAGATCGAGATTGCCGAGACCGAAATGCCGGGGCTCGTCGCCCTGCGCGAGGAATTCGGCGACTCGCAGCCGCTCAAGGGCGCGCGCATCGCCGGCGCCCTCCACATGACGATCCAGACCGCCGTGCTGATCGAGACGCTGGCCGCCCTGGGCGCGGACATTCGCTGGGCGTCCTGCAACGTGTTCTCCACGCAGGACCACGCCGCCGCGGCCATCGCCGAGCGCGGCATTCCGGTCTACGCCTACAAGGGCGAGACCCAGGAAGAGTACTGGGAGTACATCCACGCCATCATGGACTGGCACGACGGCGGCCTGCCGAACCTGATCCTCGACGACGGCGGCGACGCCACCACGCTGGCGACCTTCGGCGTGAAGGCGACCGAGGATCCCTCGCTGCTCGACAACCCGGGCTCGAACGAGGAGAAGGCGCTGTTCAAGGTGATGAAGCAGCGGCTGTCCGAACAGCCGGACTTCTACACCAAGCTGGGCAAGGCCATCACCGGCGTCTCCGAGGAGACGACCACCGGCGTGCATCGCCTGTACCACATGGCCAAGGAAGGCGGCCTGACCTTCCCGGCGATCAACGTCAACGACTCGGTCACCAAGTCGAAGTTCGACAACCTCTACGGCTGTCGTGAATCGCTGGTCGACGGCATCAAGCGCGCCACCGACGTCATGGTCGCCGGCAAGGTCGCCATCGTCTGCGGCTACGGCGACGTCGGCAAGGGCAGCGTGCAGTCGCTGCGCGGCCTGGGTGCCACGGTCTGCGTCACCGAGATCGACCCGATCAACGCGCTGCAGGCGGCCATGGAAGGCCTGCGCGTGGTGGATCTGGAAGACCCGGGCGTGGTCGAGCAGGCGGACATCTTCGTGACCGCCACCGGCAACTACCACGTGATCAACCACGATCACCTCAAGCGCATGAAGAACGAGGCGATCGTCTGCAACATCGGTCACTTCGACAACGAGATCGACGTGGCCGCGCTCGAGCAGTACGAGTGGGAGGAGATCAAGCCGCAGGTCGATCACATCACCTTCCCCGACGGCAAGAAGATCATCCTGCTGGCCGAGGGTCGCTTGGTGAACCTGGGCTGTGCCACGGGCCATCCGAGCTACGTGATGTCCAACTCCTTCACCAACCAGGTGCTGGCCCAGATCGAGCTCTGGAACCACAGGGACCGCTACAACAACGAGGTCTACGTACTGCCCAAGCATCTGGACGAGAAGGTCGCCGCGCTCCATCTGGAACGCGTCAACGCCAAACTCACGAAGATGTCGCAGACCCAGGCGGACTACCTCGGCGTGCCCGTCGAAGGCCCCTACAAGCCGGATCACTACCGCTACTAAGGCGGGCAGCCGGCCGCTTTCGGCCGACATTCGGCACGCGAAACCGGCCCGCCACGTGCGGGCCGGCTTTTATGCACTGTCTTCGCGTTCACTCGGTTCAACGCTTCGGTACACGCTTATGACGAACGCATCCCAGAGTTCCTACAGCATCGAATTCTTTCCGCCCAAGGGCCCGAAGGGCGAGGCCCGGCTCGACGAGGCCCGGGCCCGGCTCGCCGAACTCGGCCCGGCCTTCTTCTCGGTGACCTTCGGCGCCGGCGGCACCACGCGCTCGGGCACCCTCAAGACGGTCAAGCGCTGCATGGAGACCACCGGTATCCCGGCGGCCCCCCATCTGTCCTGCGTCGAGGGCACGCGCGAGAGCATCGGCGAGTTCCTCGACAACTACAAGGCGGCGGGGGTGGATCGCATCGTCGCCCTGCGCGGTGACCTGCCCGAGGGCATGGACCGGCCCGCCGGCGAATTCGCCTACGCCAACGAACTGGTCGAGTTCATCCGCGAGCGCCACGGCGACGACTTTCACATCGAAGTCGGCTGCTACCCGGAATATCATCCGCAGGCGCCCTCGCCGGCCGCCGACGTCGACAACTTCGTGCGCAAGGTCAAGGCCGGGGCCGATTCGGCGATGACCCAGTATTTCTACAACGCCGACGCCTACTTCAACTTCTGCGACGAAGCCGCGGCCAAGGGCGTCGACATCCCGATCGTGCCGGGCATCATGCCGATCACCAACTTCGAGCAGGTCTCGCGCTTCTCGGCCATGTGCGGCGCCGACATTCCGCGCTGGATCCGTCAGAAGATGGAATCCTACGGCGACGATCTGGAATCGGTGCAGGCCTTCGGCCAGGATCTGGTCGCGCGCCTGTGCGAACGTCTACTCGCCGGCGGCGCGCCCGGTCTGCATTTCTACAGCCTCAACAAGGCCGACCCGACCTGCTGGCTCTGGCGCGAACTGGGGCTGCCCACCCAGGACACCGCGAGCGCGGCCAACGGCTGACAACCGCCGGACACAGCGCGCATCGGGTGGAGTACCCGTCAGGCCGACGATTCATCGTCGGCCTTTTTCGTGGGGACAGCCGCTTCAGAGCTCGTTGAACATGTCCCGCATGGCGTCGTTGTACTTCGCCGTGAGCCGCGCGAGCTCGCGGCGATCGGCCTCGCTCCAGTCACGAAACGCGCTCTCCACGCGATCGAGCCGACGCTGGCGGGTGCGGTTCGCGGCCTCTCGGCCCGCCTCGGTGATGGTGACGAAACCACCGCGGCGGTCGTCCGGATTGTCCAGCTTGTCGACGAAACCGGCCTGCTTCATGGCCGCGACCTGACGCGTGACCGTCGAGGCGTCGAGATTGACCTGGGCGGCGAGCGTGCCCACCGACTGGCGGTCCTCCCGCTCGAGCAGGATCAACAGAAGATAATGGGCCCGCTCGAGGCCGAAATCGAAGCGGCGACGTGCGGCCTCGAGCCGACGCACCAGGAAGGCGAGCTCGAATTCGAGCGCCTGAACGGAGGGACAGGTGGTCGGCAGGTGATGGCTTTGCGGTTTGTCCTGCGCCGGCGTGCTGCGAGTCATGGGTGTCATCCACTCGGGTTCGGTTGAGTTTCGAAAACGGATCCCGTTGTTCCACAGATATCTGCAGGATACACGAATGACTGGCGATGTAACCCCTTCGCGTCCCCCTCGTCATTCGGACGCCGCAGCAGCCGAAAGGTTCACCCACGGTATCGGCACTGCGGGCGCTCGGTTAACCTTGCGCATTATATCGCCATTGCGGGAGAAATGATGCGCGGCTGCTTTCTCGATGCCGGCTCCATGGGCGACGCCCTGGACTGGACGGCTCTGACCGATACGCTCGACGACTGGACCTGGCATCACAACACCGAGCCCGCGGAGGTCGGCGAGCGCCTGCGCGGCGTGGACGTCGCCGTCACCAACAAGGTGGTGCTGGATGCCGGAACCATCGCCGCTGCGGACGCCCTCAAGCTCATCTGCGTGGCCGCGACGGGCGTCAACAACGTCGATCTGCAGGCCGCCGCCGATCACGGGATCCCGGTACTCAACGTCTCGGGCTACGGCACCCCCGCGGTTTCCCAGCACGTGCTCGCCCTGATGCTCGGCCACGCCACCCGCTGGGCCGCCTACGATGCCGCAGTGAAGCGCGGCGCCTGGGCCCAGAGCGAATTCTTCTGCTTCCTCGACTATCCCATCGAGGAACTCGACGGCCAGTCGCTCGGCATCGTCGGCCACGGCGAACTCGGCGGCGCCGTGGCCCGTCTGGCCGAAGCCTTCGGCATGACCGTGCTCGTATCCGAACGGCCGGGCGCCGGCGACGTCCGCCCCGGCCGCGTCGCCTTCGACGACGTGCTCGCGCGCGCCGATTTCATCAGCCTGCACTGCCCGCTGACCCCCGAGACCGAGCGTCTGATCGACACGGCGGCGCTGGCGCGGATGAAATCGAACGCGTTCCTGATCAACACCGCCCGCGGCGGAATCGTGGACGCCAACGCACTGATCGCGGCCCTGCGCGAAGGCCGGATCGCCGGCGCGGCGCTGGATGTCCTCGACCAAGAACCGCCGCCGGCGGATCATCCCCTGCTCGATCCGAGCATCCCCAACCTGGTGGTCACGCCGCACAGCGCCTGGGCCAGCCGCGGCGCGCGCCAGCGCCTGCTGAACCAGATCGCGGCCAACGTGCGGGCATTCCGGGCGGGCGACACCGGCCACCGTGTGAACTAGCGCGAACGACGACGCCAGATCACCAGCCGGTTGTTCGCCGGCATCGGCCGGACGTCGGCCGGGTCGAGCCCGTGCCGCCCCGCCAGCGCGTCCAGATCGTCCAGGCGCCGCAGCCCCATGGCGGGATCGCGGGCGCGCAGAGCGGCGTCGAAACGGGCATTGCTCTCGGTCAGGGACGCCTCGGGCTCGATGAACGGCCCATAGAGACACAGCAGCCCGGCCACGTTCAGACACGCCCCGGCGCCGGCGAACAGCGCGCCGACGGCGTCCCAGTCCATGATGTGGGCGACGTTGGCGCCGAACACCGCGTCGAAGCGTGCGGCCGGCCACGGCCCCCGGACATCGAGCGCCAGCGGCGCCGGCAGCCGCGTCATGTCGGCTTCGACCAGCGCCGCGACCAGCCGCCGATGATGCGCCGGCGCCTCGCTCGTCTGCCAGATGACCTGCGGCAGGCGGTGGACCGCCTCGAAGGCGTGGGTGCCGTCGCCCGCGCCCACTTCGAGCACCCGGCGGGCATCGACCAGCCACGGCGCCAGCGCCTCGAAGATCGGCTGCTTGTTGCGCTCGGCCGCGCTGTCGTCGCCGATGCGCGTGCTCATCGCTTGCGCGCCAGGGTCAGGCCGTCACCGATCGGCACGAGGCTGAGGTCCACGCGCTCGTCGTCGCGCAGCCGCCGGTTGAACGCGCGAATGGCCTCGGTGTCCGCGCTCGCGTCGTCGGGATCGATCACCCGGCCGTGCCAGAGCGTGTTGTCTGCGATCGCCAGCCCGCCCGGGGCGAGCAGCGCCAGCGCGCGCTCGTAATAGTCCAGATAGCCGGTCTTGTCGGCATCGATGAACACGAAGTCGTGGCGGCCGGCCATGCCCGCGGCGATCTCGGCGTCGAGCGTGGCCATCGCCGGGCCGATACGCAGGTCGATACGATCGGCCACGCCGGCCCGTGCCCAGTCCGCGCGGGCGCGCTGGGTGATCTCGGCGTCGCTGTCACAAGCGATCAGACAGCCGTCGGGCGGCAGCGCCTCGGCGATCCAGAGGCTCGAGTAGCCCGCGAACACACCGATCTCGATGCCGCGGCGCGCACCCATCAGCCGCAGCAGCAGCGCGATCAGCTGCCCCTGCTCGGGGTCGATCTGCAGGCCGGCATCGTCACGGCTGGCGGTCAGACGCCGGTTGTCGGCCATGACCGCGGTCTCGCGACTGCTGATATGGCGAAGATAGGTGACCAGCTCCGCGTCGTACATGACACACCTCGCTCTCGGGGGCCGAAACCAGGGCTGCGTCGGCCGAACCGTGGCAGCATACCGCCGTCCTCCGTCGGCACGAAATCGCCATGGCCGCGCTCGAGATTCTGCACCTGACCGATCCCCATCTGCTGGCGGCAGCGCACGCGCGGCTGCACGGCTGGCAGGTCGAGACGAGCTTCGGCGCGGTGCTGGCCGACGCCCTCCGCCGTTACCCGAACTGCGCCGCCCTTGTCCTGGGCGGCGATCTGGTCGACGACGAGAGCGTGGCCGGCTATCAGCGTCTCGACGCACGCCTGCGCGCACTCGGCCGACCGGTGCTGGCGATGGCCGGCAACCATGACGACCCGGCGCGCATGCAGCGACATCTCGCCGCGGCCACCGTGCACGGCGTGCTGGATATCGGCGACTGGCGGTTGGTCGCCCTGGACAGTCACCAGCCGGGCACCGCGTCCGGGCACCTCGGCGAACGACGGATCGAAGCACTGGCGCAGACGCTCGGCGCCTGCCCCCACCGCCCGACGCTCGTGTTCGTTCATCACCCGCCGGCTGCGGTCGGCAGTGCCTGGGTCGACGCCATCGGCCTGGACGACGGCGCGGCCCTGCGGACTTGCCTGGCCGCGCAGCCGCAGGTTCGGGCCGTGGTCTGTGGGCACGCCCATCAGGACGCGCGTATCGATTGCGGCGGTTTCGATTGCCTCGTCACACCCTCGACCATGCGCCAGTTCCTGCCGGGAGCGACGGATTTCGGTCTCGATCCAAAGCGCGGCCCCGGCTATCGCTGTATCGAGCTGGACGACCACGGCCGCTGGTGCACCCGCGTGCACCGGGTCGCGGTCGCGGACGCCTGTGGATAAATCCGGGGATAGTTTGTGCGTCCGCTCGTGACGCCCAGCGTCAGTTCGGCCTAAATATCTCGGGACGTCCCGCCTTCCAACCATTAATTGTTTATTTTCAGAATCCTACGAGATGACAAAAAAAGGCAGTCGTGTGCTTAACAAAGCCTCTGTTCAGCGACAACCCCGTTGACATTGTGCATAACCGCTGGGCCGCTAAAGACACTCGTTGAGCTATAACCGCTAACCGATTGAGCGCAAACGCTAAACGAGGAGAATTCACAAAACCTGTGGATAACTCTGTGGAAACGCGTCGAACGAAGCGCGTCATCGGGCATGTGATCAGGGATTTGCGCAAACCGGCGATTTTGTAACCAGTCCGACACACCGATTTAAAATCAGAAGTTTATCCAATAATCGAGGGTGCGATATCGAGAACCGGAAAAAATCCGCGACCGATCGCCATCGCCCGGACGTGCATTGTGCATAACGTCCGGAAAACGGCCGCCCGGTGTTAGACTCGCGGCCATGACGCGCCCCAATATCCTGGTCATCGCAGGTCACGACCCGAGCGGCGGTGCCGGCATCCAGGCCGACATCGAATCCGCGGCCGCCAATGGTGCCCACGCCGCCACCGTGGTCACGCTCCTGACCTGTCAGGACACCACCAACGTGTACGGCGTGTCGCCGGTCGAGATCGGTTTCTTCCGCCGCTGTCTGGATACCGCGATCGCCGACATGTCGTTCGGCGCGATCAAGATCGGGGTGGTTGCGGACGTCGCGCAGGTCGCGGCCATCGCCGAACTCGTGCAGGCGCGTCCCGACATTCCGCTGGTGGTCGATCCGGTGCTGCGCGCGGCCGGCGGCGGCACACTCGCCGGCGATGCGGTCGGCCAGGCGTTGCGCGATCAGCTGTTCGCCCATGCCACGGTGATCACCCCCAACGCCGCCGAGGCACGGCTGCTCTGCGACGGCGAATCCGAGCTGGCGCGCTGCGGCGAGCGCCTGTCGCGCACCGGCGGCCATGCGCTGATCACCGGCGGCGACGAAGACGGCGCGGCTGTGGTCAACCGCGGATTCGTCGCCGGGCGCCTGGCCCACACCTACGAGTGGCCGCGCGTGCCGGGCGTCTTTCACGGCTCGGGCTGCACGCTCGCCAGCGCGATCGCGGCGCGCCTGGCCTGCGGTGACGCCACCGAGCGCGCGCTCGCCCAGGCCCAGGACTACACCTGGCGTGCGATCGAACACGGCTTCGCCGCCGGCCGCGGCCAGCGGATACCGGATCGCCGGCCCCTGCCATGAGCGTGTCCCAAGGTGTCTATGCGATCTACGACCGCACCACCCTGGCCGATGACGCGCTCGATCGCGTCGACGCCGTGCTCGCCCACGGCGCCCGGTGGCTGCAGTATCGCGACAAGCGGCCGCAGGCGCCGGACAAGGCGCTGGTCGCCGCGCTGGCCTCGCGCACGCGCGCGCACGGCGCGCGCCTGATCATCAACGACGACTGGCGGCTGGCCGCCGCCTGCGGTGCCGACGGCGTCCATCTCGGCCAGAGCGACGGCAGCATCGCCGCCGCCCGCGCGGGCCTCGGCCCGGACGCGATCATCGGCGTGAGCTGCTCGGGCGAGCTCGAGCGCGCGCGGCGGGGCGTCGCCGAAGGCGCGAGCTATGTCAGCTTCGGCCGTTTCTTCGCATCGCGGACCAAGCCCGACGCGCCGCCGGCCGATCCGGCCGTGCTCGGCGCCGCGCGCGCGCTCGGCGTGCCGGTGGTCGCCATCGGCGGCATCGACGCCCACAATGCGCCACGTCTGATCGCGGCCGGCGCGGATCTCGTCGCCGTCGCCGGCGCCCTCTTCGCGGCCGCCGACAGCGCCGCGGCCACGCGCGAGCTGGCCGCCGCCGTGGCCGCGGCCCGACGATCTTCGGATATTCATCTGCTTCAGGAGTCTCGATCATGAGCGAACCCGCTGCCCGCCCCGGCCCGCGCTCGGCGGCCCTGTTCGAGCGCGCACGGCGCTTCACCCCCGGCGGCGTCAACTCGCCGGCGCGCACCTTCGACGGGGTCGGCGGCGGCGCCCCGGCCTTCATCGATCGCGCCAGCGGCGCGCGCATACACGACGTCGACGGCAACGCCTATGTCGACTACGTCGGTTCGTTCGGGCCCATGATCCTCGGCCACGCCGACCCGGCGGTGATCGAGGCGGTCCAGAAGCAAGCGGCCAAGGGCCTGTCCTTCGGCGCGCCCACCGGGCTGGAGGTCGAACTCGCCGAGCTGATCTGCGACATGGTCGACTCGATCGAGTCGGTGCGCATGGTCAACTCCGGCACCGAGGCGGCGATGACCGCCATCCGGCTGGCGCGGGGCCATACCGGCCGCAACAAGATCCTCAAGTTCGCGGGCAACTACCACGGCCACGTCGACGCCCTGCTGGTCAACGCCGGCTCGGGCGCCCTCACCCTCGGCATTCCGGGCTCGCCGGGCGTGCCGCAATCGGTGGTCGACGACACACTGGTGGCGACCTACAACGACCTGGACTCGGTGGCCGAGGCCTTCGCCGCCCACGGCGACGAGATCGCGGCCGTCATGGTCGAACCGGTGGCGGGCAACATGAACTGCGTGCCGCCGGTCGAGGGTTTTCTCGAGGGCCTGCGCGCGCTCTGCGACGACCACGGCGCGCTGCTGGTCTTCGACGAGGTGATGACGGGCTTTCGCGTGCATCCGGCCTGTGCCCAGGCGCACTTCGGCGTGACCCCCGACGTGACCGCGCTGGGCAAGATCGTGGGCGGCGGCATGCCGGTCGGCGCGGTCGGCGCCTCGCGCCGGGTGATGGAGACGCTGGCGCCGACCGGGCCGGTCTACCAGGCCGGCACGCTGTCCGGCCATCCGCTGGGCATGGCCGCCGGCATCGCCACGCTGAGCCAGATCCGCGGCGGCGCGGTGCATGCCGCGATCGAACCCCGACTGGACGCGCTCGTCTCGGGCCTCGAGGCGCGTGCCCGCCGCCACGGCGTGCCGCTGACCGTACAGCGGGCCGGCGCGATGTTCGGGCTGTTCTTCACCGACGCGTCGCGGGTGACCCGCTTCGACGAGGTCGCGGCCTGCGACGGCGCGGCCTTTCGGCGATTCTTCCACGCCATGCTCGACCACGGGGTCTATCTCGCGCCGTCGCCGTTCGAGGCCGCCTTCATCTCCCGCGCCCACGACGAGGAGGCCATCGAGGAGACGCTGAACGCGGCGGACGCCGCGTTCGCCGCCGTCGCCCGCGGCTGATCGCCCACCGCGCGCGTGGGTCACGGCCTGCTCGAGGCACTGCTGGGGTGGGTCCAGGCCCACCCGCTGGCGGCGCTCGCGCTCGTGTTCGCGGTCGCGCTCGGGGAATCGCTGTTCCTGTTCGGGCTGCTGATCCCCGGCGCGCTGTTCATGTTCGCCTTCGGCGCGCTCATCGGCGCCGACGCCCTGCCACTGGCGGCCACCTTCGCCGCCGCGATGCTGGGCACGCTGGTCGGCGACGGTGCGAGCTACGCGCTCGGCCGCCGCTACCGCGGCCGCCTGCAGGCGCTGCCCGGCTTCGCCCGGGCGCCGACACTGGTGGCCCGGGGCCAGTCGTTTCTGGCCACGCACGGCGGCAAGGCGATCGTGCTGGGCCGGCTCATCGGTGCGCTGCGCCCGATCGTGCCCACCGTGGCGGGTGCAGCCGGGCTGTCGGTCACACGATTCGCGATCATGGACGTGATCGCCACGCTGGTCTGGGCGCCCTGCTACATCCTGCCCGGCGTGGTCTTCGGCGCCTCGCTGGAACTGGCCGCCCAGGTCGCGACCCGACTGGCGGTGCTGCTGGTGGTGGTTGCGAGCATCGTATGGCTGGCGGTGGCCGCCGCCCGCTTCACGCTCGCAGCCGGCCGGGTGCTGACGCGACGTTATGCCGAACGCCTGCTCGCCTGGAGCGGTCGCCATCGACGGCTGGGCATCCTCGGCCGCGCGCTCGCGGACCCGCGTCAGCCCGAACTGCCGGCGCTGGCGATTCTCGCGGCCCTGGTCATGGCCGCAACCGCGTTGCTCTACTGCGCGGTCTGGGGCTGGCCGCAGCCGGTCTATCCCGGCCGCTTCGACGCGGTGGCCTTCTATGTCACCCAGAGCCTGCACACGCCGATCTCCGACGGGATCGCGCGCGTGCTCGCCGAGATCGGCTCACCGCTGATCTATCTGCCGTTCGCGGCGGTCATCGGCGCCCTGCTGGCGCTGATGGGCAACTGGCGCGCGGCCGGGCACTGGGCAGCGGCGATCGGCTTCTCGGCCCTGGCGACGGTGCTGCTGCGCTGGTGGCTGGCGATACCGGGCCCCGGCGCGCTGCTGCACGGCCGCGCCCCCGATCCGCTGTTTCTGGCCGGCGGCGGCCAGGATCTGATCCTGTGCGCCACCGTGTACGGGCTGGCCGGCATGGTGCTGGCCTCGCGCCAGGCGGCCGGCGCCCGGCCCTACTATCACGCGGTCACGATCGCCGGGGTCGTGCTGATCGCGCTCGCGCGGCTTTATCTCGGTCTGGACTGGGCGAGCGATCTGCTCATCGGCCTGCCGGTCGCCTTCGTCTGGCTGAACCTGCTCATGCTCTGCTATCGGCGCCAGCGGCCGCGACCGGTGCGCGGCCGGCCGGTATTCATGGTTCTGGCGGGCTGTCTGGTGATCGCCGCGCTGCTGACGCTGCTGCCTCAGCGGCCTCTGCCGGAGGCCGCCGGCGCGCAGCCGGCTAGACCGCTCGCCGACTGGGCCGATGACGGCCACCGTGTGCTGGATGCGCGCATCCGCGACATCGCCGGGCGACCGAGCGCGCCGCTCAACGTCCAGGCCGCCGGCGACGCCCACGCGCTGATCGCGACGCTCGCGCGGGCCGGCTGGCATCCGCCGCCGGGTCTGGACGCCGGCCAGCCGCTGCGCTGGCTCGCACCGGACGTCGACATCGAAACGCTGGCGGTACTCCCGCGCATCCACGACGGGCGCCGCGCCGGCATCACCCTCGTGCACGCCATGCCCGCAGACGAGACGAGTCGGCGCAGCGTGCTGCGGCTCTGGCGCAGCGGCGCCTTCACCGCCAACCGGCACCGACCGATCTGGGTCGGCATGGTCGATCACCAGCGCGTGGATCGCCGCCTGAGTCTGATCGCCACGGCGGCGGATCAGCGCAGCCATGCGCGGGCACTGGTCGATCTCGAGCGCACGCTCGCGGCGGCCGGCATCGGACATCGCCGGGTCGCGGGCACCGGCGGCACCACACAGCTGCTGCTCTGGTCCCCGGTGCCCGGCGTCGATGCTAAAGTAGCGCCGGACTAGCCGGCCGGCCGCTGCGCGGCGCCGGCCCCTCCAGATCGTTCATCGTTCGCGCGGACGCGCCGTTACGCCTATGGCATTCGCCCCCTCCAAGCCCAAGAAGAAGAGCAAGCTCAAGCAACCGGGGTTTTTCACCCGGATGCGGGCCAGCCTCAACAAGGGCGACTCCTGGCTGACCTACGACCTGCGCAACCTGCTGCCCGGCGAGACCGTGGATCAGGATGCGCTCGACGAACTCGAGACCAAGCTGCTGCTCTCGGACGTGGGCGTGGACGCCACCGGCCAGGTCATGGGCCGTCTGCAGACGATGTTCGACGGCGGCCGGCTGCGCTCGGGCAAGGATCTCGGCCGGGCGCTGCGCGAGCATCTGGGCGACATACTCGCGCCCTGCGAGGCCCCGTTGGAGATCCCCGAGCAGAGCCAGCCCTTCGTGATCCTGATGGTCGGCGTCAACGGCGTCGGCAAGACCACGACCATCGGCAAGCTGGCGAAGAAGTTCCAGGACTCGGGCCAGTCGGTGATGCTGGCCGCCGGCGACACCTTTCGGGCCGCCGCGGTCGAACAGCTCCAGCAGTGGGGCGAGCGCAACAGCGTGCCCGTGGTCGCTCAGGGCAGCGGCGCGGATTCGGCCTCGGTGGTCTACGACGCGTTCTCGCGCGCCAAGGCGCGCGGCACGGATATCCTCATCGCCGATACCGCCGGGCGCCTGCACACCCAGGGCCACCTGATGGACGAGCTCAAGAAGATCAAGCGGGTGCTGGGCAAACAGGACGAGAGCGCGCCGCACGAGATCATGCTCGTGGTCGACGCTACCACCGGCGGCAACGCCCTGCAGCAGGCCGTGGCCTTCAACGAGGCGGTCGGCGTGACCGGCATCACGGTGACCAAGCTCGACGGCTCGGCGGCCGGCGGCATCGTTTTCGCGATCGCCCAGAAACTCGGGCTGCCGCTGCGCTTCATCGGCGTCGGCGAGGCGGTCGAGGATCTCGGCGTGTTCGAATCGGAAGCGTTCATGGATGCCCTGTTCCAGCGCTGACGCGCACACCGGCCCGCGCATGACCGATATCGTCGCCTTCAATCACGTCGTCAAGCGCTATCCCGGCGGCAAGATGGCGCTCGACGGCGTGTCGCTGCGCCTCGCGCGCGGCGAGATGGCGTTTCTCACCGGCCATTCCGGCGCTGGCAAGTCGACGCTGATGAAGCTCATCGGCCTGATCGAACGGCCGACCCGGGGCCAGGTGGTCATCAACGGCACCGATCTGGCCACGGTCCGGCGGCGCCAGATTCCGCGCTACCGCCAGCGGCTGGGGCTGATCTTCCAGAGCTACAATCTGCTGTTCGACCGCACCGTGTTCGACAACGTCGCCCTGCCGCTGGTGATCCGCGGCCTGGGCCACGCCGACATCGCCCGCCGCGTGCGCGCCGCTCTCGACACCGTCGGTCTGCTGTCACACGAACGCAAGTTCCCGGTGACCCTGTCCGGCGGCGAGCAGCAGCGGGTGGGCATCGCCCGCGCGGTGGTCGATCGCCCCTATCTGCTGCTGGCCGACGAGCCCACGGGCAATCTCGACCCGGCGCTGTCGGCCGACATCATGCGGCTGTTCACCCGCCTCAACGAGACCGGCACCAGCATCATGATCGCCACGCACGCCATCGATCTGGTCCAGCGCATGGGCCATCGCCGGATCGCGCTCGATCACGGCCATCTGGAGGCCGGCTAGGCATGGCCGAACAGCACCGCGGCCGCGACGGACGCCGGCCGTCCCAGCGCCAGCGCATACCCACCCTGGCCGCGCCGGCCCAGGGCTGGCTGGGCGCGCACGCCCGCTGTCTCATCGAGGCGCTGGGGCGCATGCACCGGCGCTGGGTCGCGAGCCTGCTCACCGTGTTCGTGATCGGCATCACGCTCGCCCTGCCGACCGGGCTGTACGTGCTGGTCAAGAATCTCGACACGCTCTCGACCAGCTGGCAGGGCACGGTCCAGGCCTCGCTGTATCTCGACGACGACGTGAGCGTGGAGCGCGGGCGCACGCTCGCGCGCCGGCTCGATGCCCGCGATACGATCGACGGTGCCGAATACGTCTCCGCCGAAGAGGGCCTCGAGACGTTTCGCGAGGCCTCGGGCTTCGGCGACGCGCTCGACGCGCTGCCGTCCAACCCCCTGCCCGCGGTGGTCGTGGTCACGCCCGACGCGGACATGACCCGGGCCGCGGTAGGCGAGCTCGTCGACACGCTGCGCGGCGAGACCGGGGTGGCCCGGGCCGAGCTGGACCAGGCCTGGCTCGAGCGTCTGTTCGCCATCCTCTCGCTGATCGAGCGCGCGGCCTGGGTGATCGGGCTGCTGCTGTCGGCAGCGGTGGTGTTCATCGTCGGCAACACCATCCGGCTGGACATCGAGAACCGGCGCGAGGAGATCGAGGTCATGAAACTGCTGGGCGCCTCCGACGCCTTCATCCGCAGGCCGTTCCTCTACAGCGGCGTCTGGTACGGCCTGTCCGGCGCGGTGGTGGCGCTGATCCTGCTCGGCGGATGTTTCGCGGCGCTGGCCGGGCCCCTCGGCACGCTGACGCGCTCCTACGACAGCGCGCTCGATCTGGTCGGCCTCGACTGGAGCGGCGGGTTCGCCCTGCTTGCGACCGGCATCGCGCTGGGCTGGTGCGGCTGCGCGCTGACGGTGAACCGGCGACTCGCGGACATCGAACCACGATAGCGGGAACCAAACGTCGCGCCGCCTGTCTTTGGGGTATTACTATTGGACTGCAGCCCCACTCCGGCGTTATTTGATAGAATGACGCCATAGGCAAAAGTCCGAAGGAGGCTTTGCACATGGCTAACGATATCTCCCTGTCCCCGGCCCGCATGAACCTGCCCACGCTCGCGTCCGGCAGCATCGAGTCCTATCTCCAGGCGGTCTCGAGCATCCCGGTACTCGAACAGGACGACGAGCAGCAGCTCGCACGCAAGCTGCGCGACGAAGGCGACATCCAGGCCGCCCAGAAGCTGATTCTGTCCAATCTGCGTTTCGTGGTGCACGTCGCGCGCGGCTACTCCGGTTACGGCCTGCCGCTCGCCGACCTGATCCAGGAAGGCAACATCGGCCTGATGAAGGCGGTCAAGCGCTTCGATCCCAGCGTGGGCGTGCGCCTGATCTCTTTCGCGGTCCACTGGATCCGCGCCGAGATCCACGAATTCATCCTGCGCAACTGGCGCATCGTCAAGGTCGCCACGACCAAGGCGCAGCGCAAGCTGTTCTTCAACCTGCGCAGCTCCAAGAAGCGCCTGGGCTGGATGAACGACAAGGAAGTCAACGCGGTCGCCACCGATCTCGGCGTCAAGCCGGAGACGGTGCTGCAGATGGAGCGCCGGCTGTCCGGGGGTGACACCTCCTACAACGCCCTGCCTTCGGCCAACGACGAGGACAGCTACGCGCCGGAGGACTACCTCGCCGCCGAGGACGGCTACGACCCGGCCGCCGACGTCGAGAACGGCGACTGGGAAACCTACCAGCACGCCAACCTGTCGCAGGCGATGACCGGGCTGGACGAGCGCAGCCGCGACATCCTCGAATCGCGCTGGCTGCGCGAGGACGGCAAGATCGGGCTGCAGGAGCTCGGCGACCGCTACGGCGTGTCCGCCGAGCGCATTCGTCAGCTCGAGGTCGCGGCGATCAAGAAGCTGCGCGGCGCCATGGTCGCTGCCTAACGCGATCGACGCCCCGCTCGACGGCGGCCATGCCTCCCGACGCGACGCGGCGGCGTCTGTTGGTGTCGACCGCGACACTGGCCGGCGCCTCGGCGCTGGGCGGCTGGCGCTGGCCGCTGCATGCGGCCCCGCCCGATGATCGGCGCTTTGCCTTCGAGCATCTGATCGCACACGCGCGTGGACTCGCGGATCCACCCTACGATTCACCCGAGTCGCGGCACGCCGCACTGCTCGATGAGCTCGGCTACGACACCTTCATGGGGATCCATGCCGACCGCGAGCACTCGCTGTGGCACGGCGCGGACCTGCCGGTCACGGTGGAGTTCTTCCAGCTCGACCAGAACGCGCGGGTGCCGGTGGCGCTGCACGTCGTCGACGCCGACGGCCGCGCACGCCGGCTCGACTACCGGCCGTCGCTGTTCCGCTACGACGATCCCGAGCTGGAACAGCGGCTGCCGGCCGATCTCGGCTTCGCCGGTTTTCGCGTGCGCGATGCCGCCGGCGACCGCCGCGAATGGTGCGCCTTCAAGGGCGCGAGCTATTTCCGCAGCCCCGGCGCGCGCGACCAGTACGGCCTGTCCGCCCGCGGGGTCGCGGTCGACACCGGCTACGGCGCCGAGGAATCCTTTCCGCACTTCACCGCCTACTGGCTCCTGCGCCCGGCGCCGGGGGATACGACGCTCACCGTGTGCGCCCTGCTCGAGGGAGAGGATCTGACCGGCGCCTATCGCTTCGAGATCGGCGAGCGCGGCGCAGTGATGGACGTCGAATCGCATCTGTTTCAGCGCCACGGCATCCGGCGGCTGGGCATCGCCCCGCTGACGAGCATGTTCTGGTTCAGCGAGACCAACGCCCGACGCGGCACCGACTGGCGCCCGGAACTGCACGACAGCGACGGTCTCGCCATGATCACCGGCCGCGGCGAGCACCTCTGGCGGGCACTGGGCAATCCGCCGCGGACCCACTACAGCGCCTTCGGCGACACCGATCCGCGCGCCTTCGGCCTGCTCCAGCGCGACCGGGACTTCGACCACTATCAGGACGCGGCGGTCCATTACGAACGCCGCCCGAGCCTGTGGGTGACCCCACGCGGCGACTGGGGCCCGGGCCATGTCGGGCTGCTCGAGCTACCCACCGCCGAGGAGGTGTACGACAACATCAACGCCTTCTGGGTGCCCGAGGGCAGCGACCGCGCGGACCACCGCTGGCGCTTCGATTATCGCCTCGACTGGCGGGACCGCGCAGCGCCCGCGTCCGGACGCGCGCAGGTGGTGGCGACCCGGACCGGCCGGGCCGGCGACCCGGGCAGCTACGACGACCAGTCGGTGCTGGCACGCAAGTTCGTGATCGATTTCGAAGGCGGCGCGCTGCCTCGACTCGCCGACGATACCACCCTCGATGTCCGGGCCAGCGCCAGCCACGGCGATATCGTCAATCCCTACGCCCGCCGTGTCGCCGGCACGCCGCGCTGGCGCGCGTTCTTCGACTGGAGCGGCGCGCTGCCGCCGGCGGACGAACCGGTCGAGCTGCGCTGCGTGCTCGCCCGCGGCGACCGGCTGCTGACCGAAACCTGGCTGTTCGCCTATTTCCCTCAGGCGCTGCCGACCCAGATCTTTCACCCGGAGGAGAACGCCTAGGCCGGCACGTGCGACGTCTCCGCGGCGACGGCCGCTGCCTATCGGCCCGCGCCACGGCCCAACCCGTCGCGCCGGGCCCGGAAGGCGCCTGCCTGCCGGGCGCGCGTCCGGCGCGTGGAACCCGCGCGCCGGCTCACGCCATCTCGTGCCGCGGGCCCTGCCCGCGCCCGCCGCCCGTTCGGGAAACGGGGGGATCGGACGCCGAACCGCGTGCTCTAACGCCCGTCGGCGGGTACCGGAGCGTCGTCGTCCCCGCCCGCGTGCGCCCCGCCGGGCCCGGCCTCGCGGCCGAAGCGCTCGAAGGACGAATCCATCGAACGCAGGTGCAGATCCCGCTGCGGGAAGGACACGGTCACGCGGTTGTCGGCGAAGGCCGCGTGAATCCGCTTGTAGAGCGCATGCTGGAGCGGCAGCAGATTGTAGAGGTCGTGATAGAACACCCGCGCCTCGTAGGTCATCGTGCCGTCGTCATAACCCACGAGAAAGACCGAGGGTGCCGGCTCCTCCAGCGCCACCGGCTCGGCCTCGATGGCCTCGGAGATCAGACGTTCGACGAGTTCGGTGTCCGTATCCAGCGGCAGCTGCACGCGCAGGATCAGCCGCGTGATGTCGTCGGTGAGCGTCCAGTTGATCACGGTCTCGGTGATGAAGGTCTTGTTGGGGATGACCACTTCCTTGTTGTCCCAGTCGGTGACCGTGGTCGCACGGATGCGGATGCGCGAAACCGTGCCGGTGAGCGTGCCGACCGTGACCGTGTCACCGACCCGCACCGGACGCTCGAACAGGATCACGATGCCGGAGACGAAGTTGGCGAAGATCTCCTGCAGCCCGAAACCCAGACCGACGCCGACGGCGGCGACGAGCCACTGGATCGACGACCAGCGCAGCCCGATCAGGCTGACCGCCACCAGCAGGCCGACGATGACGATGGCGTACTGGAACAGCGTGGCCATCGCATAGCGGCTGCCGGCGTCCATCGAGAACCGGCGCAGGATCGTGATCTCGAGGAACCCCGGCAGGTTGCGCCCCGCGAGCGCGGTGATCACCCCCACCGTGAGCGCCAGCATCAGCGCGCCTAGGGTGACGTTCATGAGCTGGTTCTGGCCTTCGATCTCGGTGCTGTATTGCCAGAGCGTGACGTTGTCCAGCAGCTGCAGCGCCGGCAGCGTATCCGACCAGATCAGCCAAAGGCCGCCACCGATGATAAGCGTGATCACCACCTTGATGAGTCCGCGCGTCTGTTCGCTGATCTGGAGCAGATCGATCTCGAGCGTGTCCAGATTCTCCGGCGCGCCCTCGCCGGCCGCGGCCGCGGCTTCGCGCGCGGCGCGGGCCTCGCGCGCCTCCTCGCGCTTGCGCAGGGCTCGGGTGAGCGCCAGCCGGCGCTCGGCCACGGTCAGCCAGCGCACGATCAGGCTGTAGAGGATGAGACAGCCCGACAGCAGCGCCGCCGAATAGAAGAAACGGGTCTGCAACTGCAGCGCCGTGTAGTAATAGCCCCAGAGCGCCATCCCCGACAGCAGCAGCGGCACCCCCACCGCCAGCGGCAGCCACAGATAGCCCAGCCGCCAGTGGTCGTCGCTGCTGTCGGCCAGGTTGGAGATCGCCCCGCGGGTGGGATGCAGCAGCCGCCAGGAGAACGCCGCGATCATCAGCGAGCTGAACACGAACGCGGCCAGCCCGAGCGTCTCGCGCCTGCCGTCCTCGTTGATCGACTCGGTGAGCGCCAGCACCAGGGTCGGCAACACCAGGACGGCCAGCAGCCAGCGCAGATTCCGATGCAGGCCGCGGCGGGCCGCCTCGTCCCAGAGAAAGTGCCGCTCGGCGAGGCCGTTGGCCCGGCACACCTGGGCGAAGGGCTCGATGAACAGCACCAGCACGCCGAGCTGGATCGCGCTGTACGCCACCGCCAGCGCATAGGGTGCCGGATCGCTGCCCTGACGGATGAACAGGCCCGTGGCGACCAGCAGCAACGCGGCCGGCAGCGACAGCAGCAGCGTGATCAGCGTGGTGCGCAGCGTGACCCAGAAGGTATCACGCCGCACGTTGCCGACCGGCTCGGCAAGCCGTTTGAGCCGTGCGCGCAGCGTCCGCTGCACGCTGAGCATGGCGGCAACGACGAGCGCGGCGAGCAGGGCCGCGAGCGGCTCGTTGCTCACGCCCGAGACGAAGGCCGCCACGGCGCTGTTCCAACCGTCGGGATCGAACACCCAGGGCAGATCGCGGGCCACCGCGCCCGGCCAGTCGAGACCCACGCGGTCGAACGACGGCAGCCAGAACAGACGCTCGTCGAGCAATCGTTCGAAGGCGCCCAGCGTTTCCTCGTACTGCCCCCCGAGCGAACGCAGATCCCGGCCGATGTCGATGTAGCGGCCCTCCGCGTCGACCAGGAGGTCGAGTACGTCGCGGCGCTGTTCCAGGAGGTTGATCAGCGACCGGCGCTGGCTGTCGTTCAGCGCATCCGGCCCGTCGACCAGCGCATCCACGCGCGAGGCGAGATCATCGAGCTCCACCCGCGCCTGCTGGAGTTGAAAACGCTGGAGTTCGGCCGAGGCGATATCCGGCGCCCGGCTTCCCGTAACGGGCACCGCCGCGAATTCGGGCGAGGTCAGGTCCCGCTTCTGCGAGCGCAGGACGTCGCCAAGGGCCACCGACGTGCCGCCGATCTCGAGCTGACGCTGGACCAGATTCAGACGCCGCTCGAGATCCTCGACATCGCTGCGGCGTTCCACTTGGCGGGAGGCCAGACGCTCGCTGTCGGCGGTGACTTTGGCCAGCTCCCGTGACAGTTCCAGATTGCGCTGGGCCGCGTCGGCGAGCGGCCGGGCGGCACCGCGAAGTTCGGTGAGCGTGTCCTGGCTCTGTTCGCGCAGCGTTCGGGCGGTGTCGTTCTGACGCTGCGCCAGCGCCAGCTGGAGCGCGGCGAGCGCCTGCGTGTCGCGGGACAGCCGCGCTTCGGCCAGTGTGCGCTGTGCCTCGACCAGGCGTTCGCGGGCATCCAGACCGGACAGCTCCTGCTGGAGTCGCTCGATCTCGGCGGTCAGGGCTTCGCGCCGGGCGGACAGCTGGCTGCGCTCGGCCTCGTTGAGCGCGCTGGCACCGGGCTCATCGCTCGACGATGAGGCCGCCGACGTATCCAGCGACTGCAGGGCATTGCGTGCCTCGGCCAGCTCCCGGCGGGCGGCGTCGGGCCGCTGGGCGAGGCGGGTCAGCTGGTCGCGCAGATCCGACAGACGGGCCTGTGTCTCACCGAGTCGCGTGTCGAGCTCGTCGGCCCGTGTCGACAGAGCCGAGGTGGCGGTCTCTTCCAGTGAATCCCGGCTGGGCGCGGCCTCGATCGCTCGCATCTGTTCGTTGATGCGCCGGATCTCGGCCGGTGCCTCGGCCGCCTTCTCGCGCAGCGCTTCGGTCTGACGGCGATCGTTCTGGGCCGCCTCGAGCGCGGATACGGCCTGCTGATAGGTCTCCAGCGCGTCGTCGCGCAGCGCCGAGTCGACGTCGTCGCGCGCCTTCAACGCGCTGATGCGATCCCGGACCTGGGCGAGCCGTTGATCGAGGTCGGTATCGGCATCCGTCGGCTGCTGGGCCTGGGCCGCGACCATGCAGAGCAGCCAGCACAGCACGAACACGACCGTACGCCCGACGCCTGCGCGGCGCGGCGCTGCCGGCCCCTGATGCCTCATCAACCGCATGTCGCCCGTCGCCCTGGTTGCGCTGCCCGACAGCGACCGCATTCTACCCCGCACGGGGGGCGCACGGCGAGTCAGCGGCTCTCGTCATCGCCGCGCTTTTCGGCTCGCCGGCGCGCGCGGGCATCGTCGATGATCTCGAAGAGATCGGTACCGAACTCGCCGAGTTCGCGGTTCACACCCCGCACGACGTCATAGATCGTCGGTCGCGCCGGATCCGCCGACGCGGCGCGGTCCGCGGCGCCACCGGCGGAGCGGCCCCGCAGGCGGCCGGCCTGGCCGCCGACATAATCGCCGATCAGGCGATGGACGTTCTCGACCCGCGACGCGGCCGAATCGAAGGTCGACTCGGCCGAATCCTTGACGGTTTCAAGCAGCTTCAGCATAGACGGGCGCATCCACGGATGACTCATCGGCAAGCGTATTGCCTTTGCGCCGATGCGGCAACGACATGCGCAGGATGCGCTTAACCACGCCGCCGAACTGCTTGCTGAGCGGGCCGGTGTTGTAGTTCAGCCCGTAGCGCTCGCAGATCGCCTGCACCCTCGGTGCGATCTCGCGATAGCGATGCGAGGGCATGTCGGGGAACAGGTGGTGCTCGATCTGATAGCTCAGATGGCCGCTGAGAATATGAAACGGCACCGAGCCGTCGAGGTTGGACGAGCCCAGCAGCTGGCGCAGATACCACTGGCCGCGGGCCTCGTCGCGCGTCTCCTCGACGTCGAACATCTCCACTTCGTCGGTGAAATGGCCGCAGAAGATGATCATAAACGACCAGATATTGCGGTTGAAGTTGGCCGCGAAGTTGCCCGAGATCACGAAGGGCGCCATCGGTCCGGCGAGCAGCGGGAAGGCCACGTAATCCTTGAACAGCTGATTGCGCACCTTGCCCCAGATGCCACGCGCCTGGGTGCCGACCTCGCTCCAGCTCTTGTCCTTGCCGATGCGCTCCCATTCCAGATCGTGCAGGGCCACGCCCCACTGGAAGAAGGCCGCCAGCGTCAGGGCGATGCCCGGCTGCACGAGAAAGCGCGGCTCCCAGGCCTGATCCTCGCTCATGCGCAGCACCGAATAGCCCAGATCGCGGTCGAGATCGACGATATTGGTGAAGGTGTGGTGCACGTAGTTGTGCGAATGCTTCCACTGGTCCGACGGGCAGGTGTTGTCCCACTCGTAGGTGCCCGAATCCAGGGCCGGATCGTTCATCCAGTCCCACTGGCCGTGCATGACGTTGTGCCCGATCTCCATGTTCTCGAGGATCTTGGACAACGACAGCAGGCCCACGCCGCTGAGCCACGCCGGCGGCAGGAACCCGGCCATCAGCATCGCCCGCCCGACCACTTCGCTATAGCGCTGGGTGGCGAGAATGTTGTGAATATAGCGAGCATCGCGCTCACCGACATCGTTCATGACCTCGTCGCGCACGGCATCGAGCTCGCGCCCGAATTCGGCGATGTCGGCTTCGCTCAGATGTGTCGGCTTACCCATGGTTCTGACTCCCGGACGCGCTGGCGCCCTGTCGTGAATGGCGGTTCGAGCGCGCGTGAGGCGCGTTCTAGAGTTCAACGGCCACGTCGCCGGCGGCGGCGTGGATACAAAGCTGTAGGTCGGTATCGCGCACGTCGCGTACACGGTTGGTGCGCAGATCGCGCACCGTGCCCTCGCTCACCCGGCACTTGCAGGCGTGGCAGATGCCCATGCGGCAGCCGTAGGCGGGCTTCAGCCCCGCGCCCTCGGCGACCTCGAGCAGCGAGCCGTTCTCGCCGGAGGCGGCGATATCGGATTTGACGAACTGTACGGCGCCCTCGCCGTGGGCGGCCTCGCGCCGGGTGGCGGCGAACTGCTCGCGGTGCAGCGGCCGGTTCGAGCGCGCCCGGACGAGCGGCTCGGCCGCGTCCATGAAGCCCGCCGGCCCGCACAGCCAGGTCTCGCGCTCGGCGAGGTCGGGCACCCGAGCGTCCAGGGCGGCAGCGTCGATGCGGCCACCGCCCTCGGCGGTGTAGACCGTTTCCACGCGCAGCCCCGGATGACGCGCATCCAGCGCCGCCAGTTCGGCGGCGTAGATCATGTCCGTCGCCGAACGCGCGTAGTGGACAAATACGACATCCTGCACGAGATCCCGCGCGAGCCAGTCGCGCAACACCCCCATCACCGGCGTAATGCCGCTGCCGGCGCTGATCAGCAGTGCGCTTTCGGGCACCGACGGGCCGGGACAGAAATCGCCCTCGGCCGGGCTCAGATAGATCAGCTGGCCGCGCTCGGCATGATCGACCAGAAAGTTGCTCACGCGACCGTCGCCGTTACGCTTGACCGTGACCTCGATCAGCGGATCGCCCGGGGCGCTTACGATGGAAAAGCAACGGCTGTGGCGAACGCCGTCCAGATCCACGCCCAGCAGCAAGTGCTGGCCGGGCCGGTGACCCGTCCAGTTGTCGTTGGGCTCGATGGTCAGGGTGACGCTGTCGGGCGTCTGGCGTGCGACGGCGCTGACCCGGCCGCGCGGCTCGCGCAGCGACAGTCGACGATCGATCAGGGCCAGATAGTCGTCCACCGAGAGCGGGCTGGTGAGCGCGCCGACCAGGGGGCTGCCGAGCAGTTTCTTCACCACGGGTTTCATGACGGCTTCCTCCTGCACGTGAACAGGTGTACACTTTAGGTGCGGCGCACCATTAAGTCAACACTTGTTCACAAAGAATCATGCCCCCGTTGCCGGCCCCGCGCTGCCGGCGCCTGTTTGCAACAGCGCCCGCAACGGCTATGGTCGCCGGCTGGTCCCGCGTTGAACCGATGGCCGCACGACCGGACACGATGACCCGATCCGCCGACAATCCGTCAGCCGGCACGGCGCGTCGCACCGCCCCCCGCCGCGGTGAGGCGCGCAAGGCGCTGATGCAGGCCGCACTCGAGCTGGTCTCGACCGAGGCCAACTTCTCGGCGATATCGCTGCGCCGGATCGCGCGGCAGGCCGGCGTCGTGCCGACCGCCTTCTATCGCCATTTCGAGGATCTGGACGCGCTCGGCTTGACCCTGGTCGAAGAGACGTTCCGCGAGCTTCGGCGGCTACTCCAGGACGCGGACCTCAGCGCGCTGCCGCTCAAGGGACTGACCCGCCATTCGGTCGAACTCTTCGCCCATCACGTGCGCGACAATCGCCTGCTGTTCCAGTTCGTGGTCAAGGAACGCTTCTCCGGCACCGCGCCGATGCGGGCGGCGATCCACGACGAGATCCGGGTGCTCACCCATGCGCTCGCGGCGATCTTCGCGCGTTTCGACGAGTTCTCGCACATCGCCGAGACCGATCTGCGCATGCTTTCGGATCTGGTGGTCAATACCGTGATCGCGCTGTCCGAACGCATCCTAGAGGTAGCAGCGAACCACCCGGAGGACACCGCACTCATGCTCCGCGCCGAGAAACAGCTGCGGCTGATCTTCATGGGCGTGGGGCAATGGGAGAGCCGGCCCGAGGACCGCGATGAGACCGATCGGTCCCCGGCTGACGGCTGACGGCTGACGGCTGCCATCGTATCGACAACGCCCGGTCCCGCGACCCAGCGGCGCAGGCAGCGACCGCCCACGCTCGTCGGCCACCGGGGCCGGCGCCGCGGGCTGCCGGGCCACCCGTTAACGCGAGGTATCAGTCGCTTCCGGTCTCGTCCAGGCGCGACTGCACCCGATCGATGATCTCGGGCACGAGCGACAGGCCCCATTCGCGCCCCAGCGAGAGCGACTCGGTCAGCAGCTGCGGCGACACCCGTACCAGCTTCTGGCCGAGCGGCGACTGGTAGAACTCCACCAGCCGCGACAGTTCGACGATGTTGAAGTGCCTGGAATAGACCGGGTAAAGCACGGAATACAGGGCGTCGCCGGATTCGATGCGATCGCGCACGACCGCGGCCGACTCCTCCCGGATCACCCGCATGGTCCGCGGGTCCAGCTGCGGCTGCACCAGCGCGACGGCGTTGGCGACGCGATCGATGAACTGGCGCGAGAACACGCCTTCCAGCTGCTCGGCGTCGGTGAGCTCGATCAGCTCACGGATGAGCGCCTCGCGGGACGCGTCCGGCGAAGCGGCCCCCGAGGCGGGCCGCTCCTGTGCCGTCGCGAACCCGCCAACGCACAGCGCCAGCGCGACCAGCAGCGGCCGCGCGACGGCGAACAGCGGCCGGCGGCTAGGCCGGTTCGGGAGAGCCGACGTTGTCATGGAAGAAGCGCCCTTCGGTGGTTTCGGCAATGATACCCGTACGAACGACGAAATCGCCGAAGGACTCACCGTCGTCGCGCTCTTCCGCGTAGCGCTCGATGATCGGCGTCAGTTCCGCCAGGATCTCGTCCTCGCCGATGTTCTCGCGATAGAGCTTGTTCAGGCGGGACCCGTCGTGGGCCGCGCCCAGATACAGGTTGTACTTGCCCGGCGCCTTGCCGACGAAGCCGATCTCGCCGAGGAAGGGCCGCGCGCAGCCGTTGGGGCAGCCGGTCATGCGCACCACGATGGCATCGCCGCTCAGTCCCGCGTCGCTCATGACGTCGTCGAGCTTGCTGATCAGGCTCGGCAGATAGCGCTCGGATTCGGCCATCGCCAGACCGCAAGTCGGAAAAGCCACGCAGGCCATGGCCGAATAGCGCAGCGTCGAGTTCTTGCTGCCGTCGTCAAGCCCGTAGTGCGCGACGAGCTCCTCGATCGCGGATTTGTCGGCCTCGGCGACGTCGGCAATGATCACGTTGTGATTGCACGTCAGGCGCATCTGGCCGGTGTGGATCTTGGCCAGCTCGCGCAGGCCGGTCATCAGCTTGTAGCCGGCCGGCCCTTGATACTGACCGTAGTGGGCCGTGCCGTTGTCATCGAAATCGGCGATACGACCGTTCTCGATGAACAGTGTCAGATGCCATTTGCCATTGTCGCCCTCGACCCAGCCGAGCGGATCGCCATTGCGATCGAAGTGGTAGTCGCGGGCTTTATCGAGCCGCAGATCGGCACGCTCGTCGAGCTGGTCGTGGATCCAGTCGACGCCGTGGTCGTCGATGGTGTACTTGAAGCGGGCGTGCTTGCGATTCTCGCGATCGCCATGGTCGCGCTGGATGGCCACCAGGGTCTCGACGACGGCCAGCGTCTGGTCTAAAGGCGCAAATCCGATTACGGTCGCCAGCCGGGGATAGGTATCCAGCTCGCCATGGGTCATGCCCATGCCGCCACCGATCGCCACATTGAAACCGGCCAGTTCGCCGTCGTCGCCGGTAATCGCGATCAGGCCGATGTCGTTGGCGAATAGATCGACATCGTTTTCCGGCGGAATCGCGATCGCGACCTTGAACTTGCGCGGCAGATAGGACTTGCCATAGAGGGGTTCGTGGTCGGGCTCGCTCGACACCGGTGCGTCCAGCCACAGCTCGTCGTAGGCCCGGGACTTCCACAACAGATGGCGGCTGATTCTGTCCGACCAGTCGTGAACCGCCGCGTGCAGCGCCGAGCGCTGGGGGTTGGTATTGGCGACGACGTTGCGGTTGTCGTCGCCGCAGCCGCCGCGCGTATCCAGATCGACGGCATCAAGCGCCTGGATAAGGGGTTTGAGGCGTTGCTTGAATATGCCGTGAAACTGGAACGTCTGCCGGGTCGTCACGCGTAGCGTGTTGTTGGCGTAGCGACGGGCAATGTCGTCCACGGCCAACCACTGCTCGGGCGTGAGCACGCCGGCGGGCAGACGCATGCGCACCATGAATTGATAGTGCGACTCCAGCTTGGCGGTCTTGCGCTCGGAACGCAGATCGCGGTCGTCCTGCTGGTAGAAGCCGTGGAACTTGGTCAGCTGGGTATCGTCATCGGCGATCGCGCCGGTGAGATCGTCGGCCAGGCTTTCGGCGATGCTGCCGCGCAGATAGTTGCTTTCGAGCTTGATGTGCTCGACCGGGGAAAGTTGCTTGTCGTCACTCATGGCAATCACTCGACTTGGTGCTTTACGCGAACACTTCTATGACACTGGCGCCGTCGGGCCGCGGATCAATAGACGTCGCGCTGATAGCGCTTTTCCTTCTGCAGATTCTTGAGAAAGCCGGCGGCGCCCTCGGCGTCGAGTTTGGCGTGTTCGCCGATCAGATCGAGCAGCGCCTCGTGCACGTCGTGGGCCATGGCATTGGCATCGCCGCAGACATAAATCGTCGCGCCGCGCTCGATCCAGTCGAACACGTCCTTGCCGGCGGCACGAATCTTGTCCTGGACATAGATCTTCTCTTCCTGGTCGCGCGAGAAGGCCACGTCCATGCGCGTGAGCAGGCCGTCCTTGCGCCAGCGCAACCAGTCGATCTGGTAGTAGAAATCGGCGAGAAAGTGCTGGGAACCGAAGAACAGCCAGTTGTCGCCGCTCGCCCCGCGCTCCTCACGCTCCTCGAGAAACGCACGGAACGGCGCCACGCCGGTCCCGGGTCCGATCATGATGATGGGGGCGGCGTCGTCGGCGGGCAGCTTGAAGTTCTTGTTGCTGTCGATATAGACCGGCAGCTTGACGTCCTCGCTCCGATCGGCGAGCTGAATTGAGGCCACGCCGCTGCGCGGGCGGCCGTGTGCCTCGTAGCGCACCGCGGCCACCGTCAGATGCAGCTCGTCCGGATTGGCGGCGTGGCTGGAGGCGATCGAGTACAGCCGCGGCGGCAGCTTGCGCAGCAGACGCACGAAATCGGCGCCGGCCAGGCCCTCGATCGGATAGTCCTCGACCAGATCGACGATGAATCGGCCGTCCATGTATTCGGCGAGCGCGTCGCGCTTATCCTCGGCCAGCAGGGCGTCCAGCGCTTCGCTGCGCGCCTGCTCGGCGTATTTCTCGATGAACGGACGGGTCAGCGTCGTGATCTCGTACTGATGCGTGAGCGCATGTTCGAGACTGACCTCGCCGTCGACACCGGTCACCGTCTCTTCCGGTGACAGATTCAGGGCGGCAATGAGCTCCTCGACCACGGCCGGATCGTTCTCCGGAATGATGCCCAGCGAATCGCCCGGCTCCCAGACCAGCCCGGAATCCTCGGTATCCAGCTCGATGTGGTGGACTTCCTTGTCCGAACCGCGGCCGTTGAGAACGATGTTCTCCAGTACCTCCGCCGGATACGGGTTCTTGCGCGAATAGTTCGCGGCACTCGGCGCGGCCTCGGCGCCGGGCATGGCGGTCACGGTCGGATGCGGCTGCTCGCCGCCGCCGGTGCCGCCAAGCGCGTCACCGAAGGTCTTGACGATATCGTCGATCCAGGCTTCGGCGGCGTCGTCGAAATCAACGTCCAGATCCACACGCTCGGCCATGCGCTTGCCGCCGAGCTTTTCCAGCTGCGCGTCGAAGTCCTTGCCCGTCTGGCAGAAATTGTCGTAGCTGGTATCGCCGAAGGCGAGCACGGAAAACCGCAGCCCGTCGAGTTTCGGCGCCTTCTTGCCGAACAGGAACTCGTGCAGTTCCTCGGCGTTGTCCGGCGGATCGCCCTCGCCGTGCGTGGACACGCACACGATCAGGTTCTGCTCCTTTTTCAGATCCTTGGGCTTGTAGTCGAGCATGTCGTGGACGGTGGCGTTCAGCCCCGCCGCCTCGGCGCGCTCGCGCAGCTGCTCCGCCACATCCTCGGCGTTGCCGGTCTGCGAGCCGTACAGGATCGTGAGCGGCTCGCTGGCCTCGGCCTGCGCGGCGGGGGCGGCCGCACTCTGCGCCGGCGGCGCAACCTCGCCGGTGGCGCTGTGCGCGTTGATGCCGGCGAGGTAACCGCTGATCCACGTCACCTGCATCGGCGTGAGCGTGCCGATCAGTTCCGTGAGCTGCTGCGCCTGCTGCGCGTTCAGCGGACTCGTATGTTCTTGTATGGGAGCAGATTTCATCGACAATCCGGGCTCGGGTCTGGTCGGGCGCCAGGAACGGTAGAGGCGCAGGGTATCGGCCGCCACCCAGCGTGAAAACGTCTATTTCTTTCTTTTCTTATAACGTCACGCGATATATGGCCGAGACATGATCGGCACGGCGCGGCGGCGAGCGGGCGACATTATAACCGCATACGCGAGATTCGCACTCTGCTACCCTAAACTCATGCAGCGTCTGTCCGTCTCCCTCGTCCTCCTGCTGCTGGTCCTGACGATGGCCGGCTGCGTGACCGCTCCGCCGCGCGCCACCGCGAACGTCTGCGACATATTCCACGAAAAAAGCGGCTGGTACGACGACGCGCGCGACGCCTTCGACCGCTGGGGCGCGCCGATCCACATACAGATGGCGATCATCCATCAGGAATCGCGCTTTGTCGGCGATGCCCGGCCGCCGCGTAAACGTCTGTTCTGGTTCATCCCATGGACACATATTTCCTCGGCCTACGGCTACACCCAGGCGCTCGACAGCACCTGGGACTGGTACAAGCGCGATACCGGCAACAGCTGGGCGGACCGCGACGACTTCGCGGACGCGACCGATTTCGTCGGCTGGTACATCGATCAAAGCCATGCCCGCGCCGGCATCTCGAAATGGGACGCCTATGATCAGTACCTCGCCTATCACGAGGGCCAGGCCGGCTACCGGCGCGGCAGTTACAGGGCCAAACCCTGGCTCCAGCGCACGGCCGGCCGCGTGGACGCCCGCGCCGGCCGCTACGCGAACCAGCTCGACGGCTGCCGCGCGGCACTCGAACATCCCGGCCACTGGTGGTGGCCGTTCTGATTACAGGACGAACGCAATGAACGCCGACCGCGGGCCGCTGCATGCGGCAGCCGACATCCTCCTCGCACTGGAACATGCCCTGCGCGCGGCGGACCTATGGCACGAGCGGGCACCGACACCGGCCGCCATGGCCAGCCGAACCCCCTTCTGTGCCGACACGCTGATGTTCAGCGAATGGCTCCAGTTCGTATTCCTGCCGCGAATGCGGCTGATCATCGAGAACGATCGCCCCCTGCCCGCCGCGAGCGGTATCGCGGTCATGGGCCGTGAGGCCTTGGCGGAGGTCTCGGGCGGCCCGACGATCGTGGCGCAGCTGCAGGCCTTCGATCGCCTGATCGAGGCCGGTCGGCCACCTCAGATGCCGAACACCGCCGGCACGTAATGATCGACCAGCAGCGCGGTGAAGATCGCCATCAGGTAGAGGATCGAGTAGCCGAAGGTGCGCATCGCCAACCCCGGCTTGGGCGCGTATTTCAACCGAACGGCATACACCAGGAACCAGCCGGACAGCAGCACGGCACTGAGCAGATACAGCGGGCCGCTCATGCCGGTGGCGAACGGAAGCAGTGACACCAGGAACAGCAGTACGGTATACAACAGCACCTGCGTTCGCGTGTATTCCAGCCCGTGCGTGACCGGCAGCATCGGGATATCCACCTCGGCGTATTCCCGGTGCCGCTCGATCGCCAGCGCCCAGAAATGCGGCGGCGTCCAGATGAAGATGATTAGGAACAGGATGAGCGCATGCGGATGGACGCTGCCGGTTACCGCCGCCCAGCCCAGCACCGGCGGCGCGGCCCCAGCGGCCCCGCCGATGACGATGTTCTGCGGGGTGGCGCGCTTGAGATAGACGGTGTAGATACCGGCGTAACCGATCAGCGTCACCAGCGTCAGCCATGCCGTCAACGGGTTGACCAGAAACAGCAGCGTGGCCATGCCCAAGGCACCGATGGCCGCGGCAAAGCGTGCCGACTGCGCCATATCGAGGTTGCCGGTGACCAGGGGCCGGCCACGGGTCCGGGCCATGCGGCCGTCGGCCTTGCGGTCCAGCATCTGATTGACCGCTGCGGCGGAGGCCGCCATCAGGCCGATTCCGAGCGTGCCGAACAGGAAGGCGTCCAGCGGCACCATGCCCGGCGTGGCGAGGAACATGCCCACCATCGCGGTGAACACGATCAGCAGCACCACTCGCGGTTTGCACAGCTCGTAGTAATCCGTCAGCCGCTGCGACAGCGTCTGGCGATCGGCGACGGCGCTCCACGAGCTAGACATGACGACGCGCACTCCACACGGCGTGATTGATGGCCACGAGCGTCAATAGTAACAGGGCCGCCCCGCCGTTGTGGGCGACCGCCACCGACAGCGGCAGGTGGAACTCGACCACCGAGATGCCGAGGGCGATCTGGAGCGCGAGCGCGGTCACCAGCGTGCCGGCGAGCCCGCGCCAGCGGCCGTCCACGCGGCCTGCCCGCCAGAGCGCGGCGGCGAGCGCGAGCATCACGATCGCGATCACGACCGCGCCGAGGCGATGCGTCCAGTGGATCGTCGCGCGCGGCGTGCTCTCCAGAATGCCGTATTCGTAGTTGATACCCAACCCGTGCCAGAGCGTGAACGCCGTGGAGAAATCCGTCGGCGGCCACCAGTGGGTCTGGCAGGTCGGAAAATCCGGGCAGGCGAGTGCGGCGTAGTTGGTCGACGTCCAGGCGCCGAGGAATATCTGGCCAACGAGCAGCACCAGCGCCGCCGCGGCCGCCACACGCAGCCCGCGTCTCGCCGTCGTCGCCCAGCCGGCGAACAGCGGGCCGGCGCGAAACAGACACCAGCCCAGCAGCGCGAACGTGGCCATGCCGCCGAGCAGATGTGCGGTCACGATCAACGGCTTGAGCAGAAGCGTGACCGTCCACATGCCGAGCAGGGCCTGAAAGATCACCAGCGCGAGCAGCACCCAGGGCAGCACACGCTGCTGGTGCGGATCATCGCTGCGCCGGAGTGCGGCCAGCGCCATGAACAGGATGAGAAGGCCCAGCGCCCCGGCGGCATAGCGATGGATCATCTCCTTCCACGCCTTGGGTGCCTCCACCGGCCGGTCGGAAAAGCGCGCATTGGCGGCGGCGACATCAGCGGCCTCGGTGGGCACGTCCAGATGCCCGTAGCAGCCGGGCCAGTCCGGGCAGCCCAGGCCCGCGTCCGAGAGCCGCACGAAGGCGCCCAGCGTGATCACCACGAAGGCGACACACAGGGTGAGCAGATTCAGCTGGAAACGCGACATCGAGCCACCTAACCGATATGGGAGAGCTTGAGCAGGTGCTTGATGTCGTCGAACAACGCCGCGCCGTCACCGTCCGGCGGGTAATAGAGCATCCAGTTGCCGAGCGGATCGACCAGGTACACGGTCCCCGGCGCGTGCGCGCCGTCGGCCTCGAACAGCCGCATCCAGGCCCCGGCATCCTCACTGCGGTAGACCTGCAGGTCGGGCTGGCCCTCGAAGTCGGGCATCGTCGCGTCGCCGACCAGCAGCACACGCTGTACGCGCGTCGAGCGGCGATGCAGGAGCGCCCGGATCTGACGCGTCTCTTCGAGGCTCCGGCGACAGGCGTCCCCGCAGCCGCTCGGTGCCACCTGAAGGATCGTCCAGTCCTGCTCCAGCAGCCGCAGGCTCGGCATCGACTCGCCTTCTGCAGTGTGCAGCGTCAGCTCCGGCAACGGCTCGGCCGGGTCGATGAGGTTGCCGTCGTTGGTACCGGGGCCGCCGTAGGACAGCCCGTAGTAGAGCAGATAGGCAGTCGCCAGCGGCAGCAGGAAGATCATGAACACGCCGATGAGTTTCAGGCGTGCGATGTTTTGTGACTTCATCGGACTCGCTTGAGGTTGACGATCACGAAGATCGCGAGAACGGCCAGGGCCATGGCGAACCACTGGATCGCATAGCCGTAGTGACGCACCGGCGGCATGCGGGAAAGCTGACTGTCCCAGTCGCGCGCGAAGCCGCCGGGCGCATCCTCGGCCAGCAGCAGCAGACCCGCGGCCACCGGCCCGTCATATTGACAACGCAACTGCGCGATCGTTGGGTAATTGAGCACGCGCGGCCAGCCGCGCTGTTCACAGGCGCCGCCGTCGCCCAGCCGCATGCCCGCTTCGGGCAGGCCGCGCCAGCGCCCGCGGAAGGCGACCGTCCCGGTGGGCGCCTCCGGGTCCGGCGGCTGACTCCGGCCGCCCGGTCCGAGCGGCACCCAGCCGCGATCGACGAGCACCCGCCGCCCGTCCTCCAACACCACCGGCGTCCAGACACGATAGCCCACACGCCCCTCGAAGACCTGATTGTCGAACAGCAACTGATGCGACGCATCCACGCGGCCCGTCAACGTATAGTGTTGGCCATGGGCGGCGCGCGCCGAGGCGTCGTCACCCAGTTCGCGGGCCAGCGGCGTCGGCGCCGATTGGCTCGCTGCAGCGCGTTGCGCTAGCATCGCCTGCTTCGTCTCGCCGCGATCGATCTGCCAGACACCTAGACCGCACAGGGCACCCGCGACGAGGATCAGCACCAGCACACCCCACCACGGGGGTGCGAACCGATACCGCCCTACTCGCATATGATCAAGATCATCGTCGTCGCCTTCATGCTCGCCATCGTTATCGCCCTGGGCTCCGGGCTCGTGTTCCTTGTACGCGACACGGGCGACGAGCGACGCGTGGTCAAGGCACTGACTTGGCGGATCATCCTGTCGTTCGTGCTGATCGGACTCCTCGTGCTCGGCTACTACGCTGGCATCGTCCAGCCGCACAATCTCGGGCAGTGATCAGTGCCCGGCCCGCCACCGGGAGGGCGGGCGGGCCGATCGACGACCGATCGCCGACGCTCGGTCCGCGTCAGAGTATGTAGACGAAGATGAACAGTCCGAGCCAGACCACGTCCACGAAGTGCCAGTACCACGCGACCGCTTCGAATCCGAAGTGGTCGTGGGAACTGAAGTGCCCCTTCAGACAGCGCAGCAGGATGATGAACAGCATCAGCGTGCCGAGCGTGACGTGCATGCCGTGGAAACCGGTGAGCAGGAAGAAGGTCGAGCCGTAGATCCCCGAGCCCAGCGTCAGCCCCAGATGCTGATAGGCCTCGACGTACTCCAGACCCTGGTAATACAGGAATACCGCGCCCAGAAGCACCGTCGCCGCAAGCCCCGTGCACAACTTCCAGCGGCTGTCCTCCTTGAGACCCCAGTGCGCCCAGGTCACGGTCACCGAGGAGGTCAGCAGCAGAACGGTGTTCAGCAGGGGCAGATGCCAGGCGTTGACCGTCTCGAAATCACCGCCCACGTTACCCGGGCCGTTCGACGGCCAGGCCCCTTCGAACTCCGGCCAGAGATAGAGATTGGTGAAGAACTTTTCGCCCTCGCCGTTGAGCCACGGCAGCGCGATCATGCGGGTGTAGAACAGCGCGCCGAAGAAGGCGCCGAAGAACATCACCTCGGAGAAGATGAACCAGCCCATGGCCCAGCGATACGTCATGTCCTCCTGATGGCCGTAGACGCCGCCGAGGTTCTCGTTGACGACATCGCGGAACCAGATGAAGACCATGACCAGCGTCATCGCGAGCCCGAGCGCGGCCAGGTATGGCGCCACCGTGGTGCTGCCGTTCAGCCAGAACGCGCCCGAGCCGAGCATGAAGAACAGCGAGACCGTGAGCATGAACGGCCACGGCGACGGCTCCGGCACGTAGTACTTGTGATGTTCGCTGGTCTCAGTCGCCATAGCACATTGTCCTTGCTTGTCCTGCTGCCTCGAAGCCGCCGCGCGGGCGGTTCCATTCGATCCCTGTCGGCCGTTCGGCGCCCTGTCGGACCATCATGCCCGACGAGCGCCCCCGCCGCTGTCTATCGCGCCGCCATCTCGAAGAAGAAGGCGACATAGACGCCCACTGCGATGCCACCGAGCACGATGGCCAGCCACACGTTCTTCCGTCTAGGCGACATACAACCCCGATGCGCCGGTCACGCCATCTCGCGCGGATCGATCTTCGGCGGCGTCTCGAAGGTGTGATACGGCGCCGGCGAGGCGACCGTCCACTCGAGACCCCGCGCGCCTTCCCAGACCCGGCCCGTGGCCTTCGTGCCCGAACCGCGCATGCACATGATCATGTTGTAGATGAACACGAACTGCCCGATGAAGAACATGAACGCCCCGACCGAGGAGACCATGTTGAAGTCGGTGAACTGCACCGCGTAGTCCGGGATGCGGCGCGGCATGCCCGCCAGCCCCAAGAAATGCTGCGGGAAAAACAGCACGTTGATCCACACCGCGCTCCACCAGAAATGGAACTGGCCGAGCTTCTCGTTGTACATCACGCCGGTCCACTTGGGGATCCAGTAGTAGATGGCGGCGATGATCGAAAAGATCGCGCCCGGCACCAGCACGTAGTGGAAGTGCGCGACCACGAAGTAGGAGTCGTGATACTGGAAGTCCACCGGCGTGAGCGCCAGCATCAGCCCGGAGAAGCCGCCGATCGTGAACAGCACCACGAAGCCCAGCGCGAACAGCATGGGCGTTTCGAACGTCATGGACCCGCGCCACATGGTCGCGACCCAGTTGAACACCTTCACGCCCGTGGGCACCGCGATCAGCATGGTCGCGAACATGAAGAACAGTTCCGCCGACACCGGCATGCCCACCGTGAACATGTGGTGCGCCCACACGATGAACGACAGGAACGCGATCGAGGCCACGGCATAGACCATCGAGTCATGCCCGAACAGGGGCTTACGCGCGAACGCCGGAATGATCGTGGAGACGATGCCGAAGGCCGGCAGAATCATGATGTATACCTCGGGATGCCCGAAGAACCAGAAGATATGCTGGAACAGCACCGGGTCACCGCCACCGGCCGCGTCGAAGAACGTGGTACCGAAGAAGTGGTCGGTCAGGATCATGGTGACCGCACCGGCGAGTACCGGCATGACCGCGATCAGCAAATAGGCGGTGATCAACCACGTCCAGACGAACAGCGGCATCTTGAGCAGCGGCATGTCCGGCGCGCGCATGTTCAGAATGGTGACCACGATATTGATCGCGCCAGTGATCGACGAGATACCGGCCAGATGGAGCGCAAACACCATCAGCGGCAGCGCGGCACCGGTCTGCATCACCAGCGGCGGATACATGGTCCAGCCCGAAGCCGGCGCGCCGCCGGGAACGAGCAGCGTGCCGAGCAGCATGGTGAAGGCGAACGGCAGGATCCAGAAACCCCAGTTGTTCACACGCGGCAGCGCCAGGTCGGAGCAGCCGATCATCATCGGCACCATCCAGTTGGCCAGACCGACGAACGCCGGCATCACCCCGCCGAAGATCATCACCAGCGCATGCAGGGTGATCATCTCGTTGTAGAAGGCCGGATCGACGAACTGGATGCCCGGCGCGAACAGCTCGGCCCGGATCACCAGCGACATGAGCCCGCCGATGAACAGCATCGTGAACGAGAAGATCAGGTAGAGCGTACCCAGATCCTTGTGGTTCGTCGTGCCGATCCAGCGCTTCATCCACGGCCACACCCCGTCGGCCAGCGTGACCGGACCGTGATGATGGTCGTCGTGATGATGGGTATCGGTCGGATTGACAGTGCTCATCGCGTATCTCCTGGGCCGCCGTTCACGGGGCCTGTGCTATCGCTGCTCGGCAACCTGGGACGGCTGGATGACGTCGCCCGTACTGTTGCCGAACGAATTGCGCTCGTAGGTCACGACTGCGGCGATCTCGCGATCGCTGAGCGAACCCTTGTAAGGCGGCATAGCGCCCTTGCCGTCGAGAACCTGCGCCACGTGCGCCTCGACGGGCCCGGTGGTGATCGCGCCGTCCTTGAGGGCGGGGAAGCCGGCCGAGGGCATGCCACTGCCGTCCGGCTGATGACAGGCGGCGCAGAGGTCGGCATACACCGTCTCGCCCTCGCTCATCAGCTCGTCCTTCGAGACCTCGTCCGAGCCGTCGCCCGCGGCGTCACCGCCGCTGCCCTCGTCCTCGTCACCCGAACCACCGTTCGAGCCATTGTCGGAACCACTCGAGGCGGCGGCCTCCTCGCTGTCGCCACCGGCGTCCTGATCGGCCGAATCGGATTCTTCCGAACCGCCGTCATCGGAACCGCTGTCATCCGAGGCCTCGTCCGCGTCCGAATCCTGCTCGTCGCCGGTGGCGGGCTCGCTGCCTTCGTCCTCTTCACCCGAGCCGACCATGCTCTCCTCGGCCTCTTCCGGCTGATCCTCGCTGTCGTCCTCGGTGCGCCCTTCGGTGGCGTTGCCGGCGGTCGGACTCTCCTCGCTCGAAGTGGCCTCGTCGGCGCTGGCCTCGTCCGGCGAGGGCTGACCGGTGGCAAGCTCGCCCTCGGAGCCGGCGTCGCCGCCCTGCTCCGCGACCCACTCGTCGTACTCGGACTGGGACACCACCTTCACCACGATCGGCATGAACGCGTGACCGCGCCCGCAGAGCTCCGCGCACTGGCCGCGATAGGTCCCCGTCTCGTTGGCCTCGAACCACATGTCGTTGATATAGCCCGGAATCGCGTCCTTCTTGCCGCCGAGTTCGGGCACCCACCAGGAGTGGATCACGTCGCCGGACGTCAGCAGCAGCCGGACCCGGGTATCGACCGGCACGACCATCGGATTGTCCACGTTGCGCAGATAATGCTCGACGCCCGCGGGATCGATCCCGGAACCGAGCTGGCGCGCGCGGTCGCTCTCGCGATCGATGCGGCTGAAGAAACTCACGTCCTCGTCGACGTAATCGTACTCCCAGAGCCACTGGTAGCCGGTCACGCGAATGGTCATGTCCGGATCGCTGCTGTCCTCGATCTGCAGCAGCGTACCGGCGGCGGGAATCGCGACCGCGATCAGGATGATGAACGGCACCACCGTCCACGCGATCTCGACGACCGTGGATTCGTGGAAGTGCGCGGCCTCGAAGCCGCGCGCCTTGCGGTGCACGATCACCGAATACAGCATCGCGCCGAACACGCCGATGCCGATGACCACGCAGATCCAGAAGATCAGCATGTGCAGACCGAAGACGTCGTCGGTCAGGTCGGTCACGCCGCGGCCCATGTTGAGCGTCCATTCGGCGTGGGCCGGCGCCATGGCCAGCGCACCGAGCGCCCCCAGACCCCAACGAGACAGCATGCTGATCTTCTTCATAATCACTCTCTGTATATCCGCCCAGTCCGGCCTACGGCAGCTCGGTCGCGGTGACCCACGACTTGAGCCGCTCGGCGACCTCGGCGCGCTCCTCGTCGGTCAGGCAGCGCCCCAGTTCACAGCCGTGACCGTGCCGCGTGAGCAGCAGACGGCTCGGGCTGTTTCGATTCACACCGGGCGAAAGCCGCACCTGCGTGAGCAGTCGCGGAAACTCCCATCGCCGCTGTGGTTCGTTCCGTCCGGCCTCGACCTCGATGTGATCCGGATAGACCGAAATCACTTCGCGATACCCGTTGTCCCGCAGACTCGCATAGAGCCCCGCGCCCAGCGCCGCCATCTCGAGTCCGGCGAACGGCCATATCAGCCACAGCCCCCAGACGGTCATCACGCCGGCCACGCCGAACGACACGACGCACATGCCCAGAAAGAACCATTGCGCCTGAGCCACGGTCATCGAACCGTTCGGTGCGATCACCAGACGTCGTACGGAATGTTCGCTGTGCAGTCCGGTCGACATCCCGCCGTATCCTCCGGCCGAGAGTTTATGCGAAGCGCTATACCGCTGGCAAACTTCGGGTTTTATACCCCTGTGGGTATGTACGCGCAAACCAGAGCGCCGGATTCAGCGTGAAGTCGGGCGCCGGATCCATGTCCACCCGCGCCACCAAAGGGGCCGGCATGCGCGCTTCGAGGCAGGCCAGGTTGGCCGCCAGGCGCGGCTGCTCGGGCGGCAGTGTGTTGGCGATCCAGCCGACCAGACGCGTGCGGACGGCGATCGCGTGCGCGGACAGCAGCGCGTGATTGACGCAGCCCAGCCGCATGCCGACCACCAGCAGCACCGGCCAGCCGCGCGCGGCGACCCAGTCGGCGAAGTCGAGCGTATCCGACAGCGGCACGTACCAGCCGCCCGCGCCTTCCACGACCACCCAGTCACTGGCGGCGGCCAGCGCGTCGTGGCCGGCGTCGAGCACCGCCCGGTCCACGGTCGCGCCGGCGTCGGCGGCCGCGATGTGGGGCGCGATCGCGGGCCCGAAGGCATAGGGATTGATCGCATCGTAGTCCCAGCCCGGCGTCCCCGCGGCCTGCAGCGCGAGGGCGTCCTCGTTGCGCAGACCCTCGGCACCCGCCACGCAGCCGCTGGCCACCGGCTTGTAGCCGACCGCCCTCTGGCCGACGCCGCGCAGTCCGCGAAGCAGCGCCGTGCTGATACGGGTCTTGCCGATCTCGGTATCCGTACCGGTGACGAACAGCGTGCGCGCGGTCATGTCGCCGGCCCGGCGCGCGGGCCGCGACGCGAATGGCGCAACCGCGCGCGATCGGCGCGGCGAACGCCCCGCCGCGACGCGTCAAGGTCTCGACGCCGAACGATCCGCGCGCTCACGCCACCGGCTCGCTGGCCCGGACGAACGCCAGCAGGCGTTCGGCGAAGCGCTTCTCATGGGAGACGAACGGCGCGTGCGCGGCCCGCTCGACCCGCCAGCACTCGCCCCGGGGCATCTGCGCGGCCGCCCAAGCCACGCCGTCCGGATGCGCGAGACGGTCGCGCGCCCCGGCGATCCACAACGCCGGGCAATCGATGGCGGACAGCGTTTCGCGAAAATCCGCCTCGAAGAGAATGTCGAGTCCGCGCTCCAGCGCGCTGCGCTGCGGCGGCCGATCGATGAGATCGTTGCGCAGGCTGCGCACGGCGCGGGCCGCACCGGGTTCGCCCAGTACCTGCTGCATCAGAAACTCGCTGAGCGTTGTGGAGAAGTCCTCGTTCAGACCGCGGCGGGTGGCTTCGATCGCGCTCGACTTCATGCCCCAGGACCAATCCGGTTCGCGCACCATGCGCGGCAGCGACGCCACCGGCGCGAGCGCGCGCACCCGATCGGGCCAACGCCGCGCCATGGCCAGCGCCACGAGGCCGCCGAGCGACCAGCCCACCACCACCGCCGGCCGCTCGATTCCCGAGGCGACGGCATCCGCCCAGTTATTGAGCCCGGCGTAACCGCCGGGGCTGTCGCCGTGGCCGGGCAGATCGACCAGATGGCAGCGCATCACGTCGGACAGGCGGTCGGCCAGCGGCTGCCAGATCCGCCCGGACAGACCCCAGCCGTGCAGGAAGACCACATCGGGGCCGTGCCCCTGACTGCGGATGTTCAGCGTCATGCACTCTCTCGTGCGGGACTGCGGCGGCGGGCCGCCCCGTCGTGAATCGCATCGGACAGCGCCGCCAGCAGCCCGTCCACCTGGGCCGCACTGTGGCCGGCCGTGAGCGTGACGCGCAAGCGCGACGTGCCCGGCGCGACCGTCGGCGGACGAATCGCCCCGACCAGGTAACCGCGGGCGAGCAGCGCATCGCTGAGCGTCAGCGCTCGCGCCTCGGCGCCCAGCACCAGCGGCTGAATGGGGCTGTCCGACGTCTCAAGCGGCAGGTCGAGCTCGGCCGCGCCGCGGCGAAAACGCGCGATCAGCCCGTGCAGATGCCGACGGCGATCGTCGCCGGTGCGCGCGCTCGCCACGCCCGCGTGAGCCGCCGCGGCCAGGGCCGGCGGCGGCGCGGTGGAGAATATCAGCGAACGCGCGCTCTGCAGGATCGCCTCGATCACGTCGTCGTCACCGGCCACGAACGCCCCGGCCGCGCCGACCGACTTGCCGAGCGTCGCCAGCAGCAGCGGCACACGGTCACTGCCCAGCCCCTCTTCAGCGACGCGCCCGGCACCAGCCGGGCCGAATACGCCGAGGCCGTGGGCATCGTCGACCGCATGCCAGGCGTCGCGCGCCTGTGCACTGGCGGCGAGCGCGGCAAGGGGCGCGGTATCGCCGTCCATCGAGAACACGCTGTCGGTCACCAGCAGCCGGTTGCCGCCCTCGCAGGCCTGCAGGGCCGCGTCCGCCGCGCCGGCGTCGGCATGGGCGTAGACATGCTTGGCCGCGCCCGACAGCCGTGCGCCGTCGATCAGGGACGCGTGATTGAGCGCATCGGCCACGATGTGATCGCGCTTGCCCATCAGCGCGCTGACCACGCCGACATTGGCGGCATAACCCGTGGCGAAGACGAGCGCGCGCTCGCGCCCGACCCACTCGGCCAGCTCGGCTTCGAGCGCGGCGTGCTCGGCGTTGTGGCCGGTGACCAGCTGCGAGGCCGCGCTGCCGGTGCCGACATCGCCCGCGGCCGCGGCCAGCCGACGCGACAGCGTCGGATCGGCGGCCAAACCAAGATAGTCGTTGCTGCAGAAATTGATGCAGCGGCGCCCGTCGGCCACGACCTCGGGGCCGTGGGCACCCTCGATCACCCGCCGCCGACGAAAGCGATCGGCGGCACGGATCGTAGCCAGACGCTCACGGCAATGCTCGGCCAGCCTCACGTCGTGTTCAGCCGGCTTCGGCCGCCCGCGCCGCGGCCCGCTCGGCCTGTGGCGCGTGGTCGGCGCTCGGCGCCTCGGCGGGGCCGATATCGCTGTACTTGGGCGAGGCTTCGGGCGCCATGCCGAGCTTGTCGAGCAGGGCCAGATCCTTGAGATGTTCGGGGTTGCTCGTGGTCAGCAGCTGATCGCCGTAGAAGATCGAGTTCGCGCCCGCCAGAAAGCACAGCGTCTGGGTCGCCTCCGACATTTCTTCGCGGCCGGCAGACAGGCGTACATAGGACGCCGGCATCATGATCTTGGCGACCGCGATCGTGCGCACGAAATCCAGTTCGTCGATCGGATCGACGCCGTGCAGCGGCGTGCCCTCGACCTGCACCAGATTGTTGATCGGCACGCTCTGCGGATGCTCGGGCAGATTGGCCAGCTGGCGCAGCAGTTCGGCGCGGTCGGCCGGCGCCTCGCCCATGCCGACGATGCCGCCGCAGCACACCTTCAGGCCGGCCTCGCGCACGTGCTCGAGCGTGTCCAGACGATCGGCGTAGGTGCGCGTGCTGATGATGTCCTCGTAGTACTCGGGCGAGGTGTCGAGGTTGTGGTTGTAGTAGTCGAGGCCCGCTTCCTTGAGCTGCTCGGCCTGGCGGGCCTTGAGCATGCCCAGCGTCACACAGGTCTCCAGGCCCTCGTTCTTGACCGCCTGGACCATGTCGATGACCTTCGCCAGATCGCGATCCTTCGGGCTGCGCCAGGCCGCGCCCATGCAGAAACGGGTCGCGCCCGCGCCCTTTGCACGGCGCGCCGCATCGCGCACCTGTTCCAACGGCAGCAGCGCCTCGCGCTCCAGGCCGGTATCGAAGCGCACGCTCTGCGGGCAGTAGGCACAGTCCTCCGGGCAGGCGCCGGTCTTGATCGACATCAGCGTCGACAGCTGCACGGCGTTGGCATCGAAATGCGCGCGGTGCGCCTGCTGAGCGCGGCAGATGAGATCGGTGAAGGGCAGCGCGAACAGGGCGACGACTTCCTCGTGGCTCCAGTCGTGGCGCGGCGCGTGCGCGGCGGCGGTCTCGGACATGGCAGGATCGGCAGTGAAATGTCCGTATAGCTTTGGCGAGCGCCGCGCGGCTGTCAAATCAAAAAAGAAATGAAAATTGACCGTTGGTGCAAAATCATCCAGTCGGCGATCGTCGGTCCGCGCTGCGTACTCTGCCGCGCCCCGGCGCCGCTGGATCCCGCGATCTGCAGCGGCTGTCGGGCCGAGCTGCCCTGGCTGGATCGCGCCTGTGCCGGCTGTGCCCTGCCGCTGCCCGGCGATGCGCGGACCGCGCACTGTCGTCACTGCCGGCCGACGCCCCGCTTCGAGCACGCCGTGGCCGCATTCCACTATGACGAGCCGGCGCGCTGGCTGATCGCCCGGCTCAAATTCAACGGCGCGCTCGCCCATGCGCGCGTGCTCGGCGATCTGCTCGGCGCACGGATTGCGCGGGCGACGCCGGAATCCGAACGGCCCGACGCGCTCGTGCCGGTGCCGCTCCATCCGGCCGGCCTGCGCCGTCGGGGCTTCAACCAGGCCACGTTGATCGCGGAACGGCTGGCGCATGCGCTCGACCGACCGGTGAACCCGCGCGCCGCGGCACGCGTTCGCGACACGCCGCCCCAGCGTGAACTGCCGGCCGGCAGCCGCGCCGCCAATGTTCGCGGCGCCTTCGCCTGTCGTGGGCCGTCGCCGGCCGCGCACGTGGCCATCGTCGACGATGTGGTCACCACCACGCGGACCGCCGCAGCGCTCGCCGACGCGCTGCGGCGGGCGGGCGCGCAGCGGATCACGCTCTATTGCGTGGGGCGCGCCTGAGCGGGCCGCTGCGGCGGCCGGGTGCCGCCGGCGTGCGAGGCGAGACGCATCGCCGGCCCCACCGATCGTCCCGCGTTCAGGCGGCGGGCGGGGACGGCACGGCCAGCACGACGAGCTCGTCGCCGGCCGCCAGTTCGAGATCCGCCTGCTTGTCGGCGGGGTTAAGCTCCAGCCGGGCCGCGCCGCCCGCCCCGCGCATCACCCCGAGCAGGATCTCGTCCTCGGCCGCGCGTTGGCCCTGCAGCGCGGCGAAGTCGACACCGCGAGCGGCCACGCCCAGCGCCTGCGCGTCGCGAAAGGCGATCTCCGCACCGCCGGCGCCGAACACCTCCTCCATCACCCAGTGCAGCTCGCGACGCAGCGCGATCTGGGTCAGCATGCTCGACTGCAGATCCGGCGAAATCAGGCATTCGACGTGGGGCGCCTCGAACAGACCGGCATTGTCGGCGGACAGCGTCTCGACCAGGATCCGCGGCGGCCGGTCGGCGCTCTCGAGCAGCCGCGAGAGCACGAGATACGCCATGAGCACGCGCGCATCGGCGGCCTCGGCCGAACCGAGCCAATCGCTGGCCACGAGGATGATGGTGTCGTAGTCGGCCGGCGCCAGGCGGCCCACGTCATGATAGGCCGTCAAATCGCCCTCGAGCTGGCGCACCGCCGCATGCGCGAACACCGCGCCCGTGCGTTCGAGCTCGCGGTCACGGACATCGGTCGCCAGCTGCGAGAAGACATCGAGGGCCACCGTCTCGCGCCGATAGGCGTCGAACTCGGCCAGCAGCGCCGGCACCTTGCGGTTCCAGCCCAGCACCAGCACCCGCCGGTGGCCCGCGCGCCGCGCCGCGCGCGCCGAACGCGCCACCGGATCCGGCGTCGCCAGCGCCTGCACCGGCGCGGTGGGCCGACAGTCCTCGAAGCTCGCGGCGATGAATGCCAGCCGGTCGTCGGCCTCCACGCGATCGTCGTCACGCGCGTGCAGCGGCACCAGATGGCCGTCGCGCGCCGCGCCCAGCAGCACCGCCCGCTCGAAGCAGGCCGCGACGTCGACCAGCCGCTCGCCGGCCAGGCTCGGACATTCGCGCACGAATATCTGGCTGCCGACGCCGTCGAGAAACTCGTTATAGACCCAGGACAGGCCGGGATGCCGGGCATTCTGGGCCAGCAGGCGGCTGACGATCAGGGCGGTACCGATGAACTCGGCGGGCCCCGGATAGGCCCGCCCCGCCGTCTCGAGATGGCTGGCGTCCAGGATCTCGGTGACCATCAGCGGCAGCGTCTCCGCGTCGGCGGTCGCCGCACTCATCAGCGTCTTGATGGTGGCCTCATCGGGCGCGCCCTCGCGCTCGAACTCCCGTCCCGGGAGCAGCACGGCGGCCGCGTGGCCGAAATCGACCCGCTTGAGGTGGTCCGCGCGCAGGGGCGTCCCCGAACGCAGCGTGATGCGACGCGGATCGTAGCGGGGGCCGAGCCGGTCCTTGAGCTCCTGCACCATGGCCTGGGAGACGCGCTCGGCCAGAATCACGATATGCAGGCGCCGGCCGCCGTGCCGGCTGAGAAAGCGCGCCACCCGGCCTTCCGAGGCGAGCACCTGCTCGACCATCCGCGCGGTGCGGTTGTTCCAGCCGAGGATGAGCAGGTGATTGTTCTGGGCGATCGGCGTATAGCCGGCCTCCAACGTCTCGATGGTGTCGTTGAGCCACTGGGTCATGGTCGCGATCAGCGCGCCGACGAACAGCACCACGCCCAGCACCGTCAGCACGGTGGACACGCTGCGCAGCAGCGTGCTCTGGTCGTCGCCGAGATAGCCGGAATCGGTCAGCCGCAGGAAGGCCCACCACACCGCCGCCCCCGGGTCATCGTAGGCCGCGTCCGGTCCGGCGCTGTAGACGAGCAGACCGGCGCCGAGCGCGATCAGGGCCATGGCCAGCGCGATCACCATGAGCCGGGAGACCACGCCGCGCAGGATGAACTGCTCGAGCTTGAACTGGATCAGATGGCGCAGACGCGTGATCAGGCGCATGCCGCGGCTCCCATGACCATATTTCAGACGCGCGCGTAGCCGTCGCGCGCCCCGGCCCAGCGTTCGATCAGCCGCTCGGCCTCGCGCGGATGATAGACGAGCACGTCGTCGGCAACCGCGAGCGCCCGCTCGGCCAGTGCGGCGTCGCGCAAGAGGTCGGCCACCCGGAACGCGGCGGCGCCGGTCTGGCGCGTGCCCAGCACCTCGCCCGGGCCGCGCAGTTCCAGGTCGGCGCGCGCGATCGCGAAGCCGTCGGTGGTCTCGCGCAGGGCCGACAGCCGGCGGCGGGCGGTTTCCGACAGCGGCGGCTGGTAGAGCAGCACACAATGGCTGTCGACCGAGCCGCGCCCCACCCGGCCGCGCAGCTGGTGCAGCTGCGCCAGGCCCAGGCGTTCGGCATTCTCGATAATCATCAGCGAGGCGTTGGGCACGTCCACGCCGACCTCGATCACCGTGGTCGCGACCAGCACATCGATGCGTCCCTCCTTGAAGGCGCTCATCGCGCGGGCCTTGGCCTCGGCCTTCATGCGGCCGTGGGCGAGCGTGACCCGGACGCCGTCGAGCGCGGTCGACAGCGCCTCCGCCGCGGCCTCGGCGGCCTGGGCCTCGAGCTTCTCGCTGGTCTCGATGAGCGTGCACACCCAGTAGACCTGTCGCCCCGCCGCCACGGCCCGGCCGATGCGCTCAATCACCTCGTCGCGGCGGGTGTTGGGCACGGCGACCGTCACCACGGGCGTGCGCCCGGGCGGCAGCTCGTCGATCACCGAGGTGTCCAGATCGGCATAGGCGCTCATGGCGAGCGTGCGCGGAATGGGGGTCGCGGTCATGATCAGCTGATGTGCGGTCAGCCCGCCGCGATCGGCCTTGTTGCGCAGGGCCAGGCGCTGATTCACCCCGAAGCGGTGCTGTTCGTCGACCACGCACAGTCCCAGCCGGCCGAAGGTCAGCGCCTCCTGAAACAGCGCGTGGGTGCCGACCGCCACCCCGGGCGTGCCGGCGTCGATGGTCGCAACCAGAGCTTCGTCGCGCCGCCGCTTCCCGGTGACCAGCCAGACCGGGACGCCCAGCGGCTCCAGCCAGCGCGCCAGGCTCGCCGCGTGCTGCTCGGCCAGCAGCTCGGTCGGCGCCATGAACGCCGCCTGCCAGCCGTTCTCCGCCGCGGTCAGCACCGCCGCCGCCGCGACCACGGTCTTGCCCGAGCCGACATCGCCCTGGATCAGCCGAAGCATCGGGTGGCGCAGCGCCATGTCGGCGAGCATCTCGCCGATCACCCGGCGCTGGGCGGCGGTGGGCTCGAAGCCGAGCTGGGCGAACAACGGCGCGAGCCCGCGACCGGCGTCCCCGAGCGGCGGCGCGTTCTCGGCCTTGACCCGGCGCCGGCGCGAGCGCAGGCCCAGCTGATGGCCCAGCAGCTCCTCGAAGGCCAGGCGCGCCACCGCCGGATGACTGCCCGCGACCAGCGCCGCGGTATCATCCGCCGGCCCCGGACGATGGATGCGGCGCAGCGCGGCGGCGGACTCGCAGACATCGAACCCCGCGACCAGATCCGCGGGCAGCGCCTCGGGCCAGAAACCGGGCGTATCCAGCAGGGCCAGCGCCTGCCCGGTCATGTCGAACAGACGCTTCTGGGACACGCCCGAGGCCGTGGGGTAGATGGGCCGCAGCTCGGGCTCGATGGCGTGGCCCGCGGCCGCATCGGCGACGATCTGATATTCGGGATGCACCATCTCCACGCCGTAGACGCCGGCGCGCGGCTCGCCGAACACCCGCACCCAGACGCCCGGCGCGAAGCGGGCCTGCTGGGCGGGCGCGAAATGGAAGAATCGCAGCCACAGGCGCGCGTCGCCGTCACTGCAGCTGACCAGCAGGCTGCGCCGGCGGCCGTGCCGGATCTCGGCGGCGTCGACACGCACGACCGCCAGCGCGGGACGATTCATGACCAGCGCCGCGACCGGCGTGACAACGCTACGGTCCTCGTAGCGCAGCGGTCGGTGCAGCAGCACGTCGCCGACACACTCGATGCCGAGCGCCGCGAGTCGCTCGGCGAGCTTGGGGCCGACGCCGTCCAGGCGCCGGCAGGGGTCGTCGGCCCGCGCTACCCGACGGCGGGTCGAGGCCGGCGCCTCAGCCGAGCGCGAGGATGGCATCGGCCTCCACGCGCGCCCCCTTGGGCAGGGCCGCGACCCCGACCGCGGCCCGCGCCGGATAGGGCTTTTGCAGCTTGCGCTCCATCAGCGCATTGACCCGGGGGAAATCGTCGATGTCGGTGAGATAGATCGTGAATTTGACCACGTGGGCGAGCGATCCGCCCGCGGCCTCGGCCACCGCCTCCAGATTGTCGAACACACGCTCGATCTGGGCGTCGATGTCGCCGTCGACCAGATCGCCGCTGGCCGGGTCGAGCGGGATCTGGCCCGAGATGTAGACCGCATCGCCGGCCTTGACGGCCTGTGAATACGGCCCGATCGCGCTCGGGGCGCTCTTGGTGTCGATGATCTGATGGGTGATCGGCTGAATCATGATCGCGTCGGCGTCGAAAAAGCGGTGCTCGATTGTCCCACAGCCGGCCGCCGCCCGGCACCCTGCGGCCGGCACGGCGGGCGTGCAACGCGCTTAGAAACGCTCGACCTTCTCCACTGCCGGGATACGACGCACCCGCCGGATGATGCCGGCCAGATGGTGTCGATCGCGCACGTCGATCAGAAAACGGATAGTGATGAGGGCGCCGCTGGACTCGGGGAACTCGATGTGTTCGATGTTGCAGTCGGCATCGGCGAACTTGGCCGTGAGATTGGCGAGCAGGCCGCGCTTGTTGCTCGCGGTCACGCGCAGTTCGACGTCGTACTCGCCGCTGACGTTGTCCGCCCAGGTCAGCTCGACACGATCCGCGGAGGCGCCCTTGCGAGCCGAGTAGGCACAGCCGAAGCGGTGAACCACCAGGCCCCGGCCCACGCTCGCCTGGCCGTGGATGGCGTCGCCCGGTACCGGATGGCAGCACTTGGCGAACTCGACCACAAGCCCCTCGGTACCCTCGACCGCCAGCGGCTTGGCACGCCGGTTCTTCGCGATCGGCGCATCGCTGGTAAGAAAGTGCCGCGCGACCAGCGGCGCCAGCCGGCGCCCGAGGCCGATCGCGGTGTACAGCGCCGGCAGGCTGGGCTCTTCCATCTCCGCCAGCCCGCGGTCGATGTCGGACCGCGACAACCGGCGCAGGGACAGGCCGAGATCGGCGAGCGCCTTGTCCAGCAACCGCTCGCCCAGGCGCTGGGCCTTGTCCTCGCGCTGGTTCTTGAGGAAGTTGCGCACTCCGTTGCGCGCCTTGGCCGTCTTGAGGAAATGCAGCCAGGCCGCGTTCGGACGGGCGTGCTTGGCGGTGATGACCTCGACCGTCTGCCCGGATTCGAGCTGGCTGTTCAGCGGCGCGAGATTGCCGTCGACGCGGGCCGCCACGCAGCGATCGCCCAGCTCCGTGTGCACGGCGTAGGCGAAATCGACGCAGGTCGCGCCCTTGGCCAGCCGGATGATGCGCCCCTGCGGGGTGAAGACATAGACCTCGTCGGGAAACAGGTCCATGCGCAGATTGTCGACGAACGTGAGCGAATCGTGCTCGCCGGCGTGCATCTCGGCCAGATGCCCGAGCCATTCCTCGGCGTCGAGGGTACCCAGCTTGCCGGCCCGGTCGCCGAGCTTGTACTGCCAGTGCGCGGCGATGCCGGATTCGGCGATCTGGTCCATCTCGCGCGTACGGATCTGGACCTCGAACTTGATTCCGCCCCGCGCCATCACCGTGGTGTGCAGCGACTGATAGCCGTTGAGCTTGGGGTTGGCGATGAAGTCGTTGAACTGTTCGGTGATCGGGCGGTACTGGTGGTGGATGATGCCCAGCGCCCGGTAGCACTCGTCCACCGCGTCGACGATCACACGCACGCCGTAGAGGTCGAACACATCGAGGAAACGCCGGTGCTTCTCGCGCATCTTGCGATAGATGCTGTAGAGATTCTTGCGCCGGCCCTTCACGTTGGCGCCGATACCCTCGGCCGCCAGCGCCCGCGACAGCGTCTCCTCGATCTCGCGCAGGAGGCTGCGCCGGTCGCCGGTCACCGACCGGCTGGCCCGCCGCAGCACGTCGTAGCGGCGCGGGTAGAGGTTGGCGAAGCCCAGCTCCTCGAGCTCCTCGCGCATGCTGTTGATCCCCAGCCGCCGCGCGATCGGCGCATAGATGTCGAGCGTCTCGCGCGCGATCTGGGTCCGTTTGCGCGGCGCCATGCCGGCGAGCGTGCGCATGTTGTGCAGCCGATCGGCCAGCTTGACGAGGATGACGCGCAGATCGTGCGTCATCGCCAGCATGAGCTTGCGGAAACTTTCGGCGGTGGCCTGCTCGCGGCTGTGGAACTGCGCCCGGTCAAGCTTGGACACGCCGTCGACCAGATGCGCGACCTCGGCGCCAAAGCGCTGGGACACCTCATCGCGCGCGGCGTCGGTGTCCTCGATTACGTCGTGCAGGATCGCGGCGATCAGCGTGGTCGCGTCCATGCGCATCTCGGCGAGAATGCGCGCGACCGCGAGCGGATGATAGATATAAGGCTCGCCGGTCTTGCGGAACTGGCCGCGGTGCTGGCGCTCGCCGAACTCGTAGGCCGCCCGCACCTTGGCGATGGTGGGCTCCGACAGGTAGCGCTCGAGATATTCCGCGAGCGCATCGATGCCGAACTCACGCGAGATGCGCGAAGTCCGGATCTTGCCCTGTATGCGCGTCAGGCCGCTGGTGATCTCCATCCCTCCAGATTACTGCGATTGCGCCGACGTGGCGACCACCCGCGCCGGCCGAGCGAGCCGCCAACGAAAAAGGGCCGCTGTCCCCAGCGGCCCTTTCGATCACGAGACGCCGTGCGCCATCGGCCGCGGCGCTATTCCTCGGCGTCGGGCTTTTCCTGAGCATCGGCCTTGTCGGCTCGCTCGGCCTTTTCGGCCGCTTCCTCGGCGCGCAGCCGGGTCTCGCCCTCGGCCTCGAGCTCTTCCGGGCTCGGACCCGGCGGCTGCTGGGTCTCCATGCTGGCCGAGACCGGCGGCAGATCGGGTTCGTCGAGAATGGCGATGGTGATTTCGCCGGCCGCGATCTCGCGCAGCGCCAGGACCGTCGGCTTGTCGTCCTCCCACGGCAGATATGCGTTCGCGCCGCGGGCAAGCTGGCGAGCGCGCTTGGATGCGATGCTGGCGAGCTCGAACTTGTTGTTCACATGCTCCAGGCAATCTTCGACGGTGACTCGGGCCATGAGTGTTCTCGCGCGCGGGTGTAAACCGCGCAGTATAGCGCCTATGACGCGCCGCGCCTACCCCGGCGAGTCAGGCCGCCGCGGCGAAGATCCGCTCCAGAGCCGCGAGCGCGGCATCGAAATGGTCGTTGACCACGCGATGGTCGTATTCGTGCGCCCGTGCCATCTCGTCGTCGGCCTCGGCCAGACGGCGCGCGATCGCGGCATCGTCGTCGGAGGCGCGATCGCGCAGCCGGCGCTCGAGCTCGGCCCGGGACGGCGGCTCGATGAAGATGGTCACCGCCTCGGACGCGCGCTCGCGCACCTGACGCGCCCCCTGCCAGTCAATGTCCAGCACCACGTCATGGCCCGCCGCCAGCCAGCGCTCGGTCTCGGCGGCGCCGGTGCCGTAGTAGCGATCGAAGACCTGCGCGTACTCGAGGAAGGCCCCTGCCGCGATCATGCGCTGAAAGACGTCCATACCGACGAAGTGATAATCCACGCCGTCGATCTCGCCGGCGCGCGCGTCTCGGGTGGTGTAGGACACCGAGAACCGCACCGTGCGCCCGTGCGGCGCCAGCCGATCGATCAACGCATGGGTCAGGCTCGTCTTGCCGGCACCGGAGGGCGCCGAAATGACGTAGAGCTGGCCGCGACGCGGCGTACTGGAGGATTCCGAGGACAAGAAGCTACTCGATGCTCTGGCGTTGTATGTGTTCCCGCGAGCGGTCCGGCGACGATATGTCCGCCCCATGGCCCGGCGCGTGGCATGGGGCAAACCGCGGCGATGATCTCGCCCCGTGCCCGACAGCGCCTGCGCCGTCAGGCGCGGAATCTTAGCAGGCCGCCCGCCGCACGCGCGATTGCGCCCCATCCCGGGCATCCGGGCCTGTCGCGGCCTCATCCGGCTCGATCGTGTCGGTGCCGGCCTGGTCCGTCAGCTTTCCCTCACCCTGCCGGCGGAACCACTTCCCGGCCCGTGATTTTAGGACTATGGTGACGTCGTTGCCGTTCCGGCCCACAGCAACGTTTCGTCTCCAGGTCCTGCCACGGGCTATCGATACGGTGCTGATGCGCGCCCCGCGACTCTCGATCGTCATTTGCAAGCGCGTTCGCAGCGCGGAAAACGGCTGTAGCCCAGTCTCGCGCGACCCCGATGCGATCTCGTACCCGCCCACCCCCATTCGCCGCAAGGCGCGTTTCGACTGGAGTGATGACTGATGTTCGTTCGACATCTCGACGAGATAACGCAATCGGAAGCCACCGTCGACACCGGTGACTGGGCCAGCCGACGGCTGGTGCTGGCGCGCGACGGTCGCGATTATTCTCTTCACGACACGCTGATGCGCGCCGGCAGCCACACGCTGATCGATTATCCGCATCATCTGGAATCGGCCTACTGCATCGAGGGCGAAGGCGAACTCGAGGACCTGGTTCAAGGGCGCCGTCATCCAATCACGCCCGGCACCGTCTACGGCCTGGAGGCGCTCGACCGGATCCGCCTGCATGCGCATACGGACCTGCGCCTGATCTGCACGGTGACCCCGCCGCTGATCGGCGGCGAGCGGCTGGACGACCAGGGCGGCTTCCCGGTGCCCGCCGACGCGCGACCCGCCCTGCGCAAGAAGAACGTCTTCGTGGTCAACCTGAACGACTTCAATCTGGGACGCCTGCGCTCGATTCGCAACGCCGAGAACTACAACTTCCTCAAACTGCTCGATGCGTCGGACGTGCTCGAACAGGATCACTACGACATCGACGCCATTCTGACCAAGGCGCGGGCCGAACTCGAACGCTATCCCGGCCGCGTGGACGGCCTGATCCACTACATCGACTTTCCGGTGAGCACGACGGTGCCGATCCTGTGCAGCGAATACGGCCTGCCGTCCGCCTCGCTGGAGGCCGTGCTCAAGTGCGAGCACAAGTACTGGAGCCGGATCGAGCAGCAGCAGTGCATCGCCGAGCATATTCCGCAGTTCGCGGCCTTCGATCCGTTCGACAACGACGCCCTGTCGACACTCGGGCTCGAGTTTCCGTTCTGGGTCAAGCCGATCAAGTCGTTCTCGTCGTACCTGGGGTTCATGATCCGCAACGAGCGGGACTGGTCCGAGGCGATCGCCGAGATCCGGGCCCATATCGGCCGTTTCGAAGCGCCCTTCGACCGGCTGCTGTCGCGCGTGCAGATGCCGCCGGAGGTCGCGGGCATCGGCGGGGGCAGCTGTATCGCCGAATCGATCATCGGCGGCCGCATGTGCACCCAGGAAGGCTATGTCCACAAGGGCAAGCTGCGCGTCTACGGCACGGTGGATTCACTGCGCGAGCCCAACGGCTCCTCGTTCGCCAGCTACCAGTATCCCTCGCGGCTGCCCGCGGCGGTGCGTAAGCGCATGACGCGCATCATCGAGACCTTCATGGCGCATATCGGCTACGACAACGCGCCGTTCAACGTCGAGTTCTTCTGGGACGCCAACAGCGACCGCATCTGGCTGCTCGAGGTCAACCCGCGCATTTCGGAATCGCACGCCGAGCTGTTCCGCAAGGTCGACGGCGCCTCCCACCACGAGATCGCCACCGATCTGTCGCTGGGCGCCCGCCCGCGCCTGCCCCATCGCGACGGCGAATACAGCTGCGCCGGCAAGTTCTTCATTCGGGCGTACCAGGACGCCGTCGTCACCGGCGTGCCGGGGCCCCAGCAACTGGCCGAGATCGAGCGGCTCATGCCCGATACCGTCGTCCGGATCATGGCCGAACCCGGCCAACGACTGTCCGCGATGATGGACCAGGACAGCTACAGCTACACCCTGGCGCTGCTGTGGATCGGCGCCAGTTCGCCGCGCCAGCTGCAGCGCCGCTACGAACAGGCGGTGGAGATCCTCGACTTCGAACTGGCGCCGCTCGCCGAGTAGCGCGCCGCGTACCGGGTCGCGACGCGTTACAGACGGCGCAGGGCGGCCGGCTCCATGGCGAGCAGGCTGGCGGTCGCCTGGACGAGCGTGCGCGCGACCCCTTCGGTGGTGGCCAGCGACACCCACTCGTTGGGCGCGTGGGCCTGCTCGATGTCGCCGGGGCCGTAGACCACCGTCGGCACGCCGCCGATGCGCACCCAGGCCGACATGTCGCAGCCATAGGGTGCGGCCGAGACCGCGGGCTGCGCGCCGAACACGGCTTCGCCGGCCGCGCACAAGGCATCCACCAGCGGGTGATCGGCCCGGGTCTCGGCGGAACCGAACCCCGCCGCCCGCCAGCGCACCTGCGGCGGATGCGCGCTCAGCCAGGGATCGCTCGCCAGCCCCTCGCTCAGGGTGCGCTCGAAGCGGGCCTTGGCCTCGGCGGTGGTCTCGGACAGCGCCACGCCGATACGGACCTCGACCTCCAGCCGGTCCATCACGCTGGAGGACCACGTCCCCCCGTGAATGGTGCCCACACTGGTCGCATATGGCAGCCTCAGATCCTGCATCAGTGGATGCCGCTCTTCGGCATTGAGCCGCCGCTCGCCCTCTCTCAGCACCGCGTGCACGGCCAGGTAGTGATCGAGGGCGTTCTCGCCCATCAACCGCTTGCTGGCGTGGGCCGACAGGCCGGTGATCTCGAGCACGCAGGACATCGCCCCGGCGTGGGCCACGATGAGCTCGGGCGAGCCGTTGCGGCAGGTCGGCTCGGTGACGATGGCCGCATCCGCGAGCCAGCCGCGTCGGATCGCCGCCAGCGTGCCCAGGCCGCTGTCCTCCTCCGCCGGAACGGCGACGAAGACCACCCGCCCCGGAAAATCCCGCGGGCCGCTGGCGAACGCCTCGAACGCCTCCAGCGCCGCGACCAGACCCGATTTCATGTCCGAGGCGCCGCGCCCGTAGAGGCGGTCGTCCTCGATCACGCCGGCGAAGGGATCGCGCGTCCACTGGCTGTAGTCGCCCGGTGGGACCACGTCCACATGCCCGGTGAGCAGGACAGTGGGCCCGGGCCGGGTCCCACGGATGGTGCCGGCGACCACCGGCACCCAGGCGCGCTCGATCTCGTGCCCGGGGTAATCCGGGTCGACGACCAGCTTGCCGATGCCGTCATACCAGTAGTCGACCTCGGCGTTGCAGGCGCTCAGCCAGTCGGCGATGCGGCGTATGGCGGCCTCTTCGTCGCCGGTCACCGACGGAATGCGCACCAGGTCCACCAGCCGCTCCCGCAGCCGCTGGCCGTCGATGAGTGTCGTGCGATCGTCCATCAGACGTGATGCCGGGGCACGCTGATGTTCCATTCGTCGTGGTAGACGGGCTCGCCGTCCTCCTCGGCCATCAGCGTTGCACGGATATAGAAATAGTCGGCGTCGACCCGCATATGTGTCTCGGTATGGGTGCGCACGCGCCAGCCCTCGCGTTGGAAACCCAGCGTCCAGCGGGCCTCGCCCTCGACGGAGAGGACGTCGTCGCCGACCGCGGTGTAGCGCTCGGTGCCGCGCTGCTCGATCTGCGTGTCGGTGTTCTCCAGACGATAGACGCCTTCGGCGTCGGTCACGTCGAGGCTGAAACGCCCGCTGCCCAGGTCGTGCACGATCTGCCAGTCGTTGGCGCCGGGTTCGATCACGGTGTTCGGCGTCGGCATCGATCCGGTCGGCCGGGCCAGCTCGGGCAGGCGGCGATCGGCGTCGTTCGGTGGCCGCACCGGCAGGCACAGCACGCTTGCCGACGGCCAGACGGTGAGTGTCACCGGCTCCGGCGACGGCCAGACCAGCGGCCAGTAGGAGGACGACAGCGACAGCCGCAGCCGATGGCCGGCCGGGAAATGCTGGCCGATATCGTTGAGCGCGAGCCGGACGCGATAGCGCTCGCCCGGCACCATCGGCTCGGGGTTCTCGTGGCTGTCGCGATGGGTGAGGTTGAGCACGCCGTAGGTCACGCGCGTGACGCTGCCGTCGGGCCGTACGTCGTTGAGGCGCGCGGCGATCATGGCCAGCGGCCGGTCCACCGCGAGCTCGAGCTCGACCACCACCGCCCCCAGAATCTCCAGCGGTTCGGCGAGCGGCGCCGTGTCGAAGACCAGCGAGCCGGCATCGTCGTCGCGCTGGTCCCCGGCCAGATCCGGACCGTTGGCGTAGGAACACCACTTGCCGGCCATCAGGCCGGTCTTGAGCGGCGAACAGATGCTGCGCGGCGCCGATGCGTCGGTCGGGGCGTCGGTCGCATCAGGGTCCGCGGCATCGACCAGCGTCCCGTCGCCCAAAGCGAATCGGCGCTCGACGATATGCGCCGACGGCCAGCCGGCCTCGCCGACCCAGCGGCCCGGGCGCACCTCGTAGCTGCGCGCGGGAGCGATGCTATCGAGCATCCACGCGCGCAGCGCCGGCTCGTCCATGACGCCGGTGTCCTCGCCCTTGAGCCAGTGATCCCACCAGCGCAGCGACTCCTGCAGAAAGCCGATGGCGGGGCCGGCCTTGCCGAGGTGCGGGTAGCGATGGCTCCACGGGCCGACCAGGCCCTTGCAGGGCGCCTCGAGCCGCGCCAGGAGCCGGAACACGGCGTTCGAATAGCCGTCGGCCCAGCCGCTGACCGCGAATACGGGGCATTGGACACGCGAGAAATCCTCGCATACCGAGCCGTGTTTCCAGTACGGATCGCGGTGCTGGTGCCGGGTCCACTGATCCAGCCAGAGCCCGCTGCCCTTGAGCCGGTCCAGCCACATGGCCCGCCAGTTGTCGCCGACCACGGCCGGGTCCGGCGGGCTGGCGTTGCCGGCGAACATCACCGACGCCCAGGACAGGTTGTCGAGCAGCATGCAGCCGCCCATGTAGTGGACGTCGTCGGCGTAGCGGTCGTCGGTCGAGCAGACCGTGATCACGGCCTTGAGCGCTTCCGGCTGAAGGGCGGCGATCTGCAGGCCGTTGAAGCCGCCCCAGGAGATGCCGATCATGCCGACATTGCCGTCACACCACGGCTGGCCGGCCAGCCAGTCGATGATGCGCACGCCGTCCTCGAGCTCCTGGCTGGTGTACTCGTCGGTGAGCACGCCCTCGGAGTCGCCGCTGCCGCGGATGTCGACGCGGATCGAGGCATAGCCGTGGCCGGCGAAATACGGGTGATTCAGGTCGTCCCGGGCGCGGGTGTGATCGCTCTTGCGGTACGGGATGTACTCCAGAATCGCGGGCACCGGCTCGGATTCCGCGTCTTCGGGCATCCATATCCGGGCGGCCAGTCGCACGCCGTCGGCCATCGTGATCCAGACGCCGTCGACCTCGCGCACCGGGTTGGGAAAGATCCGCACGCGTCTCATGGCTGGGTGTCCTCGTTGGCGACCGGCTGGATGTCGAAGTTCAGCGTACGCCGGCACAGGCGATAGCGTTCACGCAGCATCTGCGGATCGTCGCCGCCGAGATAGAGCAGCGCCAGCGCATAGCTGTAGGTTTCCTGATGGGTGAGCGCCGACAGGCAGGTGCCGGCTTCCACATGCGGTTCGAAGATCATACCCGGAACCGACGCCGCCAGCGCCTCGACCTCGGCGGCCTCCGGCACACGGCCGACCACGCCATCGCGATAGTGGCGCAGAAAACAGCAGGCGGCATAGGCGAACTCGCCCTGGCCGTGCACGAACCGCGGCGCCCGCCCGAGGGCCACGTCCACCACCACCTCGTGATTGGATACTCCGTCCACCTTCTCGAACAGGTCGCTGTGGTGCTGGGCGATCCGTGTATTGATCTCCAGCAGCCAGACCCGGTCGGCCGCCGCGTCCCAGAAGAACTCGATGTTGAACGCCGACTGATCGAACTCGATATGCGCCAGCACGGTGCGCGCGATCGCCTCCATGCGCTGGGTCACGGCCGATGGCAGGCACGAGGGATACTGGTAACGCAGAAACGTCGGCCGGTCGCGCGCGCGGATGGAGTCGATGACGCCGTGGAAATGCACCGCACCGTCGAACACATAGCCTTCGAGCGTGCACTGGCGGCCGCCGATCAGCGATTCGGCGATACAGTAATGCCCGCCGACCTCGGCCACGGCCGGCGGCAGGGTGGCATGGGCCAGGATGTGATCGAACGGCTCGGCGAAGATGCCGATGTGCTCGCGAATGGTGGCGAGCGCGTGCTCTAAGGCCTCGCGGTCGTCCACCCGGAATCCCAGGAACGAGCCGGCCGACTTCACGGGCTTGATCCAGAACGGATAATCCAGCGTGAGCGCACCGGCGGGATCGTCGCCGAACGGGTCCACCAGCTCGAAGGCCGGAATATGCTCGGCCACCACCTCGCGCTGTACCAGACGGCTCCAGTACTTGTGCTCGCAGCGCAGCAGGCTTTCCAGCGTTGGCGCGCGCAGGCCGAAGCGACGGGCGATGATCGGGATCATCGTGCTGACCGGGAAATCCACATAGCCGATCACGGCATGCGGCGGGCCGTCATGCGCCTCGATCTGCGCCACGGCGCGCTCGAGCATGTCGGCGATCGGAAAATGATCCGCCTCCATGATCTCGGCGGGATCCAGCAGGCCGATGAAGCGGCACTCCGACGCGGCGCTCGTGTTTTCGAGCTTGCGCCGATTGAACATGTCCAGACCCAATACGAACACATTGTGCTGTGTCATCCGGCGGCTCCATGGGCCGCGGTGCGCGGCACAAGATTCGAGAAACGAGTGGTTGCGGCCTGCCCGCGCCGCTCGCGTGTTGTCATCCCCTGCAGCTCATCCGGGCCGCGCCGCACGCCGCTCCGGGGCGATACGACGCCCGGCGACGAACGTATGCCGCGGCTGCAGGTCGTCGTCGAGCAGTGTGATATCGGCGTCGAAACCCGCGGCAAGGCGCCCCTTTCGCGCCTCGAGGCCGAGCACGCGCGCGACGTGGCCCGATATCAGCCCCAGCGCCTGTTCCATCGGCAGCACCGACTCGCGCACCAGCCGCTGCCAGTCGGACAGCAGGGCGGTGTTGCCGGCGATGCGCATGCCTGCGTAGTGCCCTTCGGCATCGAAGACGGGCAGGCTGCCGTTGCAGTCCGAACTCATGGTGATCCGGTCCGCCGGCACGCCCCGCGCGAGCAGGCGCGACACGGCGTTGAAGGCGGAGAATTCGTGCTCGCCCGGACAATCGTCGAATGCGGTCACGTCCACGGTCGCGCCGAATTCCAGCGCGAACGCGGCCGCCTCCTCGAGCAGGGCGTGGCGCCGATTGACGTGGGTCGGGATCACCTGATCCGCGGGAATCTCCGTGTCCCGCAGCAGCCGTCGCAGCGGTTCGAGTCCGCGCGCGCCGTCGCCGAGATGGAAATGACAGATGCCGCGCTTGCCCGCGAGCATCGCCCCGACCCGTACTTCCGAGACCAGCCGCGCGATTTCGTGGGCCTGCGGCTGGCTGGAGCGATGGTCCGAGATCGCGATCTCGCCGAGACCGATCACCTCGGGAATCCAGGCCAGATCCCGCTGCAGATCGCCGGTCAGCGTCGGCGGCGGCACCCGGTAGGCACCGGTGTACATATAGGCCGCGATGCCCTCGGCGCGCAGGCCGCGTACCTTGGCGAGCACGTCCGCGGGCGAGCGGCTGACACTGTCCGTGCCCAGCACGCCGACCACCGTGCCGATACCCATGGCGGCGATATCGGCAGCCTCGATCTCCGGACAGCGCGTGCCGCAGCCGCCCTCGCCGCCGCCGCCGGTGACGTGCACGTGCTGATCGATGAAGGCCGGCACCGCGGTCAGGTCACCGTATTCCAGCACTTTCATGGGCCAGCCGGCCGGGATCGCGAGATCACGCCCCAGCGCCGCGATCCGGCCGTCCGCGATCAGGATATCGGTCGCCGCCAGCGGCTCGGGCGCGTGGATCCGCCCGACCCGCAGCAGCGTGATCAACGCCTCATCGCCCGGCCCTCCCGTCATAGAAGGGGCCCGCCGGGTGGAAAGATCGGCTGGCTCATCATCACGCACCGGGCGCCGGCGCGGCGCGGGCACCGCGCACCCTGAGTTGTGCGATGGCCGCGTCGACGTCATCCACCAACAGCACGAGCAGATCCTCCGCGTCCGCGACCTCGAGGGCGCGACCAACCGCCTCGTGTTCGTCCAGAATCACCTCGATCCGGCAGGCGCCGCCCGCGGCCTCGGCGCCACGGCGCATCAGCTCGGCGGCCTCGCCGAACGGCCGGCCGCGCGGCTGTGTCTCGCAGATATAGACCACGCCGTACATGCGCGCGAGCTGGCCGCCGAGCGCTTCGATATCCTCGTTCCGGCGATTGCCGGGCGCGCTGGCGACACACAGATTGCGCGCGGCACCGAAACTGCCCAGCAGCTCGTCCAGCGCTTCGAGCGCGGGCACGTTGTGGCCGTAGTCGATGAGCACCCGCAGGCCATCGACTTCGATGAGATTGGTGCGGCCGGGATTCTGACCGAGGGTCGGGTGAAAGGTCTGCAGGCCCATCTGCAGATCGCCCGCAGTCAAGCCGAGCGCGTGGCCGGCGGCCGCTGCCGCCAGGGCGTTGGCGACGTTGAAACGCGCCCGGCCGCCGAAGCTGATGGGAATATCCGCCACCGCGATGATGCGCGCCTCGACCTGGCCCTGGCGGAGCACGATGAAGCCCTCGTGCACCGTGAAGGCGACGCCGTGTTCGCTGACATGTTCGCGCACCGGCACCGAATCCGGATCGAGGGTGAAGAACACGATCGCGCCGCGCGCCCACTCCCGGGCGGCGAGCACTCGCGGGTCGTCGGCGTTGAGCACCGCCGTGCCGCCGGCGCGCACGGCGTCGATCACCACGCTCTTGCAGCGGGCCAGTTCGTCGAGCGTGTGGATGTCGTGATCGCCCAGATGATCGCTGGCGATATTGAGCAGCACGCCCACCTCGCATTCGTCGAAGCCCAGCCCGCGGCGCATGATGCCGCCGCGCGCCACCTCCAGCACCGCCTGCTCGACCGTGGGCTCGCGCAGCACGATGGCGGCCGCCTGCGGGCCGCTGTAGTCGCCCTGCATGATCACGTGGTTGTCGATCTCGATCGCCCCGGTACAGGCGAGGCCGACCCGGCGCCCGGCCTGGCGCAGCAGATGCGCGATCAGGCGTACCGTCGTGGTCTTGCCGTTGGTGCCCGTCACGGCGGTGATGGGGACGCGCCCGTCGGCCCCGGCCGCGCCCTCGGCCGGGCCGAACAGCATGTCGACCACGTGCCGGCCGACATCGCGGCCGCGGCCGTGCGTGGGCGACAGGTGCATGCGAAAGCCCGGCCCCGCATTGACCTCGACCACCGCCGCGGACTGTTCGGCCAGCGGCAGGGTCAGCGTCTCGGCGAGCAGATCGATACCGATGATGTCGAGCCCGATCAGGCGCGCGATGCGTTCGGCGGCGTAGCGGACCTCCGGATGCACGTCGTCGGTGACGTCGGCCGCGGTGCCGCCGGTGCTCAGATTGGCGGTGGACTTCAGCCAGACGACCTCGTCCGCGGCGATCACGCTGTCGAGGGTGTGGCCCTGCTGAGCGATCAACCGATGCGACTGCTCGTCGATATCGATGCGTGTCAGGAGGTTCTCGTGCCCGATGCCGCGCCGTGGATCGCGGTTCGCGGCATCGACCAGCGCCTGCAGTGTCGACTCGCCGTCGCCGATCACGTGTGCCGGGCGTCGTCGCGCCGCCGCCACCAGCTGGCCGTCGATCACGAGCAGGCGATGATCCTCGCCTCTGATGTGGTTCTCGACCACCACCGTGTCGTGGCGCAGCCGGGCCGCCTCGTAGGCCGCGCGCAGCGCCTCGTCGTCACCCACGTCGGTACTCACGCCGCGGCCGTGGTTGCCGACCATCGGCTTGACCGCGACCGGATAGCCGAGCGCGCGGGCGGCCTCGAGCGCCTGTTCGACACTGTCGCAGGTACGACCATCGGGCACCGGGATCCCGGCGTCGCCCAGAATCTGCTTGGTCCAGTTCTTGTCGTCGGCGATGCCGTGGCCGATCAGGCTGGTATTGCCGGTCACCGTGGCCTGGATACGCTGCTGGCGATGCCCATGGCCCAGCTGCAGGTAGCTGTTCTCGTCGCTGGCGCGCGTGCAGGGGATACCGCGACGCCGGGCCTCGTCGACGATCGCCGCGGTCGACGGCCCGAGCATATGCGCGTCGCGCACCGCCTTCAGGCGCGACAGGACCGGCTCCAGGTCGATGTCCCGGCCGTCGAAAAGCCGCTCGGTCAGATCGACCGCCTCGACCCCGACCGCCAGTCCGCAGGCCTCGTCCCGATAGCGGTAGACAACGTTGTAGATGCCGGTCTCGTAGGAATCGACGGTCTTGCCGTAGCCCACCGAAAACCCGATCAGATTCTGCAGCTCGATGGCCACGTGTTCGACCACGTGCCCCGCCCACGTCCCGCGCTGCAGGCGCTCGAGGAAGCCGCCCGGCCGGCCGACCGAGCATCGATGCTCCGCCAGGCTCGGCATCAGCCGGCTCAGGTGATCGACGATGCCGGGCACACAGTCACTCGGCCGCGCCTCGAGCGCGCCGATGTCTAGACGCATCAGCATGGCGGGGTAGCGGCTGTAGTAATTCGGTCCGCGCAGCGCCCGGTGTTCGAGTATCTTCACGACGACGCGCCGGGCTGCATGCGCGCCTCGACCTCCCGGGGTGACAGATAGCGGCGCGCGGCGACATCGAAGCCATGGCCGCTGATCAGCGCATGCATGACCATGTTCTCCACCGCCACCGGCTCGCCGATCGCCAGCTCGGCGACGTTCGAGCGGGCCAGATCGCGGCTGTCGACGAGAATGACGTGCCCCGGCCCCGCCGCTTCGAGGATGCCATTCGGATGCACGATGACCGCCGCGTCCTCACCGAGCCCGACGCCCAGATCCTCGGGATTCGTCGCGCCGACCTCCATCAGGCGGGTGAACCGGCCGCGCTCGAGAAAATGGGTGTCGACGATCAGTCCGTCGACGAAACCAAGCCCTGAACTCATGTTGACGCCGCCCTTGCGCAGCGCGTCCGATGCGTTGCCGTTGTAGATCATGGTGGTGCACAGGGCCATGGCGCCGGCACTGGTGCCGGCGATCACCGCGCCGCTCCGCAGCCGCTGCCGGATCGCGATCAGCAGGGGTGAACCGCCGAGCATATGGGTCAGCCGCAGCTGGTCGCCGCCGGTGAAGAACACGAGGTCGCTGCTCTCGATCGCGCGCAAGGTCTCCGCACAGGCCGCCTCCTCGCGCGTACTCACCGGCAGCGAATGCACGCGGCGCGCCCCCAGTTGACTGAACACGGACTCGTAGGCCGCGAGGACCTGCTCCGGAATCCCGCTGGCGGTGGCGATCACGGCGACTTCCGGATGCGGTGCCGACGCCAGCGACACCACCCGCGACAAGACCACCCGCTCGGAGGTCTTGTCTTCGGCGCCGCCTATGGCGACCAGGGTGCCACGGGTGCGGGAAGCGACAGATGGCATGGGCGTTCTCGTCGCGTAAGCGACACCTCCCGGCGGGTGAACTCATGCGACGAACACTGCAGCGCGGTGGCCCGTACGCAGGCCATACCGTCCGGATGGCCCGCCTGCGTCAAGAGTACTCGCGACGCCCGCAACAAGCCAGCAAAAGCGCCCAACGCCGATCGCGGCGCCCGGTGATCCGTCGCCAGACAACCGTCGCGAATTGCCCGATCGGCCGAGCGCCCGGCGACCGACCCGCGGTTCCGACGACGACTCTTCCTAATGCCGGTCGGCCCGTACCGTCACTGCCGGCTTAGGCCCGCTCCCGTCGCTGCGAATTGCGCGAGTCGGCGCAGGCGGCGGTCACTCGATGTTCTGGACCTGCTCTCGCATCTGCTCGATGAGCACCTTCATCTCGACCGCGTGCTCGGTCAGTTCCGCATCCTGGGATTTGGAGCCGAGCGTGTTGGCCTCGCGATTGAATTCCTGCATGAGGAAGTCGAGCCGCCGGCCGATGGGCTCGTCGCGGGAGAGCGCGTCCTCGAGCGCGGCCACGTGGCTGTGCAGACGATCGAGCTCCTCGGCCACGTCCATGCGCTGAGCGGTGAACACGATCTCCTGCTCGAGCCGCGAGGGGTCGGCCTCGACGTCGAGCTCGGCCAGCCGTGCCTTGAGCTTGTCCGCCCAGGCGGTCTTGACGACCGGCAGCCGGGCGGCGGCGGCCTCGGCGCGCTCGCCGATGGTCGCGGCGCGCTCGCGCAGCATGGCCTCCATGCGCGCGCCCTCCTCCGCGCGCACCGCGCTCAGCTGCTCCAGCGCCTGACCGAGCGCGGCCAGCGCGTCGCGCTGCAGGGCCTCGGTATCGGGCTCGGTTTCGCGCTGAACGCCCTGGAAGGTCAGCAGACGCAGCGCATCCGGGGCCTGACAGTCGATGACCCGCGCGCGGATCTCCGACAGCGCCTCGCTGACCGCGTCCAGGCGCGCGTAGTCGATCTCGACCGCACGGCTGGCTTCGGCCGGCGCGAACCGCGCCCCGACCTCGACCTTGCCGCGCGACAGATGCCGGCCGACGGCCTCGCGGATGGCCGGCTCGAGCGACCGCAGCGCCTCGGGCAGGCGCAGATGGATGTCGAGATAACGATGATTGACGCTGCGCAGCTCCCAGACGAGCTCGCCCCACGTGCCCTGGCTCTGGCTGCGCGCGAATCCGGTCATGCTGCGGGTCATGAAAGCCTGCATCGGGTTGGCGGTACGCTGGCCGGGCAGTATCGCACAGCCGCCGGAGCCGGGCCGACCGCCGGCGCTGTTACACTCTCGCGCCCCTACACCCGGCACCCGTCGACCCAAGCGAGGCCAGATCTTGACCACCCGACCGAGCGGGCGCGCGCCCGACGAACTCCGCAGCCTGCACTTCGAGCGCCAGTTCACCAAGCATGCCGCCGGCTCGGTACTGGTGAGTTTCGGTGACACCCGCGTGCTCTGCACGGCCAGCGTCGAGGAACGCGTGCCGCCGTGGCTGCGCGGCGCCGACCAGGGCTGGCTCACCGCCGAGTACGGCATGCTCCCCGGCGCCACCCACACGCGCGGCGCGCGCGAGGCCGCGCGCGGCAAACAGAGCGGTCGCACCGTCGAGATCCAGCGCCTGATCGGCCGCAGCCTGCGCGCGGTCATGGACATGCACGCGCTGGCCGGACGCACCGTGACCATCGACTGCGACGTGCTCCAGGCCGACGGCGGCACCCGCACGGCGGCGATCACCGGCGGCTACGTGGCCCTGGCCGACGCCATGGACACCCTGGTCCAGCGCGGCAAGCTCAAGAGCAGCCCCATGCACGGCCAGATCGCGGCCGTGTCGGTGGGCATCTACGACGGCACGCCGGTGCTGGATCTGGACTACGCCGAGGACTCGCAGGCCGAGACCGACATGAACGTGGTCATGAACGAAGCCGGCGGCTTCGTCGAGATCCAGGGCACGGCCGAAGGCCACGCCTTCCAGCGCGAGGAGCTCGACGCCCTGCTCGGCCACGCCGAAAAGGGCATCGGCGAACTGCTCGCCGCGCAGCGCGGCGCCCGCGGGGAATAGCATGAACGGCCTGCCCCGGCGCTGGGTGCTGGCCTCCGGCAACGCCGGCAAGCTGGCGGAGATGCGCGCGCTGCTGGACGGCCTCGGCATCGACCTCGTCGCCCAGAGCGAATTCGACGTGGCCGACGCCGAGGAGACCGGCATCGGCTTCGTCGACAACGCCCTGATCAAGGCGCGCCACGCCGCCGCGCACACCGGGCTGGCCGCGATCGCCGACGATTCCGGCCTGGCCGTGGATGCGCTGGACGGCGACCCCGGGGTGCACTCGGCCCGCTACGCCGGCGTCCACGGCGATGATGCGGCCAACAACGCCAAACTGGTCTCCGCGCTCGCCGACATACCCGCGGCCGAGCGCGGCGCGGCCTTTCACTGCTGCCTGGTGGCCACCCGCAGCGCCCAGGACCCGGTGCCGATCATCGCCCACGGCGTCTGGCGCGGCCGGGTGCTCACCGAGCCGCGCGGCGACCACGGTTTCGGCTACGATCCGTTGTTCTGGGTCGAATCCGAGAACGCGAGTGCAGCCGAGATGAGCGCCGAGCATAAGAACCGCGTCAGTCATCGCGCCCGCGCGATGCACGAACTCATCGAGCGCCTGCGTGCAGGCGGCTGAAGCCGATCCCGCGCGGACCACACCGCGCGTGCACGCCGCCGACGTCCCGCTGTCGGTCTATGTGCATCTGCCGTGGTGCGTGAAGAAATGCCCCTACTGCGATTTCAATTCGCACCGGGCGCCGGGGCAGCTGCCGGAACAGGCCTATGTCGACGCCCTGCTGGCCGACTGGCGAATGGCGGCGGCCGGGGTCAGGCGCCCGATCGAAAGCGTGTTCTTCGGCGGGGGTACGCCGAGTCTGTTCTCGGCGGCGTCGATCGCGCGCATCCTCGCGGCCATCGACGGGATCACGCCGCTGGCCGGCGACTGCGAGATCACGCTCGAGGCCAATCCGGGCACGACCGAGCGCGGCCGCTTCGCCGACCTGCGCGCGGCCGGCGTCAACCGGCTCTCGCTCGGCGTACAGAGCCTGGACGACGACTGCCTGGCCGCGCTCGGACGCATCCATGATGCCGCCGACGCCGAAGCGGCGATCGCGGATGCTCGCGCCGCCAGCTTCGAGCGTCTCAACTGCGACCTCATGTTCGGTCTGCCGCAGCAGACGCGGGCCGGCGGCATCGCCGATCTCGAGCGCCTGATCGCGCTGGACCCGGGCCATATCTCCTACTACCAGCTCACGCTGGAACCGAACACGCCCTTCTTCCGCAGGCCGCCCGCCCTGCCCGACGACGACACCGTGGCCGACATCTTCGACGCCGGGGCGGCGCGGCTCGAGGCCGCGGGCTTCACCCAGTACGAAGTCTCGGCATGGACCCGGCCGGGCGTGGCCTGTCGGCACAACGACAATTACTGGCGTTTCGGCGACTACATCGGCATCGGGGCCGGCGCCCACGGCAAGCTCAGCGGCGACGACGGCGCGATCCGGCGCAGCGCGCGCCTGCGCTGGCCCACCGGCTACATGAGTGTCGCCGGCACGCCCGCCGCCCTGGCCGAGCAGCGCACGCCGGACGCCGAGACGCTGCGCTTCGAGTGTCTGCTCAACGCCCTGCGCCGGCGCGACGGGCTCGCCCGCCGCGACTACGAGACACGCACCGGCCTGGATTGGGCAGCGCTGCTCGACCACGTCGCGCGGCCGCTCGCCGCCGGCCTGCTCGTGGCCGACGGCCACGGCCTGCGGGCCAGCGAACGCGGCTGGCACTACCTCGACGACATTCTCGCGGAAGTGGTGCCCTGATGCTGGAGGAGGCGGCCGTGACCTGTCCGTACTGCGGCGAGTCGATCACCGTCCTGATCGACTGCAGCGCCGGCGACCAGCGCTACGTCGAGGACTGCTTCGTCTGCTGCCAGCCGATTGAACTGACGATCGCGGTGACCACCGACGGCGAACTCGTGGGCATCGACGCCCAGCCGGAGAATGCGTGATCGCGCCCGCCATCGCTGGTCCCGGCGCCGGCCCGACGGTATACTTGTCGATTCGTTTACCGTGACTTTGCCCAACTCATCGAGCCGGGCGAGCGTCCGAGGCCGGATCCGACAGACTGCATGACCGAGTATTCCCGCAAACAGGAAGCGCTGGATTATCACGCCAAACCCAGGCCGGGGAAACTGGCGATATCGGTCACCAAGCCATTCACGACCTACGGCGAACTGTCGCTGGCGTACACGCCCGGCGTGGCCGAGCCGGTCAAGGCGATCCGCGACGACCCGGAGGATGCCTACCGCTATACCTCCAAGGGCAACCTGGTGGCCGTGATATCCAACGGCACCGCCGTGCTGGGGCTCGGCGACACCGGCGCGCTGGCCAGCAAGCCGGTGATGGAGGGCAAGGCGGTCCTGTTCAAGAAGTTCGCGGACGTCAACGTCTTCGACATCGAGGTGAACGCCGACGATCCGGCCGACTTCATCGACACGGTCGAGCGCATCGCGCCGACCTTCGGCGGCATCAATCTGGAAGACATCGCCGCGCCGCACTGCTTCGAGATCGAGGCCGCGCTCATCGAGCGCCTGGACATCCCGGTCTTTCACGACGACCAGCACGGCACCGCGATCATCGTCGCCGCCGGGCTGATCAACGCGCTGGAACTGCAAGGCAAGACGCTCGCCGGAGCGCGCATCGTGTGCATGGGCGCGGGCGCGGCCGGGGTGGCCTCGATGAAGCTGCTGCTGGAGATGGGCGCGCAGCTGGACAATGTCTTCATGTGCGACCGCCGCGGCGTGATCCATGCCGATCGCGACGATCTGTCCGAACACAAGGCCCAGTTCGCCACCAGGACCGATCTGCGCAGCGTCGACGACGCGATCGCGCAGGCCGACGTGTTCATCGGCCTGTCGGGGCCGGACACGGTCTCCAAGGAACAGATCGCGACCATGCCGGCGCGGCCGATCGTCTTCGCGCTGTCCAACCCGACGCCCGAAATCTCCCCCGAGGACGCCCGCAGCGTGCGCGACGACCTCATCATGGCGACGGGCCGCAGCGACTATCCGAACCAGATCAACAACGTGCTGGGGTTTCCCTACATCTTCCGCGGCGCGCTGGATGTGCGCGCGCGCCGGATCAACATGGCGATGTGCGTGGCCGCGGCCCGCGCCATGGGCGAACTCGCCCGCCAGCCCGTACCCAACAGCGTGCTCGAGGCACACGAGCAGCGCGAGATGGCGTTCGGCCCGGACTACATCGTGCCGAGTCCGTTCGACCCGCGCCTGATCGACTACATCCCGCCGGCGGTGGCCCGTGCCGCCGTGGACACCGGGGTGGCACGCACCGAATACCCTTCGCATTATCCGCAGCCGGTGGTCGAAACCGACCGGGACTAGATCGACCCACTGTGGACAACACCGGGAGATGGAGATGACGACGCAAGCGTTCAAGCTGAGCAATCCGCAGGACGACACCACCACCGAACTGCCGCTGGTCGAGGGCACGCTCGGCACACCCGGCGTGGACGTGCGCGGTCTGGCCGGCAAGCAGGGCGTGTTCACCTACGATCCGGCGTTCACCGCCACCTGCAGCTGCCAGTCGGACATCACCTACATCGACGGCGAGAACGGGATGCTGATGTACCGGGGCTACTCGGTGCAGGAACTGGCTGAAAAGTCGAGCTTCCTGGAGGTCTGCTACCTGCTGCTAAACGGCGAACTGCCGACCGCCTCGGAGATGGATCATTTCCGCCACGCGATCACGCATCACACGATGCTCAACGAGTCGCTGGTCAAGTTCTACGACGGCTTCCACTACGACGCCCATCCGATGGCCATACTCACCGGCATCGTGGGTTCGCTGTCGGCCTTCTATCACGACACCACCGACATCCGCGATCCGGATCATCGCGAGATCTTCGCGCATCGCATGATCGCGAAGATGCCCACGATCGCGGCGGCCGCCTACAAGCACTCGATCGGTCAGCCCAAGATCGGGCCGAAGAACCATCTCGACTACGCCTCGAACTTCCTGCGCATGTGCTTCGCCGTGCCGGCCGAGGAGTACGAGGTCGACCCGGTCGCGGCCAAGGCGCTGGACGTGCTGTTCATCCTGCACGCCGACCACGAGCAGAACGCCTCGACCTCCACGGTGCGCATGGCCGGCTCCACCGGCGCCAACCCCTATGCCGCCCTGTCGACCGGCATCGCCGCACTCTGGGGACCGGCCCACGGCGGCGCCAACGAGGCGGTGCTGAACATGCTCAACGAGATCGGCGACGCCTCGCAGGTGCCGAAGTATCTCGAGAAGGCCAAGGACAAGAACGATCCGTTCCGGCTGATGGGCTTCGGGCACCGCGTCTACAAGAACTTCGACCCGCGCGCCACGGTCATCCGCGGCTACTGTCACGAGGTGCTCGAGCACTACGGCATGCAGAACGACCGGCTCTTCGAGCTGGCCCTCGAGCTCGAGCGCATCGCCCTGGAGGACGACTACTTCGTCGAGCGCAAGCTCTACCCGAACGTGGATTTCTACTCCGGCATCATCTACCAGGCGCTGGGCATCCCGATCAACATGTTCACGCCGATGTTCGCGATCGCGCGCACGGTCGGCTGGGCCGCGCACTGGTCGGAGATGATGGCGGATCCGGGCATGCGCATCGCCCGCCCGCGTCAGGTCTACACCGGCTACAAGCTGCGCGACTACGTCAACATCGACAAGCGCTGATCGGCCGTCGGGGCGCGGTCACCGACCGTGCCCCGGCGATGCGTCGCCCCGCGGTGTGCGTGCGTAGGCTGCGAGCATGAGCGATTTTTCGCGATCCGCATCGACGCGCCTGGCGCTGTGCCGCGAATGCGACCGGGTGATGCACCTGCCGGCACGGGCACCCGGCGAGGCCGCCCACTGCCCGCGCTGCCATCATCACGTGGCCGGCCCGGCCCAGCGGGACATGCAGCGTCCCATGGCCTGGGCGCTGGCCAGCCTCGTACTCCTGGGGCTGGTGTTCGCCTTCGATTTCCTGAGCTTCTCGACCCGCGGCGTCGGCCACACGATGTCGTTCGTGGATGCCGCCGGCGCCATGCTCGGCTACGACTATCCCAGTCTCGCCGCGATTCTCCTGGCCACGACGGTGCTCCTGCCCGGCGCCTATCTGGCGGCCCTGCTCTATATCGCCGCCGCCGCGCAATCCGGCGCGCGAGTCCCCGGCGCGCTCGTGCTCGCCCGCACGCTCCGGCCGATGGAGCCCTGGATGATGGCCGATGTCTTCATCGTCGGCGTGCTGGTCAGTCTGATCAAGGTGGTCTCGCTGGCCGAGATCGAGATCGGCGCCTCGTTCGTGGCCTTCTGTGGCTACGCGCTGTGCCTGCTGCGCACGCTCATGCTGATCGATTGGGTCACGCTGTGGGACGCGCTGGCGCCGGTGCCGCCCCTGGCGCCCGAGGTGCGTGCCGGGCACGGCGGGCGCCGCCAGGGGCTGGTCGTCTGCGCCGGCTGCGACGCCCCGTTTCACGACAATGCGCGCCACCGCTGCCCGCGCTGCGGACGGCGACACCTCAGCCACGGCGCCGACCGCCTGCAGCTGACCTGGGCCCTGATCATCACCGCCGCGATCCTCTACATCCCGGCCAACGTCTATCCGATCATGGCGGTCACCACGCTCGGCAGCACCGACCCGCAGACGATCGTCGGCGGCGTGATCAGCCTGGCCGCGCACGGCTCCTGGCCCATCGCGCTGGTGATCTTCGTGGCGAGCATCGTGGTGCCGATCAGCAAGATCGCGGCGCTGGCCTGGCTGTGTCGAATCGCCGGCCGCGGCGGGCATGCCGATTCACGCAGCCAGATGCGCCTGTATCGTCTGACCGAGAAGATCGGCCGCTGGTCGATGATCGATGTCTTCGTGGTGGCCGTACTCGGCGCGCTGGTCCAGGCCGGTGCGCTCATGGCGATCCGCCCCGGCGCGGCCGCGCTCGCGTTCGCCGCGGTGGTGGTCGTGACCATGATCGCCGCACTCACCTTCGACACCCGCGCCCTCTGGCGCGACGCACCCGCCGGGGACCGCTGAATGGAACGCGAAGACACCGCCACCCTCGAACGCCGCCGGCGCCGACCTTCTCCGGTCTGGCTGATTCCGCTGGGCGCGGCACTCATCGGACTCTGGCTGCTCTACCAGAACATGATCTCGCGCGGGCCCGAGATCACGCTCGCCGTGGAGACGGCCGAGGGTCTGGAAGCGGGCAAGACCGCGATCAAGGTGCGCAGCGTCGAGGTCGGCCGCGTCGAGAGCGTGCGCCTGGCCGACGACTACGACGGCGCCATCGCCACCGTGCGGATGGACCCCGACACCGCCGACCTGTTGGTCGAGGACAGCCAGTTCTGGGTGGTCAAGCCGCGCGTCGGCCGCCAGGGCGTCAGCGGCCTCAACACGATTCTCTCGGGCGCCTACATCCGTCTGCGCCCGGGCAGCGCCGAGACGTCGCGGCGCCGGTTCCCGGTGCTCGCCAACCCGCCGGCGCGCTCGACCGACGAGCCGGGGGTGTCCGTGACCCTGACCAGCGAGACCGACAACTCGCTGGCCGTCGGTGACCCGATCATCTACCAGGGTCAGACCGTGGGCCAGATCGAGGCGGCGGATTTCACCGTCGACGACAAGCGCATGGAATACAGCGTATTCGTGCGGGGGCCGTTCGCGCGCCTCGTGACGGACAGCACCCAGTTCTGGCTGCGCTCCGGCATCGATTTCCATCTGGGATCGGACGGGATCGACGTCCAGACGGGCTCGCTCCAGAGCGTGCTCGCCGGCGGCGTGACCTTCGGCGAACCCGACGGAGTCGAAGCCGGCGAGACCGCCGACGACGGCGCGACGTACGCGCTGTATCCGACCCGCAACGCCGCCGTCCAGGACCGTTTCGACGAGCGGATCGAGTACGTCATGCTCCTCGACGATTCGGTGCGCGGGCTCGACCCGGGCGCGCCCGTGGAGTACCGCGGCATCCGCGTGGGCACGGTGCGGGCCGTGCCCTTCTTCCGCTCGAACTTCGAGTTCGACGAGTTCACCGACTTCAAGATACCGGTGCTGATCGCGATCGAACCACAGCGCCTGGGCACCGGATGGATCGACTGGTCGCGCGACGAATGGCGCCGAAATATGCACCGATTCTTCGACAACGGGCTGCGCGCGACGATCAAGTCCGGCAATCTGCTCACGGGTTCGATGTTCATCAACCTGCAGTTCGACGGCGGCGCGGGCGAATACGCCGCGGCCGAGATCGGCGACTATCCGGTCTTCCCGAGCGAACCCAGCAGCATCACCAGCCTGCAGCAGCAGCTCTCGGGGCTAATGGACAAGCTCAACGGCCTCGACCTGCGGCCCGTGGCCAACGATATCAAGCAGACGCTGGAGACCACGAGCGCCACCCTGGACGAGATGCATCGCGCCACGCGAAACATCAACGCGCTGCTCGAGAAACCGGGTACACAGAATCTGCCGGGCGAGCTCCGGGGCGTGCTCGAGGATCTTCGCGACACGTTGCGCGGCTACCGGCAGGGCGCGCCGGCCTACGATGAGTTCAACCGCTCACTGAACCGGCTCAACCGCGTGCTCGACGACGTCGCGCCGCTCGCGCGCACGCTGCGCGACGATCCCAACGCTCTCATCTTCGGTCCACCCGACGCCGAGGACCCGATCCCGAAGGCCGCACGATGATTGCACCGATCCGAATCGCCGCCCTCTGTCTCGTGCTCGCCCTGGCCGGCTGCGCCACCGGCGCCGGCGGCGGCCCGGCGCTGTACATGCTCGACCACAGCACGCCGACACGCGCGGCGTCGCCGGCCGCCGGCCGCCCTGCGATAGTCGTCGAACCGGTGGACGTGGCGCCGTTTCTGGACGCCAGCGGCATCGTCTATCAGACCGCCGCCCACCGCGTGGTCCTGGCCAACGACAACCGCTGGGCCTCGCCGCTGAGCGCGCAGCTCACCGACGGCCTCTACGCGGGACTGGCCACCGAGCTCGACGGGGTATTCGTGCAGCGCGCTGGTCGCGGCGAACCGGATGCCGCGCTGCATCTGGGCACTCGGGTCGACGAATTCATGGGCCACTACGACGGGTCGGCCCATATCGCCGGGCAGTGGACGCTGACCGACGCCGCCGGCCGGCAGCTGGCGCAGGCACGTTTCGAGCGCCGTATACCGCTGTCAGAGGACGGCTACGAAGCGCTGGTGGCCAGCCTGTCCCGCGGCTGGCGACAGAGCGCGCAAGCGATCGCCGCCGAGATCGCGCCACGACTGGAAAACGACGCCGACTGATCGTCTCGGGGCCGTTCCGGGCGGGAGACGCACACGAAAAAGGCGGGCCGCGGCCCGCCTTAATGCGTCTGCAGCGCGGCGTCGATCAGCGCTTCATCGACTCGAAGAACTCGGCGTTGGTCTTGGTCTGCTTCATGCGGTCGATGAGCAGTTCCATCGCGGCCAGGTCGTCCATGCCGTGCAGCAGCTTGCGCAGAACCCACATGCGCTGGAGTTCCTCCGGCGGCACCAGTTTCTCCTCGCGGCGGGTGCCCGAGCGATTGACGTGGATGGCCGGATAGATGCGCTTCTCGGCGATCCGGCGATCCAGATGGAGCTCCATGTTGCCGGTGCCCTTGAACTCCTCGTAGATGACCTCGTCCATCTTGGAGCCGGTCTCGATCAGCGCGGTGGCCATGATCGTCAGGCTGCCGCCCTCCTCGACGTTGCGCGCGGCGCCGAAGAAGCGCTTGGGCTTCTGCAGGGCGTTGGCATCGACACCACCGGTCAGCACCTTGCCCGAGGACGGCGCCACGGTGTTGTAGGCGCGCGCCAGGCGCGTGATGGAGTCCAGCAGGATGACCACGTCCTTGCGGTGCTCGACCAGCCGCTTGGCCTTCTCGATGACCATATCCGCGACCTGCACGTGCCGCGAGGCCGGCTCGTCGAAAGTCGAGGACACGACCTCGCCGCGCACGCCGCGCTCCATCTCCGTGACTTCCTCGGGCCGCTCGTCGATGAGCAGCACGATGAGATGGCAGTCGGGGTGATTGTGCGCGATCGACTGCGCGATGTTCTGCATGATCATCGTCTTGCCGGCCTTGGGCGGCGAGACGATCAGACCGCGCTGGCCCTTGCCGAAGGGCGCGACCAGATCGATCGTGCGCGCGGTGATGTCCTCGGTGGACCCGTTGCCGAGCTCCATGTGCAGCCGTTCGGTCGGGAACAGCGGCGTGAGGTTCTCGAACAGGACCTTGCCCTTGGATTTCTCGGGCGGGTCCTCGTTGATGTCGTCGACCTTGAGCAGCGCGAAGTAGCGCTCGGATTCCTTCGGCGGCCGGATCCGGCCGCGGATGTTGTCGCCGGTGCGCAGCGCGAAGCGCCGGATCTGGCTGGGCGAGACATAGATGTCGTCGGGCCCGGCCATGTAGGAGGCCTCGTTCGAGCGCAGGAAACCGAAACCGTCGGACAGTATCTCTAGCACGCCGTCGCCGTAGATGCGTTCGCCGGACTTCGCATGCCCCTTGAGCATGGCGAAGATCAGATCCTGCTTGCGCATGCGGGAGATGTTCTCGAGCTCCATCTCCTGCGCCATTTCCATGAGCTCGGCGGCGGTCTTCTGCTTGAGCTCGGACAGATTCAGGATCGGGCCGTCCCCGGCAGCACCGGCATAGGCCTCGAACTCCGCCTCGTCGATATCCTCGTTCGGCGGATTGTTCGGCCCCTTGTTGCCGGAACCGCCGCGGCTGCGGTTGCCGTTGTTATTGCTGTTGTTGTTGTTCCGCGGCTTGTTGCCGCCGTTCGGATTCTTGCGGCGCCGACCGCGACGGTTGTTGCCACCGCCGTTGCCGCCGTTGCTGGAATCCTTCGACTGGCGTTCATCGAGTGTATCTTCAGACACGGCTATCTACGGTTTGCGAGGAAGCGCGCACGCTTCGACATGAATAGGCGGGCGGGGGAGCCCGGCCGCCGGCGAATGCCGGCGGCGGCTCGGGGGTCTAGATGTGCTGATCGACGAACTCGGTCAGCTGGGTCTTGGAAACGGAACCGACCTTGGTGCCGGCCACATCGCCATCCTTGAACAGCATCAGCGTGGGAATGCCACGGATGCCGTAGCGAGGCGGCGTGTTGGGATTCTCGTCGATGTTGAGCTTGGCGATGGTGAGTCGGCCGTCGTATTCGTCGGCGATCTCGTCCAGCACCGGCGCGATCATCTTGCAGGGACCGCACCATTCGGCCCAGTAGTCGACCAGCACCGGACCACTGGCCGACAACACATCCTGCTCGAAGCTGTCGTCGGTCACTTTGACTATGTTTTCACTCATGGGCGTCCTCGCGAGGGATCTCGAATGGAAAGTGGGCTGTTGCGGCGCCCGACGCAGTCCGTCGAGGCGCGTACGGGCGGATAATTGAGGGCACGAACAGTTGTTTGCAAGGTGCGCGGCTGCCTGCCGCTCGACGGTCGTCGGAGACGACAAGCTGTTATAGTGCGGATTGCAGAAAACAGCGCCAGAGGACGGGCGATGTGCCCGGACAGGGCAGCGAAATCGCGTATTCGCGTTACTGCCTGCCATTGGAGCCTATCTGCACGCGTTTTTCAACCCCCGGCACGCCGAAATCGCGACGCCTGCCGGGTCCCTGCTTTCAAGCCAGGCCATCTATGACCGACACCTCGACCGACGCCGCCCCGCCGAACGCCACCGACGACCCGGGCAGCCTGCTGACCGAGACCCGCCTGGACAGCCTCGGCCTGCACGAGACGATCGTCGCCGGCCTGACCCAGCGCGGCTTCACTCACGCCACGCCGATCCAGGCGGAAACGCTGCCCCTGGCGCTGTCCGGCACCGACATCGCCGGTCAGGCGCATACCGGTACCGGCAAGACCGCGGCTTTCCTGCTGGCGACGCTGGACCGGCTGATGCGCCAGCCGAGGCAGCCGAGCGCCCAGGCCCCCGTCGGTGCCTCGCAGCCGCGGGCGCTGATACTCGCACCGACGCGCGAGCTCGCCGACCAGATCTACAACGACGCCCTGCCGCTGGCCGCCGACACCGGCCTGAAGTGCGTGGTCTGCTACGGCGGCACCGGCTACGACGAGCAGCGCCAGGCCATCGCCGACGGCGTGGACATACTCATCGGCACGCCCGGCCGCCTGATCGACTACTACAAGCAGAAGATCTACACGCTGCAGGCGATCGAGGTCGCCGTGCTCGACGAGGCCGATCGCATGTTCGATCTCGGCTTCATCAACGACATCCGCTATCTGTTCCGCAAGATGCCGGCCCCGGACGCGCGCCAGAACCTGCTGTTCTCCGCGACGCTGTCGCATCGCGTGCTCGAGCTCGCCTACGAGCACATGAACAGCCCCAAGCTGGTGCGCACCGATACCGAAACGGTCAACATCGGCGCCATCACGCAGAAGCTGTATCACGTGTCCAAGGACGACAAGATGACGCTGCTGGTGGGCACGCTGCAACGCCTGGCGGCCGAGCGCACGCTGATCTTCATCAACACCAAGCGCATGGCCGAGCGCATCGAGGACACCCTCAACGCCAACGGCTTCACCGCGGCGACGCTGTCCGGCGACGTCGCCCAGAACAAGCGGCTGCGGCTGCTCGAGGAATTCAAGGACGGCCAACTGCCGATCATGGTCGCCACCGACGTGGCCGCCCGCGGTCTGCATATCCCGGACGTCAGCCATGTGATCAACTTCGACCTGCCCCAGGACGCCCAGGACTACGTTCACCGCATCGGCCGGACCGCACGCGCGGGCAAGACCGGCAGCGCGATCTCGTTCGCCTGCGAGGAATACGTCTACTCGCTGCCGGACATCGAAGCCTACATCGAACACAAGATCGACGCCGAGATGCCGCCCGCGGACCATTTCGCCGACGAGATCGAACGACCCGCGCCGCGCCGGCGCAAGCCCCGGGGCCGCCGTGACGGCGGCCGGCCGCGGCGTCACAGCGGCGGGCGCGGCTGAACCACGGCGGCTGTCTCAGCCGGTATGATGCGGCGCTGGACTCCCAGCCACCGCGACCCATGGAACTGACCCGCGATCTGCTCGACGCCGTGTGCGACATCGCCGTCGAGGCCGGCCAGCTGACGCTGCCGATCTACTACAGCGACTTCGACGTCGAGACCAAGGACGACGACAGCCCGCTGACGCAGGCCGATCTCGCCGCCCATCGCCACATCCAGGCCGCCCTGACGCGGCTGACGCCGGACACGCCGCAGCTGTCCGAGGAAGGCGCGGAAACACCCTACGCCGAGCGTCGCGGCTGGGCCGAGCACTGGCTGGTGGACCCGTTGGACGGCACCCGCGAATTCGTCAACAAGAACGACCAGTTCACCATCAACATCGCCCTCATCCGCGATCATGTGCCGGTGCTGGGCGTGGTCTACGCGCCGGTGCTGGATACGCTCTGGTTCGGCGCCGGCGCGCTCGGCGCCTTCTGCCAGACCGGCGACGACGCGCCGCGGCGCATCGCCGTGTCGACGCGGGCCGACACGCCGCGCGTGCTGGTCTCGCGCTCGCACCGCGGCAGCGAAGTGGACGCCGTGCTGGCGCGCATGCCCGACTACGAGCCCGTGACCATGGGCTCCTCGCTGAAGTTCTGCGTCATCGCCGAGGGCCGGGCCGATTTCTACCCGCGTCTCGGGCCGACCAGCGAATGGGATACCGGCGCCGGTGACGCCGTGCTGCGCGCCGCCGGTGGCGCCATCACCGATCTGCACGGCCACGCGCTCGCCTACAACGACGGCGACAGCATACTCAACCCGCACTTCATCGCCTTCGGCGACACCGAGCACGACTGGCGGGCCTACCTCAGCGACTAGCGTCGAGCGACAGGCCCCGCGTTAACGATCGCACGGCCCCGCATCCCCCTCGGCACGCCGGCCACGCCATGCGCCAAGCCGGCCACCGCGGACGCGCCGAAGCCGGGACATCGCATTGCGCCCCGCCGTCATGCGCTGGCCCGCCTCTGCGCCGGTCGCGCCGCAAGGCGCCTGCGATCATTCCGCGTCGCGAGCGCGGAACCTCGCATCGAACGGCTCGGCGATACGGCCGCATCCGCCCGGTCGCGGCCCGGCGCGCTCGCTCAGGACGCCGGCTCGTCGCGCCCGGGCAGCTCCTCGGCCGCGGCCTGGACCACCAGCAGGCTGCAGTTGAGCCGGTCGAGCAGCGAGGCCCCGACCGAGCCCTGCCACCAGCGCGCCAGCAGCCCGCGGCGCTGGTGGCCCACGACCACCAGGTCCACGGCCAGATCGTCGGCCAGCCGCTGGATCTGATGCGCCGGCTCGCCGGCGCGCAGATGGCCCTCCGCGTCCACGCCGCGCTGCTTGAGCAGATCCACGCCTTCGTCGAGGATCGCCTCGATGCGCTCGCGTTCGGCCTCGTACATGCTCTCGGTGTAGAAGCCCTCGGCCGCGGCCACCGCCCCGGTCAGGGGCACCACCGCCAGCAGATGCACCTCGACCTCGCCGGTGCCCAGCAGTGGCAGGGTGCGGCGCAGCGCCACGCGCCCCTGTTCGCTACCGTCGTAGGCCAGCAGAATCTTTTCGAAGTTTTGCATGCAGATACCCCATCCAGCCCGCGGCGATCATCGCCAGGACGAACACTAATCCCAATACCATGAAGGTCTCGGAAAAGCCCTTTGTCAAGGCCGGGAGCAGGTCGCGACCATCGCCGGCGCGGTCGTAGACACGATGCAGATCGACGGCACCCTCCAGGCGCGCGCCGATGCGTGATTCCAGCAGCAGTGCGAACAGGTTCACGCCCAGGGCACCGCCCAGCTGGCGGGCGAAGTTGATGACCCCAGACCCCTGCTGTGTGTGCGCCGCCGGCAGGCTGCGCAGGCCGTCGATGTTCAACGCCGGCATCATGACGCCGAGCGCCATGCGGCCGAAGGCGATCCACAGCACCAGCGCCAGAAAGCCGGTGTCCGGCCGGCTGAACGCCAGGCCCAGCATGCCGAAGGCAAAGCCGGCACACCCCACGAGCATGAGGCGATGGGCCGGCAGACGATCGGCCAGCCGGCCGGCGAGCGGAAAGATCACCGTCAGCGACAGCCCCGCCGGCATCATCGCCAGCCCGGTGGCGGTCGCGGAGAACTGCTGCACGCCCTGCATCAGCAGCGGCACGAGATAGGTGGACCCATACAGGCCGGCGCCGTAGGCCATCGCCAGCAGGCTGGCCAGGGCGAAGCGCGGATAGGCGAAGACCTGCAGCTGAATCAGCGGCGCCTCGGCGGTGGCAGCCCGCCAGACGAAGCCGGCCAGCAGCGCGAGCCCGGCGACGACGGCGGGCAGAGCCCATTGCCCGGTACCGGCCAGCATCGACAGCCCCAGCAGCAGCGCGGCCAGGCCGACGGAAAGCAGCAGCAGGCCGAGCCAGTCAAAGGCCAGCGGGGCGTTCGAGCGGCGCTCGACCAGATACCGGCGCGCGCCCCAGAGCGCGGCCAGACCGAAGGGGATGCCGGGCAGATACACCGCGCGCCAGGACAGCCAGTCGATGAGCACGCCGCCGACCGCCGGCCCGAGCGCCGGAGCCAGCACCACACCCATGCCGTAGAGCCCCAGCGCCTTGCCGCGTTCACGATCGGGGAAGACATCGAAGATGAGCACCAGCGCCAGCGGCTGGATCATGCCCGCGGTGGCGCCCTGGAGCAGGCGGGCGGCGATCATCACGCCGCCGCTGGGGCTGGCCGCGGCGAGCACGCACGCTGCCAGAAAGACCCAGAGCGAGACCTCGAAGGTGCGTCGCTGGCCGAAGCGCTCCATCACCCGCGCGCTGGCGAGCATGGTCGCGGTCATCGCCGCCATGAAGCCCGTGGCCAGCCACTGCGCGGCCATCTGACTCATGCCGAAATCGGCCATGATCGGCGGAATGGCCACGTTGACGACGGTCGCGTTCAGCACCACCGCCACCGTGCCCAGGATCACCGTGACGGTCACCGGCCACTTGCGGGCCTCGGTCGCGGGCGGCTCAGAGGTCGGCGAGGCGCGCACGCAGCTGCTCGTCGGCGATCAGGCGCTCGACGCGGTCCACGTTGGCGCGCGCCATCGGCGCGCCGTCGACCAGGCTGCGCGGCGCCTCGCGAATCTCCGTGGCCCCGAACAGCGTCGCCTCGAAGCGATGCTCGCCGGCCACGAAACGAAACGCCGGGTAGAACCGATGGCCCTCGGCGAAACGATAGCGCCGGTCGACGATCTCGTAGGGAATGCCCTGCCCTTGGAGAAACAGATCGAAGGCTTCGGACTGTTCGGCGAAGACGTGCAGCTGGATATCCGAATGGGCGTCAGCCAGGCCGGAGAGCACGTCGCCGACCAGGCGCGGGCGGAAATCGGCGAACAGGCGCATCGCCTGGACCGCGGCCTCGCGCATGGCCTGCAGCCGCTGCGGCTGCTCCTCACCGGCGAACAGCCGGTGATGTTCGGCGAGCGCGGCCTCGATCTCGCTGTTGCGCGGCAGGATGCTGTTGCGCACGTCGATGCCCAGATGCTGGGCCGCCTTCTGCTTGGCGACGCGGAAATCGCGGATGCCCTGCTCGGCCATCAGCCGGGCGGCGAGCTGCGCCATGTGCTGGCGCTGGGCGGACTGCTTGCGGGCACTGGCCATGACGGACTCCGAAAACGAACCGCGGGCGCCTGGCGACGACCGGCTCAGAACAGTTTCTCGACCTCGCTGGACGGCGCGTTGTCCCCGGAGCGCCGCGCTTCCTCCTCGGAGGGCACGTTGTTCGGCCGGAATGTCTCCGGAATGCCGCCACCGCCCAGGGCACGCTGGCCGGATTCCGGGTCGATGTTGACCGTGACCAGATCGGCCGGGCGCGGCGGCATCGCCTCGGGCGTGCCGGCCAGGGCGTCGCGCATGAAGTCGATCCACATCGGCAGCGCGGCGTGCGCGCCGGTCTCGCTCGATCCCATGGGCGTGAGCTCGTCGAAACCGACCCAGCTGATCGCCACGAGGTCGGCATTGAAGCCCACGAACCAGGCGTCGATCTGGTCGTTGGTCGTGCCCGTCTTGCCGGACAGGTCGGACCGCTCGAGCGTGGTCGCGCGGCGGCCCGTGCCCCGGCGAATGACGTCGCGCATCATGTCACCGATGAGCCAGGCGTTGGCGGCGTCCACCACACGCGGCGCCAGCCGGTCGCTGTCGGCGTCGCCGCCAGTGGCCTCCAGCGCCGGGCAGTTTGCGACCCGCGCGCAGGCGACACGCGGTTCCGCGGCGAAACGGACATCGCCGCGGCCGTCCTCGATGCGGCTGATGTAGTAGGGCTTGACGCCGTAGCCGCCATTGGCAAACACGGCATAGGCCTGGGCCATCTGCAGGGGCGAAAAGCTCGCGCTGCCGAGCGCAAGCGACAGGTCCCGCGGCATCTGTTCGGCGGGCAGACCGAACTTGGCGATATGGTCAATCGCGGCGTCGATACCGATGCTGCGCAGCAGCCGAATCGAGACCAAATTGCGCGAGTGGACCAGACCTTCGCGCATCCGCGTCGGGCCGTGAATGCGGCCACTGTAGTTCTGCGGCCGCCAGGCCTCTCCGAGACCGCCGCCGTAGACGACCGGCGCATCGTTGATGATGCTGGCCGGCGTGAATCCGTTGTCGAGCGCGGCGGAATACAGGAAGGGCTTGAACGACGACCCGGGCTGACGCCGGGCCTGAACCGCGCGGTTGAATTTCGATGCGTCGAAGTCGAAGCCCCCGGACAAGGCCTCGATCGCGCCGGTATCCGGATCCAGGGCGACCATCGCGCCCTGCACCTCGGGGATCGCGGCCAGCGTCCAGGCTTGATCCTCGTCGTCGCTGCCGGTGTGGGCCAGCCGGACGACGTCGCCCCGCTCGACCAGTGCGCCCGCGGACTGGCCCTGCCCGAGCCAGGGCATCTGGCCGGCGTCGAGCGTGACCTCGCCGTAGCGTTCGGTGGCCAGGGTCGCGCTGCGCTGAGCGACGCGCTCAACCACGGCCGGGACGAGGCCTCCGATCAACGACATCTTCTCGAGCGCTTCGCGCAGTGCCTGCGCGTCGTCCAGCGTGGACTTGTCCAGCGTCTTCTCCGGACCGTGCCATTCGTGGCGCGCATCATAGGCCAGCAGATCGCGTCGCAGGGCACGATCCGCGGCGCGCTGGCGCCCGCTTTCGATCGTCGTGGTGACGTCGAATCCCTGTGTGTAGGCCTTGTCGCCGTAGCGCGCGAGCATATCCTGACGAACCATCTCGGCGACGTAATCGACCTCCTGTCGATCCTCGCGCTCGGTGTCGTTCTCGCCCGCGGTCACCGGCGCGTCGATGGCCTGTTCGTAGGTCTCGTCGCTGATCATGCCCAGCGCCTGCATGCGCGAAAGGACATAGTTGCGCCGCTGCTTGGCACGCTCCGGGCTGGCCAGCGGGTTATAGCGCGAAGGCGCCTTGGGCAGACCGGCGATCATCGCCGTCTGCGCGACGTCGAGCTCGTCCAGCGGCTTGTTGTAGTACGCCTCCGAGGCCGCCCCGACGCCATAGGCTCGGTTGCCGAGGTAGATCTTGTTGAGATAGAGCTCGAGCAGCTGCTCCTTGCTCAGCTTCGACTCCAGCCGCAGGGCGAGGATGATCTCCTTGATCTTGCGCACATAGGTGCGGTCGTTGGTCAGATAGAGATTACGCGCCAGCTGCATCGTGATGGTCGAGCCGCCCTGCGTCTTGCGCCCGGTCTCGATGAGATGGATCGCGGCCCGGATGATGCCCTGGTAATCCACGCCCGGGTGCTCGAAGAAACGATCGTCCTCGGCGGCCACGAACGCATCCACCACGGCCTTCGGGATCTCGTCGTAGGTGCGCGGCAGCCGTCGCTCGACGCCGTACTCGCCGATGAGCTTGCGATCCGCGGTGTAGATCCGCAGGGGCTCGTTGAACTCGGTCTCGCCGATATCGCCGGCCTGGGGCAGCTGCGGGCCGAAATAGAGATAGACGCCCGCCACCGCGCAGACGACCAGCGTTGCCGCGGACAGCAGGCCGGCAATCAAAAAGACCACGAAACGGGCCGCACGCGGCATGGCTTTCATCGGCATCTCTCGGCCCGCGGGCCGCTGAACAATACAACCGCAGCGCATGATACCGACGCCCGTCGGTTTTTGCGCGCCCGCGGTTCGGCGCAGGCGGGACACCCGGTGTCGCCGCCCGCCAAAGCCGCCGAGCGGCCGGACGTGATTCGCGCGGCGGACTCAACGTTTTCCGATTCAAGCCGATACCTGCCGAGAGACCGCGCGAGCGGCCGTATCCGGGCTCAGGTAATTCGATGACGCGCTTCGGGCAATTGTTCAACAGACGGCCACGATCTTTCATGGGCGTGGACATCAGCGCCTCGCGAATCCGGCTGCTCGAACTGGACGGTCGTGCCGACACCCATCGCGTGCTCAGTTATGCCAGCGAGCCGCTGCCCGCCGAAGCCATCGCCAACGAACAGATCGTCGATGCCGAGGCCGTGGCGGCGTCCATGAAACGAGCGCTCGAGCGCAGCGGCAGCCGCACGCGACGCGCCGCGATCGCGGTCTCGGGACCGGCCGTGATCAGCAAGATCATCGACATGCCGGCCGAGCTCGGCGACGCGGAGATCGAGCAGCAGATCGCTTTCGATGCGGAACAGTACATCCCGCATCCCAAGGAAGAGGTCAACCTCGATTTCCAGGTGCTCGAACGCGATACCGACAATCCCGACGTCAATCGCGTGCTGCTGGTGGCCTGCCGACGCGACCACGTGGAGGCGCGCGTCGGCGCGATGGAAATGGCCGGGCTCGAGGTGTGCATCGTCGACATCGAGACCTACGCCCTGCAGAACGCCTGCAGCCTGCTGATCGAACAGTCGCCGGCGCTGGCGGCCGCGGGGGCGAACGTCGCCGTGTTCGATCTGGGCGATCAGCAGACGCGTCTGAGCGTGAGCCACGGCGGCCGCAACGTGTATTCGCGCGAGCTGTCCTTCGGCGGCCGTCAGCTGGCCGGCGATCTGCTCGAACGCCACGACCTGAGCGAGATCGACCAACTGCGCGGACGTCTGCGTACGGGCGAGATCGCGCCCGAGGCGATCGCCGACGAAGTCGACGCGTTCGCCCATCGGGCCGCCGGACAGATCGAGCGCGCGCTCCAGTTCTACATGTCGGCCGGGAGTCAGGAGGAGACCATCGATCAGGTAGTACTGGTGGGCGGCACCACCCTGTTTCCCGGGATCGAAGAGGCCGTCGCCTCGCGCCTGTCCTGGCCGGTCACGGTCGGCAACCCGCTGGCCGGCATGCTCGCCAGCACCGCGGCCCGCCGCAACCACGTCGACTACGACGGCCCGGCGCTGATGGTCGCCACGGGTCTGGCGATGCGTTCGGTCCGATGAGCGACATCGTCCGCATCAATCTGCTCGACTGGCGCGCGGCCCGGCGCGAGGCCAAGCGCCGGCGCTTCCTCACGGTGCTGGTCGCCGCTGCGCTGGGCAGCGTGGTGCTCGTCGGTGTCGTGCCCATGCTCTATTACGATCACCTGATCGACGACCAGCGCGAGCGCAACGATTTCCTCGAGGCCAGGATCGCGACCGCGGACGCACAGCTCAGCGAAATCCGCGAACTGGAGCAGACCCGCGATGCGCTGATCACGCGCATGCGCATCATCGAGCAGCTCCAGCAGTCGCGTTCGGCGATCGTGCACTATTTCGACGAGCTGGTGGCCACGCTGCCGGACGGCGTCTATCTGACCGCCCTGTCCCAGCAGGGCGACACGACCACGCTCAACGGCGTGGCCGAGTCCAACGCCCGGGTCTCGGACTACATGGTCAACCTCGACGACTCCGACTGGTTCGCCGACCCGCGCCTGATCGTGATCAAGTCCAGCGAGACCGGGCCTAAGCGCTACGCGGATTTCACACTGACCGTGGACAGCACCAATCCGAACCTGGCCGACGACGAAGCCGCGACGACCACGCCGGACAGCGAGTCACGCTCATGAAGTCGCTTAACGAGTACTTCGAGGAGCTGCGCAGCCTGGACCAGCACAACATCGGCAGCTGGCCGCTGTACGCCTACGTGCTGGCGATCGCCGTGGTCTCGCTGACCATCATGGGCATCGGCACCTGGTATTTCGTGCTACCGAAGCAGGACACCCTCGCCGAGGCGCGCGAACAGGAAAGCGAGCTCAAGCAGCGTTTCGAGATCAAGCAGCGGCAGGTCGCGAATCTGGACGCCTACCGAGACCAGCTCGAAACGATGGAGGCCCAGTTCGGCGAGCTGCTGCAGCAGCTGCCCAGCCGCACCGAAGTGCCCAGCCTGCTCAACGACATCTCCAAGACCCGCATCGCCAGCGGCCTCGAGGAGGAGTTGTTCAAGCCACGTCCGGAGGAAATGCGCGACTTCTACGCCGTACTGCCCAACGACCTGATCGTGACCGGGGGCTATCACGAACTCGGCCGTTTCGTCTCCGGCGTGGCGGCGCTGTCGCGCATCGTGACCATCGGCGATGTCGAGATCGAGCCCCTGCGAGACGAGAACGGGCGCACCGGCGAGCTGCGCATGAGCATGACCGCTAACACCTATCGCTATCTCGAAGAGGACGGCGCGACCACCGAATCCAGCGGAGACACGCCATGACTCGGCGCGCCGTCGTGCTGTTGCTGGCGGTCGCGCTCGGCCTAGCGGCCTGTGGCGGCGACAACAGCGACCTCGAGCGCTACGTCGCCGAAGTGCGCGCTCGTCCCAGCGAGCCGATCGAGCCGATCCCCGAGATCGCCGACTATACCCCCTACACCTACCGCGCCGACGACCGCCGCGGCCCGTTCACGCCCAACATGCCCGAGCCGGAGCGGGGCGGAAGCGGGCCGACACCGGACACGGATCGCGAGCGCGAGCCGCTCGAGGCCTATCCGCTGGATGCGCTGCGCATGGTCGGCACGATCAGTCGGGGCGGTACCATGTACGCGCTGATCAAGGCGCCGGACAACGTCATTCACCGGATCAAGCGCGGGGACCACATGGGCCAGAATTACGGCGAGGTCACCGCCGTATCCGAAAATGGCATCGCCCTGAGCGAGATCGTGTCCGACGGCGCCGGCGGCTATGTCCAGCAGCCGGCCGCGTTGGCACCCACGCAATGAGGGAAGCACGCAGTATGAGCCGAATGCTATCGCCCCCGCCTCTGCGCACACCGCGGCACCGGTGGTGGCTGGTCGTGCTGCTCTGGGCGCTGGCCACAACCGCGGCGCAGGCCGCAGACAACCGCCTGATATCGATCGACGCCGCCGAGCGCAGCAGTCAGCGCGTCACGCTGCGGCTCAAGCTGGCCGGCACCGCACCGGAGCCCTCGGTGTTCACCGTGAACGAACCGGCCCGGCTGTCGATCGACCTGCCGAATACCGACCTGGACGTGGCCGAACGCTATCAGCGCATCGATACCGGGCCGGTCCAGGCCGTCGCCCTGGCGGCCGCGGGCGGCCGCACGCGCGTGGTGGTCGAACTCACACACATGGTCGACTACGCCATCGACCGGCGCGGCGATGAGGTCCGCGTCGACATCGGCGGCGGCCGCCCCACGGCGCGCGCACCGGCCGCCGAGCGGTCCGCCCCAGTGCCCGCCTCGACGCCCGCCCGGCCGGGCACGAACGGACCCGCGATCGACGATATCGACTTCCGGCGCGGCGAGAACGGCGCCGGCCGCGTCGAGATCGGGCTCCAGGGTGTCGACACGCCCGTGGACGTCGACACGGACGACAGCGGCCGGGTCGTGGCGAGACTGCCGGGCGTGGCCCTGCCGCGGCGCCTCGAGAAACGCTTGGACGTTCTGGACTTCGCGACCCCGGTCGAGGCGATCGACACGCTGGCCCGCAACGGCGGCGCGCAGGTCGCCATCACGCCGGTCGCCGATGCCGAGTACGAACAGGTCGCCTATCAGACCGACGACGCCTTCATCGTCGAACTGCAGCCGTTGACCGCGGCCGAGAAGGCCGAGCGCGAAGCCGAGCAGGAAAGCTACACCGGCGAGAAGATCTCGCTGTCGTTCCAGAGCGTTGACGTGCGGGCGGTCCTGCAGATCATCGCCGACGTCGCCGATGTCAACATGGTCGTCTCCGACAGCGTCACCGGCAACATGGCGCTGCGGCTCGAGGAGGTCCCCTGGGATCAGGCGCTGGATATCATCATGAACGCCAAGGGCCTGGGCATGCGGCGCGAGAACAACGTCATCAGCGTCGCGCCGCTGGCCGAGATCGCCGCCCGCGAGCAGGCCGAACTGGCCGCCCGCCAGGCCACCCGCAATCTCGCCCCGCTACGCTCCGAGATCATCCAGATCAACTACGCACGGGCGGCGGACATCGCCAACATTCTGCGCGCCGGCCGGGCCGAAAACGGCAACGGCAATGCCGCCACCGGTGAAACCGGCGGCCGCGACGTGTCGTTCCTGTCCGCGCGCGGCCAGGTGACCGTGGACGATCGCACCAACAGCCTGCTCATCAACGAGACCCGCGAGAAGATCGACGACATCCGCCGGCTGGTGGCTCGCCTGGACATCCCGGTGCGCCAGGTGCTGATCGAGTCGCGCATCGTGGTGGCCAACCGGAACTTTTCCCGGAATCTGGGCGTATCTTCGAGCGCCATCGACAACGCCGCCTATGAGTCCGCCACCGGGGGAAACTATCTCGTCGACTCCGGGTATTCCGTAGAACTTCCTGTTTCAAATCCCGCCGGCATAATCACCACCAGCATCATCAGCGATACCTTCAATTTAGACTTAGCACTCTCTGCTCTAGAGTCCGAGAATCGGGGCGATATTATTTCTGCTCCAAGAGTGATTACTGCCGACGGACAAGAAGCAAATATCGAGCAAGGCGAAGAAATTCCGTACCTCGAAGCTACCGAGCAGGGCACAGCGACAACGCAATTCAAGAAAGCCGTACTTAGTCTAAAAGTTACACCCCAAATTACACCTAATGACCGAATAATAATGAGTTTGGATGTGAGCCAAGATTCTAGAGGCCAAGATGCTCCAGTACAGGGCGGAGGATCAGCACCTGCTATCGATACCCGTAGCATCCAAACGCAAGTACTAGTGAAAGATGGCGAAACTGTCGTTTTAGGCGGGATATATGAGCAGGAGAATCGCGATGTGACAGACCGCGTCCCCCTGCTTGGCGAACTACCTTTAGTTGGTGCGCTATTCAGAGGCACGGAGCGCCAGCGCGACAAGCGCGAGCTTCTGCTATTCGTGACGCCAAAGATTCTCAAAGAATCGCTTCAGCTCGACCGCTAAGCATAAACTGCCCAGATCAGGAAAGATACTATTTTTGGGGGAGCTACCTTGACTTTTCGCAAATATTCTCAAATCTCGGTTTTCATACTTCTCGTGCTCACACTCGCCGGCTGCGGAGGGTCCACGTCCGGCGGAGACGATGACGGAGATTCGGAGTCCGGGGACGGCGAGAATCCAAATGGAAACACGGCCACCCAAATCGATCTTATAGCGAGCTCGACCTCGCTTCCCTCCGCCGCCATCCAGTCTGAGAACGGCGTCGACCTAACGGCACTCCTACGAGATGCGAACAACAATTCAGTCGTCGAACCAGATGTAGCCTTCAGTTCCGATGCGGGTCGGCTCGAGACCGAATCTGCAGGCACAGAAAGCGCGACAGCCGTATTATTCAATGACCCAGATCACGCCAACCGAACAATTACGGTGCAAGCTGAAGCCGATGGCATCCGTGATGAGATCAGAGTCGATGTCACCGGCACCGAACTCACGCTTGAAGGCCCTGACGCCATTGCCCGCGGCGAAAGCGCAACCTTCACTACGCGCCTGAGCGATTCTTCAGGAGACCCCATCACGGCCGCGACCATCGACGTAGACACCGACCCGACTGCCCAAGTGAGCGCGAGCACGATGGACACGAACAGCGCGGGCGAGGCGACTTTCACTGTAAGCGAGCAGGAAGCTGGACGGAACACTATTCGCGTTTCAAGTCGGGGCGCCGAAATAGAAAAGCAGATTACTGTGGGCGGCAAAGGTCTCTCCTTCAGCCAGGCCGACGAAGAAGATGACAGCCCCACTGTCGGAGACACTGAACAGATCACGGTAGTTTACAGCGGGAATAACGGCCCGATCGCAGACAGCGACATAACCTTTACGGCATCACGTGGAACACTCGGACACGATGTCGTCACTACTGATTCCCAGGGTGAAGCGACTACACAGATCCAATCCAATGTCGCCGGCGCGACCAACGTCACGGCGTCGGTCGACGGGAAGAGGGCATCCCGCATTATCAGATTCATGGCGGCAGAACCCGCTACCTTGGTACTCAACGCCGCGTCGGCGACGATAACCGGCAATTCGACGACCAACCTGACCGCAACCGCACGCGATGGATTCAGCAATCCGGTGGCGAACGAGACCATCAATTTCCGACTGGGCGAGGATAGTGCCGGCACACTTTCCTCTTCGCAGACACGCACGGATACGAGCGGTACAGCGCGGGTGGTATACACTGCCCCACCGAGTTCAGTAAGCGAACCAGTAGAGATCGTTTCGAGCGTCGCAACCGATGAGACCCTCGAAGATTCGACCACTATCACTGTCGCCGGCGAGGCCCTGAGTATTCGCCTAGGCACCGGTGGCCCGGCTGAGTTGGCATCTGATGGCACTACCTACGACGCGCCCTACGCGGCGCTGATCAGTGATGCGGCCGGCAATCCCGTTTCGGACGCGACGTTGCGTCTAAATGTCCGAGCTATAGCCTACCGAGCCAATGATTCGCCGGATACCGGTTGCAGGACAGAGGACGAAAACAACAACGGTGTACTCGACCCGCGGGAGGATAGGAACGATAATGAGACGCTCGACCCCGGCCAAGTAGTTACGGTGCCATCCTCACCGGAGCTCGACGGTAGTGGTGTGGCGCGTTTCGATATTACATATCTTTCGCGTTTTGCAGAGCGCGTCAAGGTACGGTTGACCGCTACCGCCGATTCGGCCGGGAGTGAAGGCGATGAGAGTCTAGAATTCGATCTTGAGGGCTCGCCGTCAGGTGATAACCCGTTTGAATACGACTGCGCGGTCGACCGGTAATTCAGTTACCGCAATGACGATACAGCGTAATCTCCAAAAGAGGTCTTACCAACAAAAATTGTATGGCAGCTAATCCAAACATTTATCTTGTCGGCCCGATGGGGGCCGGTAAAACCACGATCGGTCGGCGCATCGCCGAGATCAAGGGCATGTCGTTCGTCGACTCGGATCACGAAGTCGAAAAACGCACGGGCGTGGACATCTCCTTCATCTTCGACATGGAAGGCGAGGCGGGCTTTCGCAAGCGCGAACGCGAAATGATCGCCGAGCTGTCGGACTTGCCGAACACCGTGATGGCGACCGGCGGCGGCGCCGTGCTCGAGTCCGCCACCCGCGATCTGCTCTCGGCGCGCGGCGTGGTGGTCTACCTCGAGACGTCGCTGGAGCAGCAAATCTCGCGGACCCGCAAGGCCAGCAACCGCCCGATTCTCGAAGGCAGCGAAGACGTCGAGGCGACCCTGACTCGTCTGATGGAAGAGCGCGATCCGCTCTATCGCTCGATCGCGGACATCGTGGTGCCCACCGGCGATCAGCAGGCGCGGCGTCTGGCGCGCGAGATCGTCGAGCAGCTCGAGGCCATCGGTACGGCCTGATGGGCGCCGGCACGCCGCGGCGTGATTCCGAACAGGCCGCATCCGTCACCGGAAGCGGGCCCGGCCGCACCACGGATCGAGTCCAGGGAGAGCTGTCGATGACCGACACCGCAGCCGCGACGCTCACCGTCGATCTCGGCGAGCGCAGCTACGACATTCGGATCGCGCCCGGGCTGCTGTCCGAGGCGGCGGCCTACGGCGGCGCCATCCGTGCGCGCCGCGTGCTCGTGGTCACCAACGACACCATCGCGCGGCACTACTCGGCCCGCGTCGCGGCCGCGCTGGCCGCCGATCACGAAGTCGAGATCCTGGAGCTGCCCGACGGCGAGGCCTACAAGACGCTGGCCACGCTGGAGCGCATCTACGACCGCCTGCTGGAGGGCGGCTACGGCCGGGACGCGACGCTCGTTGCCCTGGGCGGCGGCGTGATCGGCGACATCGCCGGCTTCGCGGCCGCCAGCTATCAGCGCGGCATCGACTTCGTCCAGTTGCCGACGACGCTGCTCGCCCAGGTCGACTCCTCTGTCGGCGGCAAGACCGGCGTCAATCATCCGCTCGGCAAGAACATGATCGGCGCCTTCCATCAGCCGCGGCGGGTGCTCGTCGACACCGACGTGCTGGAGACGCTGCCGGCACGGGAATTCGCCGCCGGGCTGGCGGAGGTCATCAAGTACGGGCTGATCGGCGACGCGCCCTTCTTCGACTGGCTGGAGACGAACATGGCCGCGCTCAACGCGCGCGAGCCGACCGTCGTCGTCGAGGCCATCCGTCGCTCCTGCGCCAACAAGGCGGCCGTGGTGGCCGCCGACGAACGCGAGGCCGGTCGCCGGGCGCTGCTCAATCTCGGCCATACCTACGGCCACGCGCTCGAAGCCGAGCTGGGCTACGGCGCCTGGCTCCACGGCGAGGCGGTCGCGGCCGGCCTGTGCATGGCCGCGGACACCTCGCAGCGCCTGGGCTGGCTCGACGCCGACGACGTCGCCCGCATCGAGCGCGTGATCGAGAGCGCGAATCTGCCGCTGGCACCGCCGGCCGAGGTCAGCCGCGCGCGTATTCGGGCCCTGATGACGCGCGACAAGAAGGCGCTGGCCGGCGACCTGCGCCTGATCCTGCTGCGCGCCATCGGCCACGCCGAGGTCGTGGACGCCGACGAGCAGGCGCTGGACGCAACGCTGGCGCGCTATCTCGCGGCCTGAGCGCCGGCAGGCCGGCGCCGGGCCCCGCCGATTGATCGAGGCGGGGGCGCCTTTTATACTCCAAGTTCACGAGAGGAACGCCCCGGGCGTCCGATCCGGCCGCCCCCAAGCGCGCTACGCCGGCACGCAACGCCCTTCCCCCGGCGTCCGGCCCGGTGCTCCACCGGGCGCCGCGACCGGCCACGACCGGCGCCGAATCCGACCCGAGGCGAGGACAACGATATGCATCAGATGAACGGCGGACTCTATTCTCCGGAGTTCGAGAAGGACGCCTGCGGTTTCGGCCTGATCGCCAACATGGACGACAAGCCGAGCCACTGGCTCGTTCAGACCACCATCGGCGCGCTCGAGCGTCTGACCCACCGCGGGGCGGTCGCCGCCGACGGCAAGACCGGCGACGGCTGCGGCATCCTCATGAAGAAACCGGATGCCTTCCTGCGCACGCTCGCCGCCGAGGCCGGCATCGAACTCGCCGACCAGTACGCCAGCGGCATCATCTTCCTGCATCCCGAATCGGATCGCGCGGAAGCCGCCAAGGCCGAGCTCGGCCGGCAGCTGGAGGCCGAGGGCCTGGCCGTGGCCGGTTGGCGCGCGGTCCCGATCGACGCCGAATCGGCCTGTGGCGCTCAGGCGCTGGCCACGCTGCCGCATCTCGAGCAGGTCTTCGTGACCGCGCCGGACGACATGGACTCCGCCCTGTTCGAGGCCAAGCTGGTGTTCGCCCGCCGGCGCACCGAGAACGCGCTGACCGACGACGACGTGTTCTACGTGCCGTCGCTCTCGGCGAAGGTGTTCTCCTACAAGGGCATGGTCATGCCCAGCTATCTGACCGTGTTCTACAAGGACCTGGCCGACGAGCGCCTGGAGACCTCGCTGTGTGTCTTCCACCAGCGCTTTTCCACCAACACGCTGCCACAGTGGCGTCTGGCGCAGCCGTTCCGATATCTGGCCCACAACGGCGAGATCAACACGGTCACCGGCAACCGCAACTGGTCGACCGCGCGGGCGGCCAAGTTCCAGTCCGACAAGCTGCCGGAGCTGGAATCGATCCTGCCGCTGGTGTCCATGAACGGCTCGGATTCGCAGAGCCTGGACAACATGCTGGAAGTGCTGCTGGCCGGCGGCATGGACATCTTCTACGCCATGCGCCTGCTGATGCCGCCGGCCTGGCAGAACGTCGACTACATGTCCGCCGACCTGCGCGCCTTCTACGAATACAACGCGATGCACATGGAGCCGTGGGACGGCCCCGCCGGCATCGTGCTCACCGACGGCCGTTACGCGGCCTGCTGCCTGGACCGCAACGGCCTGCGGCCGGCGCGTTACGTGATCACCGACGATCGCCACATCACGCTGGCCTCGGAGATCGGCGTCTGGGACTACGACCCCGAGCGGGTGGTGGCCAAGGGACGGCTCAAGCCGGGCGACATGATCGCCGTGGACACCGAGAACGGCGAGCTCATCCAGCCGCGCGAGATCGACGAACGCCTGGCCTCGCGGGCGCCCTACAAGCAGTGGCTCAAGAAGCACGCCCGCATGCTCGAGTCGCGCATGAGCGACACGCGCGACGAGGCCTGGATGGAGCGCTGGACGGTCAAGGTCTACGAAAAGCTCTTCCACGTCTCCTTCGAGGAACGCGATCAGGTCCTGCGCCCGATCGCGGAGGCCGGCCAGGAAGCCACGGGCTCCATGGGCGACGACACCCCATTCCCGGTGCTCTCGCGCGTGGATCGCGTGCTCTTCGACTATTTCCGGCAGAAGTTCGCCCAGGTCACCAACCCGCCGATCGACTCGCTGCGCGAGCGCATCGTGATGTCGCTGGAGACCTGCTTCGGCCGCGAGCGCAACGTCTTCGAGGAGAACGAGGCACGCGCCAAGCGCCTGGTGGTCGATTCGCCGGTGCTGTCCACCGGCAAGTTCCGGCGCCTGCTGTCGCTGACCGACGCGGACTACGCCCACACCGTCATCGACCTCAACTACGACGCCGACACCGACCTGCAGGCGGCCATCGAGGCGGTCTGCGACCGCGCCGTGGCCGCCGTGCGCGACGAGGGCAAGACCATCCTCGTGCTCTCCGACCGCGAGATCGTGGAGGGCCGGCTGCCGATCCAGGCGCTGCTGGCCACGGGCGCGGTGCATCATCGCCTGACCGCCGAGAACCTGCGCTGCGACGCCAACATCGTCGTCGACACGGCGAGCTGCCGCGACGCGCATCACTACGCCTGCCTGATCGGCTACGGCGCGACCGCGATCCATCCGTACCTGGCCTACGAGTCCCTGAACGACCTGATCCGCTGCGGCCAGATCGACGGCCGCAACGCCGACGACCTGTGCGCGACCTACCGCAAGGGGATCAACAAGGGCCTGTACAAGATCATGTCCAAGATGGGCATCTCCACGGTCACCAGCTATCGCGGCGCCCAGCTGTTCGAGATCGTGGGCCTGGCCGACGAGGTGGTCGATCTGTGCTTCGCCGGCACGGTCAGCCGCGTCGCCGGCGCCGGCTTCGCGCATCTGCAGGCGGATGCCGCGCATCTGGCCCGAAACGCCTGGAATCCGCGCGTGGCGATCAATCAGGGCGGCCTGCTCAAGTTCGTCCACGGCGAGGAGTACCACTGCTACAACCCGGACGTGATCGCCACGCTGCACGAGGCGGTGTCCTCCGGCGAGTACGACAAGTACCGCGAATACGCCTCGATCGTGCAGGGCCGGCCGGCATCCGTGCTGCGGGATCTGCTCAAGCTGCGCGAGGACATCGAGCCGATCGACATCGACGAGGTCGAAGCGATCGAGGCGATCACGCCGCGCTTCGACTCCGCCGGTATGAGCCTCGGCGCGCTCTCGCCCGAGGCGCACGAATCGCTGGCCCAGGGCATGAACCGCATGGGCGGGCGTTCCAACTCCGGCGAGGGCGGCGAGGACGCCTCACGCTACGGCACCGACAAGATGTCGAAGATCAAGCAGGTCGCCTCGGGCCGCTTCGGCGTCACGCCGCACTATCTGGTCAACGCCGAGGTCCTGCAGATCAAGATCGCCCAGGGCGCCAAGCCCGGCGAAGGCGGCCAGCTGCCGGGGCACAAGGTCAACGAGATGATCGCGCGGCTGCGCTACTCCAAGCCGGGCGTGGCTCTGATCTCGCCGCCGCCGCATCACGACATCTACTCGATCGAAGACCTGGCCCAGCTGATCTTCGACCTCAAGCAGGTCAACCCCAAGGCGCTGGTCTCGGTCAAACTGGTCTCGGGCCCGGGCGTGGGCACGATCGCGGCCGGCGTGGCCAAGGCCTACGCCGATCTGATCACCATCTCCGGCTACGACGGCGGCACCGGCGCGAGCCCGCTGACCTCGGTGCGCTACGCCGGCACGCCCTGGGAGCTCGGCCTGTCGGAGACCCACCAGACGCTGCGCGCCAACGAGCTCCGCGACAAGGTCCGGGTGCAGACCGACGGCGGCCTCAAGACCGGTTTGGACGTGATCAAGGCCGCGATTCTGGGCGCGGAGTCCTTCGGCTTCGGCACCGGGCCGATGGTGGCGCTGGGCTGCAAGTATCTGCGCGTGTGTCATCTCAACAACTGCGCCACGGGCGTGGCCACCCAGAACGAGACCCTGCGCGAGCGCCATTTCATCGGCATCCCCGAGATGGTGCAGAACTTCTTCTCGTTCATCGCCCAGGACACCCGCGAACTCATGGCCGCGATCGGCGTGCGCTCGCTGCAGGAGCTGATCGGCCGCACCGACCTGCTCGAACTGCTGCCGGGCGAGACGCCCAAGCAGCGGGGCCTGGACCTGTCGCCGATCCTGTCGGACGGCGGGCTCGCCGAAGACGTGCCGATGTACTGCCTCGAGCCGCACAACGAGCCCTTCGACAAGGGCGAACTGGCCGAGCGCATGGTCGCCGACGCGCTCGACGCGATCGAGAACCGCTCCGGCGGCACGTTCGCCTATGAGGTGCACAACAACAACCGCTCCATCGGCGCCCGGCTGTCCGGCGAGATCGCCCGCCGCCACGGCAACCTCGACATGGAGGATGCGCCGATCCGGCTCGACCTGACCGGCACCGCCGGCCAGAGCTTCGGCGTGTTCAACGCCGGCGGCCTGCATCTCTATCTGGAGGGCGACGCCAACGACTACGTCGGCAAGGGCATGGCCGGCGGGCGTATCGTCATCCGGCCCTCGCCGCGCGCCGGTTTCGTCGCCCGCGAGGCCGCGATCGTCGGCAACACCTGCCTCTACGGCGCGACCGGCGGCACACTCTACGCCGCCGGCCAGGCCGGCGAACGCTTCGGCGTGCGCAATTCCGGCGCCTCGGCGGTGGTCGAGGGCGTGGGCGATCACGGCTGCGAGTACATGACCGGCGGCTGCGTGGTCGTGCTCGGCCATACCGGCATCAATTTCGGTGCCGGCATGACCGGCGGGCTGGCCTATGTGCTGGACGAGAAGCGCGAGTTCGTCGACCGCTACAACCACGAGCTGATCGACATCCACCGCGTGGTCTCGGAGAACATGGAGGCCCACCGCCACTATCTGCGCGACCTGATCGAGGCCCACGTGGCCGAGACCGACAGCGCCTGGGGCCACGAGATTCTCGAAAACTTCCGCGACTACGTCGGCCAGTTCTGGCTGGTCAAGCCGAAGGCCGAGAGCGTGGAGACGATTCTGGACACGCTCAACCGCGCGGCCTGATCGAACAGACCGCGACCCGTGCCCCCGCCGCGTCATCGCGCGGCGGCGGGCGCGACTGCGTCACCAAAAGGTAACCGATGGCAACGAATCATCTGCAGTTTCTGGAAACCCCGCGCCAGGACCCGAAAAAGGTCGAAGTGCCGGTCCGGATTCACGAATTCGCCGAGATCTACGGCCAGTTCGACAAGGAGACGGCCGCCCAGCAGGCCGGGCGCTGCATTTCCTGCGGCAACCCCTACTGCGAGTGGAAGTGCCCGGTCCACAACTACATCCCGAACTGGCTCAAGCTCGTCAACGAGGGCAATCTGTTCGAGGCGGCCGAGCTGTCGCACGCCACCAACACCCTGCCCGAGATCTGCGGTCGCATCTGCCCGCAGGACCGTCTCTGCGAAGGCGCCTGCACCATGAACGACGGGCTGGGCGCGATCAGCATCGGCTCGGTGGAGAAATACATCACCGACGAAGCCGTCAAGCAAGGCTGGCGGCCCGACGTCTCGGACGTGGTCTGGACCGATCGCAAGGTCGCCGTCATCGGCGCCGGGCCGGCCGGCCTGGGCGCGGCCGACATCCTGGTCCGAAACGGCGTCCAGGCCGTGGTGTTCGACAAGTATCCGCGCATCGGCGGGCTGCTGACCTTCGGCATCCCGCCCTTCAAGCTCGAGAAGAGCGTCGTGGAGACCCGGCGCGAGATCATGGAAGGCATGGGCGTGGAATTCCGTCTCGGCGTCGAGATCGGCCGGGACGTGACCATGGCGGATCTGATGGCCGAATACGACGCCGTCTTCCTCGGCATGGGCACCTACACCTACATGAAGGGCGGTTTCCCCGGCGAGGATCTGGACGGCGTCCACGAGGCCCTGCCCTTCCTGGTGGCCAACATCAATCGCGTTCTGGGCCTGGAGAAGAACCCGCGCGACTACATCGACATGAAGGGCGAGCGGGTGGTCGTGCTCGGCGGCGGCGACACCGCCATGGACTGCAACCGCACCTCGATCCGCCAGGGCGCGAAGAAGGTCGTCTGCGCCTATCGCCGCGACGAGGACAACATGCCGGGCTCGGCGCGCGAATTCCAGAACGCGCGCGAGGAAGGCGTGGAGTTCATGTTCAACCGCCAGCCGGTGGAGATCATCGGCGACACCCACGTCGAGGGCATCAAGGTCGTCACCACCAAGCTTGGCGCGCCCGACGAGCGCGGCCGGCGCCGTCCCGAACCCGTCCCCGGCACGGAGGAAGTCATCGAGGCCGATCGCGTGATCATCGCCTTCGGCTTCCGGCCGAATCCGCAGGAATGGTTCGACAGCCAGGCGATCGAGATCGACGACGGCGGTCGCGTGATCGCTCCGGAACAGGGGCGCTTCAAGTATCAGACCACCAATCCGCGGATCTTCGCCGGCGGCGACATGGTCCGCGGCTCGGATCTGGTCGTCACGGCCGTCTTCGAGGGCCGCGAGGCTGCCAAGGGCATCCTCGACTACCTCGAGGTCTG
>NZ_AYKF01000076.1 GCF_003732545.1 Salinisphaera orenii subsp. halophila YIM 95161 | reverse complement strand
GGATGCTCACCCGGCCGGGCACTGGGGCTGCTAGCTAAACAACCCCGCTGGCAAGACACAAGGGCCTGTTGAGGTTCCGTATGTGGCCGCGCCAAGCGCTTCTTGAAAAATTAACTATGGGCGGCAAAACGAGGCGTAGCGCGCGCCGTGCAGTCATTCTGCACCAGCGTGCGACAACGCTGGATTGCCGTCGTGTCGTTGATTTTTGGGGCGCTTGTCCCGAAGGGTTGGGCCGCCCATGAAAGATCGACTAGGGGCGCCCGGCGGCGTTGCGAGACTGAGTCGTGGCACGCCCAGAGTCGGCAGCTCGCGCCTTACCGGCTACGATTGGCGGTCGGAAACAGAGCGCGCGTACGAAACCTCAACAGCCCCTAGCGCTGGAAGTCCGTCGGCAGGCGCACGATGGTCGCGCCCCAGGACAGGCCGACGCCGAAGCCGGCCAGCAGCAGGCGATCCCCCGGGCCGATGCGGCCCTCGGTGGCCGCGCGCTTGAGAGCGATCGGGACGCTGCAGGAGACGGTGTTGCCGATGTCCTCCATGCACACGATGAAGCGCTCCGGGGGCAGGCCCAGCTTCTTGCGCACGCCGTTGAGCACGGTGGCGCTGGCCTGGTGGGGTATGACGGCGTCGATCTGGTCCAGCGACAGGCCGGCGCGCTCGCACAGTGTCAGAATGGACTTCGGCACCTCGCGCAGCGTGAATTCGATCACCGCGCGGCCGTTCATGTAGATGTGATGATCGCTGCGGGTGTTGCCGTGGCGATCGGTGTATTCCTCGGCGCTGTGATTGTAGGGCTGCTTGCGCATGCCGCTGGTGGGCACGATCAGATCGTTGGCGCCCGAGCCGTCGGTGCCGTAGACGAATGGGCCGATGGTCTCGTCGTCGCCGCGGTTGCTCATCAGCGTGGCCGCGGCCGCGTCGCCGAACAGCGCGCGCACGCTCTTGTCGCCCGGATGGACGAACTTGCTGTAGGTGTCGGCGGTGATCAGCAGCAGCCGGCTCGCCTGGCCGGTCTCGAGCAGCGCCTTGGCCACGCCCAGCGCGTAGATGTAGCCCGAGCAGCCGAGATTGATGTCCAGCGCGCCGACGTGACGGCCCAGGCCGAGCCGGTCCTGGATCAGGCAGGCGGTGGTCGGGGCCAGATAGTCCGGCGTCTGGGTGCAGAAGATCAGATAGTCGATCTCGCCCGGATCGGTGCCGGTGCGTTCGAACAGCTGGCGGGCCGCGATCACGCCGAAGTCGGAGGCGCATTCGTCTTCGGCGGCGACGTGGCGGGCGCGGATGCCGGTCTTCTCGGCGATCTTCTCCAGCGGCCAGTTGGGAAAGCGTGCGGCGATCTCCTCGATCGATTCGGTGCGCGCCGGCAGCATGTATTCGATGGCGTCGATGACGGCGGGCATCAGCTCCAGTCCTTTTCCGGCGGCAGACGGGTCAACGCGGCTCTCCCTGAACTTTCGGTCGCCGCCCGGCCTCGGGCGGTGCACCCGCGGCGCGGGTCAAGCGACAATATCGGTATCGAGACCGCCAGCGTCAACGTTGCGGCGCGATGGCGGGGCCCGCGCGGCGGCCGTGAATCGGCGTGAACACGTGTTGACATGCGGCTGGCGGCGATTCGGGCGCGGGGCGCATCCGACCGTCGGCGAACGCCAGTACGGGCCACGCGTGCGCCCGCTGCGCGGTTCAGCGCGCGGACGGGTCGCGCCGCTCGGGCCGTTCCACCGGATAGCCGGCACGGCGCCAGTCGCCATAGCCGACGGCCAGGGCCCGCACCCGGGCGTAGCCGTTGGCCCGGAGTGCGGCCGCCGCCCGGGCCGCGCGTGCGCCGGCCGCGCAGTAGGTCACGATCAGGGCGTCCGCGGTCACCGTCAGGCGCGGGTCGGACACGATCTGGTCGACCGGCCGATGCACCGATCCCGCAATATGGCCGTCGCGCCATTCGAACGTCTGGCGCACGTCCACGAAGCGCGCGCCCGCGCGATAGGCGCGGTAGGCGCCGGCAAGGGAAACGGCGGTGGGGTCGTCGGCGGGTGGCGCCTTTGCGCCGTCGATCAGTGATCGGGTCCAGTGCAGAATCGACATCCCGTCTCCTTGCCGCTCGCGATCGCAGCAGCTTAAGCGCGGCGGGCGACGAGTGCGAGCCGCTGCGTTCGGTACCTGCATAAGCCACCGATACGCAAGACGATATCGGATGTCGTCGGCTTCGGCGGGGCGGGCCACGCCGCCGAAACGCGCGGGCGCCGCCGACCGACTAATCGCCCGGCGGGGTTCCATGTCTCGCACGCCGGCGCGCGGGGGCGCACACTGCGGGCCGGATACCGTCGCAGTGTGGCCTGCAGTGCGGTTGTCAGGCACCACGAGCGCGGTCTCACGCGGCGCCTGCCGAAGCGCCGCTCTTTTTGATACGCATTCGTATTCAGTTTATTCTCGTGGCGCGCTCCCCGCCGCCGGACGGCGTTCGCGGCGGGCGCCCTGGAGAAGCCCATGTTCGAACTCAACGCCTGCCGCTTCGAGGTCAACGGCCACTGTCTGCTGGAGGCCGACGATCTGAGTTTCCGCGAGGGACTGGTCTACGGCCTGATCGGCCACAACGGCTCGGGCAAGTCGACGCTGCTCAAGCTGCTCGCGCGCCAGCAGTGCGCCAGCTGCGGCGAGGTCTGTCTCAACGGCCGATCGGTGCAGGCCTGGGGCGACCGCGAGTTCGCGCGCAACGTGGCCTATCTGCCCCAGCATCTGCCCGGGGCGACCAGCCTGACCGTGCGTGAACTGGTCGCCTTCGGGCGCTATCCCTGGCGCGGTCTGCTCGGGCGCATGACCGCCGAAGACCGGGGCCAGGTCGATCGCGCGCTCGATCTGACGCACACGGCCACGCTCGCCGAGCGCATGGTCGACACGCTCTCCGGCGGCGAGAAGCAGCGCGTCTGGCTGGCGATGCTGCTGGCCCAGGGCAGCCGTTTCCTGCTGCTCGACGAGCCGCTGTCGGCGCTGGATATCGCGCATCAGGTCGACACGCTGGCGCTGATCCGCGAGCTCGCCGGTTCGCTGGGGCTGGGCGTGATCATCGTGCTGCACGACGTGAACATGGTCTCGCGCTACTGCGATCAGCTCGTGGCCCTGCGCGGCGGCCGTCTGCTGGCCCGGGGCACGCCGCACGAACTCATGCGGGACACGACGCTCGAGGCCATCTACGGCATCCGCATGAGCGTGATGGCCCACCCCGCGGACAACCACCCCATCGCCGTCGTCCAGTGACGCGGCGGGCAGGCGCTCGCAGCGCCGCCGGGCGGCGGCGCGCGTGGACTTCGGGCTGGCTCGTCGGGCTGGCCCTGTTTTTTTGCGGCGCCGTGGCGGCCGCGACCGACGGCGGGGACCGCCCGCGGGTGGCCGCCATCGACTGGGGGCAGGCGCAGACGCTGATCGCGCTCGGCGCGCCGCCGGTGGCCATGGCCCAGATCGATGCCTATCAGGACTGGGTGGGCGTGCCGCCGGTGCCCGACTCGGTGCGCGAACTCGGCCTGCGGGTGCAGCCGAACATGGAGCTGATGTCGCAGCTGGATCTCGACTTGATCACGATCACGCCGATGTATGCCAGTTCGCGCGCGCGGCTCGAGGCGATCGCTCCGGTGGAGACCATCGACGTCTACTACCACGAGGGCAGCGCCTGGGATAACACCGTCGAGTCGACCCGCCGCCTGGGGGCGCTGGTCGGTCGCGCGGACGCGGCCGAGCGGCTGGTGGCGGACACGCGTCGGACCGTCGAGACGGCGGCCGAACGTGTCCCGGCCGAGGCGCCGCGGCTGCTGGTGGTGCAGTTCATCGACGCGCGTCACGTGCGCGTCTACGGCGAGGGCAGCCTGCTCGACGACGTGATGACGCGCATGGGTCTCGACAATGCCTGGACCGGCTCGACCACCTTCTGGGGCTTTGCGCTCGTCTCGCTCGAGCGGCTGGCCGAGGTCGACGACGCGCGCATGGCCGTGCTCGATCCGATGCCGGTCGGCGTGGCCGAGGAGATCGATGGCAGCGTGCTCTGGAACCATCTGCCGGCCGTGAGGCAGGGGCCGGTGCTGGACCTGCCGGCGGTATGGAGTTTCGGCGGGCTGCCCTCGGCGGCGCGCTTTGCGCGGGCGCTCGCCGACGCGCTGAGCGCGCCGCAGGTGGCCGGGACGCCCGACTCCTGATGCCGCGGCCCGCGCTCACCCCCGGCCGGCTGTGCGGCCTGTTCGCCGTCGTGCTCGCGGTGCTCGCGGTGTTGACGCTGCGCGAGAGCGCGCCGGCGGGTCTGGCCGCGCTCTGGGCGCCCGGGGAATCGCTGTCCGGCATTCTCGCCCGCCACGTCTGGCTGCCGCGGCTGGCGGCGTCGCTGCTCGGCGGTGCGGGGCTGGCCCTGGCCGGCGTGCTCATGCAGCAGACGCTGCGCAACCCGCTGGCCGCGCCGACCACGCTCGGCGTGGTCAGCGGCGTGCATCTGTTCCTGCTGCTCGGCACGCTTTTCGCCCCCGCGCTCATGTTGCACGCCCGCGGCGTGGTCGGGTTCGTCGGCGGCGCCGCGGCGATGGGGCTGGTGTTCCTGCTGGCCTGGCGACGATCGCTGGCGCCGACGGTCGTGGTGCTCGCCGGGCTGGTGGTCAACCTCTATCTCGGCTCGCTCGCGGTCGTGCTGCTGCTGTTCAACCAGGAGGCCCTGCGGGGCATGATGATCTGGGGCGCCGGTTCACTGGCCCAGAACAACTGGGGCGGCGTCGGCTATCTGCTGCCGCGGCTGCTGATCGGCGGCGTCGCCGCGGCCGCCCTGGCGCGCGCCCTGGCCCTGCTGGATCTGGATGACACCAACGCCCGCAATCTGGGCGTGTCGCTGGCCTGGCTGCGCGCGGCGAGCCTGGGCGTGGCCGTGTTCACCAGCACGGCGGTGGTCGTGGAGCTGGGCGTCATCGGTTTCATCGGTCTGGCGGCGCCGTCGATCGTGCGCCTGGCCGGCGCGCGCCGATTGCTGGCGCGGCTGGTCTGGGCGCCGGTGCTCGGCGCCCTGCTGCTGGCGGTCACCGACCAGCTGCTCCAGCTGTGGACTGCGGACGGCGCGGCGCTGATCCCGACCGGGGCGACCACTGCGGCGCTGGGTGCGCCGCTGCTGCTGTGGCTGATCCCGCGTCTGAACATGCATCGTGAGGCGCCGACCGCGGTCGCCGGTGCCCCGGCGCCGCGCCGTTCCGCCACGGGCGGCCTCCTGCTTGGCCTGCTGGCGGCGATGGCGGCCATGGTGGTGGTGGCGCTGCTCGTCGGTCAGGGCGTGCACGGCTGGAACTGGCCGTTCGAGCTGCCCTGGGCCGAGACCGGGGCGTGGCGGGGCGCGCGGGTGCTCGCGGCGGGCGCGGCTGGCGTGATGCTGGCGGTGGCCGGCACCATCGTGCAGCGCGTCTCGGCCAACCCCATGGCGAGTCCCGAAGTGCTGGGCATCAGCGCCGGCACCGCCATCGGCGTGCTCGGTCTGGTGCTGGTCTGGCCGACGGCCGGCACGCCCGCGATGCTGGGCGCCGGGGTGGTCGGGGCGCTGCTCACGCTGGCGCTGCTGGTCGCACTCAACGCCCGCAGCGGCTTCGAGCCGGAGCGCGTGCTGTTGACCGGCATCAGCGTGCTGTTTCTGTTCGACGCCATCTCCAAGATCGTGCTCGCCGGCAGCGATCCGCGCACCCAGCAGCTGCTGGCCTGGATGTCGGGGACCACCTATTACGTCGATCTGTCGCTGGCGCTGACCGTGTCGGTGCTCGCCGCGCTGCTGCTCCTGGTGGTCCGGCCGCTGGTGGTGTGGCTGGATCTGCTGCCGCTGGGCGCGCCCACGGCGCGCGCGCTCGGGGTCAACGTCACCTGGAGCCGCCTGATCCTGCTCCTGGTCATGGCGGTGCTGACCGCCGGAGCGACGCTGGTGGTCGGCCCACTCAGCTTTGTCGGCCTGCTGGCGCCGCACATGGCCCGTCTGCTCGGACTGGCCCGGGCGCGCGAGCAGTTCGTCGGTGCGGCGCTGCTCGGCGGGCTGCTGATGATCGCCGCCGACTGGCTCGGCCGCATGCTGCTGTTTCCCAATGAAATACCGGCCGGGCTGGTGGCCACGCTGGTCGGCGGCAGCTATTTCATGTGGCGACTCCGGCGGCTCTAGCCGGGCATTGAGACGCATACCGCGCGGGGCGGTGAACGATCCGGTATCGGCCGCGGGTGCCGCCGACCGCGCCGCCGCGTCGGACGGCTAGGGCCTTTTGACGTTTCGTACGCGTCCGCGCCAAACGCTGTTGTGCGGCAAGACGAGGCTTAGTAGCGCGCCGTGCAGTCATTCTGCACAAGCACGCTAGAACGCTGGATTGCCGTCGTATCGCTGATTTTCCGGGCGTTTGTTCCGATGGGTCGGGCCGCCCATGAAAAACGACCAGGGGGCCGGCGTTGCGGGCCTGGGTCGTGACACGCCCAGAGCCGGCGGTTCGCGCCTTGCCGGACAGGATGTGCGGTCGGAAACAGAGCGCTCGCAGGACACGTCAACAGACTCTAGCGTTCGCCGGTCCGGGCCACGGCATCCGCACTCGCCGCGCGGCGCATCTCGCCGGTCAGCTCGGTCAGCCGGCCGGCGCGCATCTCGAGCAGGCGGTCGGCGTGCTCGAAATAGCTGTCGTCGTGGCTGATGGCGAAGACCGTGTGCCCGCGTTCGCGGAAGATCGGCAGCAGGTCGCGGTAGAACACACGGCGAAAGCCCGGGTCCTGATCGGCCGCCCATTCGTCGAGCAGCAGCACGTCGCGCGACTCCGCCAGCGCCAGCATCAGGGCCAGACGCTTGCGCTGGCCCTGGGACAGCGCCGTGTCGGCGATGCGGGCATCGGCGTCGACACTCAGCTTGGCGTCCAGCCCGAGGCGGTGTCGCCAGTCGTCGACGAATGCCGCATCGGCCGGATTGCCGGCGCCGTCCAGCAGCGTGTCGAACAGGTGGAAGTCGGTGAACACCGCCGTGAACAGGCGCCGATAGGCGCCGCGCTCGGCTTCGGCGACCGGCCGGCCGTCGACCCGGATGGTGCCGCCGGTGGGGCGGTAGAGCCCGGTCAGCAGCCGGGCCAGCGTGGTCTTGCCGCTGCCGTTGCCGCCGATGAGAAAGATCAGCTCGCCGCGTTCGATCGTGAGGTCGATGGGGCCGATGCCGAAGCCGTCCTCGCGGTCGTAGGCGAAGGTCACGCCACGGAGCTCGATGGTCTGCCAGTCGGTGTCGAGCGGCGCGGGGGTGTCGAAGGCGGGGTCGTGCTCGGCCAGGGCCAGCGTCGCGAGCTTGTCGAAGGCGACCTGGGCGTTGATCAGCGTCGGCAGGGCGCCGATCGCCTGGATCATGGGCGTGCGCAGGAACAGGATCGTCAGGGCATAGGTCGCCGCCACCGAGGTGCTCGCCCAGCCCAGGCCGTTGGCCAGGAAGAACACCACCCCGATGGCGCCCAGCATCATGATGTTCGCCCAGTTGTTCGCACTCAGATGGAAGGTGTCCGAGCGCACGATGTGGTGCCGATAGCGCCGGGCGTTGGCGCGGAAGACGTCCTCGAAGACCCGGCGGGCGCGCGCCCGGTTCAGACCCAGCTCCTTGCGGCCGTCGATCACGGTCTCGTAGTCGCGGTAGAGGGCGTCCTCGGCCTCTCGCACGTGATGCAGATGGTGATAGACCCGCGCGACCAGCCAGGCGCCGACTCCCATGGTCAGGCCGATCCAGAGCGCGGTGACGACCAGGATCGAGGGCGACAGCCAGGCCAGATAGGCGATGCTGGCGACCGTCAGGATGGTGCCCTGGACCAGCTCCGGCAGGCGCACGAAGGCGATGGTGACGTTGCGGATGTCCGCCGACAGGCTCGCCAGCAGCGAGGCGCTGCCCAGGGCCTCGATGCGCTCGATGTCGGTGTCGAGGATGCGCTTGACCAGGCGCGTGCGCAGGTCGAGCACAAAGCGGTGGCCCAGCCAGGTCAGCCCCAGCTGGGCGGCCAGCGATACCGCCAGCAGCAGCGCGATCAGGCCGAAGAACTGGGGCAGGGCGCTCAGCGCGTGGTCGCCGGTCTCGATCAGGCGGGCGTTGATGAAGGCGATCACGCCGATGCCGAGCGCCGCGCTGGCGATGCTCGCGGCCATGACGGCGATGAATGCCGCGCGGTAGTCGCGCAGCACGAGGCGGAGCAGGGTCATCGGATCAGCCGTGGGTGCCGGTCGCGAGCGTGATCGCCCGCGGGCAGTTCGCGCACAGCCCCCATTGTGCATCCAGGTCGCGCACGCAGCACAGGCGGCGGCAGTGGCTCACGGGTTCGCCCTCGCCGTCGCGCGCGCCGGGCGGCAAGCGCTTGTAGGGGGCGTGGAGGATGTTGCGGTGCCCGTTGCGCCGCCGTACCTCCATCAGCTTCTCGGCCCGGGCCAGGCGCGGCGCCGGCACCCGACCCTGGGCGCGCAGCTGGCCGAGCGCCCATTCGAAATAGATCGAGGCGTTGCTGGCGAAGATCCGCGGCGCCAGGCCCGAGCGCTCGTGCAGTGTGGCGATCACCGGCGCGAAGGCGCCGTCGAGCAGGCCGTCGAAATTGTCGCCGGGTGCCGGGCGCGGGCGCACGCCGCTGAAATGCTGCGGCAATCCGTCGGCGTCGAAGGCGATGCGCAGCCGCTCCAGATCGACGTCGAGCGCGCGGTCGGTGGCGAGCTGGACCACGGTGACCGCGATGCCCAGCCGGCTGAAGAAATACTTCGACCACTGGGAGGCGGTCGCGCGGCGTTCGCGACAGCCGGCGGATTCGGCGTAGCGATCCAGGAGTGCGTCGAGGTGATCCGGCTCGCGCAACTGGTTGCCGTCGAGCACGATCGGCGCCGCGGGCAGGCGGGCGACGAGCGCGTCGGCGAAACCGGTCAACAGGCCCTGGAAGTGCTCGGCGTACATGGATCCGCGCCTAGAACGGCGGCGTCGAACGAGGCGGCCGGGGCGCGTCCGCGCGGCGTGAGATGATGAGAATCATTATCAATACGGTAACCCGCGACTGCTGGCGGCGCCAGTCGTTTAATGTGACATCGTGTCTTGTCAGAAATAATGAAACTTGGTATTTTCAGATCCGCCGGGGCCCGAGACCGGCCGATCCATTCGACCAACGGTGGCACGCATCATGGGCGTCTCCTCCCTGCTTTCACGCTTCAATCCGCTGTCGACCGACACCACGGTCGACACCGACATGAACGTCGTCATCATCGGCGCCGGTTTCTCCGGCCTCGGCATGGCCATCCGCCTCAAGGAGGCCGGCCTCGACGACTTCACTCTCCTCGAGCGCGCGGACGACGTCGGCGGCACCTGGCGGGACAACCATTATCCGGGTGCGGCCTGCGACGTCGCCTCGCATCTGTATTCGTTCTCCTTCGAGCAGAACCCGAACTGGTCGCGTGCCTTCGGCCGGCAGCCGGAGATCTTCGACTACATCCGCCGCTGCACGGAGAAATACGACCTGCGTCGCTACATCCGCTTCAACACGGCCGTGGTCTCGGCGACGTTCGACGAGCAGAGCGGCATCTGGACGGTGACCACCGCCGACGGCGACACCCTGACCGCGAACTTCGTGATCTCCGCGGTCGGCGCGCTCGCCGATCCGGCCTATCCGCGCATCGCCGGCCTGGACGGCTTCCGCGGCAAGCTGATGCATACCGCACAGTGGGACGACGACTACGACCTCGCCGGCAAGCGCGTGGCGGTGATCGGCTCGGGCGCCAGCGCGATCCAGGTGGTGCCGGAGATCGCAGGCCAGGCCGCGCAGTTGACCGTGTTCCAGCGCACGCCGAGCTGGATCATGCCCAAGCCGGACCGGCCGATTCCGGATTCGGAACAGGAAAAATACAGCGAATCGCCGCTGAAGCTGCGTGCACGCCGGCTGCGCATCTACTGGCTCAACGAATTGTTCGCGCCGTTCATCATCTCGGATGTCGGGCTGTTCAAGAAGCAGGCCGAGGCGATCGCCCGGCGCCACATCCGCAAGCAGGTCGCCGACCCGGCCATGCGCCGGCGGGTCACGCCGGACTATCAGATCGGCTGCAAGCGCATTCTCATCTCCAACGACTGGTATCCGGCCCTGCAGCAGGACAACGTCGAGCTGATCGGCGACGGGCCCGAGCGCATCACCGAGCACGGAATCGTCACCCGCGACGGCCGCGAGATCGAGGTCGACGCGATCGTCTGCGCGACCGGCTTCCGGGTGCCGAGCACGGCCTCGCCCTTCGAGGTGACCGGCCGCAGCGGCGTCGATCTCAACCGCGTCTGGGCCGACGGCGCGGAGGCCTACAAGGGCGTGACGGTGTCGGGCTTTCCCAACCTGTTCTTCCTGATGGGGCCAAACACCGGGCCGAGCCATACCTCGGTGCTGGCCTTCACCGAGCAGCAGATGGACTATGCCCTGCAGGCCATCGCGCACGTCGCGCGCCGCGGGCTGAAGTTCGTCGACGTCAAGCAGCGGGTGCAGGATCGATTCAACCGCGGCATCCAGTGGCGGATGAAACACACGTCCTGGACCTCGGGTTGCAACAGCTGGTATCTCACCGACTCCGGCAAGAACACCACGCTCTATCCCGGCTTCAACTGGGAGTATCGCCTGCGGCTGTGGCGCTTCGCCCCGGGGGACTACGAGGAGGTCGGTCGCGACGCTTCGGCGGGCCGAGGGCATTCGGCGCGAGCGGCGTAGTCCGACATTTCGCCGGCGGTCCGGAAGATGGCGCACGAAAAAAGGCCGGCACCGCACGTGCCGGCCTTTTGCATTCGCGCGCGTGGGCGCGCGCTCAGTCGCCGCCGTGGGTCACACGGAAGATCGTGCTGCCCTGATCGTCGCTGATATAGAGCGCGCCGTCGGCGGAGGTCGCCAGGCCGGCCGGGCGATGCTCGGCGCTGCCGGGCGAGCGGATCGTGTCCGATCCGGTGAAGCCTTTCGCCTCGGCGAACGTACGATGGTCGTCTGCCGGCTTGCCGTTCTCGAACGGCAGATAGACTACGCGATAGCCCGCCTGCGGGCTCGGTGCCCGGTTCCAGGAGCCGTGGAAGGCGATGAACGCGCCGCCGCGATAGTCCTTCGGGAAGGCGTCGCCGCTGTAGAACGCGATGTCCATCGGCGCCCAGTGCGCGGGGAAGGTGGCGATGGGATCCTTGAACTGGTCGCAGCGGCCGACCTTCTCGCCGTCGCCGCCGTATTCCGGCCCGAGCACCTTCTTGTCCTGATCCGGATCGTAGTAGCAGTAGGGCCAGCCGAAGTCGTCGCCCTCGGAAACGGCGAACATCTCCTCGGCCGGCAGGTGTGCGCTCTGCTTCTGGGTGAATTCATCCGGCCAGTTCGAGTGCAGCTGGTCGCGGCCGTGCTGCACGCCGTAGAGCTGGCCGTCGTGGAAGGCGAGCGCGAACATGTTGCGCAGACCGGTGGCGAAGCGCGCATCCGGCGAGAATTCCTGGCCCGTCTCGGTGGCCGAGAACTGCCAGATGCCGCCGTGATTCTCCAGCAGCGGACAGGGGTCCTGACCCTTGGAGCCCGGCGAGCGATCCTCTTCCTGACAGGCGTTGGACGGCGCGCCGTTGTTGACGTAGATCATGTCGTCGTCGCCGACCGCCAGGCCGCGGGCGGCGTGCGAGTCCTGCTCCGGCATGCCGGTCACGAGGTGTTCCGGTTCGCCTTCCGGGGTGAGCGAATCGCCCAGTCGGTAGCGGTAGATGTCGGTCACTGTCGCGGCATAGAGCCAGCCATCATGGATGGCCAGCCCGGTGCCGCCGCCCTTGCCGAAGGTCGCGCGCTCGTCGGCCTTGCCGTCGTCGTTGCTGTCGCGCAGCGCCATCAGGCCGCCGTCGTCGCCCTCGCTGGCGAGATTGACGTAGACCGTGCCGTTGTCGGCGACGGCCAGATGACGCGGCTGGTGGGCGTCGGTGGCGAACTCGGTGGCGCAGAAGCCGTCGGGCAGGTCCAGCCCGGCGGTGTCGCAGGATTGGGCCAGCGCCGCCGGGGCGGCCAGTACGCCGCCGGCCATGGCGGCCGAGCCGGCGAGGAGTCTGAGAATAGTGGGTCGCATAATCATATTGCGGGTTAGGGAATATGCAGCGGTTGTAGCAGTTCCCCCGGGACGAAGCAAAGACGTTACGGAAAAACGATAAAACAACCGTTGAAACGTGTCGCGCCGTGCCCATCGTTCTGGACAGGCAACAAGGCCCATTCACACAGGAGGAGTTCGACATGGCAATCCAGCGCTTTCAGCCGACCAGCAGCCTGCTGCAGCAGTTCAACGACGAGATCAACCGCATGTTTCTCGGCGAGACCGACGCCGTGCCGGCGTTCGCCGGGGGCAGCTGGCGCCCCGCGGTCGACATACACGAGAACGCCGACGCCTATCTGATCGACGCCGAGATCCCCGGCATCGACCCGGCCGACATCGAGGTCACCCTCGACAAGGGCGTGCTCACGCTCAAGGGCGAGCGTCGCAGCACGCACGAGAAGGCCGCGGAAGCGGCCGGCGACAACGACGGCGGTCGCGGCGAGCAGACACGCCACATCGAGCGCAGTTACGGCCGTTTCGTGCGCCGCTTCTCGCTGCCGGAGACCGCCGACGAGGACAACGTCGAGGCCACTGCCGAGAACGGCGTGCTGCGCCTGTCGATCGCCAAGAAGCCGCAGAGCGAGCCGCGGCGGATCGAGGTCAAGGGCTAGCGCGCCGCAGGCCTGTCGCAGACGGCTGCGACCGCGACGCCCCGCGCGGGCGTCGCGTGGCCGCTCATCAGGCGGAGTCCGACGGGCTCCGCCTTTTTCGTGCGGCGACGTCAGTCTTCGGCGCGCAGGCTCGTCCAGGCCGGCTGGCGCAGCACATCGCCCAGCGACGCCAGCCCGGCCAGCGCGATGGCGATCGTCGCCGAGGTCACCGCGACCAGCCACACGCCGGGCCGCCAGGTGTAGCCGAGGTCCAGCACCTGGGTGGCCAGCACGACGGCCGCGATCTGGGCGACGACAGCCGCCAGCACCGCGGCGCAGGCGCCGAGCAGCAGGCATTCCACGACCACCGCCTGGCGCAGCCAGCGGGCGCGCGTGCCGAGGGCGCGCAGCAGGGCCGCCTCGCGCCGGCGGGCGCTGCGGCTGGCCTGCATCGCCGCCAGCAGCACGACCAGACCCGCGGCCAGGGTGAAACCGAAGACCAGCTCGACCGCCAGGCTCACGCGGTCGATCAGCGTGGTCAGCTGGTCGAGGATCGCGGCGATATCGATGACGCTGACGTTGTTGAACTCGCGGACCAGATCGCCCAGCACCGCCCGCCGGTCGTCGGGCAGATGGAAACTGGTGATGTAGGTGCTCGGATAATCGTCGAGAAAGCCGGGCGGGAAGAGCACATAGAAATTGGCCTCCAGGCTCGACCAGTCGATGCTGCGGATGCTCCGGATCTCGGTGGTGAACGTCCGCCCGGCGAGGTCGAAGCCGAGCGTGTCGCCGATGCCGACACCGAGCCGTTCGGCGACCGATTCGTCGATCGACACATGCGGCTCGCCGCGATCGGCCGGCTGCCACCAGCGGCCCTCGAGCAGACGGTTGTCGGCCTTGAGAGTGTCCGTCCACGACAGATTCAGCTCGCGCCGGGCGAGCTCGCCGGCGGACTCGGCCAGCGCCGGATCGGATTCGATCGCCCGGCCGTCGACCGTGGTCAGGCGTGCCCGCACGAGCGGAAAGAAGGCGGGCGCCTCGATGCCGTGCTCGGCCAGAAAATCGGCCACCCGCGGCTGCTGATCCGGCGTGATGTTGATCAGAAAGCGATTGGGCGCGTCGGCGGCGATATCCGCACGCCAGCCGGCCAGCAGATCGCCGCGCACGATCACCAGCAGGAACAGTATGATCAGACCGACGCCGAAGGCGACGATCTGCAGCACGCTGGCCGCGCGTCGACGCGACAGCGCGGCCAGCCCCAGCCGGATGCCGGGCCCGAGCCGTCCACCCAGGCCGGTGCGCGCCCGCTCGACGCACCAGAGCAGGCCGAGCGCGCCGAGCGCCAGCGCCGCGGCGCCGGCGAGCGCGCCGCCGAGCACCCAGGCCGTAAGCATTGCATCCCGGGTCGCGAGCGCCGCGAGCACGGCCACGCTCGCGATCGCGCCGGCGTGCATCCGCCACGCCCGGCGATCGTCGTCGGCCAGGGCGCGGGCCAGCACGCGCGCCGGCGGTGTCCGGCGGGCGCGCGCCAGTGCCGGCCAGGCGAAGCCGGCCAGCAGCAGGGCGCCGGCGATCGGCCCCGGCCAGAGCCCGCTCCAGGCCGGGCCGGGCAGCGCGATCTCGAAGGCGCCGGCGATGACGCGGCCGATGCCCGCCTGCGCCGCGGCGCCCAGAATCAACCCGCCGGCGATGCCCAGCACGCCGATCAGGACCAGCTGCCAGGCCAGCACCCGGGCGATCAGCCCGCGGCGGGCGCCGAGCGTCTTGAGCAATGCGATCTCGTCGAGCCGCGACTCGGCGTGGCGCCGTGCGGTCAGGGCGATGGCCACGCCCGCCAGCACCACCGCCACGAGGGCGGCGAGGTCGAGGAAGACATCCGCCCGCGAGAGCGCCCGCGACAGGGCCCGGTTCGACTCCGCCGGCGTCTGCAGGCGTTCGCCGGCGGCCAGGTCGTCATCGAGCGCGGCCCGCGCCGCGGCCACTGCCGGGGCGTCGCCGGCGATCAGCGTGGCGTACTCGGCCCGGCTGCCGAAGCCGAGCAGCCCGGTGGCCTCGATGTCGGCCGCGGCGATCATCACCCGCGGCGCGAGGCCGGCAAAGCCCGGATCGCGGTCGGGTTCGGTCACCAGCACGGCGTCGATCGTGAGCTCGGCATCGCCCAGCTGCAGCCGGTCGCCGACGCCGCGGTTCTGTTCGTCGAGCACGCGCTGGGCGACCCAGACGCGGCCCGGCGGCGGGCCGTGGGCCACGGTCTCGGTGGCCGTGCCCGGCGGTCCCCGCCGCAGAGTGAGCGTGCCGCGCAGCGGATAGGCCCGCTCGACCGCCTTGACCGAGACCAGCGTCACCGCGTCGTCATCGGAGAGCGTGCTCGGAAAGACCGTGACTCCCGCGGTCTCCACGCCGGTGGCCGCCAGCGCGCGGGCGCGATCGGCCTCCAGCGGCGCCCGCGTCGACAGCCGCAGATCCGCGGCCAGCGTGGTCGCGCCCTGACGCACCATGGCCGAGCGCACGCGGTCGGTCAGCAGGCTGACCGCGGTCACGGCCGCCACCGCGACCGCCAGCGCGACGAGCAGAATCAGCCATTCGCCGCGCCCGGCGGAGCGCCGGCCATGGCGCCAGGCCAGACCGAGGGCGGACGCCTCGTTGCCGCGCTCAGACATGCAGCCGGCCGTCCGCCAGCCGGGCGCTGCGGCTGCAGCGTCCGGCGAGGGTGTCGTCGTGGGTGACCAGGACCAGCGTGGTCGCCTGCTCGGCGTTCAGGGCGAACAGCAGGTCGGCCACATGCGCGCCGGTGGCGCCGTCGAGATTGCCGGTCGGTTCGTCGGCGAACAGGATCCGCGGCCGGCAGGCGAAGGCGCGGGCGATGGCCACGCGCTGCTGTTCGCCGCCGGAGAGCTGGCGCGGCGTGTGCGTCAGGCGATCGCCCAGGCCCACCTGGTCGAGCAGGTCGCGGGCGGTGGCCCGGGCCGTCGTCAGATCCGTACCGGCCAGTTCCAGCGGCAGGATCACGTTGTCCAGCGCCGACAGGCCGGCCAGCAGTTGAAAGGACTGGAAAACGAAACCCACGCGCGCGGCACGCCAGGCCGCGCGGGCGTCCTCGTCCAGCTCGGTGAGGTCGCGCCCGAGCAGCTCGATGCGGCCGCGGCTGGGGGCGTCGAGCCCGGCGAGCAGGGCCAGCAGCGTCGATTTGCCGGAGCCGGACGTCCCCACGATCGACAGCGTGTCGCCGCCAGTCAGCGTCAGTTCGATGTCGTCGAGTATCGTGAGCGTACGCTCACCGCTGGCGACGGTCTTGGCCACGCCGCGGGCCACCAATGCAGGAGAGGCCATTGAACGGTTTTCCCCGGACGAATGATTCACGGATGCGCGGGCGCGGCTGGCGCCTGCTCGTGTGCGCCCTGTTGCTGGGCGCGACGGTGCCGGTATACGCAGCCGGCGGGATTCTGGTTTTCGGCGACAGCCTGAGCGCGGCCTACGGCATCGATCGCAGCGCCGGCTGGGTGGCCCTGCTGCGCGAGCGTCTGGCCGCCGCCGATGCATCGCTGGCCGTGCACAACGCCAGCGTCAGCGGCGAGACCACCGCGGGCGGCCGCGAGCGCCTGCCCGAGGCGCTGGCCCGCACCGAGCCGGATATCGTCGTGCTCGAGCTGGGCGCCAACGACGGCCTGCGGGCGCTGTCGCTCGAGGCCATGCAGGCCAACCTCGCGGCCATGATCGAGGCCAGCCGCGAGGCCGGGGCCGAGGTGTTGCTGCTGGGCATGCGCATCCCGACCAACTACGGCCGCGACTACGGCGAACGCTTCCACGCGAGTTTCGAGACCCTGGCCGAGCGTCATGACGTGGCCTACGTGCCGTTCTTCCTGGCGCCGATCGCCCGCGACCGCAGCGCTTTCCAGGACGACGGCGTGCACCCCGATGCCGCGGCCCAGCCGGCGTTGCTCGAGCACGTCTGGCCGGCGCTGGAGCCGCTGGTGACGAAGGTCAGGCAAACGTCGGCGGCGCGCTGAAGCCGCCCATGGCCGCGGCCAGATGCTGGGCGAAGGCGATGGCCGTGGTGTCGCGGCCGTAGTCGGCCACGATCTGCAGGCCGACCGGCAGCCCGGCCGCGGTGACGCCCACCGGCGCGCTGGTGGCGGGCAGTCCGGCCACGGTGGCCGGTGCGATCCAGCGGAACAGATCGGTGTAGCCGCGGCTGCGGCCGTCCACGTCGATACGCCGCGAGAGCACGTTGCCGCTGTGGTCGTGGGCGATGGCGGGGACACAGACGCTCGGCAGTAGCAGCACGTCGCAGTCCCGGAAGAATTCGTGCCAGGTCTCGCGCAGCCGGTGGCGCGCTTCGTTGGCGACCATCCAGTCGCGATGGCTGGTGGTGGCCCGGCGGGTGAAGCTGGCGAGCGTGCCGGGGCCCTTGTCGCGGCCGGCCAGGCCCAGAAAGCGTGCGCCGCGGCGCGCCTTGGCGTAGAGCTTGTCGGGGATGGCCGCACCAACCATCCCGTTGAGCAGCCGGTCGTAGGTGTCGTAGCCGGTCTCGAAACCGCCCGGTAGATCGTCGATCGCCGCCACGCGGGCGCCGGCGCGGCGGGCCGTCTCCAGCGCGTCCTCGAGTCGTTGCCGTACGGCCGACGCGACCGGGCAGAAGGCGTGGTCGAAGCAGTGGGCGACGCGGAAGTCGCCGAAGGTGGTCGGGCCGGGGGCCGGCAGGCGCGCCGACCACACCGTGGCATCCACGGCATCCGGGCCGGCGAGCACCTCCAGTGCGAGCCCGAGATCGTCGGCGCTGCGCGCCAGCGGTCCGGCCACGCACAGATCCGGTTCGGCCCGCGTGCCCGGCGGCCCGGGCACATGGCCGCGCATCGGGATCAGCCCGTAGCTGGCCTTGTGGCCGTAGACGCCGCACCAGCTTGCGGGGGTGCGGATCGAGCCGGCCAGATCCGAGCCGATCTCCAGGGCGGACAGACCCGCGGCCAGGGCGGCCGCGGCGCCGCCGGAGGAGCCGCCCGGGGTGCGGTCGTGGTTCCAGGGGTTGTGGGTCGTCCCGTGGACGGGGTTGCTGGTCTGCACGTCCTGGGCCAGCCGCGGGGTGTTGGTCTTGCCGAAGATCACCGCGCCCGCCGCGCGCAGACGCGCCACCGCCACGGCGTCCCGGTCGCTGACATAGTCCCGCAGCTTGGGTTCGCCGACGACCGTCGGCAGGCCGCGCACCTCGTAGGTGTCCTTCACGGTCATGGGCACGCCGTGCAGCGGCCCCCACGATTCGCCGCGGGCGATCGCCGCATCGGCGGCGTCGGCGCGTTCGCGCGCGCCCTCGGCGTCGAGCGCGATCACGGCGTTGATCGGCGAGCCCAGGCGTTCGATGCGTTCGAGATAATGATCGAGCGCGGCGCGGCTGCCGGTCTCGCCGGTAGCGATCGCGCGCGCCAGCGCGCGGGCGGACAGCTGATGGAGTTCGGTCATGGTCATGGCGTATCGGTTCGCGGACAGCGTGTCATTCTAGCCGGCGTCGCCGCGCCGGCGTGCGCCGTGCCCTGGCGGGACGGCGGATAGCGCGGATCGGCGGTGCGCCGGGACGAAGGAGTCGACGGATTGCCGCGGCCCGGCGTGACCGACGCGCGTCGTGGCGGCTCCGGCGGTCGGTCGTCGGGTATGTCGACGGCCCCGACAGGCCGTCCACAGCGCATGCACGGTCGCCCGAGTCGCTCGACGAGACTGTGAGTACGGCTGACCAGCCGACATCCGCGACAGCCGGGCCGCCCCGACGCGAGGAATCGCCAGTGGCGCGGGCGTTGGGAATGCATCCACGTTTCGAAAGCCGCGACCCGCGATCGGTCATCGACCACGGCGCGTCGGATGGCCGAAGCCGTTGAGCCTACAGCGCATGATCGGCAGGGGCGGTGGCGGCGTCCGCACCGACTGCGCGCGGCGTGCAGCCGTCCATGCGCCGGGCCGTGTGTTCCGGCCCTTCGACCGGCGCGCGCGGGTCGATGCGGATCGCACGCCGATCCGCAACTCGCCGGCAAGCGACGGGGCGCTCGGCGCCGAGCCGCCTCGGGGCCGGCCCTCTCTCGTCGAGTCGCCGTGCCGGATCGCGGCGCCCACTAAGCCGCGCCGGCCGGTGTCGCACGGCGCCGGCTCCGGGCACTGCAAGCGCCGACGCCGAGCCGGATCACGACGATGGGCGGGAATGCGACCCGCACGGTCGTCGGGTACTAGTCGTGGGGCGTGCCGAGAGCGTCGAACAGGGCCTGGCGGAAGCGCTCGGGCGCTTCGATGGGCGGCAGGTGGCCGATCCCCTCGAAGGTCACCAGTTCCGCCTCCGGTATCGCGGCCACGGTCTGCCGGCCGAGCCGGGGATAGTCGCCGAGCCGGGCGCGCAGTTCGTCGGAGACCAGGTCCTTGCCGAGTGCGGTGCGGTCGCGGGTACCGATCATCAGCGTGGTGGGCACCGTCAGCTGGCCGAATTCGTGCACCACCGGCTGGGTGTAGACCATGTCGTAGGTCGCGGCCTGGGCCCAGGCCACGCGCGCCCGGTCCTCGCCGGCGTACATGCCGGCCAGCGCCTTAGCCCACTCGGCGTAGTCCTCGTTCCATTCGCCGTCGTAGTAGCTTTTCTTCTGATAGGCCTTGATCGCGGCATAGTCCTTTTTCATCTCCCGCGCATACCAGGCGTTCATGCCGCGATAGGGCACGCCCTTGGCCTTCCAGTCCTCCAGCCCGATCGGATCGACCAGCACCAGCCGCTCGACCGCTTGCGGATACATCAGCGCATAGCGGGCCGCGAGCATGCCGCCCATGGAGTGGCCGACGACGGTCGCGGTGTCGATATCGAGATCGTCCAGCAGCGTGCGCGTGTTCTCGGCCAGATGGTGGAAGGTGTAGCTGTAGGCGGCCGGCTTGTCGGACTTGCCGAAGCCGATCTGGTCGGGAACGATCACCCGATAGCCGTTGGCGGCCAGCGCGCGCGCCGTATCCTCCCAGTAGGCGCCGAAGAAGTTCTTGCCGTGCAGCAGCACCACCACCGGCGGGTCGCTGATGTCGTCGTCCGGCGCGATGTCCATATAGGCCATCGACACCTCGCCCTGCGGCGCCTCGAGCGTGTGACGCTCGACCGGCCAGGGATAGTCGTAGTGTTCGAGGTTCGCGCCCAGGGCCCGGACGTCGGACTCGTCGTCGGCGGCGAAGGCCGCCGGAGCGGCCAGCGCCGTCAGCAGACCGATGAATAGCGCGGCGAGCGTGGTTGGGGTGCGGGTCATGATCTAGGCGGGCCGGAAAGGGTTGTCACCAGCTTACGCATGAAACCGCCGCGCCGGCCAGCGCGCGTCCCCGGGCTGCCGCAGCCGCTGCGTGACGACGTTCCGGGGAGCGCAGGCCGATATGCCCGGCCGGCGGCGCGCAGCGGCCGTCGGCATGAGCGCGCATGGCGAGCGGTTTCCGCGGGCGACCGTGGCCCCCGAAGATGCGGGTTGCAGGAAATTTCGTGCCCATCCGGAACCTTGTGCGTCGCTGCGGGTTCTATATGCGTAGGCCCAGGAGACGGGCCCGCATATCGCGGGCCGCCGGACCATTCGCATGGGGGAAACGTGATTCGTCGATTGCTCGGCGCAGGAAACGTCTGCGGCCCGAAAGCCGCATTCAGTACGGGTCGGGCCGCCGTCTGGCTGGTCATGCTGTTCGTCGGCAGCACGGCGCTGGCGGCGCCGACCATGGTCGAGACGGTCGATGTGGAACAGCAGCGCTGGCGCCAGACCCTGCCGCTCTACGGCACGCTGACGTCGCCGCGCGACGCCGAGCTCACGCCGCGGGTCGCGGGCCTGGTCGAGCGGGTGGATGTCGACGCCGGCGATCGCGTGGACGCGGGCGAGACCCTGATCACCCTGGACCGGTCGCTGGCGCGTCTCACCCTGAACACGCTCGAGGCGTCGGTCGCCGAGGCCCGGGCGCAGCTGGCCGAGGCCGAGCGCCTGGCCTCCGAGGCCGAGCGTCTGGCCGCGCGCAGCGCCATCTCGCAGACGGAGCTGGCCAGCCGGCGTTCCGAAGTGGATGTGCAGGCCGCGGCGCTGGATCGGCTGCGGGCAGAGGCGGCGCGCCAGCGCGAGGTGCTCGACCGCCACGAGATCGTCGCCCCGTTCGCGGGCACGGTGCGCGAGCGCCTGGTCGAGCCGGGCGAGTACGTCGCCGAATCCACGCCGGTGGTGGGCCTGGTGGCGACCGAGCGGCTGCGCATGGATGTGGCCGCGCCCCAGCAGTATTTCTCCGCGATCGAGGCCGGCATGCCGGTGCGCATCCAGCCCGAAGCGCTGCACGGCGAGACACTCGAGGCCAAGGTGGACGTGAAGGTCGCGGCCTCGGACGCGCTGGCACGGACCTTTCTCGCCCGCATCTTCGTGGACAACGCCGCAGGGCGCCTCACGCCGGGAATGTCGGCGAAGGTGCTCTTCGAGATCACCTCGCCGGAGGAAGTGCTGGTAATCCCGCGCGACGCGCTGGTGCGCGAGCCCCGTGGCGGCACGCGCGTCTGGATCGTCGAATCCGGCGACGAGGGCCTGCGCGCCGTGGAACGTCAGGTCAGCCTCGGTCGGAGCGCCGACAACCGGGTCGAGGTGCTGTCGGGGCTGTCGGCGGGTGACCGGGTGATCGTGCGCGGCAACGAGAGCCTGTCCCGCGGCCAGCGCGTACGCCTGGCCGAGCCGCGCGCCGGTCCGGACCGGCCCGCGACCGCCACCGACCGGTCGCTGCGACTGTCCGACGGCACGAGCGGCTAGCCCATGTTCGAGGCGCTGATGCGGCGCGGCACGCTGATCACGATCACCGTGCTGCTGATCTGTCTGTTCGGGGTGCTCGCGGCGATGCGCATCCCGGTGCAGATGATCCCCGATCTGGCCGTGCGCACGATCACGGTCAACACCAGCTGGGCCGGGGCGACGCCGCAGGATATCGAGAACGAGATCCTGATCGAGCAGGAGGAGTATCTCGCCAACATCATCGGCCTGCAGCGGATGACCGCCGAGGCCAAGACCGGCGAGGCCGAGATCGAGCTCGAGTTCCCCTTCTCGACCGACATCAACGAAGCCCTCATCCGCGTGACCAACGCGCTGATGCAGGTGCCGAGCTACCCCGGGGACGTTGACGAGCCGGAGGTCATCGCGGCCTCGTTCTCCCAGAACTCGTTCATGTACTTCAACGTCGCGCCACTGGAGGGCAATCCCGCGGGCCTGGACATGGCCTTCATGCGCGATTTCGTCGACGACTCGATCCGACGACGGATGGAACGGGTGCCGGGCGTGGCCGACGTCGAGGTCGGCGGCGGCGCCGAACGCCAGATCCGCATCGCGGTGGACCCGTCGCAGCTGGCCGCGCTGGGCATCGGCCTGGCGGATGTGCGCGACGCCATCCGCGAGCGCAACCAGGATTTCTCCGGCGGCGACATGGACGCCGGCAAGCGGCGCTACCTGATCCGCACCGTCGGCCGCTTCGAGGATATCTCGGGACTGTCCGACGTCGTGCTCGAGCGCGAGGGCGACGCCGTGACCACGCTCGGCGACGTCGCCCGCATCCGGCTGGATCACGCCGAGCAGCGCCAGCTGTCGTTCTTCAACGACGAGGAGGTGATCAACCTCCAGGTCCGGCGTCAGCCGGGCTTCAACGTGATCGACATCAAGAACGACATGGCCGCCGCGGTCGAGGACATCAACGCCCGCATCGCCGAGCCGGCCGGCATGCGCCTGGCGCTGACCTCGGACGACGTGCGCTATGTCGAGGCCTCGATCGCCAGTGTCTGGCGCAATCTGGCGCTGGGCGCAGTGCTGGCCGCCATCGTGATGTTTCTCTTCCTGCGGTCGCTGCCGGCCACGCTGATCACCGTGCTCGGCATCCCGGTATGCGCGATCGCCGCCTTCATCGGCCTGCTGATCTTCGGCCGCACGATCAACGTGATCTCGCTGGCCGGCATCGCCTTCGCGATCGGCATGACCCTGGACAACACCATCGTCGTGCTGGAGAACATCGAGCGCGAGCGCCGCCGCGGGCGCTCGCGATGGGATGCGGCGGTGGCCGGGGTGCGCGAGGTCTGGCCGGCGGTGCTGGCCTCGACGCTGACCACGGTGATGGTCTTCGCGCCGGTGCTGTTCATCACCGAGAAGGCCGGCCAGCTCTATTCGGACATTTCGATTGCCATTGCGGCGGCGATCCTGACCTCCATGGTGGTCGCGATCATGGTCGTGCCGGCGGCGGCCGCGCGCGTGCTGCCGCGTCAGGTCTCCGATGTGGACGCCGCGCCCGGGCGCTTCTCGCGGGGCGTGCTGGCGCTGGCCGGCTGGATCGTGGCGCGCCGGATGCGGCGCTGGGGCACGATGCTCTCGATCGCCGGCGCGCTGGGCCTCGGCGTCTACGCGCTCACGCCGCCGGCCGAGTATCTGCCCGACGGCGAGGAGGCCAAGACCTTCTCGACCATGCTGCCGCCGCCGGGCTACAACCTCACCGAAATGGCGGGCATCGCCGAGGAACTGCGGGCCGAGCTCCTCGATTACGTGGTCGACGAGGACGGCGACATCGCCGCCGACGACAACGCGGTGCCGCCGATCGCCTACATGAACATGAGCGTGTCGACCAACGAGCTGCGCATCATCTCGGAGCCGGTCGACGACGGCGATCTGGCCGCGCTGATGCGGGCCTTCAACGAGCGTTTCGAGGCCTATCCGGGCATGCGGGCGTTCTCCACGCGCGGCTCGATCATCTCCTCCAACGACGGCGGCACGCGGGCGATCAATCTCGACATCTCGGCGCCGGAGCTCGCCGACATCTACGCCGTGGCCGAGACCGCCTACGACCGCGCCGAGACCGTCTTCGACGATCCGCAGCTGCTCGCCGAGCCGTCCACGCTGACCCTCGCCCAGCCGCTGCTGCGGGTCGAGCCGGATTATCCGCGCATCGCCGAACTGGGGCTGGACGCGGAGTCCATCGGCTATGCGGTCTCGGCGCTGGTCGACGGCGCCTATGTCGACGAATATTTCTTCGCGGACGACAAGGTCGACATGTACCTCTATGACGGCGGCGGCAAGCCCGACGCCGTCGACGCGCTCTCGCGGCTGCCGATCTACACGCCCGAGGCCGGGGTGCTGCCGCTGACCGCGCTGGCGCGGGTCGAGCCCACCGTGGACACCGACGTGATCCGTCGACTGGACAGCCGGCGCACGGTGACGCTGCGCATCATTCCGCCGGAGGATGTGCCGCTGGAGGCCGGGGTCGATCGCGTGATGAGCGACATCATCGGCGAGATGCGCGACGCCGGCGAGATCCCGTCCTCGGTCGACATCGACATCTCCGGTGCCTCGGACGAACTGGAGGTGACGCGCAACGCGCTCACCGGCAACTACATCGTGGCCCTGCTGGTCTGCTACCTGCTGCTGGTGGCGATCTTCTCCCACTGGGGGTATCCGCTGCTGATCCTGACGAGCGTGCCGCTGGGCATCGCCGGTGGCATCGTCGGACTCTGGCTGCTGAATGCCCTCGGAAGCTGGCTGCCCGCGATCGGCATCGGCGCGCTCTCCCAGCCCTTCGATCTCATCACCATGCTGGGTTTCCTGATCCTGGTGGGCACAGTGGTGAACAACCCGATTCTGATCGTGGAACGGGCGCGGGCCAACGCCGCCGGGGGCATGGCCGCCGCGGATGCCGTGGTCGAGGCCGTGCAGGTGCGGCTGCGGCCGATCCTGATGACCACCATCACGACCACGTTCGGCCTCGCCCCGCTCGTTTTCCTGCCGGGCGCGGGCACCGAGCTGTATCGCGGCCTCGGGGCGATCGTCATGTTCGGCCTGCTGTTCACGATGTTCACGACCGTGACGTTCCTGCCCGCCATGCTCACCGGCGTGCTGCGCTGGCGCGAGCGGCGCTTCGCGGCGTCGTGAGACGGAGGGCGATACACCCCCGCCGCGGCCGATGTAGAATGCATGGAAAGACGCCGTCCGGCGTCGACACGTCACCCCAGACCGGAGCTGCTCTTGAGCGATCTCTTCTCCCCCTGGACCCTGGGCGAAGTCACTTTCCGCAACCGCATCTTCGTCGCCCCGATGTGCCAGTACTCCAGCGCGGACGGGCACCCGACCGACTGGCACTTCGTGCATCTGGGCAGTCGGGCGGTCGGCGGCGCTGGCCTGGTGATGATCGAGGCCACCGCGGTGACGCCGGATGGCCGGATCACCCCGGACGACTCGGGCATCTGGGACGAGGCGCATATCGACTCGTTCCGTCGCATCGTCGATTTCATGCACGCCCAGGGGACGGTCGCCGGCATGCAGATCGCCCATGCCGGGCGCAAGGCCTCGACCGACGCCCCCTGGCGCGGCGGTCGGCCGCTGGGCCCGGACGAACGCGGCTGGACGCCCGTGGCCCCGAGTGCGCTGGCCTTCGCCGAGGGGCATCCCGTGCCCCGAGCGATGAGCGCCGACGACATCGCCGAGACCGTGACCGCTTTCGCCGACGCGGCCCGGCGCGCCCGGGATGCCGGCATCCGCGTGCTCGAGATCCACATGGCCCACGGCTATCTCCTGCACGAGTTCCTGTCGCCGCTGTCGAACGAACGCGACGACGACTACGGCGGCGCGCTGGAAAACCGCGCCCGGTTTCCGCTCGAGGTCGTGCGCGCCGTGCGCGCGGTCTGGCCGAAGGCGTTGCCGCTGTTCGTGCGCATCTCGGCCACCGACTGGGTCGACGGCGGCTGGGACATCGAGCAGTCCGTGCGGCTGGCGCACTGGCTCAAGGCCGAGGGCGTGGACCTCGTCGACTGCTCGGCCGGCGGCAGCACCCCGGATGCCGTGATTCCGACCGGGCCCGGCTATCAGACCCCGTTCGCCGCGCGCATCCGTCACGAGGTTGGCATCGCCACCGGCGCGGTCGGGCTGATCACCGAGCCGGTGCAGGCCGAACACATTGTGCACTCGGGCCAGGCCGACTGCGTGCTGCTCGCCCGCGAATTCCTGCGCGATCCTCACTTTCCGCTGCGCGCGGCCGCCGAACTGCGCCACGCCGAGGCCGATTGGCCACCGCAGTACGAACGCGCCCGACGCTGACCCGAGCCGCGGGTGCGGCATCCGCGTGCGGCGCGAGCGGTCGACACTCGGGCCGTTTCGGCAGGCCGGGTCGCGACGGACCAGCGGCTGATGCCCGCGAGCGCAGGCGGCGATCAGGGCCGGCTCTGCAGGGAGCGCAGGCCGTTCGATGGGCCAGCCGATCCCGCGTCGCGGCGGGCCCGCGCGGCCGGGTCGGTTGCTGCGTCCGTGGGCGCTCGCGGCGTTCGGCCGTCGAGTTCGTGAGCGGGCCCGCAACGCCGCTGCGGCCCGCTTATTGGAGGTTCGACGCGAGCGCATCGCGCGTCGGCTTGCCGTGTCGCGAATCACGCGGCGGATCGCCGGCCCGTGTGTTGGGGAGATGGCCGCGCGGCGCATGCCCTGGTGTTGGCGAAGTCGGCGGAATCGCGTTCGAGGCGAACGCGCGAACGTATCGGCCGGTCTTGCCTCCGCGCCCTGCGTAGCAGGCGACACGGGGTCGCCGAGGCCGGAGCCGATGTGCCTTCGGGCGAGCGGCCGCTCGCCGCACGAATGAACGCGCAACATCGGACGTGCAACCCGCGGGGCGCCGGTTCAGACTGACGGCATGCGATCGGTGACGGAGCGTGTCCGATGAGCGAGGAGAGCGAGGCTGCGGTGTCGACGAATTTCGATGGCGATGCCGCGCGCTGGCGGGCGGTCTGCGCCAACGACAGGCGCGCGAACGGGTGCTTCGTCTATGCCGTGCGCACGACCGGTGTGTACTGTCGCCCGGGCTGTGTCTCCCGCCAGCCGCGGCGCGCGAACGTGGTCTTCTTCGACACCGGCACGGCCGCCGCGGAGGCCGGCTATCGACCCTGCAAGCGCTGTCTGCCGAGCGGCCGAAGCCGCGCCGAGCGCCACCGCGAGTTGGTCGTGCGCGCCTGCCGGCGGATCGACGCCGGGCCGGGCCGCGTATCGCTGGCGGATCTGGCGACGGCGGCCGGGCTCAGTCGCGGCCATTTTCATCGTCTGTTTCGCGAACACACCGGGCTGACGCCGCATCAGTACGAGCGCGCCCAGCGCGATGAACGTCTGCGGTGCGCGTTGGCGGACGGCGCGCCGGTCGCCCGAGCGCTGGGCGAAGCCGGTCATGATGCCGGCGGGACCGGGCACGCCCGGGCCACCGGCGCCCTGGGCATGCCGCCGTCGCGCTATCGCCGCGGCGGGGCGGGCAGCACGATCCGTTTCGCTGTCGGCCAGGCGACGCTGGGTGCCGTGCTCGTCGCCGGCGCCGAGCGCGGTGTCTGTGCCATCGCCCTCGGCGACGATCCCGACGCCTTGGTACGCGGGCTGCAGGCGCGTTTCCCGCGCGCTTCGCTGGTGGCGGACGAGGACGGATTCGCGGCGCATGTCGCCCGCGTGGTGGGTTTCGTCGAAACGCCGTCGCTGGGGCTGGATCTGCCGCTGGACATCCGCGGCACGGTGTTCCAGCGCCGCGTCTGGCGGGCGCTGTCGGAGATCCCGCTCGGGGATACGGCCAGTTACGCGGAGATCGCCCGCGCCATCGGCGCGCCGGGGTCGGCTCGCGCTGTGGCCGCGGCCTGCGGTGCCAATCCGCTGGCGCTGGCCGTGCCCTGTCATCGCGTGGTGCGCAGCGACGGCGGGTTGTCAGGCTATCGCTGGGGCGTCGAGCGCAAGCGGGCGCTGCTCGCCCGGGAGCGCGACGCCGCGGACTGATGTCGCCGTCGGTCGCCCCGCGAGCGAGGTCGCCGAGCGTCGGGGCGGCGACGCCTGTCGCCCTGGCGAACACCGGCGTCGTGACGCAGCGAGCTCGCGCCGGTGCGTGCGGTGCCGGCCCGCGCGGTCCGTAGAGCCGGAACGGGTATGCGTCAGCTTTTGCGGCGGGTGCCAGTATCAACGTCAGGACGCGTGGGACATCGGCCGCCGTAGGCGCCGTACGCGCGGCTGTGGCTGGACGCGGGCGCTGATCGTTTCCACCGTCGTATAAGCCGCATGGAGGGGCGCGGCTGTCATCGGTGCCCGGGCTCGCCTATGCTGCAGCGCGACACGCGACCTGCGGCAACGCTACAATTGCATCATGAAACGACCCGTTTTTCTCCCGGATAACTTCATTCTGGCGCTCGTGGGCGCGATCGTGCTGGCCACGGTGCTGCCGATATCCGGTGCGCCGGCGGCGGTCTACGGCCACATCACCACGGCCGCGATCGCGTTGCTGTTCTTTCTGCACGGGGCCAAGCTCTCGCGCGAGGCGGTGTATGCGGGCGCGACCAACTGGCGGCTGCATCTGTGCGTGCTCGCGGCCACCTTCGTGCTGTTTCCGGTGCTCGGTCTGGCCGGCGGGCCGCTGCTGTCGGACTGGCTGACGCCGGAACTCTACACCGGCCTGCTGTTTCTGTGCGTGCTGCCGTCGACGGTGCAGTCCTCGATCGCCTTCACTTCCATGGCGCGTGGCAACGTGCCCGCGGCGGTCTGCAGCGCGAGCGCCTCCAACCTGCTGGGCGTGCTGGTCACGCCGTTGCTGGCCGGCTGGCTGATCAGCAGCCAGGGCAGCGCCGGCTTCTCGCTGGATGCGGTCGCCTCCATCGTGCTCGAGATCCTGCTGCCGTTCGGGGTCGGCCAGATCGCCCGGCGCTGGGTCGGTGCTTGGGTGAGCGCGCATCCGAAGCTGGTCAAGTTCGTCGATCAGGGCGCGATCGTGCTGGTGGTCTACGGTGCGTTCAGCGCCTCGGTCAACGAAGGGCTGTGGCAGGAATTGCCCCTCCAGGCGCTGCTGCTGCTGCTCTTGGTTTCGGCGGTGCTGCTCGCGATCGTGCTCGGGGTGACCTTCGCCGTCGGCCGGCGCTTCTTCGCGCGCGAGGACGAGATCGTGCTGCTGTTCTGCGGCTCCAAGAAGAGCCTGGCCAGCGGCATCCCGATCGCCAAGGTGCTGTTCGCCGGCGGTGCGCTGGGCGCCGTGGTGCTGCCGTTGATGATCTTCCACCAGATCCAGCTGATCGTGTGCGCGGTCATCGCCCGCCGCTACGGCCGCGCCGCGGACCGGGCCACGAGCGGGCCGCAGCCGTCGGCGGGCAGCGGCTCCTGAGCGCCGCCGGCGCCGGCTCCGCCGTCGCCCCGCGTGCCTGGGGCATCGCCGCGATCGCCTTCCTCGGCGGGGTCGGTGGCGGCGTGGTGTTTCCGATCCTGCCGGTCGTCGGACTGGACCTGGGCATCTCCGGGTTCATGGTCGGGCTGATCCTGTCGGCCAACCGCATCACGCGGCTGGGTTTCAATCCGATCACGGGCAGCCTGCTGGATCGCTTCGGCGCGCGCTGGCCGGTCGCGGCCGGGCTCGCCATCGAGGCGTTGGGCACGCTGGCCTTTTCGGCCGCGCTCGTCGCCGATTCTCCGGCGGTGTGGTTTCTGGCCGGGCGCGTGATCTGGGGCATCGGCTCGTCGCTGCTGCTGGTCGGCACGCTGGCCGCAGTGATGGCGATCGCCCCGGTCGAACGTCGCGGCAGCCTGACGGCACGGGTGCGCACGGCCATCAGCCTGGGGCTGCCGGCCGGACTGGTCATCGGCGGCCTGGTCGCCGACGGGGTCTCGGCCAATGCCGCCTTTCTCGCGGCCACCGGCCTGAGTCTGGTGGCGGCGCTGGCCGCGCTCCGCGTGCTGCCGGCCCGGGTCGATCGGCGCGCGCCGCCGTCCAGCCGCACGGCCGGCCGGGCCGAGCGTCGCGCGGAGTGGCGCGCGCTGCTGGCGATGCCGACGCTGCGCATCATCTGGGGCGCCAACGCGCTGCTGTTCTTCGCCGTGTCCGGGGTGCTGCTGGCGACCATCGCGGTGTTGGTCGGCCAGCGGGCCCTGTATCTGTTCGGCTTCGGGGCCGAGGGCAGCGCGGGATTGTTCATGGCCGTGCTGATGGGCGCGCGGGCGAGCGCGTCGCTGGCCGCCGGGCGCTATCTCGACCGGGCGTCCTCGCGCACCCGGCTGCTGCTCCCGGCCATGCTGCTGGTGGCTGCGGGTCTGGTCGCCCTGGGCCAGGCCGGATCGGTGGCCACCGCGGTCGCCGCACTGCTGGTCATCGGCGTGGGCTCCGGCGGGCTGACCATCCCGATGCTGACCCTGCTCGGCGATGTTGCGCCGCGGCACCTGCACGGGCGGGCGCTGTCGGTCTACCAGTGGTCCAGCGATCTCGGCGGCGCGTTCGGTCCGGCCGCCGGCCTCGAGCTGGGCCGGCTGTTCGGCTACGGCCCGGCCTACGGCGCGGTCGCGGCCTCGATCCTGCTCATGGCGGTGCCACTGCGCTGGCTGGCGGTGCGCGAGCGGGGCTAGTGCCCGGCCCCGCCCGGGGCGGTCGATGACAGCGCCCGGGGTCGCGCTTTCGCCGCAGGCGGCCAGGGCGGCTAGAGCGGCGACGCGTCGTTACTGGCCGCCGGCGGCTCGATCGGTGTGCGTTCGACGACATCGCCGGCGGCGTCGACGAACACGGTCTCGGCCTCGAGTGCCTCCGGTGTCACCGTGAGCGCGACATGATGGCGCCGGGCGCCATCGGCCTCGATGCGGGGCACGCGGGCGCAGTTGAGCATCAGCGTCTCCGCCTCGCGGAGGTGGGTCCGGCGCCAGGCGCCGCTGTGCTTGCTGCGATGATGCATGTGGCCGGCGAGCACCGTGCGCACACGGCGTCCGCTCGCGCGGGCGTGCGCGATGGCGGCGCGCAGGTCCGGATCGCCGAAGTCGCCGAGATCCGGCTTGAAGTCGCAGCCGAACGGGGCGGTGGCTTCGTCGCCCAGCCCCGACGGCCCGTTGTGGGCGAGGACGATCAGGTCCCGCGGCGCGGCGTCGATCAGGCGTGCCAGGCGGGCCGCGCTCGATTCGAAGTCGGATACGCCGAAGCGGCGCTGCAGATAGCTGCGGTAGTAGAACCGGTCGGGGCCCATGGCGTGCGGGCGCGCGATCAGCAGCCCCAGATCGTCGCTCAGCGTCTCCAGCGTGTAGCCGCCGAGTCGTACGGGGGCCATGGCCTGCGCCATGCGCCGGACGCGTCGGCCCATGCCGATGGCGCCCAGACGCGCCATTGACGGCCGATCGCGGATCTCGGCGAGCAGCTGGGGCAGGGTCACGCCGTCATGATTGCCGGGGATGGCCCAGGCCGGGGTGGTCAGGCCGGCCAGTCGACGCGCGACCGGCCGGCTGCCGGTCACGTGGGCGAAATCGCCCACGAACAGCAGCATGTCGTAGCCGGCGGCGTTGAAGAACGCGGTGTCGCGTTCGTCCCAGAAGCCGTGTATGTCACCGATGACGCCGAATCGCATGGCGCTGTTGTAGGCGGTGGCCGCGTCCGCGTCAAATGGCGCTCGCCGCGACCGCCGGCGGCACGGCCCGTGGCGGCGGCCGCCACGCCTGGTACGGCCACGACCCCGCGCGGTTCGGTGCGGCGCGGCGTCGCTTCGATGCGGGTGTCGGCGAGCGCTCGTTGTCATCGGCGGACCTATGGCAATCTGCCGACGCCCGGCTGACACGCCCGAACGCGGCGCGTGAATTTCATCTCGCAGCACCGCTGCATTAAGCTCTCGGCTGCCGATGATTCAACGGATGGCCCGATGACGCACTGGATAGAGCCGACCACGCTGGCCGGTCGACATGTCTCGCTCGAGCCGCTGGCGCCCGCGCATTCGCCGGCGCTCGCCGATGCGGCCCGCGACGGCGAGCTCTGGCGACTGTGGTACACCTTCGTACCCGAGCCCGATGCGGTCGAGGCCTATATCGAGACCGCGACGGCCGAGCGCGCGCAGGGCGGGCTCGCGTTCGCGGTGCGCGAGCGCGCCGGCGGCTCGGTGATCGGGTCGACCCGCTTCTGTCACGTCGACGCCGCCAATCGACGCGCCGAGATCGGCTACACCTGGTACGCCGCGCGCTTTCAGCGCACCGCGATCAACAGCGAGTGCAAGCGGCTGATGCTGGGCCATGCCTTCGATACGCTCGGCGCGATCGCCGTCGAGTTTCGCACCCACTGGCACAACCGCGCTTCGCGGGCTGGGATCACGCGCCTCGGGGCCAAGCAGGACGGTGTGCTGCGCAACCACCAGGTCAGTGCCGAGGGGATCTACCGCGACACGGTGGTGTTCTCGATCATCGATATCGAGTGGCCGGCGGTACGCCAGAATCTGGATTTCCAGCTCGAGCGTTTCGGCTAGGGGCCACCACGCCGTCATGCGAGCTCGGGCCGCGCGCTGTTGTGTGGCAGGGCGAGAGGTCTTACGGGTCGCGCAGCCGCGCCGCGCCGGCATGTAGCAACGCTGGATTGCGGCACGTTGTTCGTATACGCGCGTTCTGCCCGACGACTCGGACCGCCCAGAAGTCCTTGACCCCAGGCGCCCTGCGACGCGGCACGTGTCGTCATCGTGGCGCGCTGCGATCGGCGCCTTGGGGTTGCACGCCCGAGGTGCGGTGGCCGGCGGCACTCGGGAGACGTGTCAACCGGCGCGGGGCGCAAACCGCCGGCGCGGCCCGGTCGAGGCGGTAACCGCTGTCGAAGGACTCGATCGTGCGTTCCTGGCCGATCGATTAGTCGCCCGGACGTGCCGTGCCGCCGCGTGCGGGAGTCGCCGTGGCCGGTCGCGGCGCCCGGCTGATTGCAATCCGCGCCGCAACGCGATCCGCGCTGGCAGGGCGCCGGCCGTCACGCCCGCCCGGGCCGCGATATCGCGGTCCGGGCGGGCGTGGGGCCCGACTGCTCTAATCCCAGCGGTAGGTGATGCTGCCCAGAACGTTGCGTCCGACGCCGTAATCACAGAACGAACTCGGCTCGTTGCCGGTGCAATAGACCTTCACGTCGTCGAAGACGTTGCGGGCCGAGACCTGCAGGCGCACGTTGTCGAACGTGTAGCGCACGGCAGCATCGACGAGTGTCGCCGAGGGGTAGCGTGCGGTGTTGTCGGCGTTGCTGAACGCCGAGCCGCGATGGCGCACGCCCGCGCCCATGCCCAGGCCGTCGAGCACGGGGCGTTGGAATTCATAGTCGAGCCAGAGCTTGGCGATATGCTCGGGGCGATCGACAACGCGCTTGCCGTTGGTGGCCTGGGCGCCGCCGGCTTCCACGACCTCGACCTCGTTCCAGGTATAGCTGGCGATCGCCGACAGCCCGCGCGTGAGATCGATTTCCGCGCCCAGTTCGACGCCGCGCGAGCGCGTTTCGCCGATCTGGTCCTGTACGGTCGGGTTGCTGGGCAGGGCGACCAGTTCGTTTTCGCGGCTGATATCGAAGGCCGCGATCTCGAAGGAGGCGTTCCAGCCGATCGGCCGATAACGCAGGCCGATCTCGTACTGCTCGCCGCTGATCGGCTCGTAGCTGGCACCGGTGGCCTCGTTCACACCGTACTGTGGCGTGAACGATTCGCTATAGCTGGCATACGGCGCCAGGCCGTTGTCGGCGAGATAGACCAGCCCGGCGCGCCAGCTCAGGTTGTTCTGATCGTTCTCGTCGGCGCCCAGCGATTCTTCCTTGACCCAGTCCTGGCGCGCGCCGGCGGTGAACGCCCAGTGGTCGCCGTACTTGACGTGATCCTGCACGTAGAGGCCGTACTGGTCGGCTTCGGTGCGGCTGCGGGTGAAGGTGGTCGGCAGGGCGTAGTCCTGACTGTAGTCGGGATCGTAGAGATCCAGCGGCGGAATGTCGGTGGTCGGGTTGCGAAAGCCGCTGTTGCGGGCCTCGTAGTCCAGCGTCTTGTAGTCGAAGCCGACCAGAACGCTGTGGTCGAAGTTGCCGTGCGACAGCTCGGTGACGAGCTGGTTGTCGACGGTTAGGGTATCGCCCTCGTCGAAGCGCAGACGCGCGTCGCGAGACAGTTGGGTGAGGTCCTCGTTCAGTGGGTAGAGCGGATCGTCCGGGTCGTCGGGGTTGGCGAAATAGTCGCGGAAGACGTCGACCACGTCGTAGTCGATATGGCGATAGCGGGCGTTCTGGCGGAAGGTGATGCGATCGCCGATGAGCTGCTCGAACAGATAGCCCACGGAATAGACTTCCGACTCGTAGCCGCCGAGGCCCGGGATGCCGATATAGCGGTCCTCGGGGATGCGGCCGTTGTCGCTGTCGTAGGCGGTGCCTGCGCGCGGAAAGCCGGTCCAGTAGTAGTCGGATTCGTTCTTCTGATAGTCGGCGAGGACGGTCAGCTCGGTGCGCGCGCTCGGCGCCCAGGTCAGCGCCGGGGCGATATAGACGCGATCGTCCTCGATGAAGTTGATCGGCGACTCGGCGTCCTGCATGAGCCCGGTCAGGCGATACCGCCAGTGGCCGTCCTCGTCGATGGGTCCGCTCACGTCGCCCTTGAGCTGCTTGTGGTGGTCGCTGCCCATCTCCAGGCCGATCTCGCGCAGCGGCGTGGCGGTCGGGCGCTTGGTCACCAGGTTGATTATGCCGCCCGGCTGGCCCTGGCCGTAGAGCACCGAGGCCGGCCCGCGCAGCACTTCGATACGCTCCAGGCCGTAGGGCTCGATCGGCGCGTCGTAGGGCAGGCCGGCGAACAGGCGGGTGCCGTCGCGATAGGTGGCGTCCGAGGCCTGAAAGCCGCGGATGTTGATCCCGATCGAATCGATGATGTTGTTGTTGAAGCGATTGAGCACCGCGATGCCGGGGCTGTATTCCACCGCCTCGGTCAGCGTATCCGCATCGCGATCCTCGAGCTGCTCGCGGCCGATCACGCTCACCGCCTGGGGCGACTCGATCAGCGGGATGTCGGTCTTGGTGGCGGTGGCACTGCGCTCGGCGACGTAGCCGTCGACCGGCGCGTAAGCACTGTCGACGCCGGCGCCTTCGACATTGATCGGCGCCAGCCGCGTCTCGCCGGATTCGCTCTGGGCGGCCGCGCCGGCGGCGAACAGTACCAGCGGCAGGGTGGTCAGCGCTTTTCGCAGGGTCGTCGACGGTCGCTGAGCCGGTCGTCGCGAGGTGTTGGGTGCGGTTGGTGTGGGCATGAGGTCCCCCTTGGCGTGCTGGGTTGTGGTTCGGTCGTTTCCTGAAGCATCGGCTGGCCGGGCCGCCGGTATGGCGGCGGCGTCAGTACACATCCATGCGGATCCGGCCTTCGGCATGCAGACGGTCCAGCCCGGCGTCGCCGACGATCTCGGCCAGCGCCGCGGTCACGCCCGGCGCCATGCCCTCGTGGCTGCCGCAGACATAGACGATGGCGCCCGCGGCCAGCCACTCGCGAACGACGTCCGCCCGTTCGGCGAGCCAGTGCTGCACATGACGCCGCGTCTCGCCGTCGCGCGAGAACACCGGATCCAGCCGCAGCCGGCCCTCGCGCTCCCGGGCCGTGAGTTCCTCGGCGAAGTAGAAATCACGGGCACGCTGGCGCTCGCCGAATATCAGCCAGCTGTCGTGGCGGCCGGCGGCGATGCGGGCTTGCAGATGGGCGCGCAGGCCGGCGATGCCGGTGCCGTTGCCGATCAGCAGGGCGGGTCGGGCGAGCGCGTCCGCATCGGCGCGAAAGCCGGGGTTGGCCCGCAGACGGACGTCGACGGCCGCGCCGAGGGCCGCGTGTTCGATGAGCCAGCCCGAGGCCACGCCGGTGCCGCCGTCGTGGCATGCCAGACGGACGACCAGCTCGATGCCGCGGCCGGCGTCGATGTTGGCGATGGAGTAATCGCGTGCGGCCAGGGGCGGCAGGCCGTCGTACCAGGCCTGCAGATCGGCGCGGGCGTCGGCGTCGGCCGTCTCGGGCAATTGCCGGTCGGCGAGCGCATCCTGCAGATTCATCGCGACGTGGCCGCGCACGACCATCGCGCAGGGGTCGAGCCCGTGGCGGTCCAGCCATGCGGCGACCCGCGCGCCTGCATGATGCGGCCGGATCTCGGCGATGTCGCCGGCGCGCCACTCGCCGGGTGGCGCCTCGTCGCAGGTCAGGCGCAGCCAGGCCGTCGGCGTGCCGAGACTGGCGGGGTTGAGTACCGCGCGTTCGGCCAGCCGCCAGCGCGAGAACGCCGGCTCGGCCCGGGCCGCGGCGACGCCGAACAGCCCGGCCAGCGCGGCGTGCCAGCGGGCGAGCGCGTGCTGATCGGCCTTGTCGACCTCGATCGGCGTGAGCAGCGTGCGGGCCCCGCGTTCGCGCAGGCTGCGGTCCAGTCGCCGGCCGAAGGCGCAGTAGCTGTCGGCGTAGTCGCTGTCGCCCAGGCACAGCAGGGCATAGTCGAGCTGTTCGAGACGCGGCTCGCCGGCGTGACAGAAACGGCGGTCGAAGTGGCGCGCGGCCACGGGCGCATCGCCTTCGCCGTGGGTGCTGACCACGAACAGGGCGCGTCGGTGTGCGCGCAGACAGGTCGGCGTCAACGCGCCCAGATCGGCCATGCGCACGGCGCGGCCGCCCTGCTGCAGCGTGTTCGCGGTCTGGGTGGCGATACGCTGGGCCAGCCCGCTCTGGCTGGCATAGGCCACCAGCACCGTCTGCTCGCCCGGCGCGGCGTCGACGGCCCGCCGCGTCGGCGCGGCCACCTGTCTTTTCATGCGGCGTCGGCGCAGATACAGCAGCCAGCCGGTGACGAAGAACACGGGCATGGCCAGGCTGGCGAGCATCATGAACACCACGCCCGGCGTGCCGAAGAAGGCGCCCATGTGCAGGGCGTAGGCGCTGGCCAGCAGTTTGTCGCCGAAGCCGAGTTCGGCGAAGCTTTCGCGACCGAGAATCTCGCCCGTGCCGGGGTGGACGAACAGCTCGCTGTCGGCGAAACGGTGCTGGGCGTCGCCCGGGACATAGTGCACGTCGACCGTGGCCGAGGGTTCGTCCGGCAGGCGGATGAACACCGAGAGCGCGTCGGCCATCTCGGGGGCGATGCCTGCCCAGATCCGTTCGAGGTCGGGGTCGGCGACCGGCGCCTCGAGGCTGGGGTGCGCGGCGGTCTCGCCGGAGGCGAACAGGGCGTTTGCGCCGTCGCGGTACCAGTCGAACGACCAGATCAGCCCGGTGAGCGAAGCCAGCAGATAGGCGACGAGCGCCCAGACGCCGAGCACCGCATGCCATTCGCCGGCGAGCTTGCCGCCGAGCGCGCGCGGCCAGAGCCAGCGCCAGCCCTGACGCGGCCGTCGCTGCCAGCGCAGGTACAGCCCGCTGATCGAGAGCACCACGAGCGTGATCGTCGAGATGCCGACGATGATCTGGCCCGTGCGCCCGGCGGCCAGGCGCTCGTGGAGCTGGCGGATGAGGCCGAATGTCCACTGCCCGCGTGGCTGGGCCATCGGTTCGGCGGTGTAGGGGTCGAGGAGCGCGCGCCCGCCGCGCTGGTCCGTGCTCTCGGGCGTGTCATAGCCGATCAGCAGCGGATACGGCCGGTCCTGGCGCCAGAACAGTGATGACACCCGGTGCTCCGGGTGAGCCTCATGATAGCGCGCCACGAGCTCGGGCGGCGACAGGCGCGGTGTGTCGGCACGCAGGCGTTCGACGGTGGCGGGATTGAGCCATTCCAGGATGTCCTGCTGGAACGACATCAGGCCGCCGGTCACGCCGACGACCACCAGCACCGAGCCGGCCGTGATGCCGAGCAGCCAGTGGAGCTGAAAGATCGGATGGAGTGCCCGCAGTCGGTCCCGAAGCGTCATCGGATACTCCTTGGCGCCGCGCCGGCTCGAGCCGTCCAGTGCTGCGCCAGCCGTGGTGACGGCGCGGGCGTCGACAGGCGATCTGCGCGCAGTCCGCGGGCGTGGGCCTCGTTCGACGTCATCCTGTCCCCCTGTTGGCCGGCGCGGCCGCCGGCCGGTGCTACCGTCATCCCACGCTTAAAAGAGCGCGGCCCGAAGGCCGCGCAATCCACCGAGTGGGAGGTTTCCCCAAATCGCATTCGCGAGCGCGGTGCCTCGCGCCGGCTGGCGAACGAAGACGCATTCGCGAATGCGAATAATTCGCATTATATACAAAAGATCGGAAGCTGCAAGCGGCGTTCGCTCTCCTGTGGTCTGGGCCCTCGCGGGCAAAAAAAACGCGGCCCGAAGGCCGCGTTGTGGTGACGGGTGGACGGAATCCTCAACGCCAGCGATAGCTCACCGTGGCCGTGGTTTCGCGACCGTAGCCGTAGTAGCAGAAATTCGGGCTCGCGCAGGAGGAGACGTACTTCTTGTCGAACACGTTCTGCACGTTCAGGGCTACACGCCAGCCATCCCAGGCGGGCTTGATGCCGCCGAGCTCGTAGTGCAGGGCGGCGTCGGCGACGGTGTAGTCCGGCACCTGCAGGTCGTTGTCGTTGGTGACCTGCTGTTCGCCGACGTAGCGTAGGCCCACTCCGGCGCCGGCGCCCTTCCAGGCACCGCCCGGCTGCGTGTAGTCGAGCCACAGCGAGGCGGTGTAGTCGGGCGTCTGCGAGAACTCGTTGCCCTCGGTGCCGTCGTCGGCGCTGGTGATCTCGGAGTCGAGATAGGCCGCGGCCAGCGACAGGTCGAGACCGCTGGCCAGGCTGGCCTTGCCGTCGATCTCGAAGCCGCGAATGCGGACTTCGCCGGTCTGGGTGGTGATCTGCGTGGCCGGGTCCGTCGTGGGCACGTTGGTGCGCGTCAGCTCGAAGGCGGAGGCGGTGAACAGGGCGTCGCTGCCCGGCGGCTGATACTTCAGCCCGGCCTCGTACTGCTCGCCCTCGGTCGGGTCAAGAATACCGGCGGCGGTGTTGCTCGTCGCCGGCGACTGGAACGACTCGGCGTAGCTGACATACGGCGCGATGCCGTTGTCGAACGCGTAGAGCGCGCCGAGCCGGCCGGTGAAGGCGCGGTCCGTACGCGTGTCGCGATTGGTGCCGTCCGGGCCGACGGCGGTCGTGTCGATGACGTCGTAGCGCCCGCCGGCCAGCATCGTCAGGCGGCCCAGCTTGGCCTGATCCTGGAGATAGAAGCCGATCTGGTCCTGATCGAAGTCGTAGCTGCTGCGGGCCGGCGGCGTGATCGCCTGATCGTTGTTCGGATCGGCGATCGACAGGGACGGCGCCGCGCCCAGGCCGTAGTAGCGGTCCGCGTCGAGGTTCTGGTAATCGAAACCGGCCAGCAGCGTATGTTCGACCGGGCCGGTGTCGGCGTAGCCCAGCAGCTGGTTGTCGACGAGGATGCCGTTGACGCTCTCCTGCGAAGCCGCGGTCCCCCGTGCGAGCGTCTCGTCGTCGACCAGGCCGGCGCCGTAGACGCTGCGATAGTCGACCTCGGCGTCACGGAAACGGAAGTTCTGACGGAACTCGAGGCTGTCGTTGAACCAGTGCGAGAATTCGTAGCCGATCTGGACCGTCTTGCGGTCGAAGCTCTCGAAACTCTCGTCGCCGTCGTAGAAATCGCGATCCAGCTTCGAGCCGTCGCCCAGCGGGTCGACGGTGCCGCGATAGGGCAGGGCGCCGTAGGAGCCGGAGTCCGGGTCGTTGCGGTACTTGCCCAGCAGCGTGAACTCCGTGTCCTCGGACAGTCGCAGCCGCAGCGACGGCGCGATGGAGAAGTTCGACGTCTCGACGGTCTCCTGGGGCCCGTCTCGCCGGCTGCCGGTGGCCACCACGCGGTAGAGCGCGTCGCCGTCCTCGTCGAGCGCGCCGCCGATATCGAAACCGGCGCCCAGGCGGCTGTCGTTGCCCGTCTCCAGATAGAAGCGGTTCTCCTGGTCCTCGACGGGGCGCTTGGAGACCAGATTGATCAGGCCGCCCGGGGGCGTCTGTCCGTAGAGCACGGACGCAGGGCCCTTGACGACTTCCACGCGCTCGAGCAGGAACGGATCGGTCTTGGGAATCGTGTAGAAGTAGCTGAGCTGCTTGAGGCCGTCGAGATAGAGATCCGGCTGAAAACCGCGCAGCGTGAGCTGGTCATAACGGCTGGCCACATTGCCCCGCAGTTCGGGGACCACGCCCGAGACGTAGCGCATGACCTGGCGGAGATCGCGTGCGCCCTGGGCGTCGATCTGGTCGGCGGCGATCACCGATACCGCCTGCGGGGTTTCGGCCAGCGGTGCGTCGGTCTTGGTGGCCGAGCGCGTGCGCTCGGCGCTGTAGCCGTCGACCGGCGCTGTGGCCGAGGGCACGTCGCTGTCGCCCTCGACGCTGATCTCCGACAGCGTCTCCGATGCGGTTGCGCTGTTCTGGGCGAGTCCGGGCGGCGGCGCCATGGCGAGGCCGACGGCCAGCGCCGACGCCAGCGCGGTGCGGTGCGGATGAGCGTTGGACGAAAACGGTCGCACGTGAATCCCCCTGACCGCGATAGTGAACCGCGGCTGTATATGAATGAGAACGATTCTTAATTATATTTGGCAAACCATCGTCCTGTACAGGAGCCCGGCCACGCGGGCCTGACGGTTTCGGCCGGAAACCGATACCATCGGCGCTCCCACGCCCTTTGGAACATGGCATGAGCTTTCCCGGATATCCGGTCCGTTCGCGCGCCGCCCAGGTTGCGGCGATGCTGCTGGCCCTGTCGGCCGTCGGTCTCGTGAGTGGCTGCGACAGCGACGACGAGAGCGCCGGCGCCGATGCAACGACCGAGGACGGCGCGTCGTCCGGCGCCGGCACCGCGAGCGCCGAGCGGATCCGCGCGCGCATCATCGGCAACACGGTCGGCGGCACCATGTCGCCGGACAGCAGCTACACTGAGTACTACGCCGAGGACGGCACCATCCATGGCCCCGGCTACGAGGCCGAATGGCGGATCGACGGCGACCGGATGTGCTTCGATTACGACGAGGCCCCACAGGCGGACTGCTACGACGTGCGCATCGACGGTGACAGCGTCAGCTGGCGGCGCGATGGCGAGACCGAAGGCCGGGGCACGATCGTCGAGGGCAACCCGAACAACTTCTGACACGCCGGTGCGGCCGCGGGCCGCGACCGGCCGCGGCGCCCGTGCGGCGCGCAAGGACAGGCATGGCTGAAACCGATAGCCCAGGCGACCACGACATAGAAGCCGGCGCGGAGGCCGGACCCCGTCGCCGCGTGACGCGCGCCGAGGGCGACTATCTGCTGCTGGGCACCGCCCACGTCTCCCGGGCCAGCGCGGACGAGGTCCGGCAAGAGATCGAGTCCGGCGACTACGACGCCGTGGCCATCGAGCTCTGCGATGCGCGCCACGCCGCCCTCACCCGCTCGGGCGAACTCGAACAGATGGACCTGTTTCAGGTGCTGCGCCAGGGCAAGGCCGGCATGGTCGCCGCCAATCTGGCGCTGGGCGCCTATCAGCAGCGGCTGGCCGACCAGTTCGGCATCGAGCCCGGCGCCGAGATGCGCGCAGCGATCGAGTCCAGCACCCGGGCCGGCCTGCCGCTGCAGCTGGTCGATCGCAACATCGGCATCACGCTCAAGCGCGTCTACCGTCGCATCCCCTGGTGGCAACGGCTGAGCACCCTTGGCGCCCTGTTCGCGAGCCTGCTCTCGCGCGAGAAGATCGAGGAGTCGGACATCGAGAAGCTCAAGCGCGGCGACATGCTCGAATCCACCTTCAACGAGTTCGCGCAGGAGTCCGCCGACCTGCACGAGGCGCTCATCGACGAGCGCGATCGCTACATGGCCGCGCGCCTGCTCCAGCAGACCGGCGCTTCGCGCACGCTGGTCGTCGTCGGCGCCGGCCACCTCAAGGGCCTGGCGGGCTATCTCGAAGCGGGCATGGACGACCCGGCGGCCACCGTCGCCGCACTGGACCGGGTGCCGCCGGGGGCGCGCTGGGTGAAGTGGATCCCGTGGGTGGTGGTGGCGCTCGTGGTCTGCGGTTTCGCCCTGGGTTTCTCCCGCGACACCGGGCTCGGCCAGCAGATGGTCGTGGAATGGGTGCTCATCAACGGCGCCCTGTCCGCGCTCGGGGCGGCGGTCGCGCTGGCGCATCCGCTGACCGTGCTCACCGCCTTCGTCGCCGCGCCGCTGACCTCCCTCAACCCGACCATCGGCGCCGGCATGGTCACGGCGGCCGCGGAGCTGTGGCTGCGCAAGCCGCGGGTGGGGGATTTCTCCACCCTCAAGACGGACGTCACCCGGCCGGCCGGGTGGTGGCGCAACCGCGTCTCGCGCACGCTGCTGGTGTTCGTGTTCTCGACCATCGGCTCGGCGGCCGGCACCTATATCGCCGGTTTTCGCATCTTCGGTCAGCTGGTCGGCTGAGCGCGCCGCGCTCAGATACAGATCCGCATCGGCAGGCCCTCGGTGTCGTACGCCGGGCGACCCGGCAGCACCTGATGGCGGCCGGCGGCCACCCGCTCGGCGGTGAACAGACAGGCGAGGGCATCGGCGATATCGTCGTCGGCCAGGGCTTTGCGTGGATGGGCTGCGCGCACGGCTTCGAGCAGGCGGCGGTCGTGGCGTGCCAGGACCAGTGTCAGGCGATCGAAGGCGCCCAGGGCGGCGGTCTTGGGATGCGGCATCGGCTGCAGGCGCGTGCTCTCGCCGCCATTCCAGGCCGCGAACGACAGCTCCGGATGGGCCTCGACCATCGACGCCCGCCAGCGCGGATCGTCGTGCAGCAGCCGATCCACCTCGCGCAGCTTGTCGAATAGATTGTAGGCCTGGGCGGAGACCCCGGCGCCGCCGTGCGCGCGGTTGATGCGGGTGGCCTCGGCCTGGGAGGCGGCGCCGTGCACGGCCGCCCGCGTCGGCGTGTCGAACACGCTGGCACGGCGCGGTCCGCCGAGCTGTTCCCGCGCGACCCGGTCGCAGTCGCGGCTGCCGCAGACGGGCAGGCCGATCGGCATGTCGACGGCGACCACGCTGCGTGCCGGATCCGCACCGAGCGTGTCCAGCAGGCCGGCCAGCGTCGGGCCGACGGCCAGGCCGGCGGGCGTCGCCGCGATCCAGCCGGCGCGGCAGCCGTCGACGCCGATCACGCGGGGTTCAGCGGCCATGGCGCGCCGCGGCATCCGCCTGCGTCGCGGTTATCCCTGCGGCAGGCCGCCGATGCAGTAGTACTTGGTCTCGAGATACTCCTCGATGCCGACATGGGCGCCCTCGCGGCCGAGACCGGACTGCTTCACGCCGCCGAAGGGCACGTGCGGGCCGGTGATGTCCATGGTGTTGACGCCGACCATGCCGTAGTCGAGCCCGCGGAGGAAGCGGCGGATGCGGGCGTCGGCGTGCGTGAGCACATAGGCGGCCAGGCCGAAGACGGTGTCGTTGGCCGCGGCGATCACGGCGTCGTCATCGTCGAAGGCACAGATCGGGGCGACCGGGGCGAAGGCCTCCTCCGAGAATACCCGCATCCCGGGGGTGAAATCGGCGACGACCGTGGGCATGAAAAAGCGCGGCCCGGGCGCCTCGGCCTGATCGCGGCCGAGGATGCGCGCGCCTTGCTGACGGGCGTCGTCGACCAGCCCCTGCGCCTTGTCGACCGCGCCTTCGTGGATCAGCGGACCGATGGCGTTGGCCTCGTCGAGGCCGTTGCCCACGGCCAGGGCGTTCGTCCGTTCGACGAAGCGATCGAGGAAGTCGTCGTAGAGGGCGCGGTGGACGAAGATGCGATTGGCGGCGATGCAGTCCTGACCGGAGGTCTGGAACTTGGCGGCGATCGCGGTATCGACCGCGGTCTCCACGTCGACATCGTCGCAGACGATCAGCGGCGCGTTGCCGCCGAGTTCCATGGCCATGCACTTGACCGTGTCCGCGCTCTGACGGATCAGCGACTTGCCGACCTCGGTCGAGCCCGTGAACGACAGCGCCCGGACGCGGGCGTCGGCGCACACGCGTTCGGCAAACGTTCGGCCCGGGCCGGTGACGACGTTGAATTCGCCGCGGTCCAGGCCCGCCTCGGCCGCCAGCGCAGCCAGCGCCAGCGCAGAGAACGGGGTTTCGTTGGCCGGGTTGACCAGCGTCGTGCAGCCGGCCGCCAGGGCCGCGCCCACCTTGCGGGTGATCATGGCCAGCGGGAAGTTCCAGGGCGTGATCACCGCCGCCACGCCGACCGGTTCGCGCAGAGTGCCGATGGCCACCGTCGGGTCCTCCGGCGGGATGGTGGCGCCGGTCGTGCGGCGGGCCTCTTCGGCGAACCAGCGCAGGAAACTCGCCGCATAGTCGACTTCGCCGCGCGCCTCGGCGATGGGCTTGCCCTGTTCGCGGGTCATCAGCCGCGCGAGCGCCTCGCGGTGGTCGATCATGCCCTGATACCAGGTCAGCAGGACGTCGGCGCGTTCGAGCACGGGGCGCTGCCGCCAGGCGTCGAAGGCCGCATGCGCGGCGTCGATCGCGCCGTCCATGTAGGTCGCCGACAGGGCGGGCACCTGGCCGAGCGTCTCGCCCGTGGCGGGGTCGTCCACGGCCGTGGTCGAACGGTCGTCGGCCACGATCCAGCGACCGCCGACATAGGCCTGTTCGTGCATCAGTTCCATGGTTGCTCTCGCTTGGATGCCTCGGACGCAGAACGCTAACAGCCGCCGACGCGGGCCGGCATCAGTAGTAGCGCGTAACCCGGCCGCGCGCCGCGCGGGCGGGACCGCGGTGTTAGGCTCGGGACCGCGCAGTCATGCAGCACAAGGAGAACGGTCATGTCGCGCATGCAAGTCGCACAGCTCAGCGCCGCCGGCGCCGATTTCGAACTGGTCGAACGCAACATCCCCGAGCCCGGACCCGATCAGGTGCGGGTGAAGATCGAGGCCTGCGGCATCTGTCACTCCGATGCCTTCGTCAAGGACGGCGGCTTCCCGGGGCTCGAGTACCCGCGCGTGCCGGGCCACGAGGTCGCCGGTACCGTGGACGCGCTCGGCGATGACGTCGATCACTGGCAGCCCGGTCAGCGGGTCGGTGTCGGCTGGCACGGGGGGCACTGCTTTTCCTGCGAGTCCTGCCGCCGCGGCGACTTCGTCACCTGCGCCAACGAGCAGATCTGCGGTATCTCCTATGACGGCGGCTACGCCGAATACATGATCGCCCCGGCCGAGGCGCTGGTCGCGATCCCGGACACCCTGTCGTCGGTGGACGCGGCGCCGCTGCTGTGTGCCGGCGTGACCACCTACAACGGCATGCGCAACACCGGCGCGGTGGCCGGCGACGTGGTCGCGATCCAGGGCATCGGCGGGCTCGGTCATCTGGCCATCCAGTACGCCCACGCCATGGGCTTTCACACCGTGGCCATGTCGCGCGGCACGGACAAGAAGGCCCTGGCCGAGGAGCTCGGTGCCGACACCTACATCGACACCGAGGCCCAGGATGCGGTCGAGGCCCTGCAGGCGCTGGGCGGCGCCCGCGTGATCGTGGCCACCGCGCCCAATCCGAAGCTGATGAGCTCGGTGGTCGACGGGCTGGGCGTCAATGGCCGGCTGCTGGTGCTGGGGGCTTCGCCCGAGCCCATCGAGGTCTCGCCGTTCCAGCTGCTGATGGCCCGCCGCAGCGTGGCCGGCCACCCGAGCGGCACCCCGCGGGACTCCGAGGACACGCTGGACTTCTCGGCGCTGCGCGATATCCAGACGCGGATCGAGACCTATCCGCTGTCCGAGGTCAACGACGCCTACGCCCGCATGATCAACAACGACGCCCGTTTCCGCGTCGTGCTGACCATGACCTGAGCGGTCGTTCACGATCGCCTTCAAAGCCCGCCACCGGCGTAATGCCGTTCACTTAAGCGGCGCGGCTTGCCGATTGAGCGGATATCGGGTCTTCGACATCTTCACCG
>NZ_AYKF01000075.1 GCF_003732545.1 Salinisphaera orenii subsp. halophila YIM 95161 | reverse complement strand
CGCATGGCAGCCGAAGACCGAAAATACCCGTTAACCTGTTCTCAACCGTCCGCGGAAACGGGGTAGAACCCGGCGTGAAGTTGCAGGCTAGCAATTCGTTCACGTCAGTTCAGGCGTTGGGTTAACAGTACGATCGCGCTATTCTCTAACCATGATTGATGCAACGCTGATCTCGAAGGTAAAAGAACTTACGCCCGCTGAGCGGTTGGAGTTCATCGAGGCCGTCTGGCAAACGATGGCTGAAGAAGATGTTCCGATCACAGCTGCCGAGCGGTCGCTATTGGACACGCGTATTGCGGACGCGGACATCAATCCTGGCGACGAAAGCTCATGGTCTGACGTTCGCGAGCGGCTAAAGCGCCAGCTGCCTTGAGCTATAGCGTTTATGTTCGTGGCGCTGCAGAACGCGATGTCGCCGAAGCGCAGCGATGGTACGAACAGCAACAAGCGGGTCTGGCTGCCGAGTTCAACGCTGAATTCGGTTCGACTCTGGACCGGCTTGCTGATACTCCGTTTCTTTACCCGCAGAGATACCGCGAAATTCGGCGTGCGGTCCTCCGCCGATTCCCGTTTTTGGTTTGGTACCGAGTCGAAGGCGCAAAGATTACGGTCCTCGCCTGTACTCATGGCAAAGCGAACCCGAGTGAATTGCCGTCACGGCTCCGCTAGCCATGCACGGGGTCGGGTCTTGCATCGCCCCATGTCTAGCAAGCCGCCGCGCGAACGACAAAGTCGATCATGGCCTTGCGGCGCGTAGTTTTGTTGAGCCGCGATCCGTGGCCGTGACGTCCAACGCACTTTCAAAGGCCTTGTAATCGATAAGTCAAGGTGCGCCCGGTCTCCCAGCTCGGAGATCATTGCAAATGGACGTCAGGTTCTCGCCGCTTTCTAGCACCGCCGGTTGACCCTGCACTCAGGCGCTCACGCAGTCGCGGTTTGAGAAAATCGAGCAGGGCGCGCGTTTTTTGCGGCATCGGCGCCTGTCCGCCGTGTATGAGGCTGGCCGGCCAGGAGGCGGGCTCGAATGGTTGGAGCACGGCCTCCAGCCGTGCGGCGTCGAGCGCGTCGGCGATCTGATACGACAACACCTGCGTGATGCCGCTGCCGTGTTCCGCGGCGGCGATGGTGCCTTCGGCGGTCGTCACACTCAGCCGTGGTTCGATCGGCTGCATGAGAGTTTGCCCCTCGTCGGCGAATGACCAGGCGATCCGCTCGTTCGGCGCGCCCATGGCGATGCATTGATGATGGCACAGTTCGCAGGGATGGCCCGGACGCCCGAAGCGATCCAGATAGGCCGGGGCCGCGCAGCAGACCCGGCCGATGCGGCCGACGGGCATCGCCACCATGTTGCTGTCCGCGAGTTCGCCGATCCGCAGCGCGATGTCGACGTGTTCCTCCATCAGATGGACGAGGCGATCGACCAGTAGCAGTTGAATATCGATGTCGGGGTAGCGGGCCATGAATTCCGCGATCAACGGCACGACATGCAGTCGCCCGAACACGATCGGTGCCGTCATCACGACTTCGCCGCGCGGGACGGCATATTCGCCGCGTACGGCCCGCTCGGCGTCGTCGACTTGCTCGAGGATGCCCCGGCACGCCGCAACGTAGGCCGCGCCCGTGTCGGTCAGCCGTGTATGGCGCGTGGTGCGATGGAGCAGCCGACTGCCCAGATATGTTTCGAGATCGCCGATGCGGCGATGCACGGTCGATAACGGGATGCCGAGTCGTCGCGATGCCGCGGACAGATTGCCCGTCTCGGCCACCGCGATGAGTAGCGACATCGCCGCCAGTCGATCCATGCCGCTCCGGATTTCGGGAGAGTCATTCCCGATACTGCCCCGTTATCTTCGAAAGCGAAAGGCCCTACGGTTAGCCACGTACCCGGTGACGGTTCAGACCGGGCGGCTACGACAGAGCGGTGTGCGACCTCGCGAGTTCAGGGCGCGCCGCTCGCTCGGCACGGCCCCGCGGCAACGGCGCACGCACGGCCTATCGGAATCGCGCCTGTGACGTCACCACTTTTCGTTTCATCAACCCAGCGAGTACATCATGACGGATATTCGTTATCGCAGCGTCGATGTCGACGGCATCGACATCTTCTATCGCGAGGCCGGCGTGCCTGGCGCGCCCAAATTGCTTTTGTTGCACGGCTTTCCGACGTCGAGCCACATGTTTCGGGATCTCATTCCTAAGCTGGCGGATCGCTATCATCTCGTGGCCCCCGATATGCCCGGCTTCGGTCGTTCGGGTCTGCCCGAGACGAACCGGTTTGAATCGCTCGCGGACTCGATGACGGGGTTCACGGAACGCGTCGGCTTCGACCGCTTCGCGGTCTATGTATTCGATTTCGGCGCGCCGACCGCGTTTCGCATGGCGCTGCGGCATCCGGAGCGCATCACGGCAATCATCAGCCAGAATGGTAATGCCTACGAAGAGGGCCTGGGCGACGGCTGGAATCCGGTGCGCGCCTATTGGGAGGATCCGTCGCAGACCAACCGCGACGCCTTGCGCACCTTGCTGACCGAAGAGACCACGATCTGGCAGTACACGCACGGTGTGCCGGAGCCCGAGCGCGTCTCCCCCGATGGCTACATGCTGGATATGCATTACCTGGCGCGTGCGGGCATCGCCGACGTTCAGCTCGATCTGTTCGGCGACTATCGCTACAACATCGAAATGTATCCGGCGTTTCAGGCGTATTTCAGAACGCATCGGCCGCCGTTCCTCGCCGTGTGGGGGCAGCACGATCCGTTCTTTCTGCCGCCGGGCGCACAGGCGTTCAAGCGCGACATGCCGGAGGCCGACGTGCAGTTCTTCGATACCGGCCACTTCGCCCTGGAAACCCACGCCGAGGAGATCGCGGCGGCGATTCGGCGCTTCCTCGGCTAGCGGCGATGGCCCCCGTCTCCGCGATAAACGCCTGGCGTGGCTGCGAGCGGCGCCCGGGGACGCGGAGCGAGAGGCTTCAGCGAGCGCCGCGGTCAGCGGGGACGCTCGGGGCGGGTCTGCCATCGCCACGTTCTCCGCCAAACCGCCGATCCGGCTGGACCGTCAATGACGGTTGTGGCGTTGCGTGGCTTCGTCGAAAAGTGATCCGGCGCTCTGGCTTGCGACGCATGATCCGACGTTCTGCAATCGTGAAGCGATGATGCCCGGGCTTGTGCGTTGCGGCCCGGGGATGATTCGCTGATGGTCCAGACCATGCCGGAGTGCGACCTTTGAATTGCCGGATCCGCGACGAAACCCCGGGCGACGAAGCGCGTATCGACCAGGTCGTCGAGGCCGCCTTTCGGGAGGCGCCGCATGCGGATGCGACCGAGCCGTTGATCGTGGCGGTGCTGCGCCGGTCGGGCGCGCTGGCGGTGTCGCTGGTGGCCGAGGTCGAGGGGGCGATGGTCGGTCATGTGGCCGTGTCGCCGGTGAGCGTGCCGGGCGGCGCCTACTGGTACGGGCTGGGGCCGCTTGCGGTGCTGCCGACGCATCGACGGCAGGGCATCGGCGCCCGACTCGTGGACGCCGCGCTGGCGGATCTCGCCGCGATCGGCGCCTCGGGGTGCGTGGTGCTGGGCGACCCGGATTATTACGGGCGGTTCGGGTTCGAGGCCGTCGAAGGGCTGGTGCTGGCCGGCGCGGCGCCGGCGTATTTCCAGGCGTTATCGCTCGGGGATGCGTTTCCGCAGGGGGAGGTCGTCTACCACGAGGCATTCTCGGCGACGGCCTGACGTCGCCGGCGAGGCCGATGGCGGCCGGGCGGCTGCGTCGCGGGAGCGGGTCGGGCCATGCGGCATGCCGGATGGCCGCGGTGCCCCTCTATCGATGAGCGGGTCGGGCGTCGAAGGCGGGTCGGTCTCGGCTACGGCACGAGACCACCATTGCATCGCCATCGTCTGGCAGGTCGCCGCTGGCGCGTGCCGGCGGCGTGTCGAGCCTCCATGCCATGCCGTGGTGTTCGTCGTGACGCCCGGACGATGTCGATTGACGCGTCGCCGGATCCCGCAGGACAGCGTCCCGGACGATCAGGAATAGCGCCAGAGAATCGGCAGCTTTCGCAGCCCCTTGCGCAGCATGTCGGGCTTTTCCAGGCCGAGCACCCAGCGCCGCCTCGCGCGCACCGCGTAGGCGCCGTCGAGATACGGTTCCAGGACGTCGAGCCCGGACACCGGTACGTCCTCCGGCGCGATTGCGGCCGGGGTGGCCACGGCCCCGGCGCACAGTTGCTTGTAGCCCCACGGATGCGGCTCGGCGACCAGGCGCGACCAGCTCACCCCATAGCCCGCGAACGCCAGCAGGGCGCGCAACGAGTCGGGCGTGAAGAAGTTGAGATGTGTCACCGGCTCGTGGGCAGCCGGTAGCTGGCCGACGACTTCGATCGGCACCTCCACATAGATGATGCCGTCCGGTGCCAGCGCCTCGCGCAGCGCGGCGAGGGTTTCGCGCGGATCGGGCAGATGCTCGACCACATGGCTGCAGATGATGACGTCGTAATTGGCATCCGCAGGGATGTCGTGTTCGGTGTCGCCGATCTTGGTGACGCCCGGGTGCACGCGCTCGGAATAGTCGACGAGATGACACAGCGCGCCGCGGTCGACGAGGCCCCTGAGCATGCGGCCGTCGCCGCCGCCGAAGTCCAGCACGCGCAGGCCGCGGGTCGACTTGGCTTTCGTTTCGCCCAGTATCAGTCGGGTCAGGCGCCGCGCGCGGCGAACGTCCTGCCGGCTGAGCGCCGCTGTGGCCGCCGGCGCGTCCTGGGCGCTGTCGCTCGGCGTGTGCCGATACTTGCGCGCGATGTCGTCGGCGGTCGGCCGGGGGCTGTAGGTCAGAAAGCCGCAGTTGCGGCAGGCGATGAACTCGACGCGGAAGGCGTCCTGGCCCGGCGCCCAGACGTCGAACAGGACCTCCATGGCGTTGCGATAGGGCCGCGCGCCGCGCTGCCGATCCGCGCGGTGATAGGTCCGGTGGCCGCGATTGTCCCAGGATTGGTTGCTGCAGACCGGACACGTCGGATTGTCGTTCATTTCTTGTTCTCGTTATGACTGTAGGGGGCGCTGTGAGCCGCTCGGCCCCGGCGCGTTGCGGGTGCGAGCGGGAGGCGCTGGCGGCTGCGCCGGCGCCCGTGATGGGCGGGGCCGCTGTCCGCAGCGATTTTCGCGAGTCTGGCACCGTCGCGAGTTTAACGTCGGCGCCGACAGTTGAACCAGCGTATCCGGTATGACCGATGGGCACGAAACCGGCCGCCCGACGGCTATCGATGCGATGCATCGCCTGTCTGTGGGCATCGAATGCGTCGCAGGGGCGGGCCGTTGACGGCTGCCGGCGCGCGAAAGGATCGCCGCGGTGCCTCGCGTTCGGTTCGGCCGGTGGCGCCCGGCTGCGATGCGTCGTACTCGGGCAGACTTTCGATGATACGATCGATGCAGAATCAATCAGTCAGGGAGACGCCGTGAACCAGATCATCTATCTCGTGGGGCTTGTGGTCGTGGTGATCGCGATACTGTCGTTCATGGGGATCATGTAACGCGACGGACGACGGGGCGGTGAGCCGCCCTCGCGACGAAACGCGTTCGAAGCGGTGGGTGCCGTGCACCGTCGCTTCGGGCGCGTTTTTCGTTGCGTGCTGGTTGATCGCCGACGCCGGCCGAGCGTTGGCGTGCTGTGGGCCGGTGAATGCGCCGACGTATTCGGATGCGTCCCGGCCGGGTAGCGGATGCCTGTTCGCGGACCGCTGCGTGGACGCTCCGCGACTCGGAGAATGCGCCGGTGTTTGACCGCTGCCCAAGTCGGCAACACGATGACCGGATGAGGCGAAGCGGGCGCTCGATTCGCGGCCTCGCGCCCATTCGGGCGTCGATGCCGATGCGTGCTGGCCGGCGGTGAACCGGCCCGGCCTCGCCGCCGTGCTGGCTGCCATGCTGGCCTGTCCGCTCGGCTGCTCGGGCGAAGGCTCGTCGCCAACGCCGGACGGGCTCGACTTCTCGGCGCTGATGGCGCCGGACGACACCGCTGGCGCCCTGCCACCGCGCCAGCCGTATCGGGCGCGCGACGGCGCCCGGCTGCACTATCGCCACTACGAAGCGGATTCGCCGGTCTGGCTGATCCTGATCCATGGCTCGGCCACCGACAGCGTGTATCTGCAACGCTTCGCTAATGCGGTCGCGGGCGCTGGCGCCGCGCAGGTGGTCACGCCGGATCTGCGCGGCCACGGGCCGTCGCCGGGCCGGCGCGGCGATATCGCCTATATCGACCAGCTCGAGGACGATCTCGCGGATCTCGTCGGCCATCTGCGGTCGTGGGGCGGCGCTGGCCGCGTCATCGTGGGCGGCCATTCCTCGGGCGGCGGCCTGGCGTTGCGGTTCGCGGCCGGAGAGCATGGCGATCTCGCATCGGGGTATCTGCTGCTGGCGCCGTATCTCGGCCACGACGCGCCCACTGCGCGGCCGAGCGGCAACGGCTGGGCGAGGCCGAATCTGTGGCGCATCGTGCCGATCGCGGCGGCGAACGCATTGGGCATTCGCTGGTTCAACGGTGTGGATGTGCTGTACTTCGACCTGCCGGCGCGGTATCGGACCGGGCGGGAGACACTGGCCTACTCGTATCGGCTGATGACGGGCTTCGGCCCGGCGGACTACCGCTCGGCGTTCGCGACCCTCGACGCGCCGGCGCTCCTGCTGGCCGGCGCCGAGGACGAGGCCTTTCGGCCGGAGCGCTACGCGCCGGCGATCACGCCGCACAACGCGGCCGTGGATATCGAGCTGCTCGATGGCGTGTCGCATCTCGGCCTGGTGATGCGGGACGCGACCGCGAAGCGAGCCGTGCGCTGGCTCGATGCGCTCCGGCAGCCGGTGGACTGAGCCGTCCTGCGGCCCGCGTGCCGGGCCATTCAGGAGGGCGTAGCAACCCGGCGGAGTTTTTGTGTCCGCCGTGGTCCGCGGGCGCCGGCGTCGTCGTATCATCACGCTCGCGTGTCCTGTCGGGACGGGTGAGGCGGTCCGGTATGCGAGCGTGGCGGTGGGTGCGCGGGTTTCTGGGACGCCAGCGTCCGGTGCGGCTGGTGGCGGGCGGCTATGCGTTGTATGTGCTGATCGGGTTCGGTCTGCTTTGCCTGCCGTGGGCGCAGGCGGCCGAGGACGTCGCATGGCTGGATCATCTGTTCATCGCCACGTCGGCGGTATCCACCACGGGTCTGGCCTCGATCAGTCCGGCGGACAGCTACAGCTTCTTCGGCGAGCTGGTGATCATCGGCCTGATCCAGCTCGGCGGCATCGGCTACATGACGCTGGGCTCGTTCTTCATGCTGGCGGTGCGCCACCGGCTGGATTCGCTGCACACCAAGGTCGCGCGCCAGGCGTTCGTGCTGCCCCGCGGCATGGAACTGGCGCGCTTCATCCGCGGCGTGGTGCTGTTCACGTTCGTGATCGAGGCGATCGGTGCCGCGATTCTGGTGCCCGCCTTCATGGCCGCGGACGCGCCCGCGCCGGTCTGGAACGGTATCTTTCACGCCATCTCGGCGTTCTGCACGGCCGGCTTCAGCCTGTTCAACACCAGCCTGGAAGGCTTTCGCGACGACGTCGTCATCAACCTCACGATCGCGGCGCTGAGCATCCTCGGCGCGCTGGGCTTCATCGTGATGAGCGATGTGTGGCGGCTGGCGCGCGGCCGGCCGGGCCGGGTATCGCTTACCTCGACGATCATCCTGCGGGTGACCTTCGGGCTGATGATCGTCGGCACGCTGCTGATCGGGCTCGCCGACGACGCGCTCGCCGCACTGCCGATGGGCGAGCGCTGGCTGGCGGCGTTCTTCCAGACCATGACGGCGATGACCACCGTGGGCTTCGATACCTACGCCATCAACGACATGGCGCTGGCGTCGCTGCTGCTGATCGTGGTGGCCATGGTCATCGGCGCGTCGCCGTCCGGTACCGGTGGCGGCGTGAAATCCACGACCGCGGCGGTGTTTCTGGGCGCCATCGTGGCCACGCTGCGCGGGCGCGAGCGGGTCGTGCTGGCCGGCCGCGAGATCGACACCGCGCGCGTGAATTCGGCGCTCGCGGCGTTCGCCTTCTACATGATCTGCCTGATCACCGGCACCTTCGCGCTGCTGCTCACCCAGGCCGGCGGCTTCGTGCCGCTGATCTTCGAGGCGACCTCGGCGATCGGCACCGTGGGCCTGAGCCTCGGCGCGACCGCACCCTCGACGACACCGGCAAGTGGGTGATCATCGTGCTCATGTTTCTGGGGCGCCTCGGGCTGCTCACGGCGGGGCTGGCGCTGTTGCCGTCGCCGCAGGACGCGCGGCGGCTGCGCGCGCGTCGCGAGGATCTGGCGGTTTGAGATCGATACCGCCGGTGTGCGGGGCGGCCCGGCATCGCGCCGGCGGCCGGGCGAGCCGGCCCTGGGCAGGTTCGGGCCCGGACCGGCGGTAGATCGCCATCGCGGCGGTGCGGCTCGGTGCTGGCCGGGCGAGCCGGACGCGCGGCGTCGTGCGGTCGCGCCCGGTCCGCGCGCCTACTTGCCGGCCTTGCCCTGTGCCGACGAGACCTTGTCGATGATCTTCTGATTGACCTCGGCGCATTCCTTGAGCGACGTATCGGCGCCGCATTCGATGGTGAGGTCCATCGCGTTGCCGTTGGCGTCGTTGACCTGGAAATGGATGGCGGGCGAGGCCGGCGGCGCGGCCGCGGGACCGCCGTGCGAATGCGGCCGATGCGGCTCGGAATCGCCGCAGGCGGTGAGTGCGAGCCCGGCGGTGGCGACCGCGAGGATGGTGACAGCCTTGCGCATGCGAATCTCCCTTTGATGGTTCTGTGGTGAGCGATACGAGTATCCACGCTCGGCCGCCGCGGGTCCACGCCGCGCCGTCGGTGTCGGGTTTGAGCTGTCTGCGGGCGGGAGCCTTAGTGCGTGCTGCGAACGTAAAAGGCGTGGCCGGGTCGGGCGCCGGCCAGGGGGCTCGACGGCGATCGGGCCCGCCGGCTGATCGGCCTGGCCTTCGTGGCATGCCGAATGGTTGCGCTTTCGTTTCCGTGTGCGTCGTCTTTCGCGCCCGTTTCGTCCGCAGGCTGCTAGTCTCGGGATTCGATACCGGCGCGCTCAGGGGGCGGCATGACCATCGGAAACGGCGGGAGGCGAGGGCTGCGCGGAACGGCGGCGGCGATGGGCCTGCTGTTGGCGACGGGCGCGGTCGCACAGACGTCCTCGTTCGGCACGTCGCCGGCGACCGGGGATCAGGATCATGTCGCGCGCGAGATGGTGCGCGTGCTCAAGGCCTATGCGGTCTATAAATCCGGCGACTACGAGGCCGCGTTCGAGCGCTACCAAGCGCTGGCGGAGGCGGGCAGCGTGCAGGGCATGACGAACCTGGCCAACATGTATGCCGCCGGCGAGGGCACCGGGCGCGACGAGGCCCGGGCCCTGACCTGGTATCGCCGCGCCGCCGAGCAGGGCTCGGGCAACGCCATGCTGCAGCTGGCGCTGGCCTATCGGGACGGGCGCGGGACCACGGCCGACACCGAGGCCGCGGGCCGCTGGCTGCGCGAGGCCGCCGAGCAGGATACGACCGAGGCGCAGTGGCTGCTGGGCCGGCGCCTCTACGCGCGCGGCGAGCAGCTGGCCGGGCTGGAGTGGATCCGCACCGCGGCCTGGACAGGCAACGATCCGGAGGCCCAGCAGTTCCTGGTCGAGCGCGGCGAGGGCGAGGCGGGCCGGGGCGCGCTCGACGCGGCGCGACGCGAGGCCGTGCTGGCGACGCTGCGCGCCGTCGACGAGGCCGCCGGGGGCCGCGATGCCGCGGGGATCGTGGCCCGGATCGACCGCGACGCGGAGATCCGCGTGCGCCTGCCCAACGGCGCCGGCTGGACGCGCCTGACGCGGGCCGAGCTGGAAACGCTCTGGCGCGATACCTTCGAGCAGGCCGACGCGTACCGCTATCGGCGGGGCACGCCGCAGCTGCTGGCCACGGAGGACGGGGTCCTCGCCTTCTCCGAGATCGAGGAGCGGCTCGGCACGGCGCCCGACGCCCGCGAGCTGACATTGAGCGAAGCGGCGACGCTGCGGGTGCGCGACGGCACGGCGACGATCACGCGGCTGCGGCTGGATATCGACGACTGAGGGCGCGTTGCCGTTTGACAGGCCAGGCACGCCGATGAAGCGCTGGCTCGCGTGCCGCCTCGCGCGTTGGAGCGTCATGATGCCCGCGTGCCCCGCGTAGGGCGGATAAATAGTTCGATGCCGCACACCGAGATACGCGCACCCCGCGCACCCCGCGCACGGCCGGCTTGGTCACCGCACCCGGCACGCATTGAAGCGGTCGGGCGCGTGTCGGTTGCCGAGCGCCGCCGCCTGCCACGGTATCCTGCACCACGCCCGTGCAACAGCGGCCGGTGGTCGAAGGCACGCGTCTTGCTTTAATTGCGACGCACGGCGCGTATTCGCGCCGCCTGCGGCCGCTCGCGGCCGCAGGCATCCACCCCGATCCAACACGGACAAGCATGGCACTGCTCAAGGTCTTCGGTCTGTTCGTCTTCACCGCGGTGGTGGAGATCATCGGCTGCTATCTGCCGTACCTGTGGCTGCACAAGGGCCACAGCGCCTGGTTGCTGGTGCCCGCGGGCGTCTGCCTGGCGGGCTTCGCCTGGCTGCTGACGCTGCATCCGGAGGCCGCGGGGCGGGTCTATGCGGCCTATGGCGGTATCTATATCGGCGTGGCGCTGGCCTGGCTGTGGGTAGTGGATTCGGTCCGGCCGACGACCGCCGATATCGTGGGCGTCGTCGTCTGTCTGCTGGGCGCGGCAATCATCATGCTCGGGCCGCGCCATGCGTGATCGTCGCCGCGACTCGGGCACGGACCGTGGGCGGATGAACCGCGCCCGCGCGCTCGGGGTCGTCCGGGGCAGGATACGGGGCTGAAACGGACTCGGGGCGTGATCGCTCGCCGGTTCGGCCAGTGTGGAATGGCAGCCGCCGGCGAGATGGCGCCGGGCCGCAGATCGCCACGACGTTCGCCGTCGTTGCGCGTCCGGTACGTGCGTCTGACGCGGGATTGCGGGACAACCGTCGTCGAATCTCCGGGACCGCTTGCCCGGCCCCCGAGTCGTTCGCCGCGGTGCGACCTAAAACCGGGATCACGCTCCCCAGAAACGCGACCCCGGCCACCGCACAACGGTTATGAAAGCGGCTATCGGTCCACCCGGCGGCGCATGCGCTCCGCGTTGCCGATTGGGCCGATACGGATGATTCGAGGATCCGGTACCGCAATCACCCATAAACCGGCAAAATCGATGCCAGAATAATAACCGTTTTTATTCAGCTTGTTGTGTTTCTTTTCAGCAGCAGGGATAGCGGTGTCGTAAGATTTCTCGACAGCCGGGCACGGCGACTTTTGCCCCGCATATGCGGGGCCGCGCGGGTATACACGCCGTCATCTGGCGTTAATGGCGGTTTCGACGGTGCGCATGGAACCGTGTACCGCTCTGCAATGGCCTACCTGAACCTGTCATGAATACCGACAGCCGGGCAGGCGTGGCCGCCGCTCCGCGCCGAAACGGCTCGGTGCGGTCGGGGCAGACGTCAGGCGCCGGGGCGGCGCCTTCCGTTCGTCGTTGCGTCCCGCGCCGCCGTCAGTCGCCGTTGTCGGACAGGTCCTGCAGGGCCTGGATGGCCTTGCGGGTGGCCAGCGGTCCGGCCGCGCCCATCAGCAGCGAGCGGATCCGCGGGCTGGCGGTGAGGATCACGCCGGCCGACAGGGCGCCCACGACCGCGAGGCCGGTGTTGCGCTTGGCCCAGTTGGTCGCCTGATCGCCGATCACCGGGCGCAGCTGCTGTTCCAGCATGTTGTCCGGATTGCGACGCAGCTGTTTGGCCTTGCTCTTCTTGCCGCCGGCGCTGGCGATCAGCACGATCACCAGCAACAGCATGACGAGGCCGATCAGGCCGCCACCGGTGATCAGTGCCGCCTCGGCCGGCGTGAACTGGTTGGCCAGCAGCATGTAGACGCCGGCCGCACAGCAGAGCAGTCCGGCGAATGCGGTGAGCATCCCCAGCCAGATGAGGACGTTGAGGCTGAACGCCTTGGCCAGTATTGCCTTGGCATTCATGGGTTATCGACCGATGAGCTTGCCCAGGACCAGGCCGATGCCGAACGCCGCGAGCACGCTGGTGAACGGGCGCGATTCGATCTCGCTGCCGAGATCCTGCGTCTGGCGGTTGGCCTCGCGCTTGAGTTCATCGTACTTGCCGCGTGCGGAGTCGATGCCGGCCTGTGCGCGCTGCTCGGACGAGCGCTTGTAGGTTTCGGCCAGTGCGGACAGATCGCGCTTGAGCTGGTCGATGTCCTTGCGGAGCGCTTCGGATTCGGGATTCTGGGACATGGGGGAGCCTCCCTGATGGGATTGTCTGGGTAGAACGTGGAGCATACCGGTTGTGCACGACGAATGGACATCCGTAGTGCACCGGGTGTCGTTCAGCCGACGTCCGTGAGTCCGAAGAACCGCGCGGCATTGGCGTGGGTGTGGGCCGCCACGGCCTCCTGCGATTGCCCGCGGGCCTCGGCCACGGTCTGCAGCACCCAGGGCAGGTTGGCCGGCTCGTTGCGGCGTGTCCGGGGTTTCGGCCGGATCGTACGGGGCATCAGGTAGGGGCAGTCGGTCTCGATCATCAGGCGGTCGTCGGGAATGCGGTCGACGATGGCGTGCAGCTCGGCGCCGCGGCGCTCGTCGCAGATCCAGCCGGTGATGCCGATGTGCAGGTCCTCGGCGAGATAGGCATCGAGGGCGTCGCCGTCGTCGGTGAAGCAGTGCACCACGGCGCGCGGCAGGTCCGGCAGGTAATCGCGCAGGATCGGCAGAAACCGGGCGTGGGCCTCGCGTTGGTGAAGAAAGACCGGCAGGCCGTGTTCGCAGGCGATCTCGAGCTGGGCGGCGAACACCCGCTCCTGGGCCGCCCGCGGGGAGATGTCGCGGAAGAAATCCAGCCCCGCCTCGCCGATGGCGACGATGTCGCCGCCGGACGCGGCCCGGCGCATGAGCCCGGCCAGGGGCTCGTCCCAGTCCTCGGCGTGGTGTGGATGCAGGCCGGCGGTGGCGTGGCAGCGGCCGGGGTGGGCCCGGGCGATGTCGATGGCCGCGCGGCTGCTGGCCAGGTCGCTGCCGGTCACGATCAGGCGGCTCACGCCGGCCGCGTCGGCGCGCTCGAGCACCGCGTCCAGGTCTTCGGCAAAGCTTTCGTGCGCCAGGTTGGCGCCGATGTCGGTCAAGAGCATGGCGGGTCGAATGGGTCGATCGAAACTGGCGGCAGTCTAGCGCGTCGGGCAAGGCCGTCGGGGCGGTCTGGTCGCGCGCATGCGGTTTGCTACACTCGCGGCCTCGGTCGGGGCGCGCCGGTCAGGGATCGCGCCGAGCATTGTGCATTCGAAAGGGCGAGCATGCGGTATCGGGTGGGACAGCTGGTCGGCGTGGCCGGCCTGATAATGGTCACCGTTTCGGCGAGTGCGGCGACGCGCTATGTCAGCGATGAATTGTCGATCAACATGCGGCGGGGGCCCGGGACGAGCTATCGGATCACCGAGTTGCTGGCCGCCGGCGATCGGGTCGAGACGCGCTCCGAGAGTAACGGCTGGACCGAGATCCGCACGGAAGACGGCGACACCGGGTACGTGCTGACGCGCTTTTTGTCCGAGGACCCGGCGGCCCGCACCCGGATCGCGGACATGCAGCAGCAGACCGAAGCGCTGAAACAGGAGAACGCCGAACTCAAGGAAGAGCTCTCGGAGGCCTTGAGCGGCTCCAAGGAGCTCGGCGAGACCAAGCGCAAGCTGGTTTCCGAGAACGAGCGGCTGTCCTCCGAGCTCCAGAACCTGCGGGAGACGTCGGCCGATGCCATCCGCATCAGCGAAGAGAACGAGAAATTCCGCGAGCAGATCATGTCGATGCGAAGCGAGCTCGAACGGCTGCGCCATCAGAACGAGGCGTTGCAGAGCCGTCGCGAGGGCATGAAGATCGGCGCGCTCATCCTCGTCGGCGGCATCGTCGTCGGCCTGGTGCTGCCGCTGTTCCGCCGGCGTCGCAAGAACAGCTGGGATTCGCTCTAGCGCCGGGCGCGCGCGCCCGAGTGCCACGCCCGTCGACGGCGGGCGTGAAGCGGCCGGAATGCGTATGCTGACGCCGGTATCCCCATTCACTGCGAGCACAGCGCGGCGATTCGTCGTCGGCGTCGGATAGCGCATGGAACATCATCTGTCCATCATTCTCATCACCATCGTCGCGCTGGGCGTGTTCTCCCAGTGGGTGGCGTGGTGGCTGAAGATGCCGGCGATCGTGCTGTTTCTGGTCAGCGGCGTGCTCGCCGGGCCGGTGCTGGGCGTGGTCAATCCCAGCGAGGACATCGGCGAGGTGCTGTCGCCCCTGGTGGGCCTGGCGGTGGCCGTGATCCTGTTCGAGGGCGGGCTGAGCCTGCGGCTGCACGAGTTCAAGGAGGCCGCCTCGGGCGTGAAGCGCCTGGTGTCGGTGGGCGCGGCGCTGTCGTGGCTGCTGTACACGCTGGCCGCGCACTACATCGGCCAGCTGAGCCTGCCGGTGTCGCTGCTGTTCGGCGCCATCCTGATCGTCACCGGGCCGACGGTGATCATCCCCATGCTGCGGCAGGCCGGGCTCAATCGCCGCACGGCCTCGTACCTGAAATGGGAAGGCATCATCAACGACCCGATCGGGGCGCTGCTCGCGGTGCTGGTCTTCCAGTACTTCGTGTTTGCCGGGGCCGACGCGGCCGACGGCATGCAGGTGTTCATCGATCTGGGCTGGGCGATCCTGATCTCGCTGATCCTCGGCGGCGGCGTGGCCTGGCTGCTCGGTTGGGCGTTCAATCACACTTGGGTTCCGGAATATCTCAAGGCGCCGCTGACCTTCGCCTTCGTGCTCGTGATCTACGGCGTGGCCAGCGAGTTCTTCGCCGAGGCTGGCCTGCTGGCCGTGACCGTGATGGGCATGATCATGGGCAACATGTCGATCGCGGGCATGGCCGAACTGCGTCGATTCAAGGAATACATCACGATTCTCATGGTCTCGACCGTGTTCATCGTGCTCACCGCCGATCTGGATCCGAACGTGCTGCTGCATCTGGACTGGCACGCGGGCGCGCTGGTGCTGGCGGTGCTGTTTGTGGTGCGGCCGGCGGCGGTGTTCCTGTCCACGATGTTCACCGACATGAACTGGCGCGACCGGGTCCTCGTGGGCTGGATCGCGCCTCGCGGCATCGTGGCGGCGGCGGTGGCCGGCGTGTTCGGCCCGCGCATGGTCGAGGCCGGCTACGGCGGCGCCGAGCAGCTGCTGCCGCTGATCTTCGCGGTGGTGTTCTCCACCGTCATCCTGCACGGCTTTTCCATCGGCCGACTGGCCCGCTGGCTGCGCCTGTCGTCGGAGCCCAAGGGCGTTCTCATCGTCGGTGCCTCGCCCTGGTCGACGGAGCTCGCCCGCGCGCTGACCAACGAACTGGACGTGCAGGTGGTGCTGGTGGATTCGTCCTGGCACCGGCTGCGCACGGCGCGGCTGGCCGGCGTAAGGGTGCTCTACGGTGAGGTGCTCTCCGAACAGATCCAGCAGTCGCTGGAGCTCAACGAGATCGCCTGCCTGCTGGCCGCCACCAGCAACGACGCCTACAACGCACTGGTGTGCTCCCACTACGTCACCAGCCTGGAGCACGATAGGGTCTTCCAGCTGCCGATGTACGCCGCCGACGAGGATAACGGCGCCAAGATCGTCGCCCGGCCGCTGCGCGGGCGGCCCGCCTTCAACAACAACGCCCAGTACGAGGAGTTGTGGCGGCGGCATTTCCAGAGCTGGCAGTTCTACAAGACGCGCATCACCGAGAGCTACAGTTTCGAGGACTTCAAACGCGACTGCCCGGCCGACGCGATCTTCATCGCCCGGCGCTATGCCGACGGCACGCTGCTGTTCAACGCCGCCGGCGGCACGCCGCGCGCCGAGGTCGGCGACACGCTGATCTATTACGCGCCGAAAAAGGATGCCGGCGATCGGCGCCGCGCACGGGCCGAGCGCGCCGTGGCGGCCAGCGGCCGCACGCTGCCCGGCGCCCTGCCGGACAGCGAGGCAGCGCTCGAACGGGAACGACAGGAAGGAAACGACAGCAATGCTTGAATGGCCTGATGCGGGCGAGAGCACCCGCGGATTGATCGACGGCCCGGACGGCCCGCTCGAGGTCAGTGTCGGCCGACCGGATGAGGCCACCGGCGGTTTGGTCCTGGTCTGTCATCCGCATCCGCAGCAGGGCGGGACGCTGGATAACAAGGTCACCTACATGATGGCCCGGGCCGCGGTGGAGGCCGGCTACACCGCCGTGCGTTTCAACTTCCGCGGTGTGGGCGAAAGCGGGGGCGGCTTCGACGACGGCGTCGGCGAGGTCGACGATGCCCGCGCGGTGCGCGACTGGGCGCTCGAGGCCTCCGGCGAGCCGCTGGCCGGCGTCTGCGGCTTTTCGTTCGGGTCCGCGGTGGCGCTGCGGCTGGCCGCCGGCGACGGCGCGCCGCGGCTGGTGACCGTCGGTTTTCCCGCGGCCTACTTCGACGGCGCCCCGCCACGGCCGGAGACCGAGTGGCTGGCGATCTTCGGCGACGCCGACGATGTGATCGACGTCGACGCATCGATTGCGGCCGTGCGGGCACTCGAGCCGCCGGTCGATGTCCAGATCCTGGCGGGTGCCGGGCATTTCCTGCACGGCCGCCTGACCGACCTGCGGCAGCGGGTCATCGCCTTTCTGGACAGCGACGAGGGTTAGTGGAGGCTTCTATGGGATTGCTCGAACGACTGCGGCACGCGATCGATCCGGATCCGGACGAACAGCGCGACCCGGAGGCCGGCAAGCGGATCGCCGCGGCCGTCCTGCTGCTGGAGATGGCCCACGCCGATCACCAGCACGCGCCCGAGGAGTACGCGGAGATCCGCCGCCAGCTCAAGGCTTATTTCGGACTCGACGACGACGAGACCGAGGAGCTGCTGGACGCGGCGCGGCCGGAGGCTCAGGAGGCCGTCTCGCTCTATCGTTTCCTGAAGACGCTCAACGACGGGCTGGACCCGACCGAGAAGCGCCAGGTGCTGGAGATGCTCTGGCGGGTGGCCTATGCCGACCGGCATCTCGATGCCCAGGAGGAGCATCTGCTGCGCGAGATGGCCGAGCTGCTGTACCTGCCGCACAGCGAATTCATACGCGCCAAGCTGACGGTCACCGGCGAGTAGCGGCCGGGACCGTGCAGACGCGGGCCGCTACTATTCGGTGTAGAAGGTCTGGTTGAACTCCACGGGGATCATCGCGCTGCCGTCCTCGGCGCGCACGTCCAGCGACAGGGTAAGGGTGTCGTCGTCGCTGATCGGCAGCCCGGCGAGCGAGTAGACGCTGTTGGCGCTTTCCACCTGGGTGAACGACAGTGGCCGGGTCTCGCCCATGAGGGTGCGGGCCTGCCCGGTCACCCGGGCGGGCACGGCGTTGAGCGGGGCGTCGGCGGTGGGCCGCTGCAGGGTGACCATGACCACGGCGCGGTCGCCGGCGCGCTCGATGCCGTTGGCCTCGGCGACCGAGGCCGGGATCTGCATGCTGTTCACGGCGCTGTACTGCACGGTGTAGTCGCCGCTGTCGACGCTGCCCGCCTGTACCGGCCCGGCCAGGGCGAAGAGCGCCAGCACGGCGAGTGCGATCAGTCCGTGTCGTGGCCCCGCAGCTGATAGAGCGCGATCTCGCCGAGCAGATTCGGGAAGGTGCGCATCATGACGTTGCTCTGATGGGCATGGTTGACGACGTGCCGGCGTACGATCTCGACCTGCTTGTCCCGACATAGCGCCTCGAAGTCCCGCACCGTGCAGAGATGGATATTGGGCGTATCGTACCACCGGTTCGGCAGCGTCCGGGACACCGGCATCAGGCCGCGCAGGCCCAGCGAGGCGCGCGGCCGCCAGTGGCCGAAGTTCGGGAAGGTGACGATGGATTCGCGGCCGATGCGCAGCATCTCGCCGATGAGCAGGTCGGGTCGCATCACTTCCTGCAGCGCCGAGCTCATGACCACGTAGTCGAAGCTTTTGCTCTCGAACTGGGACAGCCCGTCGTCGAGATCCATCTGCAGTACGTTGACGCCGGCCGCGACGCAGGCGATGACGTTGTCGGCGTCGATCTCGAGGCCGTAGCCGGCAACGTTGCGCGCGGCGTGCAGGTGGGCGAGCAGGGTGCCGTCACCGCAGCCGAGATCCAGCACCCGCGTCTCCGGCGCGATCCAGTCCGAGATCAGCGCGAGCTCGGGGCGCAGTTCGGCGCGTGTGGGGGCCGCGGGCACGCTCATGTGTCGCGCTCGCAGGCCACGCGGTGGAGATAGGTGCGCAGCGTGTGAACGTAGTGCGGCATGGTCAGCAGGAAGTCGTCGTGGCCGAGGTCGGAGGTGACCTCGGCGTAGGAGACCTGCTTGCCGGCGTCCACCAGTGCATCCACGATCTCGCGCGAGCGCTCCGGCGCGAAGCGCCAGTCGGAAGTGAACGAGACCACCATGAAGCGCGCGGTGGCCGGGGCGAAGGCCTTGGCCAGGCTGCCGCCGGTCTCGTGCGCCGGGTCGAAGTAGTCCAGTGCCTTGGTCATCAGCAGATAGGTGTTGGCGTCGAAGCGGTCGACGAACGACGCGCCCTGATAACGCAGATACGACTCCACCTGGAACTCGACGTCGAAGCCGTAGTTGATGCGGCCCTCGCGCAGGTCGCGGCCGAACTTGGCGCGCATCGCGTCGTCCGACAGATAGGTGATGTGGCCGAGCATGCGGGCAAGCATCAGCCCGCGCCGCGGCACGACGCCGTGTTCGTAGTAGCGGCCGTCGTGGAACTCCGGGTCGGTGATGATCGCCTGCCGGGCGATCTCGTTGAAGGCGATGTTCTGGGCCGAGAGCTTGGGCGCGGCCGCGATCACGATCGCGTGTGCGATGCGGTCGGGATAGTCGATCGACCACTGCATCACCTGCATGCCGCCCAGGCTGCCCCCGATCACGGCGGCCCACTGCTCGATGCCCAGGGCCTCGCGCAGGATGTTCTGCGAGCGCACCCAGTCGCTGCAGGTCAGCACCGGGAAGTCCGGGCCGTAGTGGCGTCCGGTCTCCGGATGCAGGCTGCCGGGACCGGTCGAGCCGTTGTAGCCGCCGAGATTCGCCGGGCTGACCACGAAGAAATGGTCGGTGTCGATCATCTTGCCCGGGCCGATGCACTTGTCCCACCAGCCGGGCTTTTCGTCGTCCTCGCTGCGATAGCCCGCGGCGTGATGATTGCCGGACAGCGCGTGGCAGACCAGGACCGCGTTCGAGCGGTCGGCATTGAGGGTGCCGTAGGTCTCGTAGACCAGATCGAAGCGGTCGATCGTCTTGCCGCAGTCCAGCGGCATGGTCTCGGCCACGTGCAGCGTCTGCGGTTCGACGATTCCGACGGACTGGGGGTTCGGCTCGGCCATCGGCAGCTAGCGGAACAAACCAGGCAGGGGCAGCAGGCGGCTGACGACCTGCAGGCCGATGATGACGACCAGCGGCGACAGATCGAGCCCGCCCAGCGACGGCATGTACTGGCGCACCGGGCGCAGCAGCGGCTCATTGACGGTGAACAGCATCGCCGCGGCGGGCGAGTACTGATTGGGGGCGATCCAGGACATCAGCGCCTGCACCAGAATGGTGAAGAAATAGAAGTTGCAGATCAGCACGCCGGTCTTGAGCACCGCCCACCAGACGATGAGCAGCGGTTGCCCGCCGAACTCGGGCGCGGCCAGCCACAGATCCACCTGGATGTTGATCAGGCACAGGAGGACGACGAAGACCAGCGCCGGCACGTCCAGATTGCGCCAGCGCGGAATCAGCCGGCCCGCCAGGCCGACGGGCACGCGCGTGGCCTGCCAGACGAACTGCGAGATCGGGTTGCGGAAATCGGCGTGCACCAGCTGCAGGATCACGCGCAGCAGCACCACGGCCGTGTACAGCGCGATCACGGTATCGACGAGGAACAGCAGCGCGTTGTTCGCGTTGTATGTCATCGGCGTGTGTCGTCCATCAGTGCCTGGCCCAGGGTGTCGGCGCGCCGGGCGGCCGCCTGCATGGCGTCGCGCACCAGCGCGTTGAGATCGCCCGCCTCGAAGCGGTCGAGCGCGGCGGCGGTGGTGCCGCCCTTGGAGGTGACCTTCTCGCGCAGGGTGGCCGGATCGTCCCCGGATTCGATGGCCATGCGGGCCGCGCCCAGCGCCGTGTGCAGCACCAGCTCGCGGGCGGTGTCGTCGTCCAGCCCGAGCTCGCGGGCGCCGGCGTGCATGGCTTCCATGAAGGCGAAGAAGTAGGCCGGGCCGCTGCCCGACGTGGCGGTCACCGCGTCCAGCAGGGATTCGGCGTCGACCCAGACCGTGATCCCCGCGGTCGCCAGAATGGCGTCGGCGAGCTCGCGCTGGTCGGCGGTCACCCCGGTGCCGGCATACAGGCCGGTGGCCCCGGCACCGATGAGCGACGGCGTGTTCGGCATGCAGCGCACGAAGGCGAAGTCCTCGCCCAGCCACTGCGCCAGCGCGGCCAGCGGCACGCCCGCGGCGATCGAGATGATCAGCGGCCGGCGGTCGGCGAAGCGGGTCGCGAGATCGGCGCAGACCTCGGGCAGCAGCTGCGGCTTGACCGCGAGGATCACCGCGTCGGCGCCGAGCACCTCGGCGTCGGCCTCGGCCACGGTGCGGACGCCGTGGTCGTCGGCGAGCTGTCGGCGCTTGTCGGCGTCGGGTTCGACGATGGTGATGCGCTCGCCGGGACAATCGGCGCTGCGCAGCCCGCTGACCAGGCTGGTGGCCATGTTGCCGCCGCCGATGAACACGATGGAGGAATCCATTCCGGCCCCGCTGTCTGAAACTCGCCGCATGATACGCGATGGGTCCGGCCACGGGCGACCCGCGCGCATGGCCTGCGGCCGGGTTAGGGTTTAGCATTGTCGCCGGTTCAAACGACGCGTTCCCATGAATTCCAGCCTGATCGAAACCGCCGAGGCCGGTTCGGCGCCGGCCGTGGATGTCGGCGATGCCGACTATCTCAAGCGCATCAACGCCGCGCGCGTCTACGACGTCGCGATCGAAACGCCGCTCGTGGCGGCGGAGCAGCTCTCCGCGCGTATCGGCAACCGGCTGTTTCTCAAGCGCGAGGACCTGCAGCCGGTGCACTCGTTCAAGCTGCGCGGTGCCTACAACAAAATCTCCCAGCTGACCGCCGCCGAGCGCGAGCGCGGGGTGATCTGCGCCTCGGCCGGCAACCACGCCCAGGGCGTGGCACTCGCCGGCCGCAACATGGGCATCCGCGCGGTGATCGTGATGCCGCGCACCACGCCGGCGATCAAGGTGCGCGCGGTCGCCGGTTTCGGCGGCGAGATCGTGCTCCACGGCGACGGCTACGACGACGCGGCGGCCCACGCCGCCGAGCTGCAGGAACGGGACGGCCTGGTCTATATCCACCCCTACGACGATCCCGACGTGATCGCCGGCCAGGGCACCATCGGCATGGAGATCGTGCGCCAGCACCCGCAGGACATCCACGCGGTGTTCGTGTGCGTGGGCGGCGGCGGCCTGCTCGCGGGCGTGGCCGCCTATATCAAGAGCGTGCGCCCGGAAATCCGCGTGATCGGCGTGGAGCCCGAGGATGCGGCCAGCATGGGCGCGGCGCTGGCGGCCGGCGAGCGGGTCACCCTGAAGGAGGTCGGCCTGTTCGCCGACGGCGTGGCGGTCAAGCGCGCCGGGGCGGAGCCGTTCCGGCTGTGCGCCAAGCACGTGGACGCGATGATGACGGTCTCGGTGGACGAGATCTGTGCGGCGGTGCGCGACATCTACGAGGACACCCGCGCCCTGGCCGAGCCGGCCGGCGCGCTGGCCGTCGCCGGGGCCAAGAAATATGCCGCCGAGACCGGCATCGAGGATCAGCACCTGGTCGCGATCACCTCGGGTGCCAACGTCAACTTCGACCGGCTGTCCTACATCGCCGAGCGCGCCGAACTGGGCGAACAGCGCGAGGCGCTGCTGGCGGTCACCATCCCCGAGCGGCCGGGCTCGTTCCGGCAGTTCTGCGAGGTCATCGGCGATCGCTCGATCAGCGAGTTCAACTACCGCTATGCCGATCATGCCCGGGCGCAGGTCTTCGCCGGGGTGAAGCTGAGCAACGGCACCGCCGAGCGCGACACGATGATCGCCGACCTCGAGGCCGCCGGCTATGCGGTGCTCGACATGTCGCGCAACGAGATGGCCAAACTGCATGTGCGCCACATGGTCGGCGGCCGGGCCCGGGGCGTGGGCGACGAGGTGCTGTTCCGCGTCGAGTTCCCCGAGCGCCCGGGCGCGCTGCGCCGCTTCCTCGAGGCGGTGGGCGATCGCTGGAACATCTCGCTGTTCCACTATCGCAACCACGGCCATGCCCACGGCCTGGTGCTGGTCGGCATGCAGGTCGCGCCGACGGAGCAGGGCGACTGTCGCGCGGCGCTCGACGCGCTCGGCTACGACTACGCCGAGGAGACCGGCAACCCGGCCTACCAGATGTTCCTGCACAACAACGACTAGTCCGGCCGCGTGTCCGATTCCGGTTCGAAGTTCGTCGTTCTCGCCGCGCTGACCGGCAACGGCCTGATCGCGGTCAGCAAGTTCGCGGCATCGGCGTTCACCGGCAGCACCGCCATGCTCGCCGAGGGCATCCATTCGGTGATCGACACCGGCAACCAGGGATTGCTGCTGTTCGGGATGAAGCGTGCGGCCCGGCCGCCGGATGCGAAGTACCCGTTCGGCTACGGCAAGGAGATCTACTTCTGGAGCTTCATGGTCGCCGTGCTGCTGTTCACCCTCGGCGCGGGGCTGTCGATCTTCGAAGGCGTGGAGAAGATCCTCCACCCGCATCCGATCTCGCACCCGTATGTGAACTACGTCGTGCTCGGACTGGCGGTCGTGTTCGAGGGCACGAGCTGGACGATCGCCGCGCGAGAGTTCCGGCGCGTGAAGGGCCGGTGGGGCGCGCTGGAGGCGGTGCGCCGCGGCAAGGATCCGAACAAGTTCCTCGTGCTGTTCGAGGACACGGCCGCGCTCGCCGGTCTGGCCCTGGCGATCGGCGGTCTGGCGCTGACCCAGTACACCGGCATCGAGATCTTCGACGGCATCGCCTCCATCGGCATCGGGCTCATTCTCGCCATGGCCTCCGTGGGGCTGGCGATCGAGACCAGGGGCCTGCTCATCGGCGAGGCCGCCAACCAGTACGTGGTCGCCGAGATCCGCGCGGTGCTCGAGCGGGGTCCGGCGGTGGAACGGGTCAACGAAGTGCCGACGATGCACGTCGGCCCGGAGTACGTGCTCGCCAACATCAGCCTGCGCTTTCGAGACGATCTCTCCAGGCGCGAGCTTCAGAGCGCGATCGCGCGCATGGACCGCGAGATCAAGACACGCTGCCCGACGGTCAAGCGCGTCTTCATCGAGGCCGAACACGAGGCCGACGATCCGCCGGCCCACGACGACCGCCCCGACAAGATCGACAACGCGCCCGACCCGGCGGGCTGACGTCCGCGCCGCGGGGCGCGGGTATGTAGACTGACCGCCGGGCGCCGGGCCGCGCCCGCCCAAGACAGGAGAGCGCATGGCCTCGGGATCCAGGACCGTCATCTACGCTGCGCTGGCGGGCAATCTGCTGATCGCCATCACCAAGTTCATCGCCGCCGCCTTCACCGGCAGCGCCGCGATGATGGCCGAAGGCATCCATTCCACGGTCGACACCGGCAATCAGGGGCTGCTGCTCTACGGCATGAAGCGCGCTAAGCAGCCGGCGGATGCGCGCTTTCCCTTCGGCTACGGCAAGGAAGTCTATTTCTGGAGCTTCATGGTGGCGGTGCTCATCTTCGCCGTGGGCGCCGGCATCTCCATCTACGAGGGCGTGAGCCGGCTGTTGCACCCGCATCCGGTGGAAAGCCCGCTGATCAACTACGTGGTGCTGGGGCTGGCGATGCTCTTCGAGGGCGCGGCCTGGTTCGTCGCGGCGTGGCAGTTCAACCGCGTGCGCGGCAAATGGGGGCCGTTCGAGGCCGTGCGTCGCGGCAAGGACCCGGGCGCCTTTCTCGTGCTGTTCGAGGACAGCGCCGCCATGCTCGGCCTGATCGTTGCCTTCGCCGCGCTCCTGGCCGGCCAGCTCACCGGCATCCCGCAGTTCGACGGCCTGGCCTCGATCTGCATCGGCCTGATCCTCGCGGTCACCGCGGTCTGGCTGGCGATCGAGACCAAGGGCCTGCTCATCGGTGAAGCCGCGAATCAGCACGTGGTGCGGGACATCCGCGCGCTGGTCGCCCGTGACCCGGCGGTCGAGCGTGTCAACGAAGTGCTGACCATGCACGTCGGCCCGGAATTCATACTGGTCAACATCAGCGTGCGCTTCGCCCCCGGGCTCAGCGGCGAGCAGATCCAGGCCGCCATGCAGGGCATGGACCGCGCGATCAAGGCCGAGTGCGAACACGTGGAGCGGGTCTTCATCGAGGCCGAGCGTGAGGCGGACGGCCGTACCGAGGCCGGGGCCGACGGCGCGACCGGCGACGCGGCCAAGCCGACCGATCCCGCAACGCGCTGAGATGACGGCGACGCACGCGCATGCGACGCCGCGGCGGGTCTGCATCCTCCGGCTCTCGGCGCTGGGGGACTGCGCCAACGTGGTGCCAACCATCCGTACGCTGCAGGCGGCCCGTCCGGACATCGAGATCAGCTGGATCATCAATCGTGCCGAGGCGTCGCTGGTGGCCGATCTCCCCGGCGTGGAATGTCTGGTCTACGACAAGCACGGCGGGCGCGAGGCCGTGCGCGCTCTGAAGCGCGCGCTGGCCGGCCGGCGTTTCGACGCCCTGCTGGACATGCATGCCAGCTGGCGGGCCAACCGCATCAGCCTGCTCGTGCGCGCCGACCGTCGGATCGGTTTCGATGCCCGGCGCGCGCGCGACGGCCAGCGGCTGTTCGTACGCGAACGTATCCCCGCGATCGAGAGCCGCCATGTGGTGGACGGTTTCCTGGCGTTCGCCGGTGTGCTGGGGGCGCGCGAACCGGTGTTCGACTGGCGGGTGCCGATCGCCGCCGCCGATCGGGAGGCCGCCGGCGCGCTGCTCGAGGGGATCGATCGCGAGATCCTGTTCATCAGCCCCTGCTCGAGCCACACGCGCCGCAACTGGCAGGTCGCGGGCTACGCGGCGGTCGCCGATCATGCCGCGCGCGTGCACGGTCTGGCGAGCGTGATCGTGGGTGGCCCGAGCGCGGTCGAACGCGAGATGGCCGCGGCGATCGAGGCGGCCATGGTCACGCCGGTGCGCAATCTGGTGGGCGAGACCACGCTCAAGCAACTGCTGGCGCTGTTCGAGCACGGCCGGGTGCTGGTCACGCCGGACTCAGGGCCCGCACATATGGCCAACGCCACCGACATCGACACGATCTCGCTGCATGCCGCGACCGATCCGCGCCGCAGCGGTGCCTACCGCAGCCGCCACCTCTGCGTGGACTATTTCGCGCAAGCCGCACGCCGCTATCGCGACGCCGAGCCGGACGCGCTCAAGTGGGGCACGCGCATCGAGGATGACGCGGGGGTGATGGCGCTGATCCCGGTCGAAGCCGTGACCGAGCGTCTCGATCAGGCGATGGCGCGCGGGTGAGTGGCACGAGGCTGAACGTCTGCCCCGAGTTGCTCTCGAGAAGCTGAAGCGGATATGACTTCGCGCGGCTGCGCGAGTCGCTTCCCGTGCTTGCTGACGGGAAAAGTACCAATACGAGGGCGCCTCGAGGTCACGTTGACGGATGCGACCAGAACTCGAACGGTTTCGGCCGTTCGCGAACAGGCGGGTCGCACCGGCGCTGTGCGCCGGGCACTCGCCGGCGCGGCGTGTCTCCGTCGCCTGGCGGGCCAACGAAATCGCCCTGGCTCAGGTGCCGTGCCTCTCTCCGGTCCCTCGGGAGCGGGGCGCCGAGCAGTGCAGGCCAAAGAAGAGAAGAGACTTTCTTGGGTCGGTGCTGCATGCCGATGCCCCGCGCTGCTCGGCCGTCCTGGCGTTTCCGGCACGCCCTGTCGCCCCCGTATCGGCTGCTCCATTCCGGCCGCCTTGGTCGGCGCTTCGCCGGGAGCGTGCAGACGGCCAGTAAAGCGCGGCCGATTCGGCAACGGTTGGGGAAACCGCTTGGAGCCCGTCAGGCGGCGATGCCGGCTCGCAGCAGTGCAAAGGGCAGGCCGAGTCGAATCTTGTTGGGTTCGACAACGCTACGCGCGGGGTTGCCGGATCGGACGTCAGGCCTCGCCCGCGTTCTCCAGGTCCAGAATAAAGTCCCAGTGCGCCTTGTCGACCGGCATCACCGACAGGCGATTGCCCTTGCGCACCAGCGGCAGGCCTTCGAGCTGCTCGGCGTGGTCCTTGATCTCGGCCAGCGGGATGGTGCGCGCGAGTTCGCGTTCGAAGGTGACGTCGACGCGGTACCAGCGCGGCTTCTCCGGGTCCGATTTGGGATCGTAGTGCGGATCCTTCGGATCGAAGGCGGTGTCGTCCGGATAGCCCTCACGCGAGATGCGCATGATGCCGACCACCCCCGGCACCTTGGTGTTGGAATGGTAGAAGAACGCCAGATCGCCTTCCGACATGCCGTCGCGCATGAAGTTGCGCGCCTGATAGTTGCGCACGCCGTCCCAGCCCTCGGTCTGCTGCGGGCGCTGCTGCAGATCCTGGATGCTGAACTCGTCGGGCTCGGATTTCATCAGCCAGTAGCGCATGGATAGCGGTCGTCCTGTATGGGTTTGAAGGCCCGATAGTCTAGCGTGACTCTCCGGCCCGCTGCGCGCGGCGGTGGATGGCGGATTCGGTGACCAGCACGTCCAGATCGATGTCCCAGGGGCGCGTCTCGATGTGTGGAACCCGCTGGGCCTCGAATGCGAGGCCGACGAGATAGGGCCGGCGAAACCCGCCGAGGCCCTCCGGAAGCGCGAGCGTGCGGTCGTAGAAACCGCCGCCCATGCCGATTCGCCGGGCGTGGCCGTCGAAGGCGGCCAGCGGCGTGATGATGGCGTCCAGCGCGTTCACCGGCCGCACCGGGCCTCCAATCGGTTCGACCAGGCCGAAGCTGCTGGTCCGAAAGCGAAAGGACGCGGATTGCACGGCGACGAACGACAGGGCCCGGCCCTCGACCCGCGGCAGGAAGGCGGTGCACCCGGGGCCGAGCCGCGCGATCAGCGGGCGGGGATCGATCTCGCCGGCCATGGGCCAGAAGAAGCCGATGCGCCGGGCTCGGCGCAGGGCCGGCAGCCGGGCGGCACGGCGGGCGGCGCGGACGGAGAAATCGTCGCGCTCGCGGTCGGACAGGGCGCGGCGCGCGGCGAGCGCGCGCTTGCGCAGGGCGGTGATGTCGCTCATCGCATGGATCTTGATGAAGGGAGAACCGACACTCCCGCCTGTGCCGTCAGCCGTCCACTGACCTTGAGACAAGCGCTCAAGTGGGGCGTTCCACGTCGCATTAGGTTTCCCGCAGCCAGGGCGGGCATACTCACCTGCGACGCTTACCGGCCCCTGGTTAGGTAATTAGGCTCAAGGGGAACCGGGAGGCCGTCGAACACTGCAGGAGTGCCGGCAACTCGGATACTACGGGTGCTAGCCGCGGTCATCAAGCGCTGATTCGATACGCAGCTGCAACTGAGACAGGCGCTCTTCGATTGGGTCGTCGCCGGCCGGCGTGCCGGCCCCTGGCTCGACCCCCTGGCGCTCGAGCTTGCGCTCGGCGGCGATCAGGTCACGCGCGATGTTGAGCGCCGCCATCACGGCGATGCGATCGATGCCCAGCGTCTTGCCCTTGCGCTGGATGGCGTGCATCCGTCGGGACAGATACTCCGCCGATGCGAGCAGGCTCTCGCGCTCGCCCTCGGGGCAGGCGACCGAGTAGTCGCGTCCGAGGATGCGGATCGTCAGTGCGGCGGGTTGTTTTTCTGAGGCCATGGATCGCTCGACTCCGGCGGGTCAGGCGCTGTCGGCTTCCGCTTCCAGCGCGCGGATGCGTTCGATGACGCCGTTGAGGCGCTCGCGCACCTCGCGATTGCGCTGCTGTTCGGTCTCGTGGGCGGCCTGCAGTGCGCGATGGTCCGACAACAGCTGCCGGTAGTCCTTGAGCAGCTGCTCGACCCGGTCCTCGAACTGGGCGATGTCGAACTGATGCATGGTGCCTCCCTTGTCGGTGGTCGAGTATAGCGCCGCCGGTCGGGGCGATGGAAATGCGGCGGGCGACAAAAAAAGGCCCGGCGCGAAGCCGGGCCTCGAACGGGCGAAACGCGTGGCCTTCAGCGGATGAGCAGGAACAGGGCGCCGCGACCGCGACGCACGTGCAGCAACAGCTGCTGGGCGTCGGGGCCCGCCATGTCCGGTAGCTGGGAGACGTCCGAGATCTCGCGCCGATTGATCGAGGTGATGACGTCACCCGGACGCAGGCCGGCGCGGGCCGCGGGGCTGCCGGGCTGCACGTCGGTCACGGCCACGCCCTCGACCTCGCCGGCAAGCGGATTGTCGTCGGTGATCGGGCCGAAGCTGGCGCCGTCGAGCCCTTCGGCCAGCTTCTGCTGGCCCTCGTCACCGCCCTTGGCGTTGGCGGCCATGTCCTCGGCGTTGCCCAGCGTGGCCTTGACCTCGCGCTCGTCACCGTCGCGCACGAGCGTGATCCGGACCTTTTCGCCGGGCGATTTCAGACCGATGGCGTTGGCGAGCTGGGAGAAATCGGTGATCTCCTTGCCGTTGACCCGGGTGATCACGTCGCGCTCGCGGATCCCGGCCTTGTCGGCGGGCGAATCCGGCATGACCTGGGCCACGACCACGCCCTGGTTGATATCCAGATCGAAGGCCTTGGCCAGATCGTCGGTCAGGTTCTGGCCGACCACGCCGAGCCGGCCGCGCTTGACCTCGCCGTACTCGGACAGCTGTTCATAGACGCTGTTGACCAGATTGCTCGGAATCGCGAAGCCGATGCCGATGTTGCCGCCGGTCCGGGACAGGATGGCGCTGTTGATGCCGACCAGCTCGCCCTCGAGGTTGACGAGGGCGCCGCCCGAATTGCCCGGGTTGATCGAGGCGTCGGTCTGGATGAAGTCCTCGTAGCGGTTGCCCAGGCCATGGCGGCCGAGGCCGCTGACGATGCCAGAGGTCACCGTCTGGCGTAGGCCGAAGGGGTTGCCGATGGCGACCACGAAATCGCCGACCCGCAGCTTGTCGGAGTCCGCGATCGGCAGCTCGGTGAGGTTGTCCGCGTCGATCTGGATGACGGCGATGTCGGTCTCCGGATCGTCGCCGATCAGCTCGGCCTCGTACTCGCGGTCGTCGTTGAGACGCACCGTGATCTCTTCGGCGTCCTTCACCACGTGATGGTTGGTGATCACGATGCCCTTGTCGGCGTCCACGATGACGCCGGAGCCCGCCGCCGAGGGCCGCTGCGGCGCGCGGCGCTGCTGCTGGTCGGGCATATCGAAGAAGCGCCGGAAGAACGGATCGTTGAACAGCGGGTTGTCCGGCATCTGCTGGGCCTTGCCGGTGACCACCACGTTCACGACCGCCGGCAGGGCGTTGTCGAGCATCGGCGCGAGGGAGGGGTCCTCGCCCCCCAGCATGCCGCTCGGCACGGCGGCCTGGGCGCTGGCGGCGAAGCAGTAGAGCAGTAGAGCGAAAAGAAGGGTTGATACACGCAGGCTGGCGTTCGTCGTCATAGGTTATGTCTCGTTGGTGTCCACACCATACGACCGGCGTCCCCGGGTCGTCCCGGGATTGAGACCATGACGTCTGCGTCGAGTTTCACTGCATCTGCCACGCAACGGCGCGCCGGCGCCGCGCGGCATCACGGCCGATGGTGGACCAGACGCGCGATCCCGCTGTCGGCCAGCACGCGGCTGGCCGCGCGGCCGGCCTGTCCGGTGAGCCGGGCCATCAGGCCCTGGTGCCGGTCGAGGCCGACGGTGAACACGTCCCGGCCGTCGCGGGCCGCGGTCAGCATGAGGTCATCGCTGGTGGCGATCTCGTCGACGAGTCCGAGGTCGACAGCCTGGGTGCCGTGCCAGTGCTCGCCGGTGGCCACGCGGTCGATGTCCAGCGTGGGCCGGTAGCGGTTGACGAACGACTTGAACAGGCCGTGGGTGTCCTCGAGCTCTTCGCGAAACTTCTCGCGCCCGGCCTCGGTGTTCTCGCCGAACACGGTCAGCGTGCGCTTGTGCTCACCGGCGGTGTGCATCTCGAAGTCGATGTGCTTGTCCTGCAGCAGCCGGTGGAAATTGGGTACCTGCGCGACCACGCCGATGGAACCGATGATGGCGAACGGCGCGGCGACGATGCGCTCGCCCACGCAGGCCATCATGTAGCCGCCGCTGGCCGCGAGCCGGTCGACGGCGATGGTCAGCTTCAGGCCGGCCTCGCGCAGGCGGACCAGCTGCGAGGCGGCCAGGCCGTAGCTGTGCACCATGCCCCCGGCCGATTCCAGGCGCACGAGCACCTCGTCGTTGGGCTCGGCGATCTGCAGGATGCCGTTGATGGTCTCGCGCAGCGGCTCGGTGGCCGAGGCGCGGATGTCGCCGTCGAAATCCAGCACGAACAGGCGCGCGGCTTCGTGGCGCTTGCCGAGCTTCTCCGCCTTTTCCTGCTGTTTGCGCTCGGTCTTGCGGCGCTTGTGGCGGGCCTTGCGCTCGGTCGGGTTGAGCAGGGTGGCGTTGAGCGTGTCCGCCATGCGCTCCAGGCGCCGGTTGATGTGCTCAACCTGCAAGTCGTCCCGCCGCGCCGCCGCGCGCGCCTGCACGATGGCCGACAGCAGCCATGCCGCGGCCAGGCCGAAAGCGATGACGAGGGTGGCGGCCTTGGCCAAGAACAGGCCGTACTCGACGGCGAAATCCGCGATCAGCTCCATGCAGAAGTCTCTTTGAGGGGCGAAGGGTGGGCGCTCAGATCCAGCCCGACAGCTCGCGCTTGATCAGGCCGGCGAGAAAGTCGATGTGGTCGTCGCGGTCGTTGAGGGCCGGAATATAACGCAGCGACTCGCCGCCGGCCTCTTCGAAATAGCCGCGATTCTCCTCCTTGATCTCCTCGAGCGTCTCTAGGCAGTCGGCCGAGAATCCGGGGCAGATCACGTCGACCGTCTTGACGCCACGCGCGCCCCAGGCCTTCATCGTCTCGTCGAGATAGGGCTGCAGCCACGGCTCGCGACCGAAGCGGCTCTGGAAGCAGACCTTGTACTCGTCCCGCCCCAGGCCCAGCTCCTCGGCTAGCAGTTGCGCGGTGACGCCGCAGTCGCGGGGGTAGGGGTCGCCCTGTTTGACGTAGCGTTTCGGGATGCCGTGAAAGGACATCACCAGCCGCTCCGCGCGGCCGTGTTCGGCCCAGTGCTCGCGCACCGAATTGGCCAGCGCGACGATGTAGCCCGGCTCGTCGTAGTAACGATTGATCTGGCGCAGGGCGGGCGGTTCGGCCCAGTCCGCGAGCACTTCGCTGACCTTGTCGAAGGTCGTGGCCACGGTGGTGGCCGAATACTGCGGATAGGCCGGGCAGACCAGCACCTGCTTGCAGCCCGCGGCATCCAGTTCCCGCAGCCCGCTCTCGATCGACGGATTGCCGTAGCGCATGCCGAGCGCCACCTGCACCGGTCGCTCGACCTCGGCATCGAGACGTTTCTGGATGCCCGCCGCCTGGCGCTTGGCGTACACCAGCAGCGGCGATCCCTCGTCGGTCCAGACCGAACGATAGCCCTCGGCCGAGTTCTTGGGCCGGAAGGTGAGGATGATGCCGTAGAGGATGGGCAGCCACAGCGCGCGGTTGAGATCCACCACCCGACGGTCGCTCAGAAATTCGGCGAGATAGCGTCTGACCGCGGATACGGAGGTGTCGTCGGGCGTGCCCAGGTTGGTGAACAGCACCCCGATCGGGCGCGGTGCGCGGCGCGAACCCATCATGTCCTCTCGCTATCGTGTTGCAGACTGCGATACGTGAGGTCGATGGCGCGGGATGCAACAGCCCGGCTGCATCCCGCGCTCCGGCGTTGGCCGGGATCGACGCCTACGTTCGGTTGTTGAAATACGTCCGCGTGAGCTTGAACACGACCGGGCCAAGCAGGATCAGCGCGATCAGGTTCGGTACGGCCATGAGGGCGTTCATCACGTCGGCCACCAGCCAGACGAAGTCGAGCTGGGCGATCGCGCCCACGAACACCGCGATCACCCAGAGGATGCGGTAGGGCGTGATCACCCTGGAGCCGAAGATGTACTCGGCCGTGCGCTCGCCGTAGTAGCTCCAGGCGAGCATGGTCGAGAAGGCGAAGATCACCAGGCCGAAGCTCACGATCCAGCCGCCCGGTCCGGGCATGCCGGTGGTGAAGGCCTCGGAGGACAGCTGCGCGCCGGTGGTGCCCGACGACCAGGCGCCGGTGGCGATGATCACGAGCGCCGTCATGGTGCACACGATGATGGTGTCGATGAAGGTGCCCAGCATCGCGACCACGCCCTGACGCACGGGGCTGTTGGTACGCGCGGCGGCGTGGGCGATCGGCGCGCTGCCCAGGCCGGCTTCGTTGGAGAAGATGCCGCGGGCGACGCCGAAACGGATCGCCATGATGATGCCCGCACCCGCGAAGCCGCCGGTGGCCGCGGTGCCGGTGAAGGCGTCGGAGAAGATCAGCGCGATCGCCCCCGGTACAGCGCCGGCGTTGAGAATCAGCACCAGCAGCGCGCCCAGCACGTAGATGATCGCCATGATCGGCACGAGTTTCTCGGTGACCCGGGCCAGGCGCTGGACGCCGCCGATGATGACCGCGAACACGCCGGCGGCCAGCACCAGTCCGGTCAGCCAGGAGGGCACGTTCAGGGTCTCGCGAAACACCTGCGACACCGAGTTGGACTGCACCGTGTTGCCGATGCCGAAGGCCGCCACGGTGGCGAACAGCGCGAAGGCGAAGGCCAGCCATTTCCAGTTCGCGCCGAGCCCGTTGCGGATGTAGTACATCGGCCCGCCGACATAGTTGCCTTCGGCGTTGGTCTCGCGATAGTTCACGGCCAGCACGGCCTCGCCGTACTTGGTGGCCATGCCGACGATGGCGGTGACCCACATCCAGAAGATCGCGCCCGGGCCGCCCAGATGGATGGCGGTGGCCACGCCGGCGATGTTGCCGGTGCCCACGGTCGCCGCGAGCGCGGTGGCCAGCGCCTGGAAGGGCGTGATGTCACCCGGTTCGGTGGTCTGCTTGCGACCGGCGAACATCATCGAAAAGCCGTAGCCGAGCTTGCGCTGCGGCATGCCGCGCAGCCCGATGGTCAGGTAGAGGCCGGTGCCCAGCAGCAGGATCAGCATTACCGGGCCCCAGACCCAGCTGCTGAGCGTGCTCAGAAAATCGGAAAGCGCTTCCATGTTCGAATCCCCCTTGAATGCGGCTTGCGCCGCGAGCGTTGGTTAGAAGAACAGTCCCTGGATCAGGATCCAGCCGATGCCGATGGGTGCGACGAAGCGCAGTACGAACAGCCAGACGCCGGCCCAGGGCACGGCGATGCGGCCGTCGTTGCCGATGGCCCGAACCGCCCACGGGCCCAGCGCCCAGCCGACGCAGAGCGCGGTCAGCAGGCCGCCGAGCGGCAGGGTGATCGAGCTCGACAGAAAATCGAGCAGATCGAAGAACGTTCGGCCGAAGATCTCGACGTCGGACATCAGCCCGAACGATAGCGACGCCGGAATGCCGATCAGAAAGCACACGAGGGCGCTGCCGGCGGTGGCGCCGCGACGGCTGGCACCGTATTCGTCGACGAAGTAGCAGACGACGGTCTCGAGCAGGGAGACGGCCGAGGTCAGTGCCGCGACCGTCAGCAGCAGAAAGAAGCTGAAACCGAAGATCGGCCCGCCGGGCATGGCGTCGAAGACGGCCGGCAGCACCATGAAGGTGGTGCCCGCACCGCCGGAGCCGGGTTCCATACCGGCCGCGAACATGGCCGGCAGGACCATGAAGCCCGCCAGGATCGCGATCAGCGTATCCAGCACCACCACCGCGGTTGCGTCGGCGGGCAGGTTGTGATCGCGGGGCATGTAGGAGCCGTAGGTGAGCATCGCGCCCATGCCCAGCGACAGGGAGAAGAAGGCCTGGCCGATCGCGGCGGTGAAGGTCTCGCCGGAGACCCGACTGAAGTCGGGCGTCAGATAGAAGGCGATGCCTTCGCCGGCGCCCGGCAGCGTGACCGACCGGGCGACCAGCACGAGCAGAATCACGAACAGCAGCGGCATTAGCAGTTTCGCGGCCCGCTCGATACCCTTGCCGACACCGCCGAGCACTACCCCGGCGACCAGCGCCATGAACACGGCGGCGTAGACGAGCGGCATCCAGGTGCCGCCGGTCAGTTCGGTGAAGACCCTCTCGAGCGACGCCGAATCAGTGCTGGCCAGCGCACCGTCCACCGTGTACAGCATGTAGGCGATGGTCCAGCCGCCGACGACGATATAGAAGGACAGGATGATGAACGCGGTGACCACGCCCATGCCGCCGACCAGCGACCAGCCGCGACCGGCCACCTCGCGGAACGCCGCCACGGGCGTGCGCTGGGCCATGCGCCCGACCAGCAGCTCCGCCATCACGATCGACAGCCCGAACAGCACGATGCAGCCGATATAGATCAGCAGGAACGCGCCGCCGCCGTTCTCGCCGGCCACATAGGGAAACTTCCAGATGTTGCCGAGCCCGACCGCCGAGCCGGCCGCGGCCATGATGAACCCGATGCGCGTGCCCCAGCTCTCGCGTGCGACGCTCATGACCGGCCCGTTCCAGCAGCGTCGTGGCGTCGAATCCCGTTGTGCATGCAATCGCTCCCCTGAAGTCTGGTCTTCGCCCCGTCGACCGTTGCGCCCCCGGATCGGCGGAGTTGTCGCGGGCCCTGTCCACGATGCACTAATCGTGCCCGTATCGCCGGCCGCGGGTCTCGCCCGGCGCCACGGATGCGCCGACCCAGACCAAGTAGAGCCTAAATGCTGACGCACGTCACGTCGAAAATCGTCGTAGAGTCGGCAGGCGCATGAAAAAGGCGGGCCGGAGCCCGCCTTCGATTACTACCGTCTCGATGGGCGCTACGGCTTTTCCAGAATGGCGGTGACGCCCTGGCCGCCGGCGGCACAGATCGATATCAGGCCGCGGCCACCGCCGTTCTCGTCCAGTATCTTGGCCAGCGTTGCGACGATGCGCGTGCCGGTGGCGGCGAAGGGATGGCCGAGGGCGACCGACGAGCCCTTGACGTTGAGCTTGCCGGTATCGATCGACCCCAGCGGCGTGTCCCGACCGAGGCGCTCCTTGCAGTACTTTTTGGATTCCCAGGCCTTGAGCGTGCACAGCACCTGGGCGGCGAAGGCCTCGTGGATCTCGTAGAAGTCGAAGTCCTGGAGCGTGAGGCCCGCGGCGTCCAGCATGTCGGCCACCGCATAGGTCGGCGACATCAGCAGGCCTTCGCCGCCGTCGACGAAATCCACCGCCGCGGTGCGGGAATAGGGCGTGAAATAGGCCTGCACCGGCAGATCGTGCTCCTGCGCGTAGGCTTCGCTGCAGAGAAACACCGACGAGGCGCCGTCGGTCAGCGGCGTGGAGTTGGCCGCGGTCAGCGTGCCGTTGTCCTTGTCGAAGGCCGGCTTGAGCTTGGCCATCTGCTCGACGCTGGTATCCGGGCGCAGGTTGTTGTCGCGTTCGACGCCGAGGTAGGGAAAGACCAGATCGTCGTAGAAACCGTCGACGTAAGCCTGGGCGGCCTTGCGGTGGCTGGCGACCGCCAGTTCGTCCTGGGCCTTGCGCGTGATCTTCCATTCCTTGGCCATGAGCTCGCAGTGCTCGCCCATGGACAGGCCGGTACGCGGCTCGCCGACGCCGGGAAAGCTCGGCACCACGTGGCGCGGCCGGATGCGGGCCAGACGTTTCATGCGCTCGCCGCCGGTCTTGGCCCGGTTGACGTCCAGCAGGATCCGGCGCAGTTCCTCGTTGACGGCGATCGGCGCGTCCGAGGTCGTGTCCACGCCGGCGGCGATGGCCGAATCGATCTGGCCCATGGCGATCTTGTTGGCCAGCAGCAGGGTGGCCTCGAGGCTCGTGCCGCAGGCCTGCTGGACGTCGAAGGCCGGCGTATGCGGGTCGAGGTCGGTGCCGAGCACGGCCTCGCGGGTCAGGTTGAAGTCGCGCGAGTGCTTGAGTACCGCGCCGCCTGCGACCTCGCCGATGCGCCGGCCGGCAAGCCGGTACTTCTCGGACAGCGCCTTGAGCGAGGCGGTCAGCAGATCCTGGTTCGACTGATGCGAGTACTTGGTGTTCGACCGGCAGAAGGGAATGCGGGCGCCGCCGACGATGGCGACGCGACGAAGCGTGGGTTCGGACATGGGGCCTCCATGAGCGCCGAGCGGTTTCGGCGTGCCTGTGTGGTTGTAGGTCGACGATAAATGTTGCAGTGCAAACTGACAAGAAAGCGTTTCAGACGTGGGCCGGCCGGACGCCGCGATCTGCGCCGCCACGGTAAAAATTTCGGCCTGCGCTCTTGAAAGGGCCAGCCCCGGCCGCACTAATGCGGGTGATCGAGACCGCCAATGGCGGCGGTCCCGTCTGGGCCGAATCCTCGGCACAGACCACAGTGTTCACGTCAACAACCAATGTTCGAGGAGAAGGGTGGCAATGAATATCCGTCCTTTACATGATCGCGTCGTCATCAAACGTATCGAGGAAGAGCAGAAGTCCGCCGGGGGCATCGTCATTCCCGATACCGCGGCCGAGAAGCCGCAGCGCGGCGAAGTGATCGCGGTCGGCAACGGCAAGCCGCTCGATAACGGAGATACGCGCAAGCCGGAAGTCAAGGTCGGCGATACGGTGATGTTCGGCAAGTTCTCGGGTACCGAACTCAAGGTCGACGGCGACGAAGTCGTCGTGATGCGCGAGGACGACATCCTCGCGGTCGTGGGCTGAAGCGGCTCACGCGCATCGAACCGCATCCACACAGAATCTAGGGGAAGCTAGCAATGGCTGCAAAGGAAATTCATTTCGGTGAGGACGCACGTCAGCGTCTGGTCCGCGGCGTCAACACGCTCGCGAATGCCGTCAAGGTCACTCTCGGTCCGAAGGGCCGCAACGTCGTGCTCGACAAGAGCTTCGGCGCGCCGACCGTCACCAAGGATGGTGTCTCGGTCGCCAAGGAAATCGAGCTCGACGACAAGTTCGAGAACATGGGCGCGCAGATGGTCAAGGAAGTCGCGTCCAAGACGTCCGATCTGGCCGGCGACGGCACCACCACCGCCACGGTCCTGGCCCAGGCTATCGTGCGTGAAGGCGTGAAGGCCGTCTCCGCGGGTATGAACCCGATGGACCTCAAGCGCGGCATCGACAAGGCTGTCGACGCGGCCGTCGAGGAACTGGCCAAGCTGTCCAAGCCCTGCGACGATGAGAAGGCCATCGCGCAGGTCGGTTCGATCTCGGCCAACTCCGACGACGACATCGGCAAGATCATCGCCGACGCGATGAACAAGGTCGGCAAGGAAGGCGTGATCACGGTCGAGGAAGGCTCCGGCCTGTCCAACGAACTGGACGTGGTCGAAGGCATGCAGTTCGACCGCGGCTACCTCTCGCCCTACTTCGTCACCGACAACCAGACGATGCAGGCCGAGCTGGACAACCCGTACATCCTGCTCCACGACAAGAAGATCTCCAACATCCGCGACATGCTGCCGCTGCTGGAGAATGTGGCCAAGCAGAACCGGCCGCTGATGATCATCTCCGAGGACGTCGAGGGCGAAGCCCTGGCGACGCTGGTGGTCAACAACATGCGCGGCATCGTCAAGGTCGCGGCCGTGAAGGCGCCCGGCTTCGGTGATCGCCGCAAGGCGATGCTCGAGGACATGGCCGTGCTGACCGGCGGCACCGTGATCTCCGAGGATCTGGGCATGACCCTCGAGAACGCCACGCTCGAGCATCTCGGCGAGGCCAACAAGGTCCAGATCTCGAAGGAGAACACCACCGTCATCGACGGCAAGGGTGGCAACAACGACATCGAGGCCCGCATCAAGCAGATCCGTGCGCAGATCGAGGAATCCTCCTCGGACTACGACAAGGAGAAGCTGCAGGAACGCGTGGCCAAGCTCGCCGGCGGTGTGGCGCTGATCAAGGTTGGTGCGGCTACCGAAGTCGAGATGAAGGAGAAGAAGGCTCGCGTCGAGGACGCCCTGCACGCCACGCGTGCGGCCGTCGAGGAAGGCATCGTGCCCGGCGGCGGCGTGGCCCTGCTGCGCACCCTCAAGGCGATCGAGAAGACCAAGGGCGCCAACCAGGACCAGCAGGCCGGCATCAGCATCCTGCGTCGCGCCGTCGAGGAGCCGCTGCGTCAGATCGTGTTCAACAGCGGTGCCGAGCCGTCCGTGGTGATCAACGAGGTGCTGTCGAAGGACGGCAACTACGGCTACAACGCGGCGACCGGCGAGTACGGCGACATGGTCGAGATGGGCATTCTCGACCCGACCAAGGTCAGCCGCACGGCGCTGCAGAACGCAGCCTCCATCTCCGGTCTCATGCTGACGACCGAAGCCACCATCGCCGACGTCCCGGACGACGACGACAAGGGTGGTGCCGGTGCCGACATGGGCGGCATGGGTGGCATGGGCGGTATGGGCGGCATGATGTAAATCATCGCCGTTCCACGCCCATGGGATGACCATCCCGCGTGAAACGAGAGCCCCGCTTCGGCGGGGCTTTTTTGTGGGCGGCCGTCGGCCCCGTCCGTGGGCCGCGCACGTTCCATCGGCAGGGCGTCGGCGGGTAGACTACGGCGCATTGATCTCCACGATGTCGCCCGCGGATGCCGAACGCCACGCACCAGAGCCCGCCGAGACGGGAGGCCATTCGTCCCGGACGTCTCGTCACCGGGGTTCGCCCCCGAACTTCAGAGCGCATCTGACCATGGCCCAGCTGCCCACCGCGGTCGAGGCCGCGCGCGAACGCATCGCGGGCCTGAGCGATTTCTTGGACGCCTGGTGCGCAGCCAACCCCGAGCGTTTTGAGACGCTGGCCGCCGACGGGCGTCTGGACGATCCGGAGGCCGAGATCGTGGCGACGGCCCCGGCCGTGGATGAGCCGCCGGATTTCCAGGCCGCCCTGCGTCGCTATCGAGACGAGACGCTGGCGATCATCGCCTGGCGCGACCTGGCCGGCGTCGACGCGCTCGAGGCCACGCTGGCAGCGCTGTCGACGCTGGCCGATCGCTGCATCGAGGCGGCGCTCGAGCATGCCGAGGCCCGCGTGGCCGAGCGTCACGGCGTGCTGCGCGATGCCGACGGCCGGCCGCAGCGGCTGATCGTCATCGGCATGGGCAAGCTCGGTGGCGGCGAGCTCAACTTCTCCTCCGATATCGATCTGATCTTCGGCTACGGTGCGCCGGGCGAGTCCGACGGCGAGCGCGCGCTGGACGCCGACGGCTATTTCAAGCGCGTGGCGCGCACGCTGGTGCAGTGTCTGTCGGAGAGCACCGCGGAAGGCTTCGTCTATCGCGTCGATACGCGGCTGCGGCCGTTCGGCGATGCCGGGGCGCTGGTGGCCAGCCTCGCCGCGATGGAGAACTACTACCAGTCCCACGGCCGCGAGTGGGAGCGCTACGCCTGGGTCAAGGCGCGCCCGGTGGCCGGCGACATCGACGGCGGCGCGGCGCTCATCGACACGCTCACGCCGTTCGTCTACCGGCGCTATCTGGATTACGGCACCTTCGAGTCGATCCGGGACATGAAGGCGTTGATCGACCGACAGGTCGAGCGCGCGGAACTGCAGGACAACATCAAGCTCGGCAGCGGCGGGATCCGCGAGATCGAGTTCATCGTCCAGGCGTTCCAGCTCATCCGCGGCGGCCAGGAGCCGGCGCTCCAGGACAGCCGCCTCCTGCCGACGCTGGAGCGGCTGGTTGCCGGCGATCATCTGCCCGAGCACACCGCGCAGGAGCTCCGGGCCGCCTATCGCTTCCTGCGCCGTGCCGAGAACCGGCTGCAGATGGTCGACGACCGCCAGACCCATGACCTGCCCGAGACCGATCTCGAGCGCAGCCGGCTGGCCCGGGCCATGGGCTACGCCGACTGGGAGGCCTTCGATGCCGATCTGCGCTCGGTCCGCCGCGACGTGCACGACGCCTTCGAGCAGGTCTTCGTCTCGCCGCAGGCCGAGGCCGGCGAGGCCGAGTCCGACAGCGAGCGACTGGTCGCCCTGTGGGAGGGCGGGCTCGACGACGAAAGCGCGCGGGCGCTGCTGGCCGACTACGGCATCCGCGACGTCGACGCGGTGCGCCAAGCGCTCGCCGAAATGCAGGACCAGAGCCTCTACCGTGCGCTGGAGGACCGGGGCCGGCGCTGGATCGCCCGGCTGATCCCGCTGCTGTTCGCGGCCGCGGCGCGGGCGGCCGATCCGGATCTCGCGATCACGCGGACACTCTCGGTTCTGGATGCGATCGTCGGTCGCAGCACCTACATGGCGCTGCTGGTAGAACACCCGGCGGCGCTGTCGACGCTCATGCGCCTGTGCGCGGCCAGCGAATGGATCACCAGCCGGATTCGCGCCCAGCCGGCGCTTCTGGACAGTCTGCTCGACCCGCGGCAGCTCTATCGGCCGCCGCGTCGCGGTGAACTGGCGGCGGCGCTGGACGAGGATCTGGCGGCGATCGACGCCGACGACGTGGAACATCGCATGGACGCGCTGCGACGCTTCACGCAGTCGGCCAAGCTGCGGATCGCGGCCGCGGACGTCAGCAATTCGATGCCGCTGATGATCGTCTCGGACAACCTCACCGAGCTCGCCGAGGTGGTGCTCTCGGGCGCGCTCGACATGGCCCGCGAACAGATGTTCGCCCGCTACGGTCGGCCCAGCGACGCGGCCTTCACGGTGATCGCCTACGGCAAGCTCGGTGGCCTTGAGCTCGGCTACACCTCGGATCTCGATCTCGTGTTTCTCTACGACGGCGACATCGAGGGCATGACCGACGGCGAGCGCTCGCTGACCCACCAGGCGTTCTTCACGCGCATGGCCCAGCGCATCATCCATATCCTGAGCACCCAGACGGCGGCCGGGCGCGCCTACGAGATCGACATGCGCCTGCGGCCGAGCGGTAAGGCGGGCATGATGGTGAGCCACGTCGACGCCTTCGCGCGCTACCAGCGCGATCAGGCCTGGACATGGGAGCACCAGGCGCTGGTGCGAGCCCGGTTCGTGGCCGGCAATCCCGAACTCGGTGCCCGCTTCGCCGACATCCGCCGCGAGGTGCTCGCCCGCGAGCGCGACGTGGCCGCGCTGACCGAAGAAGTACGCCACATGCGCGATCGCATGCGCCGGGCCAAGGACGAGACCCGCGGCGAGCATCTCGACGTCAAGCAGATGCCGGGCGGGCTGATCGACATCGAATTCATGGCCCAGTTCGCGGCCCTGCGGCACGGACCCGACTGCCCCGAACTGCTCCTGTTCACCGATGCGATCCGCATTCTGGAAACGCTCGAATCCGGCGGGCTGGCGGCCTACGAGGACATCCGTACGCTCACCCGGGCCTATCGGTATTATCGCAAGCGTATTCACGCGGATTCGCTGCAGCAGCAGCGGGCCATGATGCCGGCCGCGGAATACGTTGAGCAGCGGCGTGCGGTCGCCGCGCTCTGGGACGACTGGATCGGGCCCGCCGGCGCAGACGCGGCCTCGTGATGCCCGGCGCGGGTCACGCGGCCGGTGTCGCCCTAGAGGCCGTCAGCGGCTTCGGGCGCCGAGCGTCTGCGGCCTCGAAGGCCACGTCCCGGCGGGGCGGCCGCGCTCGCGTGACGCGACGGCCATCGTCTGCCCCGATCCATCGCCGGCCGGGTGTCGCGGTCGCGCCTCGGGCATGACGCTGACCCACATCAATCTCGCGCGCGGATTCCGCGGCGGCGAGCGTCAGACGGAACTGCTCGTCCGGGCGCTGGCCGAACGCGGCATCGCCCAGCGCATCGTGCTGCGCGAGGGTCAACCGCTGGTGAGCCGCCTCGCGGACGTCCCCGGTCTCGAGCGCCGCCCCATCCGCAAGCCGTTCATACGCCACGCGCGGGCACTGCGCGGCGGGCTCCTGCATGCACACGACGGCAAGGGGGCGCATCTGGCCCACGCGGCGCACGTGTTGAGCGGCTGCGAATACCTGATCACGCGGCGGGTGGACAATCGCCCGAGCGGTAGCTGGCTGACGCGGCGGATGTATCGCCGGGCGCGCGCCGTGGTCGTGCTATCGCACGCCATCGGGCGGGTCATGCAGGATCATCTGCCGGGGCTGGCAACGGTGCGCATCCCGAGCGCGGCCGGCGAACTGCACGTCGACGCGGCCGAGGCCGCGGCTCTGCGGGCCGGGTTCGGCGGCGCCTGCGTTGTGGGCCATGTCGGCGCGCTCGACGACAGCCAGAAAGGCCAGCACGACCTGATTACGGCGGCGCGCTCGCTGGCCGCCCGTGAGCCCGGCTGGCGTTTCGTGCTCGTCGGCGGGGGGCGCGACGAGGCCGCGTTGCGCGACGCCGCCGCCGGCTGCGAGGCGATCCGCTTCGCCGGCCAGGTCGACAACGTGGGCGATTACCTCGCGGCCTTCGATCTGTTCGCCTTTCCCTCGGTGCACGAGGGGCTCGGTTCGACGCTGCTGGATGCCATGCGCGCGTCGCTGCCGATCGTGGCCAGCGCGGTCGACGGCATCCCGGAACTGGTCGCCCACGAACGCACGGGACTGCTCGTGCCGCCGCGCGACCCGAGCGCGCTCGCGGCCGCCCTGAGCCGGCTGCGGGCCGATCCGTCGCTGGCGGCGCGGCTGGCCGCGGCGGGTCGGGAACAGGTCCTCGCGTATACTCCGCGCGCGATGGCCGATCGCTACGTGGCGCTCTACCGCGAGCTCGGTCTCGATCTCGACGGGACGAACGAGGCCCGGTCCGGTGCGCCGGCGGGTCCGGGAGATAGACAATGATCATCGTCACGGGTGCCGCCGGTTTCATCGGCAGCAATCTGGTCGCCGGGCTCAACGCACGCGGCCGCTCGGACATACTGCTGGTCGACGATCTGGCCGACGGCCGCAAGTGCCTGAATCTGGCCGATCTCGATTTCGCCGACTATCTCGAGTACGACGATCTGCTGGCGCGCGTCGAACGCGGCGATGCGCTGGGGGACATCGACGCTGTGTTCCATCAGGGCGCCTGCTCGGCCACCACGGAATGGGACGGGCGCTACATGATGGCGCGCAACTACCGCTACTCGAAGAGCCTGCACGACTGGTGCGCGGCCCGCGGCGTGCCGTTCCTCTACGCCTCGTCGGCGTCGGTCTACGGCATGGGGCCGCACTTCGTCGAGCAGCGTTCGGCCGAGCGGCCGCTCAACATGTACGCCTTCTCCAAGTTCGCCTTCGACCAGTACGTGCGCGCCAACGCCGATCGCGTCGAGTCGCAGGTCGCAGGGCTGCGTTATTTCAACGTCTACGGCCCGCGCGAACAGCACAAGGACGGCATGGCGAGCGTGGCGCGACATTTTTCACGCCAGATCGCGGCCGAGGGCGAATGCCGGCTGTTCGAGGGCGCCGAGGGCTACGGCGACGGCGAGCAGCGCCGCGACTTCATCCACGTCGACGACTGTGTGGCGGTGAATCTCTGGTTGCTGGACAATCCCGGCGTGTCCGGCATCTTCAACTGCGGCACCGGCCGCAGCCAGACCTTCAACGAGGTCGCCGATGCGGTCATTGCCTGGCACGGCCGCGGCGCCCGTCGCTACATCCCGTTTCCGGAATCGCTGGTCGGGCGCTACCAGAGCTATACCGAGGCCGACATGAGCGCACTGTGGGCCGCCGGCTATCCGGGTACGTTCCGGCCGGTGGAGCGGGGCGTGCCCGACTATCTCGACTGGCTCGAACGACACGCGCTGACCGTTTAGGGCCGGTCATCGCGTCCCGCGAGACCGCGCCGGCGACTGCCCGTAACCCGGCGGGTTCCCGCGAGCCGCAGTGTCGGGCGTGCGGTGGTGCCGGCCGAAAGGCATGGGCGGCAATGCGCGATCGCGGGGCGGTTCGACCGATCCGGCGCGCCAACGGTTTCGCCCGCGGTAGCCGCCCGTCCGTCCCCGGCTGTCCATGGTTGCGAGCGGCGGCGCGATCGGTGAGGGCGCGTTGGCAGGGCGTGATTCCCGGTGTGGCCGCGGACGCTGCAGCCTGCTGATGAGCCGCTGGCCGGCGGGCGGCGCGCTGTGGTCAAATAGCGGGCCTTTCCGCCGGCAGGCGACAACGACAGGAGACTGCCCATGACCACGATGGCCGATCGCGACGGCAAGATCTGGCTCGACGGCCAGCTCGTGGACTGGCGCGAGGCCAAGGTCCACGTGCTCACGCACACGCTGCACTACGGCATGGGCGCCTTCGAGGGCGTACGCGCCTACAACACGAGCCGGGGCACCGCGATCTTCCGCCTGGACGAGCACACGCGGCGGCTGTGTCGTTCGGCCAAGATTCTGGGCATGCCCATGCCGTATTCCGAGGACGAGCTCAACGCCGCACAGGTCGAGGTCGTGCGCGAGAACGGGCTGGAGTCGGCCTATATCCGGCCGATGATCTTCTACGGTTCCGAAGGCATGGGGCTGCACGCCGAATCGCTGTCCAGCCACGTCATGATCGCGGCCTGGACCTGGGGCAGCTATCTCGGCGAGGACAACATGGTCAACGGCATCCGCGTGAAGACGTCGTCGTTCACCCGCCACCACGTCAACTCGGCCATGACCAAGGCCAAGGCCAACGGCCCGTACTTCAACTCGATGCTGGCGGTGACCGAGGCCAAAAAGGCCGGCTACGACGAAGCGATGCTGCTCGACTGCGACGGCTTCGTCTCCGAGGGCAGCGGCGAGAACCTGTTCATCGTCCGAGACGGCGTGCTGATCACGCCGGATCTGACCAGCGCCCTGGACGGCATCACCCGCCGCACGATCCTGACCTATGCGCGGGAGATGGGCATCGAGTGCGTCGAGCGCCGCATCACCCGTGACGAGGTCTATATCGCCGACGAGGCGTTTCTCACCGGCACCGCCGCCGAGGTCACGCCCATGCGCGAACTCGACGACCGCACCATCGGCGAGGGCCGGCGCGGCCCGGTGACCGAAGCGCTGCAGGCGCGCTATTTTGATCAGGTCAGCGGCAAGCGCGACGATCACGCCGACTGGCTCACCTACGTCTGAGCCGCGTCGCGGTGTACCGGCCGTGACGCTGGCCACGGCGGTCGTTGACGGCCAGCATTTGGCCTGGGACCCGGCGCGGGTGGCCGACGCCGACGCGCGCCTGTTCGATCCCGCCTGGTGGCGCTCGCGTGGGGCGGTTCGCGGCGAGGCGGCGGGGCGCGGCGCGGCCTATTTCGTCGACGGGCTGGACGGCGCGCCCTGGGTGCTGCGCCACAATCGCCGGGGCGGCGCGTTCGCGCGCCTCAACCATGATCGCTTCCTGTGGACGGGCGCCGCGCGCCTGCGCCCGATCGCCGAACTGCGACTGCTCGCGGCCATGCGGGCCGACGATCTGCCCGTGCCGGCGCCGGTGGCCGCCCGGGCCGTCCGGGGCGGCGGCTTCTATCGCGGCGACGTGATCACTGCGGCGCTGGTCGAGAGCCGGCCGCTGGCCGATCGGCTGGCGACGGCGCCGCTGCCGGCGACCGAATGGCAGCGCCTGGGCGGGGTGCTGGCGCGCTTTCATCGCGCCGGCATCGATCACGCCGATCTGAACGCGCGCAACATCCTGATCGACGCCGCGGACGCGTTTCACCTGATCGATTTCGACAAGGCGCGCCGGCGCGCGCCCGGCCGCTGGCGTGAATCCAATCTGGCGCGGCTCAAGCGATCGCTGGACAAGTGCGCCGACGGCCTTGCCGAATTCCATTTCGCCGAAGGCGACTGGTCGGCGCTGCGGGGCGGCTATGCGTCGGTGTTCGCCGCCCGGTAGGGGTCGTGCCCCTTGCGCTTGAAGCGCTGGTGCAGCCAGAAGTACTGTGCCGGCGCTTCGCGGATCACCGTCTCGATGATGCGATTGATGCGCAGCGCGTCCTCGGCCTCGTCGGCGCCGGGAAAGTCGTCCAGCGGGGCCTGGATGATCAGGCGGTAGCCGCGGCCGTCGGCACGCCGCAGGGTGAAGAACGGCACCACCGTGGCCCGCGTCATCTTGGCGAGCCGGCTGATGGCGACGTGGGTCTGGGCCGGCTGGCCGAAGAAGTCGACCAGCATGCCGTGGCGGCGGCCGGCCTTCTGGTCGGCGGCGTACCAGACCGCATCCTTGTGCTTGAGCGCCTTGAGCAGGCCCATCATGTCGTCGTCGGGGATGCTGGCCCCGCCGATGTGGGCCTCCCGGCGCGTTCGCATGACGTGATCGATGACCGGGTCGTGCGGCGGCTTGTACATCGCCGTCGTGCGATAGCCGAGCGCGCGCAGGTGCGGCTTGGCCATGCGCACGCCGAGTTCCAGCGAGGTGAAATGCGCCGACAGCAGGATGATGCCGCGGCCGCGCATCGCCGCGGTTTCCAGATGTTCGAGCCCCTCGACCTCGGCGAGCGCGTCGATCTTGGCCTGGTCGCCCCACCAGCAGAGCCCGGTCTCGATCGCGCCCATGCCGACGGAGGCGAAATGTTCGCGCAGCAGGCGGGCGCGTTCGGCTTCGCCGAGCTCCGGGAAGCACAGCCGCAGGTTGATGGCGGCGACCCGCCGGCGCGCGCCGATGACGTGGTAGCCGAGCCGGCCCAGCGCCCGTCCGATCGCCATCTGCGGGCGATAGG
>NZ_AYKF01000074.1 GCF_003732545.1 Salinisphaera orenii subsp. halophila YIM 95161 | reverse complement strand
CGTGGCCGGCTCGCCGCCGGCCATGACCTCGAGCACCCGGCGAGTGCAACGGGCCAGCGTGTCCGGGTTGTAGCCGCCTTCCAGACTCATAACCAGCCGGCCGTCGCAGTAGGTGTCGGCCAGGCGCTGGACGATGCCCGTGAGCGCGCTGTAGCCGTCGTAGCTCATCTGCAGACACAGCTCGTTGCGATGCGCGTCCATGCCCGCCGAGACCAGGATCAGCTCCGGCTGGAACCATTCGGCGGCCGGCACGAGGATGTCCTCGAAGGCCGCGACCACCGCGCGATCGCCGGCGTCCTCCGGCAGCGGCACGTTGACCGTGGTGCCCTCGCCCAGGCCGTCGCCGATCTCCTCGACGTCGCCGGTGCCCGGGTAGAACGGCGCGGCGCGGTGGGTGTCGAAGAACAGCACGCTGGGATCGGCCGCGAAGATGTCCTGGGTGCCGTTGCCGTGATGGGCGTCCCAGTCGATGATCAGCACCCGCTCGATATCCCAGTGGAACTGGGCGTGGGCGGCGGCCACCGCGATGTTGTTGAACAGGCAGAAGCCGCGCGCCCGGACCGCGTTGGCGTGGTGTCCCGGCGGCCGGCTGATGGCGAACGCCGACTGCGCCCGCTTTTCGAACACGGCATCGACCGCGGCGATCGCCGAACCGGCGGCGACCTCGGCGGCATCGAGACTGCCTGCGGAGATCGCCGTGGTGTCGACGTCGAGCCAGGCCTGCTTGCCCTCGAGCTCGTAGAGGTTCTCCAGATAGGAGGTGGTGTGCACGCGCTGGAGCTGTTCCCGGGTGGCCGGCTCGGCGCCGGCGAAACGCACGCCCGGCACCGGATCGCCGACCAGCAGATCGCGGATGGCCGTCACCCGACCGGGATGCTCCGGATAGCTCCACTTCGCGTCGGCGCTCAGCCCCAGGCCGTCGAGGATGCTGCGGATGCGCTTGTCCATACGGCCCGGCAGGAACGGCTCCTCGGCCTCGGGCCGATGCAACAGCACCCGCTCGTCGTAGATCACCAGTACATCTCGATCGCCAGTCACGCACGGGCCTCCATGGGAATCCGCGAGCAGCATAACGCGCCGGCGCCGGGGTGACGACGCATCAGCGTCGTGACGCGCCGGCCGAATCCGGGCTAGGCGTCGCCTTCGGCCAGTCGATCGCGCATGGCCAGTATGGTGGCCATCGTGGACAGCCGCGGTACGGCCACACCGTAGCGTTCGGCCAGGGCGACCACGTTGCCGAGAATCGCCTGGATCTCCATCGGTCGGCCGTGGAGATAGTCCAGCGCCATGCTGTTGCGATAGGCCGGCATCTTGCGGGTGCCGGCGATGTTCTTGTCGATGGCGTCATCCGGCAGCGGATGGCCGTCGGCCGCCGCGACCGCCTTGACCTCGGCCATCATCTCGCGCGCCAGCGCCTCGCCGCCGGGCGTGTCGAGCATCGTGACGGTATCCGCGCCGTCGGCCAGCACCGACAGCGGGTTGAACGGTGTATTCCAGAGGCTCTTGGCCCAGCGCTCGCCCACCACCTGATCGGCCAGCTTGACGTTGATGCCGCCGTCGGTGAACAGGGCCTCGAGCGCACGGCAGTCGTCGGTCACGCCCGCCGGCCAGGCGCCCATGGTCAGACGCCCGAAGGCCTTGTGCTCGATCACCGCCGGCTCGTCGGTCCGGCTGACGGCGATGAAGGCGAGACAGCTGATCAGCGGATTGTCGGGGAAGGCCTCGGCCACCGCCGGTTCGATGTCGATGCCGTTCTCGATGAGCACGATGCCCGTGTCCGGACCGACCCAGGGCGCGAGCAGCGCCGCGCGGTCGATGCCGGGCAGCACCTTCACGCAGCAGATCACGTAGTCCGGCGTGGCGACGGGCGTGTCGCCGTCGCGATAGACGTGATCCGGGCGGTAGGACAGATCGCCCAGCGGGCTGCTGATGGCGAAGCCGCGCTCGCGCACGACGTCGTATTCCGAGCGCAGCACCACGCTGACCGCACAGCCGGCGCGCTTGGCGATGGCGCCGTAGAAACTGCCGATCGCGCCTGCGCCGACAACGAGTACATGGGGCATGTCCGCCATGACCACCTGCCTTTGTGATGAATGCCGGGAACCGGGCCGCCGGCATGATACCGCCGGCCGCGCCCGGATGTCCCGGCCGCCGTTTCGCCTAGGCGGCGCGTGCCGTGTCGGTGAGGGTCTCGCGCAGCGCGGCCATATGCCAGGTCCGATCGCCCAGATAATGGTCGATCATGACGATGCGCTTGGCGTAGTGGGCGATCGCGGATTCCTCCATCATGCCCATGCCGCCGAACAGCTGGATGGCTTCCTCGGCCACCAGACGCCCCGCCTTGCCGACCATGACCTTGGCCGCGGCGATGCGCTGGCGGCGCTCGGCCGGGTCGGACTCGAGCGAGCAGGCGGCCCAGAAGGTCAGCGAGCGGACCTTCTCCAGCGCCATGCGCATGTCGACCATGCGATGCTGCAGCGCCTGGAAGCTGCCGATCGGCACGCCGAACTGCTTGCGTTCCTTGAGATAGTCCAGCGTCAGATCGCAGGCGATCTCCATCGCCCCGGCGGCCTCGGCGCAGAGGGCGACCACGCCGCGCTCCAGCGCCGACTCGAGCGCGTCACCGGCACCGCCGACCTCGCCCAGCAGGGCGTCGGCGTCGACGTGCACGGCCTCGAGGGTGATCTCGGCGGCGCGGTGGCCGTCGATCGTCTCGTAGCCGCGCCGATGCACGCCGTCGGCATCAGCTTCCACGATGAAGGCGCTCAGCCCCTCGGCGCTGTCGATCTCGCCGCTGGAGCGGGCGATCACGATCACCCGGTCGGCGCTGTCGCCGTGGACGACCACGGCCTTGTGGCCGTCGAGCACGAAGCCGTCGCCTTCGGCGCGCGCCGTGGTCCGGACCCAGTGCGGGTCGTAACCGCCGTCCGGCTCGTGGCTGGCCAGCGCGTAGCGCGTCTCGCCGCCGATGATGCCCTCGGCAAGCTCGGCCCGGCGCGTCTCGTCGGCGAGCCGGTCGATCAGGCTGCCGCAGAGCACGACCGTGGACAGATAGGGCTCGAGCACCAGACCCCGCCCGAAGCCTTCGGACACCACCATCAGTTCGGCGCCGCCGCCGTCGAAGCCGCCGGCGGCCTCGGAGAACGGCACGCCCAGCAGGCCGAGTTCGGCGAACTGCTGCCAGACCTCGGCCGAGAAGCCGGCCTCGGACGTGCGGATGCTCTCGCGGGCCTCGAAGGTGTACTGATCGGCGACCAGCCGGTCCACCATGTCTTTGAGCATCCGCTGCTCATCGCTGTACGAAAAATCCATGACGCGTCCGCCTGATCGTTAAAGGCCGAGGATGGCCTTGGAAATGATGTTCTTCTGGATCTCGTTCGATCCGCCGAAGATGGAGAGCTTGCGCAGGTTGAAGTAGGTCGGCGCGGCCACGTTCGCGAATTCGGGCCCCACCGCCGGCTCCGACTCGTCGATGAACGGCAGCGCATAGGGCCCGGCGGCCTCGCGATAGAGATCGGAGATCTTCTGGCGCACCTCGGTGCCCATGATCTTGAGAAACGAACTCTCCGCGCCCGGCACGCCGCCGGCCTCGGCCGCCGCGACCACGCGCAGGTTGGTCATCTCGACGGCCATCAGCTCGACCTCCAGCTCGGCCAGGCGCTCGGCGAAGGCCGGCTGCTCGATCAGCGGCGTGCCGCGGACGACCGTCTCGCGGGCGATGGTCTTGAGATGCGCGAGCGCGGCCTTGGAGATGCCCACCCCGGCGATGCCGGTGCGCTCGAAGGTCAGCAGGTACTTCGCGCAGGTCCAGCCCTTGTTCTCCTCGCCCACGAGGTTGTCGACCGGCACCTTGACGTCGTCGAAGAACACCTCGTTGACCTCGCGCTCGCCGTCGAGCGTGATCAGCGGGCGCACGGTGACGCCGGGGCTGTTCATGTCGATCAGCAGGAAGGAGATGCCCTCCTGCTTCTTGACCGTCGGGTCGGTGCGCACGAGACAGAAGATCATGTTCGCGTGCTGGCCGAGCGTGGTCCACGTCTTCTGGCCGTTGACGATGTAATGATCGCCCTGGCGCTCGGCGCGCGTCTTCAGGCTGGCCAGATCGGAGCCCGCACCCGGCTCGGAATACCCCTGGGCCCACCAGTCGTCGGTGCGCAGGATGCGCGGCAGATAGTAGTCCTTCTGCGCCTGGGTGCCGAACTTGATGATGACCGGCGCCACCATGTTGATGCCGAACGGCAGCAGCCGCGGCGAACCGGCCTCGGCGGCCTCTTCCTCGAAGATGTGCTTCTGCACCGGGCTCCAGCCCGGACCGCCGTATTCCTCGGGCCAGTGCATGGCCAGCCAGCCCTTCTCGCCGAGCACGCGGTGCCAGTGCACCATCTCCTCGGGCGTGAGCCGCTTGTATTGCTTGACCTTCTCGGCTACGTCCGCCGGCAGGTTGTCCCTGAGAAACGCGCGCACTTCGTCACGAAAGGCGCGTTCCTCGGCATTGTATTCGATATCCATCGCGGTGTTCTATCCTGAAAGATTAAAGATCGGCGAAACGCTTGCCTTCCTTGGCAAGCCGCTCGAGCAACGGCGCCGGTTTCCAGTCGTCGTGGCCGGTCTCGTCGTGGAACTGCTGGATCTTGGCGTGGACCTTGTCCAGACCGATCGAGTCGGCCCAGAACATCGGCCCGCCCTGATAGACCGGGAAACCGTAGCCGTAGATCCATACGATGTCGATGTCCAGCGGACGCATGGCCACGCCCTCCTCGAGGATCTTCGCGCCCTCGTTGACCATCACGTAGAGGCAGCGCTCGAGGATCTCGGTGTCGCTGACTTCGCGGGTGTCGATGCCCTGCTCGGCACGGTACTTCTCGATCTCGGCGGCGGTGACCTCCGAGGGCCGCGGCGTGCGATCGCCCTCGGCGTAGTCGAACACGCCACCGCCGGTCTTCTGGCCCCAGCGCTCCTGCTCGGCCAGCGCGTCCAGCCAGTTGCGCTCGGGGGCGTTGGCCGGATCGCTCTCGCGCAGCCCTTCGCGGATGCGCCAGCCGACATCGAGCCCGGCCAGATCGGCCATGGCGAACGGCCCCATCGGCAGGCCGAAGTCGTAGAGCACCTTGTCGACCTGGGCCGGCGCCGCGCCCTCGTTGACCAGCGATATCGCCTGGGCCTGGCGCTTGTGCAGGATCCGGTTGCCCACGAAGCCGTAGCAGACGCCGACCAGCACGCCGACCTTGCCGATGCGCTTGGACAGGTCCATGACCGTGGCGATGACCTCGTCCGACGTCGCCTCGCCGCGCACGTTCTCGAGCAGCTTCATGACGTTGGCCGGCGAGAAGAAGTGCATGCCGATGACGTCCTCGGGACGCCGGGTCGACTGCGCGATCTCGTTGACGTCCAGCGTGGACGTATTGGTGGCCAGAATGGCGCCCGGCTTGGTCACGCGATCCAGTTCGCCGAAGACCTCCTTCTTGACCTTCATGTTCTCGAACACGGCCTCGATCACCAGATCGACGTCCGAGAGATCGTCATAGGACAGCGTGGTCGTGAGCAGCGACATGCACCGCTCGACCTGCTCGCTGGTCATGCGGCCCTTCTTGGCCGTCGCTTCGTAGTTCTTTCGAATGAGCGCGACGCCCTTGTCGAGCGCCTCCTGCTTCATCTCCAGCATCTTCACGGGGATGCCGGCGGACAGGAAGTTCATGGCGATGCCGCCGCCCATGGTGCCGGCGCCGATGATGCCGACCTGCGCGATCTCGCGCCGGGGCGTGTCCTTGGCGATGCCGGGCACCTTGCCGACCTCGCGCTCGGCGAAGAAGACGTGACGCTGGGCGGCGGACTGCGGCGAATTCAGCAGTTCCGTGAACAGCTCGCGCTCGCGCTTCTGGCCGGCGGCGAAATCGAGCTCGGTGGCCGCCTGGACCGCCTTGATGCAGTGGAACGGAGCGAGAAAACCCCGCTTCTTGCGGGCGATGGACTGCTCGTAGTCGCTGAAGACCGTGTTGCTCTCCTTGTCGACCGTGAGCTCGGAGACCTTGCGGCGCGGGGCATTGTCGTCGGCCAGCTGGCGCGCATAGGCGATCGCCTCGGCCTTCAGATCGCCGGAGACGACCTTGTCGACCACGCCCATCTTCTCCAGCTGGCCGGCCTTCATCGGCTTGCCGCCGACGATGGCGTCGAGCGCGGCCTGCGCGCCGATCAGCCGCGGCAGGCGCTGGGTGCCGCCGGCGCCGGGGAGCAGTCCGAGGTTGACCTCCGGCAGCCCCATCCGCGCCGAGTCCAGGGCCAGGCGATAGTCGCAGCCGAGCGTGATCTCCATGCCGCCGCCCAGCGCGGTGCCGTGAACCGCGGCGATCAGCAGCTTGCCGGAATCCTCCAGCCGGTTGATGACGTCGGGCAGCGCCGGCTCCTTCGGCGTCTGGCCGAATTCGCGGATATCGGCCCCGGCCGGGAAGGTGCGGCCGGCACCCATGACCACGAGCGCACGGGCGCCGTCGTCGGCCAGCCCCTGGTCGAGCGCGTCGAGCAGCCCCTGGCGAACGGCATGGCCGAGCGCATTGACCGGCGGATTGTCGACGACGATCAGGCCGATCTCGTCTTCGCGCTGATAGGAAACGACATCGCTCATAGCGGCTCCTCGAATGGTTCGTTGTGCGCTCGCATTGCGCTTTCGGGCACGCGCGGCGAGCGGGGACAGGGGCGTGAAACTAAACCAGAACGACCCTGCGGATCAATTTTTCGAAATCTTGTTTTACCAAGCAGAACAAGCGCCGTGCACTCAGGCGTCGGCCGAATCGGCCCAGGCCTGTTCCTGCAGATGACGCCACATGACCTTGCCCGTCGGCGAGCGCGGCAGCGCCTCGCAGAGTTCGATCTCGCGCGGGACCTTGTAGGCGGCCATGTTCTCGCGACACCAGGCCAGGATCGCGGCTTCGTCGGCGCTCGCCTCGGCCTCCAGCACCACACAGGCCTTGACGCTCTCGCCGCGGCGCGGGTCCGGCGTCGAGATGATGCAGGCCTCGCGAATGTCGGGATGGCGATACATCAGCGCCTCGACCTCGGCCGGCCACACCTTGTAGCCGGAGGCGTTGATCATCCGCTTGACGCGGTCGACGATGAAGAAATAGCCGTTCTCGTCGTAATAGCCGATGTCGCCGGTCCGGAAGAAGTCGGCGCCGTCGAGCGGGATGAAGGCCTCGGCGGTCTCGGTCGGCCGATTCCAGTAGCCGGCGAAGACCTGCGGTCCGCGAACCACGATCTCGCCGACCTCGCCGACGCCGAGCTCGGCCTGGGTGGTGGTGTCGACGATGCGCGAGTCGACGTCGAACACCGGCACGCCCAGGCACTGGGCGCGGGGCGCGTCGACCGGATTGATATGGGTCGCCGCGATGGTCTCGCTCAGACCGTAGCCCTCGATATAGCGCAGGCCGGTCAGCTTGAACAGTTTCTCGGAGACGGCCTCGGGCATGGCCGCGCCGCCGCCGCCGATATAGGTCAGGCTGGACAGGTCGAAACGCTCGATCTCCGGATCCGAGAGCATGTCGATCGCCATCGTCACGATGTTGGTCCAGCGGCGGATGCGATAGCGCTGGATCAGCTCCGCGGCGGTACGCCGGTCCCAGCGCGTCATGATGACCACCGTGGCGCCGGCGTAGATCGGCGCGTTCATGCCGTTCTGCATGCCGGTGACATGGAAGTACGGCAGGCTGGCCAGCGTGACGGTCTCCGCGGTGCCGCTGCCCCAGACCACGCTGTGCACGGCCGTGGCCATGACGCTGGCATGCGTGTGCATGCAGCCCTTGGGCTGGCCGGTGGTGCCGGAGCTGTAGGGCAGTACCGCCAGATCGTCCGGGGCCGCGGTGTGCGGACCCGGTTCGTGGCCGGCCGCCAGCGCGTCGCGCCAGGCGGTCACGCCCGCGGCCGTCGGCGCCTCGAACGGGGCCGCGACCTCCGTCGGCAGATCCAGATCCGTGGCCCGGGTGGCGTACTCGCTGTAGGCGGTGACGATGATCTCGTCCAGCCGGTCCGCCGTGCACAGCGGCTGCACGTCGGCCAGGCGCTCCTGGCCGCAGATGCACAGCGACGCGCCGGTGTCGTCGGCGTAGTGTTCCAGTTCCGCGGCGCGGTTCATCGGGTTGACCGGCACCACCACCGCGTCCGCGCGCAGGATCGCGTAGTAGGCCACCACGTACTGCGGCGCGTTCTGCATGTAGAGCAGCACCCGGTCACCGCGGGCCACGCCACGGGCCTGCAGATAGCCGGCGAGTGCCAGCACCTGGCGCTCGAGCTCGGCGTAGGTCAGCGGCGTGTCGTAGTAGATCAGCGCATCACGCGCGGGATAGCGCAGCGCCGAGATCGCGAGATTCGTGAACAGGCTGGTCTGCGGCAGCGGCAGATGATGCGGCAGGCGATCCGGCCACACCGCATGGTGCCGATCGAACATGGCGTGCGGTCTCCTCGTCGTCCAGCAAACCCGGAGGCTCCTGGTGCGGCGTGCCGGGCCGGGCGGTGCCTGACTGTCGCACCGCCGTACCGGCGCGTCAACGGTTTTCGAAATACTGTTTCAATTTTTCGCGTATCGACGCGGTCAGGCGGATTCGGCCGCCGGCTGCAGCCGATGCTCGCCTTCGGCCGACGCGCGCTGGAACAGCGCTTCGTCGCAGCGCGTGCCGTGCAGCGGCATGGCCGAGACCCAGTGATCGCGCAGGGCGACCACGTCGGCATCCGCGGCGCTGATGGCACCGGTATCGCGCTCGAAGCTCAGCCAGTGATAGGCCAGACCGCGGCCGTCCGCGCCCGCAATGAGCTGCGGCGCCCGGATCGCCCCACCGACCTGGCGGGTGAAGCGCAGCCCGCGCACGCTCTCGACCGCCTGCATGGGGAAATTGACGTTCCAGCAACAGCTGCCGTCGGCCGACCGGCGCGCCGCGAGCGTCTCGATCGCCGGCACCGCGAAGGCACGGGTGACCGCGAAGTCGACCGCGCTGCGGGCGTGGAATGCCTGGCTGAGCGCGATCGCGTCGATGCCCAGGTGGTTGGCCGCCAGGACCGCCCCGACCGTGCCCGAGTACATCACCGAGTCGGACAGGTTCGCGCCCCAGTTGACCCCGGACAGCACCAGGTCCGGCGGCTCGTCGGCGAAGAACTCCGCCATCGCGTACATCACGCAGTCCGCGGGCGTGCCCGACACCGCATAGCGGCGCTCGCCGTAGCGCGACAGCCGCAGCGGCTGGTGCATGGAGATGCCCTGACCGACGCCGCTCTGGTCGCCCAGCGGCGCGATGGTCCAGACTTCGTCGGCCAGCGCGGCCGCGATCCGCTCGGCCTCGACCAGGCCGGGGGCGTCGATGCCGTCGTCATTGGTCACGAGAATGCGCGGAAAGGCTGTCATGGAATCACGCGGTTGATGGCTGCCCGGCGCAGCCTACCCGATCGCCGCCGTACACTGCGCCCTCAGTCATGGCTTTTCGCGACCGCCCAGCCGCGCTCGGCGATCAGCCCCGCGCGTCGACCCACGGTCAGCGCATCGCGGTTGCTGGCGTTGCCGGCCAGGGCCCGGGCGTAGACGCCCTGGAGAATGGCCGCCGTCCGGAACAGGGCGAAGGCCACGAATACCGGCCAGTCGTCGATCGACCCGAGACCGCGACGCTCGCGATAGCGCGCCAGCTGTTCGGCCTCGGTCGGGATGCCGGCCGCGGCCAGGTCCAGCCCCTCGATGCCGCGTACGCCCTCGACCCCGTGCGGCAGATAATAGGGCATGCAGGCGTAGGCGAGATCGGCCAGCGGGTGACCGATGGTGGCCAGCTCCCAGTCCAGGATCGCGGCCACCCGCGGTGCCTCCGGCGCCAGCAGCAGATTGCCGATGCGGAAATCGCCGTGGGCGATGGCGGGCGCGTCGTCGGCGGGCACGTGATCGGCCAGCCAGGCGCCCAGGGCATCCATGTTGGCGTCGGTTTCGGTGGCCGAGGCCTCGTACTGGCTGCGCCAGCGCCGGATCTGGCGCTCGACGTAGCCGTTCGGCCGGCCGAAATCGGACAGGCCGACGGCCTCGACGTCCACGCCGTGCAGCGCGGCCATGCTGTCGATCAGCGCGTGATAGACACCGCCGCGGTCGTCGGGGTCCAGCGCCGGCAACGCCGGATCGCCGAACACCCGCCCGGGCACGTAGTCCATGACGTAGAACGGCGTGCCGATCACCGCGGCATCGTCGCAGTAGCAGTGCATGGTCGGCACCGGCACGCCCGGCGCGTCGGCCAGCGCCGCCATCACCCGGTATTCGCGGTCGATGCGATGGGCCGACGGCAGGATCTCGCCCGGCGGCTGCTTGCGCAGCACGTAGTGGCGCGGATCGGCCGCCGTGCCGGTCTCGATGAAGAACGTGGGGTTGGACTGGCCGCCCTGGAACTGCGACAGCCTGAAGGTCTCGCCCAGCAGATCGTGCGACGCCAGATAGGCACGCAGCGCTGCCTCGTCGAAGCGGTGCGCCTCGCGCACCGGGACCAGCTCGGGCGCACCGCCGTCGGACACCGCCACGGTCAGCTGATGGTTTCGCCGCCGTCGGCGACGAGGGTCTGGCCGGTGACGTAGGCGCTGGCGTCGGTGGCCAGAAACACCGCCACGCCCGCGATGTCGTCGGGCTCGCCGATACGGCGCACGGGCGTGCGCTGCTCGGCCTGCTCGAGACGTTTGGGATCCTCCAGCAGCGCCTTGGCGAAATCGGTGCGCACCAGACCCGGCGCGATCGCGTTCACGCGGATGTTGGACGGGCCCCACTCGACCGCCAGATTGCGCACCAGGGCGGCCTCGGCGGCCTTGGACACGCCGTAGGTTCCGATCACGGTGTTGCCGCGCAGACCGGCGATCGACGACAGCACGATGACGCGACCGCCGCCGGCCTCGGCCATCTTCGGCAGCACCATGTTGCACAGCCAGAACGTGCCGCGCACGTTCGTTTCCATGATCTTGTCCCAGGCCTCGTCGGTCATGTCCGCGGTGGGGCCGTAGACCGGATTGGTCGCGGCGTTGCAAACCAGCACGTCGATACGGCCGTAGGCCGCCAGGGTGGCGTCGACCAGGCCCTGCAGCTGCGCCTTGTCACCGATGTGGCAGGCCACCGCGATCGCCTCGAAGCCCTCGTCGCGCAGCTCCGCCGCGACCGCCTCGCAGGCCTCGGCCTTGCGGCTGGAAATGACCACCTTCGCGCCGTGGGCGGCCATCTGGCGCGCGATGGCGCGGCCGATGCCGCGGCTGGATCCGGTGATCACGGCCACGCGATCCTGCATGTCGAACAGATTCATCATCGAGAACTCCTCTTGTTGTAGCTGGCCGCCGGGCAGTGCGTCACTGCGCGGCCGCGCTCTGCTGCGCACGCAGCTCGAGCTTGGCGATGGTGTCCAGATGCACCTCGTCGGGGCCGTCGGCCAGACGCAGGGTGCGCACGTTAGCCCAGGCCGAGGCCAGGAAACTGTCCTGGCACACGCCCATGGCCCCGTGCGCCTGGATGGCCCGGTCGAGCACGCGCAGCGCCATTTCCGGGGCGATCACCTTGATCATGGCGATCTCCTGACGGGCGGCCTTGTTGCCGACCTCGTCCATCATCTGCGCGGCGTTGAGCGTCATCAGCCGCGCCTGGTCGATCTCGATCCGCGAGCGCGCGATCTCCTTGCGGATGGAGTCGAACTCGGCCAGACGACGGCCGAAGCTGACGCGCTCCTCGACGCGGGCGCACATCGCCGCCAGCGCCCGCTCGGCGACACCGATGGTGCGCATGCAGTGGTGAATGCGTCCCGGCCCGAGCCGGCCCTGGGCGATCTCGAAACCGCGGCCCTCGCCGAGAATGAGATTGTCGGCGGGCACGCGCACGTCGTCGTAGTGGATCTCGGCGTGGCCCTTGGGCGCGTGGTCGTAGCCGAACACGTGCAGGGGCCGCTCGATATTCACGCCCGGCGTGTCCAGCGGCACCAGGATCATCGACTGCTGCTGATGCTTGGCCGCCGACGGATCGGTCTTGCCCATGACGATGGCGATCTTGCAGTTGCTGGCCATCGCGCCCGAGGACCACCACTTGCGGCCGTTGATGACGTAATCGTCGCCGTCGCGCCGGATCTCGGTCCGGATGTTGGTCGCATCCGAGGAAGCCACGTCCGGCTCGGTCATGGAGAAACAGGACCGGATCTCGCCCTCGAGCAGCGGCGTGAGCCACTGGCGCTGCTGGGCCTCGCTGCCGTAGCGCGCCAGGACCTCCATGTTGCCGGTGTCCGGCGCGCTGCAGTTGAACACGATGGGCGCGATCGGGCTGCGGCCCATGATCTCGCAGAGATGGGCGTAGTCGTAGTTCGACAGCCCGGCGCCGTACTCGCTTTCCGGCAGGAACAGATTCCAGAGCCCTTCCGCGCGCGCCTTGGCCTTGAGCTCGTCGAGGATCGGCGGCGGCGTCCAACGATCCGTCGCCTCCGCCTGCTGACGCGCGTGGACCGCCTCGGCGGGATAGACGTGCGCGTCCATGAACGCGAGCAACTGGGAACGCAGCGCTTCGGCGCGCTCGGATAGCGGCAGCATGGGCAATCTCCTGTGCAGAACGCATGCCGGGCCGCCGCGGGAGTCCTCCGGCGGCCGGTCGGTTGTTGTAGTCGGCAGGCAACCTGACACAGGCGCCCCCGGTCGTCAATTTTGTAAAACGCAGTTTCATCAAGGCGCGGCCGAGAGCACGAGGCCTCCAAAAAGGCCCGGCCGATCCGTGCGCCCAGCCCGTATCTTGCAACCGCCTACCGGGTACTGTATACAGCACGAACGAGATGCCGACAGAGCATCCGATTTCCAGAACGATCCAAGCGAACCGGAGGAGGTTCATGATGCGGGTATTTTCCCGGCCGCTCATCGCGGCCGCATTGGCGACGTGCGCGTTCGCCAGCCATGCTGCAGACGACGACACGCTGCCCTCGACGATGATCTGGACGGCCTACAACGTCGGCTCCGCGGGCTATGCCAACGCCTCGGCCGTGGCGGATGCCTTCGGCAAGGCCTACGGCACGCGCATCCGGATCCAGCCGTCGAGCACCGCGATCGGCCGGTTGCGGCCGGTGGTCAACGAGCGCGCCGACTTGGGCTTTCTGTCCTCTGGCACCTTCTTCGCGACCGAGGGCATCGTCGACTTCGCCGATCGCGACTGGGGCCCGCAGGATCTGCGCGTGATCGCGGGCAAGGCCGCGGCCTTCGGCATGCCGACCGCGGCCGATGCCGACATCGAGACCATCGGCGACGTCCGCGGCAAGCGGCTCGCCTACGTCGCCGGCAATCCGTCGGTCAACGTCAAGTGCGATGCGGTGCTCGCCTTCGCCGGCCTCACCCGCGACGACGTCGACCTGCGCATGTTCCCGACCTACACCGCCGCCATGAGCGCGCTCAAGCAGGACAAGGCGGACGCCACCTGCACGCTGACGACCCCGAGCCTGATGTACGAGCTGGCGGAATCGCCGCGCGGCATCCACTGGCCCGAGATGCCGGCCGCCGACAAAGAGGCCTGGGCCCGGGTGACCCGGATGGCCCCCTACGCCAGCCCCTATACCGAGACCGTCGGCGCGGGCGTGTCCGAGGACGATCCGGTCGAACTCATGGGCTATCGGTACCCGCAGATCGTGGTGCGGGCCGACACCAGCGAGGCGCGGGTCTACGAGATCATCAAGGCGCTGGACGAGACCTTCGACATCTACAGCAACGTCAGCGCCGCCATGCCGCGCTGGGACCTCGAAGAGGCCGGCCACGCGCCGATGGGCGCGCCCTTCCACTCCGGCGCGATCCGCTATCTCAAGGAGAAGGGCATCTGGACCGACGAGGATCAGGCCTGGAACGACAAGCGGCTCAAGCGACTTGACGCGCTGCGGTCGGCCTGGAAAGAGACCGTCGAGGCCAATCCCGACGCCTCCGAAGAAGCGTTCGCCGAGGCCTGGGCCGAGCGTCGCGCCGCGGCCATCGAGTCCCTTTGAGCGGTAGCCGCCCATGACCCGCTCGCCCGATCCGGACTTCGACCCCGCCGGCCACGACACCACGCCGCAGCGCTGGTTCGAGGATTTCCGGATCGGCGAGCGCTATCCGCTGCCGGGCCGGACCGTCACCGAGGCCCATTTCGCCGCCTTCCAGACGCTGTCGGGTGACAATCACCCGATCCACTACGATCGGCCGTTCTGCCGGGCCCACGGTCACCCCGACCTGCTCGCGCACGGATTGCAGGTCCTGTGCTTCACCGCGGCCGGCGCGGGCGCCTTCCCAGCCGAGGTCGGCGAGGCGCTGGTCGCCTTTCTGGAGCAGTCGTCGCGCTTTCTGGCGCCGGTTTATCCCGGCGATACGCTGTATCCGGCGCTAACCGTGGCCGAGCTCGTGCCACAGCGCCGAACCGGCGTGCTCGTCATGACCACTATGGTGCACAACCGCGACGGCGTACGCGTACTCGACGGCCGTCAGCGCTATCTGCTGCGCCGACGCCCGCCCGCCTGATCGCGCCGTGACGCCGGTCGCGCGCGTGACCGCGCCGTTCAGTCCTCGACGGGCACGCCGCGGCTGTCCTCGCTGCCCGAGCGCAGCCGGAACGTGCCCTCGCCCATCGCCAGCAGCCGCTCATCGGCCGCGACGATGTCGACGCTCGCGTTGAAGATGCGCCGGCCGCCAGCACGCCGCCGCGCGATCGCACGAATGTAGCCGAGCCCGCCCTGGGCGGTATAGGTCGTGGTCATCGACAGGGTGATGACCTTGCGAATACGACCCGGATAGGGACAGTAGCTACCGGCCGCCGAACCGGCGATATCGAGCAGCGAAGCGAGAATGCCGCCGTGGATTACGCCGGACAGGTTGAGATGCTTGTCCTGCACCTGCATGCCCAGCACGGCCCGTTCCGGCGTCCATTCGAGAAATTCGAAGCCGAGCTCGAGCGCGAAACCGCGGTCATAGCGCGCGGTGGCGTGGTCCAGGGAGAAGGCGGCGGCGGTGTCGGTCATGGCAGTGTCGGTCGTGGAAATGGAAACGGTTACGCCCGCGTCGTCAGGTCGCGATTGGCGGCGCCATCGGCGCCATCGACCAGCTGTCGAACCTGTCCGACCATGTCGCGCAGCCGCGGGCCGAGGTTTTCACTCATCACGCGCTGGGTCAGGCGCAGGGCGGAGCCGCTGCAGCCGAACGAGACCACGCGATAGCCGTTCTCGAGCACCAGCGGCACGCCCACGCCGCTGACCTCCCGGCTCCATTCGCCCTCGGTGATACAGAAACCGTCGCGCTCGTAGTCGGCGAAGGTGCGCTCCAGACCGCGCTCGATCCGCGGCCATTCGGCCGGCTCCTCGGCGCGGATCAGCGCGTAATAGGGCTCGCGCTGCTCCGGCGTCAGGGCAGCGAGAAAGGCCCGGCCGATCGAGGTGTGCGCGATCGGCACGCGCGAGCCCGTGCTCATGCGCAGGATCAGCGGCCCCGGCCCCTGGCAGGTCTGGGTGTAGGTCATCTGGATGCCTTCGGCGACGCCGATGGCGATGAAGCAGTCGGTCGCATCGGCGAGCTCCTGCATCAGCGGCCGGGCGATCGTGCCGACGCCCTCGCTGGCCAGATAGCGGTAGCCCAGATCGAGCACCCGCGGGCCCAGGCGATAGCGCTCGATGTGCGGCATGTAGACCAGATAGCCGAGCTGCATGAGCGTGGCCGTGAGGCGCGAGACCGTCGGCCGCGGTATGTGCGTGCGCTTGGCAAGCTCCGCGTTGCCCAGATATTCGTCCGCGTCGCCGAAACAGCGCAGCAGTTCCAGGCCCCGCGCCAGCGCGGTGACGTAGTTGTGGTTCTTCTTGTTGTCTTCGGCCTGGGCCGCATCCGGATTGCTTCGCTGCATTCACCCCACTCCTGCACTCGGCGCCGCCGAACGGCTACGCCGTGGCGGACTCGACGAGCCGCCGCCTGTTGCCTGGCGGAACACTACGTACAAATCGAGCCACTCGCCAGCGGTCGTCGATCGTGTTCGTCGGCTCCGGCGCTCGGACATCGCCGCGGCCGCGGCCCACGTTTCTGATTTTGTAGTCTTAATACTGTCAGAAAAACAAAACGGCGTTTCGGTTATTTCTGTTGTTATCTGCACTGAAATTCTGCTTTGCAGAATCGTATTCCTTGATGCGTATTCAGCTGCGCCGCTCCGGCGGCCGAGCCCGCAAGTGGTCGCACCCTCGAGCGAACATTCGCAATCGCCGCGGCACGGCGGTGTTCGACGATCAAGGCGACCGCTTGGCGTCTTCCCGACGAGTCGCCATGATCGACGCGCGCCCCTGCGGAGCCGAATAAAATACTATTCGGTATACAGTACACCCAAATCAGTCGCCCTGCGTCGCGGGCCGACTGCTTGGCGGTCGTGTCGGGCGCGGCGCCGCAACGATCACGAGACGACCGGATCCGGTGCGCGACCGCCACCTTCTTGACGCGCGCAGACGCGATTAAACATACTTTTTGAAATACTATTTCAAAAATGACGGAGGAGACCATGGCCGAGCTCGAGGCCTGGCGCATGGACGTGCGCGACTGGCTGGCCGCCAACTGTCCGGATGCCATGCGCGAACCGGTCCGGTCGGCCGACGATCACGTCTGGGGCGGCCGGCGCTGGGTCTTCGCCTCCGAGGCCCAGCGCCTCTGGCTGGAGCGCATGGCCGCGAAGGGCTGGACCGCGCCCGAATGGCCGGTCGAATACGGCGGCGCCGGCCTCTCGCCCGAGGCACACGCGGTTCTCCGCGAGGAGATGGCCCGCATCGGTGCGCGCACACCGGTCAGCAACTTCGGCTTCTGGATGCTCGGCCCCGCCCTGCTCAAGTTCGGCTCCGAAGCCCAGAAACGCCGCCACCTGCCCGCGATCGCCCGCGGCGAGATCCGCTGGTGCCAGGGCTATTCCGAACCGGGCGCCGGCTCCGATCTGGCCAGCCTGCAGACCCGCGCCGAAGCCCATGATGATGATTTCGTGGTCAACGGCCGCAAGATCTGGACCTCCTACGCCGACCGCGCCGACTGCATGTTCTGCCTGGTGCGCACCGATCCGGACGCCCGCAAGCAGGCCGGCATCTCCTTCCTGCTGCTGGATATGGAAAGCGAGGGCGTATCCACCCGCCCGATCCAGCTGATCTCCGGCGAGTCCCCCTTCTGCGAGACGTTCTTCGACGATGTGTCGGTCCCGCGCGAGAACCTGGTCGGCGAACTCAATCAGGGCTGGACGATAGCCAAGTATCTGCTCACCCACGAGCGCGAGAACATCGGCGGCGAACCGCCGGGGCTGCTCAAGGGGCGCGATCTCGGCACGATGGCGCTGGCCGCGATCGGCGCCGACGCCGAGGGCCGCATCGACGCCCCATCACTGCGCCACGACATCGCCGGCCTGGAGATCGACGCCATGGCCTTTCGCGCCCTGGTCGACGACGTGCGCGCCCGGGCCGAGGCCGGCCAGGGCGTCGGCGCGCGCTCGGCCATGCTCAAGTACTACGGCACCGAACTGAACAAGCGCCGCTACGACCTGATGATGGACGTCATGGGCGCGGAAGCGCTCGAGTGGGAAGGCGAACGCACCCACGGCGGCCAGTACGCCCGCGAGTGGCTGCGCTCGAAGGGCAACTCGATCGAGGGCGGCACCTCGGAGATCATGCTCGACATCGTGGCCGCCCACGTACTCGAACTGCCGCGCGGCTAGTGCAACTCGCGATGCCATCGACACCGCGCGAGCGAACCGCCGCGAGTCGGCCCGGCAGGCAGGCACGACGACGCCGACCGGCGCGTCGATCACCCACGCCCCGCCGCACCGGCGCCGCGAGCCCCGCCCCGCCGCGGCCACACGACAACTGACCGGGCCCTGGAGACACCCACCATGCTGCTCAACGACGACCAACGCATGCTCGCGGATCTGGCCGCGCGCCTGTTCACCGACAAGGCCGACCCGGACACCGTCCGCGCGATCCGCGACGGCCGCATCGACAGCGGCTACGACCAGACGCTGTGGCAGGCCATGGGCGAAGCCGGCCTGACCGGCATTCTCGTGCCCGAGGCCCACGGCGGCATGGACTTCGGCCTGGTCGGCGCGGGCCTCGTGGCCCGCGAGGCCGGGCGTCGGCTGGCGATGACGCCCTATGTCTCCAGCGCCGTGCTCGCGGCCACCGCGCTGGGCGCGGCCGACGACGACGACCTCCGGGCACGCTGGCTGCCCGGCATCGCCGACGCCAGCGCCATCGCCACGCTGGCCTGTGACGAGGGCCGCCATCACCGCCCGCATGACCTCGCCACCCGGGCCGAGGCCGGCGGCGACGACGGCTGGCATCTGCAGGGCGAGAAGACGCTGGTCAACGACGCCGCCCAGGCCGATCTGCTGCTCGTGTCCGCCCACGACGGCGACGGGCCGCGCCTGTTCGCGGTCGAGGCCGGAGCCGCGGGCCTGACGATCGAGTCGACGCAGCTGCTCGACAGCCGCAGCTGCGCCCGCATCACGCTCGAGCACACGCCGGCGCAGCCGCTCGGCGCGGGTCGGCCCGCCCTCGACGCCAGCCTGCGCGCCGGCCGCGCGGTGCTCGCCGCCGAACTGGTCGGCATCGCCCGCGAGGTGTTCGCACGCACACTCGGCTATCTGCACGAACGCCGCCAGTTCGGGCGCGCCATCGGCAGTTTCCAGGCCCTGCAGCATCGCGCCGCCCACCTGAGCGTGGAGATCGAGATGGCCGAGGCGCTTGCGTTCCGGGCGCTCGAGGCCTGCGACCGCGACGAGCCGGGCGCCGATGCGCTAGTCCCGGCCGCCAAGGCCAAGGCCGCCGCCGTGGCCCGCCTGACCGCGGCCGAGGGCGTTCAGATGCACGGTGGCATGGGCATGACCGACGAGTTCGACATCGGCCTGTTCATGAAGCGGGCGCGCGCCGCCGGCCATGCGCTCGGCGATTACCGCTACTGCACCGATGCCTTCGCCCGCGCCCGCGGATACTGAATTGCCCAGCCTCCGACCGATCGGCCGGGCTCGCGGCCGGCCACGATACGCCCGGCGCCGATCGTTGCGCGCCCGATTGCGCGCCGGCGCGTGGCACGATGACCGAGACCCGGCCGCGGGTCGTCGCGACGCCAGCCGGCTGCGGCCCCGAAACCACCCGAACCCGCCCACCGGCGGCATCGACACCGCGCTCGTGCCGTCGCTTCCGATGCATCAATGAGGAGTCCCATGCGACAAGCCGTTATCGTTTCCACCGCCCGCACCCCGATCGGCAAGGCCCATCGCGGCGCGTTCAACGACACCCAGGCCCAGGCTCTCGGCGGCCACGCCATCGAGCACGCGCTCAAGCGCGCGAAGCTGGAGGGCGAGAACATCGACGACGTGATCATGGGCGCCGCCCTGCAGCAGGGCGCCACCGGCCAGAACGTCGCCCGCCAGTGCGCGCTGCGCGCCGGCCTGCCGACGTCCGTGCCGGGGATGACCATCGACCGCCAGTGCGCCTCCGGCCTGATGGGCATCGCCACCGCCGCCAAGCAGATCGTCAACGACCGCATGGATGTCATCGTCGGCGGCGGCCTGGAGTCGATCTCCCTGGTCCAGAACGAGCACTACAACCGGCACCGGGCCCGCGACCCGTGGCTGGTCGACCACCGTCCGGACATCTACATGTCGATGCTGGAGACCGCCGAGGTCGTGGCGGACCGCTACAACGTGTCGCGCGACGCCCAGGACGAGTACGCCTATCAGTCGCAGATGCGTACCGCCGCAGCGCAGGAGGCCGGCCGCTTCGACGACGAGATCGTGCCCCTGACCACGATCAAGAAGGTCATGGACAAGGAGACCGGCGAGGTCCATGACGAGGAGGTCACCCTCGACAAGGACGAGGGCAATCGCCCGAGCACGACGCTGGAGGGCCTGCAGCAGCTCAAGCCGGTGTTCAAGGACGGCATGGAGGTCGCCGAGGGCCGCTTCATCACCGCCGGCAACGCCTCGCAGCTGTCCGACGGCGCGTCGGCCAGCGTGCTCATGGAGGCCGCCGAGGCCGAACGCCGCGGCCTGGAGCCGCTGGGCGCCTATGTCGGCATGGCCGTGGCTGGCTGCGACCCGGACGAGATGGGCATCGGCCCGATCTATGCCGTGCCCAAGCTGCTCGAGCGCTACGGTCTCAAGGTCGACGACATCGGCCTCTGGGAGCTCAACGAAGCGTTTGCCAGCCAGTGCCTGTACTGCCGCGATTTCCTCGGCATCGATCCGGACCTATACAACGTCGACGGCGGCTCGATCGCCATCGGCCATCCCTACGGCATGTCGGGCGCCCGCATGACCGGCCATGCCCTGATCGAGGGCAAGCGCCGGGGCGCGAAGTACGTGGTGGTGACCATGTGCGTGGGCGGCGGCATCGGCGCCGCCGGCCTGTTCGAGGTCTTCTAGCGATCCGGCGGGCGCGACGGCCAGACGGCCGTCGCGCCGCACTCAGCCGGCGTCACGCCGGCGCGAACGGCGCATATGGGCCAGCGGCCAGAACGCGAGTGCGAACAGGCCGGCCAGGGCCCAGAACGCGGCGTCGAAGCCGGCCTCGTGGGCGGCGGCGCGGCTGACCGCGGTACCCGCGTGCAGCTGCGCATCGTTGACGTACTGGGCCAGCACCGCACACAGGTTCACCCCCAGCGCGCCGCCGAACTGGCGTCCGAAATTGATGATGCCGGAGCCGCGGTCCATCGCGGCCCCCTCCAGCAGGCGCAGGCTCGCGGTCGTCACCGGCGGCATCATCGCGCCGATACCCACCCGGGCCAGCGCGGCCCAGGCGATCAGCCAGACCGCGGCCGTGGTCCCGCTGCTGGCCACGAGCAGCACCGTCGCGCCGATGAACAGGCCCAGCCCCGTGGCGATCACCGCAATCGACGCCCGGCCGTCGCTGAGATGACCGGCCAGCGGAAACACCAGCGCCATGGCGATACCCGCCGGCAAGAGCATGAAACCGGCCGCCGTCGGGCTCATGTGAGCGGCCTGCTGAAAATACAGCGGGGTGAGATAGGTCGTCGCGAACAGGCCCGCCCCCATCACGATCGACAACGCGAAACCGGCCCCGAAGCCCGGCGCCCGGAACAGTGCCAGATCGAACAGCGGCTCGACAGCCCGACTCTGACGCAGGACGAACGCGACCAGCAACAGCGGCCCGCCCACCATGCCGGCCAGCACCAGCGCGTCGCCCGGCCCGCGGCGCTGCAGGGCGGCCAGCATCCAGAGCGTGGCCACCATGCCCGCGGCCAGCAGCACCACGCCCGGCCAGTCGAGCCGGCTGCGGGCGGTGCCGCCGTGGGCGGGCAGAAAGCGCCAGGCCATGCCCAGGGCGAGCACGCAGGCCGGCAGCACCACGAAGAAGGTCGCCCGCCAGGAGATGGCATCGACCAGCACGCCGCCCAGCGCCGGCGACACCGCCGGCCCGAGGATCACGCCCATGCCGTAGATGCCCATCGCCTGGCCGCGGCGCGCCACCGGAAACACCTGGAAGATCACGATCAGTGCATGCGGCTGAATCATGCCGGCGGTCAGTCCCTGGACCGCGCGCGCGGCCACGAGGACGGGGAAATGCCGGCTCAGGCCGCCGACCAGCGAGGCCGCGATGAAGACGCTCATCGCCAGCGTGAAGGCGCGACGCGACCCCAGCCGCGCGATCGCCCAGGCGTTGAGCAGCATGCCCACGGTCATGGCCGCCAGAAACGCCGTGACCAGCCACTGGGCCTGGTCCTGGGCGACCGCGAAGCGGGCCATGATCGCCGGCACGGCGACGTTGATGATGGTCGAGGCCAGCACCACGGACAGGGTGCCGAGCATGACCGTGACGGTCGCGTACCAGCGGTAGGCCGGCCCGTGGCGGGCGAACAGCCGATCGACCGCGAACGCCTCGCTCACGGGCGTGGTCCGGTCAGCCGCGGGTCGGATCGTCGCTGACGCGGATCAGCATCTTGCCGCGGTTGCGGCCAGACAGCAGCCCCTGGAAAGCGTCGACCGCATTGTCCAGGCCGTCGACGATGTCCTCCTGATAGGTCACCCGGCCCTCGGCTACCCAGGCGCTCATGTCGCGCTGGAAATCGCGGTGGCGGTGGCGATAGTCGAACTGGATGAAACCCTTGATCAACAGACGCTTGACCAGCACCTGGCCCATGAAGCCGGGCAGCCGATCCGGCCCGGGCGGGGCCTCAGTGTCGTTGTAGTGCGCGATGCGGCCGCAGACGGGCATGCGGGCGAAATCGTTGAGCCGCGGCGCGACGGCATCGAACACCGCGCCGCCGACGTTCTCGAAGTAGACATCGATCCCCTCGGGCGTGGCCGCGGCCAGCTGCGCCTCGAAGTCGTCATCGCGGTAATTCACACAGGCGTCGAAGCCGTAGGCGTCGATCACGTGCCGGCACTTGTCATCGGCACCGGCCACGCCGACCACCCGCGCGCCGCGGATCTTGCCGATCTGGCCGACGACCTGACCCACCGCGCCGGCGGCCGCCGAGACCACCAGCGTCTCGCCCGATTCGGGCCGGCCGATCTCGTCGAGCCCGACATAGGCGGTGAAACCGGTCATGCCGAGCACGTGCACGGCGGTGGTGATGGGCGCGACCTGCGGGTCGAGCCGGCGCAGGGCCTTGCCGGGCTGGACCGAATAGTCCTGCCAGCCGCCGTGTGCGAGCACGTAGTCGCCGGCCTCGAAGTCCGGATGCCGGGAGGCATCGACCTGGCCTACGGTCGCCCCTTCCATGACCGCGCCCTCGGCCACGCTCGCGGCATAGGACTTGGCCGCGCTCATGCGTCCGCGCATGTAGGGGTCCAGGGAAAGATAGATCGTGCGCACCCGCACTTCGCCGTCTTCGGGCTCGGGAACGGCACCCTCCTGCATCACCAGGTTGCTGTCGTCGGGCATCCCGGTGGGCCGGCGGGCGAGGATGATCTGTCGGTTCACGCGCATTGCTGCGTCCTCATGGCTGCGGGCGGTCGCCGCCGGACGGCGATCGCCGATCACTCAACGAAAAGGAGCACCCGCAGGTGCTCCTCGTCGGTCCTTGCACCGGACGCGTTCAGTCGTCGTCCTGGAGATCCGAGATGCGGCGAAGCTCAATCTCGCCGTCGACCACCTCGGCCACCTCGGCGTCGATGATCAGATCGCCGTCGTCGCTGATCTCCTGCACATCGTAGGGATTGTACTCGGCCGGGATGTCGGCCAGCGCTTCGGGAATCGCCTTCCGGATCGCGGCCGGGTCGTCGACGGTGCCCGCCTGTTCCATCGCCCGGGCGACCAGATGCATGGCAAAGTAGTTGTAGGCGGTCTCCGACGTGGCGACGTTGTCGTGCCCCTGCTTGTACTTCTCGACGAAGTCCGCGGCACCCGGATTGTCCGAATGCGCGAGCGGGGTCACGCCCACCGCACCCTCGACCGCGTCCATGCCGCCGGCCACTTCGGCCACCTCGTCGATCTTGGCCTGATCCATGATGACGAAACCGCCCTCGAAGCCGAGTTCGCGGGCCTGGCGAATCACCAGACCGGTGGGCTCGGAAGCCCCGCCGACGAACAGCACGTCCGGATCGGCCGACAGCACCTTGCTCACGCCGGTGTAGAAATCCGCGGACTTGTTGTAGTCCATCGGGTTGCTCGCCACGACCTCACCACCGGCCTCTTCCCAGGCCGGCACGAACGCCTTGGTCCAGTACTTGGCGTAGTCGTGGGTGGCGTTGGCCACGCCGAGCTTCTTGCCGAAGCGTTCCATCGTGATCTTGGTGAACGGCTCGACGTAGTCGGTGAAGTTCGGCGGAATCTTGACCGTGAGTTCGTTGCCCTTCTCGGTCACCGAGGGGATCGAGGTGTAGGACATGATCAGGAAGCCGTCGCGCTCGTTAAAGGCCTGTAGCGCAAAGGTGCCGCCCGAATGCGGCGTGAAGACCACCGGCGTGTTGGACTGCTGGACCAGGCGCTTGCCGTTGACCGCCGCACGGCTGGGCGAATACATGTCGTCGAGACTCTCGATGTTGATCTCGTACTGCGTGCCGTCGACATCGATGCCGCCGTCGGCATTGATCTCCTCGACGGCCATGCGCAGACCCTCGAGCGTGTTCTCGCCGTAGAGCGCCGCGCCGCCGGACAGTGGCCCGGTGAAGCCGATATTGACGGTTTCAGCGGCATGCGCGCCGCCGGCGAGGCCCATGGCCAGGGCGGTGGCCGCCGCCACGCGGCGGATTGTCTTGGTGAATGTCATCTCTGATCTCCCCCTCTCTATCCAGGGTTGGTTGTGTACAGCGGTTGATTCGATACGCGCGCTCGGCCAGACGGCATCACGCGCCGATATAGGCCTTGCGCACGGCTTCGTTGCCGAGCATTTCCTCGCGGTCGCCCTGCATGGTCAGGCGGCCGTTCTCGATCACGTAGGCCCGGTTGGCGATCTTGAGCGCGGCGTAGGCGTTCTGTTCGGCCAGCAGGATCGTGGTGCCTTCGGCGTTGATCTGCTCCACCCGCTCGAAGACCTGCTTGACCACCAGCGGCGCCAGACCGAGCGACGGCTCGTCGAGCATCAGCAGCTTGGGCCGGCCCATGAGCGCACGCCCGACCGCCACCATCTGCTGCTGGCCGCCGGAGAGCGAACCGGCTGGCTCGTCCTTCTTCTCATCGAGAATCGGGAACATCGCGAGCACCTGCTCCAGCGTCCTGTTCATGCCGGCACGATCGCGCCGGTGCACATAGCCGCCCAGGCGCAGATTCTTGAGCACGGACATGCCGGGAAACAGCTTGCGCCCCTCCGGGCACTGGACCACGCCCGCGGCGACCAGCGCCGAAGGTTTGCGCCCGGTCACGTCCTTGCCATCAATGGTGATACGCCCGGCGGCCGGTTTCATCAGGCCGCTGATGGTGTTGAACAGAGTGGTCTTGCCAGCGCCGTTGGCACCCAGCAGCACCACCAGCTCGCCGGGCTCGACCGACATCGAAATGCCGTCCAGCGCCTTGAAACTGTCGTACTTGGCGTCGACGCCCTCAAGCTTCAGCATCTTCCTTCCCCAGGTAGGCTTCGATGACGACCGGATCGTTCTTGACCTCGTCCGGCGTGCCTTCGGATATCTTCTCGCCGTGATCCAGCACGATGATCTTGTCGGCGATGCGCATGATCATGTCCATCTTGTGTTCGATCAGGCAGACGGTGACGCCGTGTTCGACCATCTTGTGGATCAGGTTGATGAGCCCGTCGGTCTCCTCAGGATTCACCCCGCCGGCCGGCTCGTCGAGCAGTACCAGCTCCGGGTCGGTGGCCAGGGCCAGCGCGAAGGCGACGCGCTTGCGCTCCTCCTGGCTGGTATCGGCGATGTAGCGATGGCCGATGTGCGACAGACCCACGAACTCAAGCGTCTCGGCAGCCTTTTCGCGGCAGCGCTTCTCGTCCGCCTTCAGGCGCCTGGAATTGACTATGACGTCCCAGAGGTTCGAGCCGGTGCGCAGCCGATGGCCGACGATGAGGTTGTCGAGGACTGTGGATTCCTCGAACAGCATCGTGGTCTGGAACGTGCGTGCGACACCCAGACGGGCGATCGCATCCGGCGCCTCGCCGGCCAGGTTCCGGCCCTTGTACTCGATCACGCCCTCGGTCGGCGCCATCGCGCCGGCCACGAGGTTGAAGAACGTGGTCTTGCCGGCGCCGTTCGGACCGATGATGGCGTTGATCTGGTTCGCCGGGAACTCGACGCTCACGTCGTTGACCGCGGCGAGACCGCCGAAGCGCTTGGTGAGGTTGCGGATATCAAGCATTGTTGCGCGCTCCCTGCGATTGATCGGCCGCCGGCTCCGAGGCGCCCGTACGGGGCTCGCGGGTGCCGCGCGGCGCCTGGCGCGCCAGGCGGCGGCCCCGCCAGCTCAGGAAGGTGCCCACCAGCCCTTTCGGAAAGAAGATGACCAGCAGCACGAGCATCGGCCCGAACACGATCATCCGGTACTCCTCGAGCCCCTGCACCGCCTGGGTGAGCCAGGTGATGATGAGCGTACCGGCGAGCGGCCCCATGAGCGTGCCAAAGCCGCCGACCAGCAGGTAGGCGATCATGTCGAAGGTGTGGATGAAGTTCGCCTGCTCCGGACCGATGAAGCGCACCACACCCGCATAGAGCCCGCCAGCGAAGGCCGCGTAGACCGTGGAGATCACGAACGCCAGGATCTTGTTGCGCATCAGATTGATGCCCAGCGACTGGGCCAGATCGTCGCTGATGCGGATCGCGCGGAAGGTCCGCCCGAGCAGCGATTCCGAAATCCGTCGCGTGACCCATATCGCGAACACGAGAAAGGCCAGCACCAGGTAATAGAACGGCACGGTCTCGGTGAAATCGACCAGGCCGAAGCCTTCCGGTGGCGCGATGTTGATGATGCCGAGCGAGCCGTGGGTGAGTTCCTCCCACTTGTCGATCAACAGATAGATGATGTAGCCGACGGACAACGTGAAGATGGCGAAATAATGCTCCTTGAGCCGCAGCGACACCACGCCGACCAGTAATCCGAAGACCGCGCCGAACACGCCCGCCATCGCAAACGCCGGCCAGAAGGGCCAACCGTGATCGACGGTCAGGATCGCGACGGTATAGGCGCCGATGGCGAAGAAGCCGCCGTGGGCCAGATTCAGCTGGCCGCAGTAGCCGGTGATGATGTTCATCCCGTAGACCGCGATGGCCCAGACGAAGGCCAGCGCCATCACGTAAACGAGATACTCACTCGTGACCACCAGTGGAAACACGACCGCCAGGGCCAGCAGTAGCCAGCGCATGGTCGAACTCAGGAAGAAGTCGATGGCACGGTTCATCAGCGGACCCCCTTGGTGAACAGGCCGGTGGGCTTGATCGACAGGATCACGACCAGCAGCACAAAGGCGATCACGTCCTTGTATGTGCTCGAGATGTAGAAACCGCCGAGCGCTTCGGCGAAGCCGATGATCAGACCGCCGATGATCGCGCCCGGAATGCTGCCCATGCCGCCGAGAATGATGATCACGAAGGCCTTGAGCAGTACCAGATGCCCCATCGCCGGGTAGACGAGATTGATCGGCGCGAACAGACTCGCGGCGATCGCGGCCAGCGCCCCGGCGATCGCGAAGGTCATCATCGCCACCCGATTGGCGTCGATGCCGACCAGGAAGGCGCCTTCACGGTTCTGCGCCATGGCGATGATGGTCAGCCCGGTCATGGTCTTTTTCAGATACAGATGCAGCGCCCCCATCAGCGCGAACGCGCCGCCGATGATCAGCAGGCGCTGGGCCGGCAGCGTGAGCTCGCCCAGGCGCAGGATCTCGGTATAGGGCGTGGGTATGCGGCGGAAGTCCGCCCCCCAGTGCATCTGCACCACCGCCTCGAGAAACAGCAGGATGCCGATGGCCGCGATCTTGTCGTGAATCGGCGGCGCGTGGCGCAGCGGATGAAACACCAGCCGCTCGCAGAGCACCGACAGCAGCGCCACCACCGCGGCCGCGGCCGCCATGGCGACCCAGTAGTTCAGGCCGAGCTCGACCATGGCGAAGTAGCACACGTATGCCCCCACCATATAGAGCGCGCCATGGGCGAAGTTGGGCACGTGCAGAATGCCGTACACCAGGGTCAGCCCCAGGGCCACCAGCCCGTAGATGCTGCCCAGCGTCAGGCCGTTGAGGATCTGCTGTATGAACTGTTCCAAACTCGTTTCTCCTCCGATTCACGACGATGGCGCCCGCCGGCGCTCCTGTCATTGTCGTCGCCGCGACGCTCGCGGCCGCATCCTCTAGGCCGTGGCGCCGGCGCCGCTGTTGTCGTATTCGGCTTCCTGGAGCACCCGCCACATCACCTTGCCCGTGGCCGAACGCGGCAGCGCGTCCCGGAACTCCACCATCCGCGGCACCTTGTAGGCGGCCATGGTCTGCTGGCACCAGGCGATGATCTGTTCGGGCGTCACCGGATCGGCGCCCTCGGCCAGCACCACGCAGGCCTTGACGGTCTCGCCGCGCCGCGGGTCCGGGGTGCAGATCACGCAGGCCTCGCGGATGGCCGGGTGGCCGTACATCAGCGCCTCGACCTCGGCCGGCCAGACCTTGTAGCCGGAGGCGTTGATCATCCGCTTGACGCGGTCGACGATGAAGAAATAGCCGTCTGCGTCGACATAGCCCAGATCGCCGGTACGGAAGAAGCGGGCACCGTCGAGTTCGATGAAGGCGGCCTCGGTCTCCTCCGGCCGGTTCCAGTAGCCGGAGAACAGCTGCGGGCCGCGGCTGACGATCTCGCCGACCTCGCCCACGCCCAGCTCCGCGCCGGTATCCACATCGATGATGCGCGAGTCCACGTCGAACACCGGAATGCCCAGACACTGCTTCTTGGGCGCATCCGGCGGGTTGATGTGCGTGGCCGCCATCGTCTCGGACAGACCGTAGCCCTCCATGTAGCGCAGCCCCGTGAGCGCCATGAGCTTGTCGGAGACGGCCTCGGGCATCGCCGCCCCGCCGCCGCTGATGTTGTTCAGGCTGGACAGGTCGTAGCGATCGATCTCGGGATCGGAGAGCAGATCGATGGCCATGGTCACGATGTTGGTCCAGTTGGTCACGCGATGGCGCTCGATCAGGCGGGCCGCGGTGCGCCGGTCCCAGCGCGTCATCAGAACGATGGTGGCGCCGCCGTAGATCGGCGAGTTCATCGCGCCCTGCATGCCCGTGACATGGAAATACGGCAGCGTCGCGAGGGTGACCGACTCCGTGGTGCTGTGCATCCAGTGGGCGCCGTGCACGCAGGTCGCCATCACCGAGGCGTGGGTGTGCATGCAGCCCTTGGGCGCCCCGGTGGTGCCCGAACTGTAAGGCAACACGGCCAGATCCTGCGGCCCGGCGGTGTGTGTCCCGGGCGTGTGCCCGGCTGCGATCGCCTCTCGCCAATCGATCACACCGGCGCGCTCCAGGGCCCGGCGCGGCGCGGCGACTTCGGCCGGCAAGTCCAGGTCGGCGCGCGGGTCGATGTAGTCGCGATAGGCCGTTACGATGACGTCGGTCAGGGCCTCGGTGCCCAGCAGCGGCTCGATCGCATCGAACAGCTCCTGGCCACAGAGACAGACCGCGGCCTGCGTGTCGGCCAGGTAATGGCCGAGTTCGGCGGTACGGTTCATGGGATTGACCGGCACGACCACCGCGTCCGCGCGCAGGATGGCGTAGTAGCCGATCACGAACTGCGGCGCGTTCTGCATGAACAGCAGCACGCGATCGCCGCGGGCCACACCGAGATGCCGGAGCTGCCCCGCCAGCGCCTCGACCTCGTCATGCAGTTCGGCGTAGGTCAGAACGCGACCGTAGTAAACGATGGCCGGCTGATCGGGATACCGGCGCGCCGATATCTCGAGATTGGTGTACAGGCTCGTTCTCGGCAGACTGAGATGCCGTGGCAATCCCGCCGGCCAAGCGGACACGTGACGCTCCGCCATCGCGACTCTCCTCCTCATATCGACGATGGGCGGGCTGTTGTTTTATCGGGTCGCAGTGCCCGGGCCGCCATCGCTGGTTATGCTTGTTTCGATCAAAGCTGCCACGCCACCCCACGGGCGTCAACTGTATTTTGAAACCGCATTTCACTTCCCGAATCGGTGTCTCTCGCACAAGACACTCACACCGACAACAGTCGCTGCATCTTGCAAAAGAGCGTTTCAGGCGCGTTATCGTCGTTAGATCAGCACCGTCGGGCCGACCGGAGACAGTCGGCCAGCGTCAGTCGCTGTCTCGAAAGCATCCGATGGCGTACGGGGATCGCCGCGGGCGTTGACCCCGGCAGCCGACTTTGCGCCGACTGCATCGCAGGACCGAAGGATGACAAGTGGGCGCGCGGGCTGGACAGCGCCCTATTTATGTATACAGTATACTTATCGAGCCTGAAGGTGCCGCCTCGCCGTCTGAACGGCGTCAACCTGACCGTTCGGGTCTGGCCGCCAACGGAATTACACCAAGCGAAACACAGTTTCATTTAATTTGACGCCTCGATTCGCAGGAGTAGAATCCGTGAGTCCGTCCAAGCGCGCTGTTCCCACCATGAAACGATTCGATCAACGCGTTGTGCTGATCACCGGTGCCGCCAGCGGCATCGGCCGTGCCTGTGTGCAGCGGTTCGCCGCCGAAGGCGCCCGGGTGATCGCGGTCGACCGCGACGCCGAGGCCCTGGAACGGATCGGCGATGCGCTCGATGCGGGCGACGTCGAGACCCGCGTGCTGGACGTCTGTGACGAGACCGCCGCGACCGCCCTGATCGACGACATCGCCGAGCGCCACGGCGGCATCGACGTGCTCTGCAACAACGCCGGTATCTCCGGCCGCGACTATTCCGCGGTCGACGCCAACGAGACCGACACCTGGCGCCAGGTGATCGACGTCAACCTGTTCGGCACGCTGCACTGCACCCGTGCCGCCGCCCGCCACATGCGCACGCGCGAAGCGGGGGCGATCGTGAACACCGCCTCGGTGGCGGGCCTGCGATCCGGCGCCGGCGGCAACGCCTACAGCGCCTCCAAGGCCGGCATCATCAGCCTGACCCAGACCACGGCATGCGATCTGGGCGAGCACGGCATCCGCGTCAACGCGGTCTGCCCCGGCCTGGTCAAGACCGGCATGACCCAGCCGGTCTTCGACTACGCCGAAGCCCATGACAAGACCCACAAGCTGGGCTCGCGCTGCGAGCTGCGGCGCTACGGACGGCCGGAGGAGATCGCCGCCGTCATCACCTTCCTGGCCAGCGACGACGCCAGCTTCATGACCGGCCAGGCGATCGCCGTGGACGGCGGCAACACGGCGTCGCTGAACATGCCCGGCATGAAGTTCTAGCCGACCGATGCGCGCCCGCATCACAAACGGCCCGGTCGTCGATACGGGTCCTGTCGCAAATGGAGTTTTGAGCCCATCGCTGCCATCATTGCGCAACCTCTCGCGTCTCGTCCGCGGCGGCTCCGGCGGCCGGAAGCCGGGGCGCCCGTCGCGAGACCGCGCGGCAGCCAATAGCGAGAACGCATGACTGAAGAAATCGAACGTGACGTGATGGAGTACGACGTGCTGATCGTCGGCGCGGGACCGGCCGGGCTGTCCGCAGCCTGCCGACTGAAGCAGAAAAGTCCCGATCTCGAGGTCTGCATCGTCGAAAAGGGCTCGGAGGTCGGCGCCCATCTGCTGTCCGGCGCGGTGTTCGAGCCGCGCGCACTCGACGAGCTCTTCCCCGACTGGAAAGAAAAAGGCGCGCCGCTGAACGTACCGGTCACGCGCGATGAAGTGTATTTCTTCACCGGCGAGACCAAGTCGAAGAAGATGCCCAATGCGTTCGTGCCGGCGCCGATGCACAACGACGGCAACTACATCATCTCGCTGGGCCAGCTCGGCCGTTGGCTCGCCGAACAGGCCGAAGAACTCGGCGTCGAGATCTATCCCGGCTTCGCCGCCCAGGACGCGATCGTCGAGGACGGCGTGGTCAAGGGCATCGTCACCGGCGAAATGGGCGTGGACAAGAACGGCGAGCCCAAGGACGGGCACGTGCCCGGCATGGAGCTGCGCGCCAAGTACACGCTGTTCGGCGAAGGCTGCCGCGGCCATATCGGCAAGCGTCTGATCCGCGAATTCGGCCTCGACGCCGACGTCGATCCGCAGCACTACGGGATCGGCCTCAAGGAAATCTGGGAGATCGACCCCGACAAGCACGAGCCCGGCCTGGTGATCCACGGTGCCGGCTGGCCGCTGAATACGTCCGGCAGCGGCGGCTCCTTCCTCTATCATTTGGAAGACAACATGGTCGCCGTCGGGCTGATCGTGGACCTGAACTACGAAAACCCCTATCTGTCGCCGTTCAAGGAATTCCAGCGCTTCAAGCACCACACCGAGATCGCCAGGTATCTCGAGGGTGGCAAGCGCGTGTCCTACGGCTCGCGCGCGATCACCAAGGGCGGGCTGAACTCGCTGCCGAAGATGACGCTGCCGGGGGCCGCACTCATCGGCTGCGACGCCGGCACGCTCAACTTCGCCAAGATCAAGGGCAACCACACCGCCATGAAGTCGGGCATGCTCGCCGCCGAGGCCGCGGCCGAGGCGCTGGCCGGTGGCGGCGAAGGCGGCGACGAACTGACCGGCTACACGGACGCTTTCAAAAACAGCTGGGCCTACGAGGAGCTTTACGCCAGCCGCAACTTCGGCGCCTCGCTGCACAAGTTCGGCACCTTCAAGGGCGGCGCGCTCAACTACATCGAGCAGAACTGGTTCAAGGGCAAAGCGCCCTGGAACATGCACGACACCACGCCGGACCACGCGGCGACCAAGCCGGCCGAGGAGTGCGAGCAGATCGACTACCCGCGGCCCGACGGCAAGCTGTCGTTCGACATCCTGTCGTCCGTGCATCTGTCCAACACGGGCCACGAAGAGGATCAGCCCTGCCATCTGAAGCTGACCGACCCGTCGATCCCGATCGAGCACAATCTGCCCAAATACGCCGAGCCTGCGCAGCGCTACTGCCCGGCCGGCGTCTACGAGGTGGTCGAGGACGGCGACGGCAACCCGCGTTTCCAGATCAACTTCGCGAACTGCGTGCACTGCAAGACCTGCGACATCAAGGATCCGGCACAGAACATCACCTGGGTGCCGCCGGAGGGCGGCGGCGGGCCCAAGTATTCGGCGATGTAGCCGCGATCGAATGTCTTTGAGAAACAGCGACAAAAAGGACGACACATGAAAGTACTGGTGAGCGTCAAGCGCGCGATCGATTACAACGTGCGCATCCAGATCAAGCCCGACGGCTCGGGCGTGGTCGAGAACGGCGTCAAGCACAGCATGAACCCCTTCGACGAGATCGCCGTCGAACAGGCGATGCGCTGGAAGGAAGCCGGCACCGCCGAGGAAGTGGTCGCGGTGACCATTGGCCCGGACGCGGCCAAGGAACAGCTGCGCAGCGCGCTGGCCTTCGGCTGCGATCGCGCCATCCACATCAAGACCGACGAGCCGGTCCAGCCGCTGACCGCCGCACGGGTGTTCGAGGCCATCGCTCAGAAGGAAGAGCCCAAGGTCTTCATGATGGGCAAGCAGGCGATCGACGACGACTCCAACCAGACCGGCCAGATGACCTCGGCGCTGCTGGAATGGCCGCAGGCGACGTTTGCCTCCGAGATCGAGCTGTCCGGCGAGACCGCCAAGGTCACGCGCGAGATCGACGCCGGCCTGGAGACGCTCGAGGTCGACCTGCCGGCCGTGATCACCGCCGATCTGCGCCTGAACGAGCCGCGCTATCTCAAGCTGCCGGACATCATGAAGGCGAAGAAGAAGCCCATCGAGGACATGAGCCTGGATGATCTCGGCGTGGAAGCCGCCGCCCGGCTGGAGACGCTCAAGACCACCCCGCCGCCCACGCGCGAGGCGGGCGTACGGGTCGAGTCCGTCGACGAGCTGGTCGCCAAACTCAAGGAAAAGGGCCTGGTATGAGCAACAAGATTCTGATCATCGCCGACCATCTGGACGGTTCGCTCAACGAGTCCACCGCCCGCGCGGTGGCCTGTGCGCAGCAGATGTCGCCCACCGGCATCGACGTGCTGGTGCTCGCCGAGGACGGCGCGAGCGTAGCGGCGGAGGCCGCGCAGATCGAGGGCGTGTCCCGGGTGCTGCAGGCCGACAACGCCGCCAACGCGCATCCGATGGCCGCCCTGCTGACGCCGCAGATCGTGGCCGCCGCCCAGCAGGGCGAATACAGCCACGTGCTCGGGCCGAACACGACCTTCGGCAAGGACTTGATGCCGCGCGTGGCCGCCAAGCTCGGCGTGGCCATGGTCACCGACATCATGAGCGTGCATTCGGCGCACGAGTTCGACCGGCCCATCTATGCCGGCAACGCCGTGATCACGGTCGGCGCCCCCACGGATCAGGTGCTGGTCGCCTCGGTGCGCTGCGCCTCCTACCCGGCCGCGCCGGGCGGCAACAGCGCCGAGATCGAGACGCTGTCGCTGGACGCGGAGCTGCCGGGCCACACCCGTTTCGTGAATCTGGAGCAGGCCTCCAGCGATCGGCCGGACCTGCAGACCGCACCCAAGGTCATCTCGGGCGGCCGCGGTGTCGGCAGCGAGGAGAACTTCAAGGTCATCTACGACCTGGCCGACAAGATCGGCGCCGCCGTGGGCGCATCCCGTGCGGCCGTCGACGCCGGCTACGTGCCCAACGACATGCAGGTCGGCCAGACCGGCAAGATCATCTCGCCGGAACTCTACATGTGCTTCGGCATCTCCGGCGCGATCCAGCATCTGGCCGGGATCAAGGACGCCCAGACCATCGTGGCGATCAACAAGGACGAGGAGGCGCCCATCTTCGAGGTTGCCGACATCGGCCTCGTGGGCGATCTGTTCAAGATCATCCCGGAACTGGAAGAAAAGATCGGCTGACGATGGCCGCCCGGCCACGAGCCGCCGGCTGGCGGCGCGCAGCGGTCCGGCCGCGGCGCGCTGCAGCCGGCTTTTTTATGCCCGACGGCCGCCTGACGGGCGCCGGAACGAACTGAAAAAAGAGGAGAATCCAATGCGAACCCTGGACAACATCGAACAACTGCAGGCGCTTGCCGGCGAAGAGATCGGCGCCAGCGACTGGCTGACCATCGACCAGCAGCGCGTCGACGGTTTCGCTGACGCCACCGACGACCACCAGTGGATCCACGTCGACGTCGAGCGCGCGAAACGCGAGTCGCCCTTCGGCGGGCCCATCGCGCACGGTTTTCTCACGCTGTCGCTGCTGCCGCCGCTGGTCAACGACATCTACCGCGTCGAGGGCGTGTCCACGCGCGTGAACTACGGCCTGAACAAGGTGCGCTTCATGGCGCCGGTGCCGGTGGGCGACCGGGTGCGGGCGCGCGTGCGGCTGAAATCCGTGGACGAACGCGGCGAGGGCCGCTACATGATCTGCAACGAGGTCACCATCGAGCTCGAAGGCAGTGACAAGCCCGCCTGTATCGCCGAAAGTCTGCTGCTCTACATTCTCTGACCGTCGAGGCCCGCATCACCATGTCCGAACCCGAACTCGAAAGCGGCCACATCCGCGCCCGGACCGAGTCTCAGGTCCTGCACGTGTCCCTGGACCGCGCCGACAAGCGCAACGCCCTGACCCGGGCGATGTACACCGATCTGCGCCGGTGCATGGATCACGCCGCGGACAGCGACGACGTCCGCGCGGTGCTCATCGCCGGTGAAGGCGAGATGTTCTGCGCCGGCAACGACATCGCGGACTTCGCCAACGTCGACCCGCACGAACGCGAGGACGGCGCGGCCGGTCCGGCGCTGGCCTTCATCAAGGCGCTGCGCGCGCTGGACAAGCCGGTCGTGGTCGCCGTCCAGGGCCAGGCGACCGGCATCGGCACGACCCTGCTGCTGCACGCCGACCTGGTCGTCGCCGCCGACGGTGCTCGCTTCTATACCGCCTTCATCGACCTGGCGCTGGTGCCCGAGGCCGCCTCCAGCCTGCTGTTGCCCCAGCTCGTGGGTCGACAGAACGCCGCGCGCCTGCTGCTGGCCGGCGACACCCTCGACGCCGCCGAGGCCGAGCGCATGGGCCTGATCGCCTACCGCGTGCCGGCGATCGAGCTCGGCGAGCACGCCACGGCGCTCGCCGAGCGGCTCGCCGCCAAGCCGCCGGAAGCCGTGCGCCTGACCAAGCAGCTCATGCGCGCGGGGCTGGGCAGCGACGACGTCGACGGTCAGATCGACCGCGAGGCGAAAGTCTTCGGCGAGCGGCTGATTTCCGATGAAGTCCGCGAGATCATGAACCGCTTCCTCAAGCGCAAGGGCTGAACCGAGACAGCCACGGCAACGACGCGCACGAAAAAGGCCCCTGCGCGATCACGCAGGGGCCCTGTCGCTCGGCGGCCCGATGCCGGACCGCCGCAGGCAGCGAAGCGGTCGATCAGTCGATCACGCCGAGCAGCCGGTCGCAGGCCGCCGCGCAGGCGTTGCAGGCATCGGCGCAGTGCGCACAGTGCGCGTGATGACTCCGATGCGCCTCGCAGTGCGACGCGCACTTCTGACAGGCGTCGCGGCAGGCCTTGACCTGCGTGGCCGCGGGCGACTCGCCGAACGCGGTCTGGCGCGACAGCACGCGGGCGGTGGCGGTGCAGATGTCGGCACAGTCCAGATCGGTGCGGATGCAGCCGCGCAGATCGGCCACGCTGTCCTCGGCGAGGCAGGCGTCGGCGCAGCTGGCGCAGGTATGCGCGCACTCGAGGCAGGCCGACAGGCAGTCGGCGAGCTGGTCCTGGAAGGACACCGGTTTCGGATGCGTCTTGTGCATGGTTTCGATTTGCATGATGACTCCGTTGGATGGGCCGCCACGCCACCGGCGTTCTCGGCAGTGCCGTGGCAGCGGATGCGCCCGAGCGACGCACCGCGAGTGGTTCGGCCGCGGCGGCTCGGCCACCGCGGCGTGTCGTGTGCAGGCATGAAAACCGAGGGCGGCGCGCCGGTATATGGGCAGTGCTACGGAGCCGGACATTGGACTCTGGCTCAAGGCGCTCATGACAGGCCGAACGGCCACGGCAAAACGGGCCGGCTGGAGCGGCCAAGGCGCAGATCGTCACGGGCCCGGTCGCCCGCGCGCCGACGCCCCGGACGAAACGCGGCATGAGTCCGGCATCGACCGGGCCAGTTCCAGGGCGACACCAGCGCCGCACCGGCATCGAAGGACGCCTTGGGCCGGTCACCGTCGGCGCGCTTCGGCGTGCCGGCGGGCTCGCGCTGGCACACACGGCGTGCAACGACTGCCGCCGCCACGAACAGCCGCGCGCCCGGAGGTTTGCGGCGCGGGGCGACTACAGCACTGCGCTCGGCCCGGCCTTCGCCGCGGCAGCGGCGAAGGCCGCCGGGGCGACACGGATCACGCCTGACGTTCTCCGCGCCGGGTCTTGTCACGCGGGCGCGGCCAAGACCGCCCTGCGCCGATGGAGGGCCGGCCGAGGCCCGCGGCGCTCGACGCGGGCCGGCACGGATCGCGTCTAAGGCGACCCCGTACCCGCCGGCGCCTCTAGAGCGACAGACGGGCGCGGGCGCCCTCGTATTCCGCCTCGAGCTGATCGACGATCTCGCCGGTCGGCTTGATGTCGTCGATGTTGCCGACGCCCTGCCCGGCGCCCCAGATGTCCTTCCACGCCTTTTTCTTCTCGTCGCGGTCGGAGCCGAAGGTCATCGCATCCTTGCCGGACTCGGGCAGGTCGTTCGGATCCAGGCCCACGTTCTCGATGGAGCCGCGCAGATAGTTGCCGTGCACGCCCGTGAACAGGTTGGTGTAGACGATGTCCTTCGCACTCGAAGTGGTCACCATCTCCTTGTAGGACGGCGCCGCGTTGGCCTCCGCGCTGGCGATGAAGCGCGTGCCCATGTAGGCCAGATCCGCACCCATCGCCTGGGCCGAGAGCACGTGTTCGCCGCGGGTGATCGCGCCCGACAGGATCAGCGGCCCGTCCCAGAACCGGCGGATCTCCGAGACCAGCGCGAACGGGCTGAGCGTGCCCGCATGACCGCCGGCGCCCGCGCAGACCACGATGAGCCCGTCGACCCCGGCCTCGATCGCCTTCTCCGCGTGGCGCACGCTGATGACGTCGTGAAAGACCCGGCCGCCGTAGTCGTGGGCCACCTCGACGGCCGCGTGCGGCGCGCGCAGGCTGGTGATCATGATCGGCACCCGGTAATCCGCGCAGACCTTCATATCCTGCTCCAGCCGGTCGTTGGACGAATGCACGATCTGGTTGACCGCGAACGGCGCGATCTTCGCCGTCGGATCGGCCTCGCGGGCGGCGGCCAGCTCGGTGGTGATGCGCTCCAGCCAGACGGGCAGCTGGTCGGCCGGGCGCGCGTTGAGCGCGGGGAACGCGCCGATGATGCCGCTGCGGCACTGGGCGATCACCAGGTCCGGGTTGGACAGAATGAACATCGGCGAACCGATGACGGGCAGGCGCATCTGGCCCCGGAGCTCCTCGAGCAGCGACATCTTGTTTCCTTTTGTATACGGATAAAAGCAGACGAGAACCTAGCAAATCGCGGCGCTTTGTGGAATTGCGTTCTGCGATCAGCCGTCGTTCCAGCCCATTTTCCGGCCCATGCCACACGGCACGAGTGTCGCCGCCGGGCCACAGACGCTAGGCTGTGCGCCCATCCGACGGGTACAGAAAAGAGGCAGCGGCACCATCGTGGCGGATTTGGATTTCGACCAGTTCAAGGAGATCGTCAGCGTCTCGAAAACGGACATCTGCACGACGCTCTATCGCCAGAACCGCGACCTGATCCGCATCAAGAAGGAACACGTGGCGGTGCGCAACCTCGTGCGCATCATCGACTCCACCCTGCGGCTGGCCAACGCCAAGGGCTTCACCGGCATGACCCTGCGCGATCTGTGCACCGACGCCGGCCTGAGCATGGGCGGACTCTACGCCTACATCCGCAACAAGGACGATCTCGTCGGCCTGATCCAGAGCCACGGCTTCATGCTCACCCGGCGCACGCTCCACGACTTCACCCGCGACGTCGACGACCCGCACGAGAAACTGCATGTCGCGGTCAAGAGCCATCTCTTTCTCAGCGAACTCATGCGGCCGTGGTTCTATTTCTCCTACATGGAGGCGCGGCACCTGGCGCAGTCGCACAAGCGCGACGCCGTGGCCATCGAGCGCGAGACCGAGCGCGTCTACCACGACATCATCGCCGAAGGCATCGAGGCCGGCGCATTTCGTCCCGTCGACGCCCGTCTGCTGGCCTCGCTGATCAAGGCCATGCTTCAAGACTGGTATCTCAAGCGCGGCAAGTATCACGACCAGGGCACGTCGGTGACAACCTACGCCGAAACGATGCGGGAGGTCCTCGAGCGGTATCTGCAGCACGCACCGGCGTGATCCGCCCCTGCCGCCGTCGTGGCAACGGGATTTGCATGCACATCGGCTCTGCGGCGACGCTGTAACCGTAGGGGACTCGGGGGCAAAACCATGGAAGATCTCGCGCCCAGCGATCTGAAAACGATCCTGCACTCCAAGCGCGCGAATCTGTACTACCTGCAGCACTGTCGTGTGCTGGTCAAAGGCGGACGGGTTTCGTACGTCACCGACGAAGGGCGTGAATCCAGATACTGGAATATTCCCATCGCGAATACGACGTCGATTCTCCTCGGCACGGGCACATCGATCACGCAGGCGGCGATGCGGGAACTCGCCAAGGCCGGCGTGCTCGTCGGATTCTGCGGCGGCGGAGGCACACCGCTGTTCTCGGCGACGGAAGTGGACGTCGACGTTGCCTGGCTGACGCCGCAGAGCGAATACCGGCCCACCGAGTACCTGCAGTACTGGGTGCGTTTCTGGTTCGATGACACACTCAGACTGGAAGCGGCGAAAGCGTTTCAGCGGTCACGTCTGGCAACGATCCGCACGCTCTGGACCACCGACCGTGCCTTACCCGATGCCGGCTTCAACGTCGACAAGGCCCGGCTCGAAGCCGCAGTCGATGCGCAGCTTCCGCCGATCGACAACGCACGCGACACCACGGAACTGCTAACACTCGAGGCTCGCCTGACCCGCACGCTTTTCAAGCTCGCTGCCGGGAGTGTCGACTACGGCGAGTTCACCCGTGCGAAACGCGGCAGCGGCATCGATCCGGCGAACCGGTTTCTCGATCACGGCAACTATCTGGCGTACGGGCTGGCCGCAACCGCTTGCTGGGTTCTGGGTCTACCGCACGGACTGGCCGTGCTCCACGGCAAGACACGACGTGGCGGCCTGGTATTCGACGTCGCCGACCTGATCAAGGACGGCGTCATCCTGCCGCAGGCATTCATTTCGGCCGTACGCGGGGATGAGGAACAGGAGTTCCGCCAGGGCTGTATCCAGCGCCTGACCCAGGTGGAAGCGCTCGACGGCATGATCGATACCATCAAACGCGTCGCCGAAGAGCTGGCACGCCGGGCCGCCTCGGAATGAACGTCGTCCTCGTCTCGCAGTGTCGCAAGAACGCGCTCAAGGAGACTCGCCGGGTCCTCGATCAGTTCGCCGAGCGCCGCGGCGAACGCACCTGGCAGACCCCGATCACGAAAGCGGGCCTCGACACCCTGCGCCGGATGCTGCGCAAGAACGCGCGCAAGAACACGGCCGTGGCCTGTCACTGGATACGCGGACGCGATCACAGCGAACTGCTGTGGGTCGTGGGTGACGCGTCGCGATTCAACTTTCGCGGCGCGGTCCCTACCCACACCACGCGCAGCGATATTCTGCGCAGCCGTGACGAAAACGACTGGCATACCCTCACCGACATTCACTTGCTCGCCTCGCTCGCCGCCCTGTTCCACGATTTCGGCAAGGCCTGCCAAGCGTTTCAGGACAAGCTCACGGGAAAGAACACCGAGCGCAATCGCTATCGACACGAATGGATATCGCTCAGGCTGCTGCAGGCATTCGTGGGCGACAGTGACGACGCCGACTGGCTGGCCCGGCTACGCCATCCCGAGGCCATCGACGAAGCGCATTGGCTGAGCGTCCTCGTCAGGGACGGCCAGACCAGAAATACGCCGTTACCGTTAGCCGACCTGCCGCCCATCGCTCGCACGGTGGGCTGGCTCGTGATCGGTCATCACCGTCTGCCCGTGCTGCCCAGCTACGACGAGAACGAAGCCCAGCAACGCATCGGCCGCAAGTCCACTCGGGACAACGCCGATTCGATTCCCGACCTGCCGGACGGTATCCATGCCGGCTGGAATGAAATCGATGCGCCCGACGATGCGGCAACGATCGCGCCGTACTGGACGTTCCCGCACGGTCTGCCGAGCCGTAGCCATGCGTGGTGCAAGCGCGCCACCCGCATCGCGCGCCAAAGCCTTGCCCGTCAATCGATGCTCGGCGCGGTCGATATCCACAACCCGTACGCGCTGCATATCGCACGGCTGTGTCTGATGCTGGCGGACCATCACTACTCCAGCCTGAGCGATCAGGCTCGCCATCGCCCGACGGCGGGCGATACCGACTTTCCCCTGTTCGCCAACACAGACAGCGAGAACGTGCTGGCACAGCGACTCGACGATCATTTGCTGGGCGTCACCCGGGAGGTCGGTGCGATCAGCCATCGTCTGCCGGACAGCATTGCGGCGCTACCGCGAATCGCCCGTCACAAGGGCTTTCGAAAGCGCAGCAAGGACGCACGCTTTCGCTGGCAGGATCGGGCGTTCGACCTGAGCGCGTCTCTGCGCGATCGCAGCGAGCGCCAGGGATTCTTCGGCATCAACATGGCTTCGACCGGCTGCGGCAAGACGTTGGCCAACGGCCGCATCTGCTACGCCCTGTCAGATCCCGACCGCGGCACCCGTTTCACCATCGCCCTGGGGCTACGCACGCTCACATTACAGACCGGCAGCGCCTATCGTCGCGATCTCAACCTATCGAGTGACGATCTCGCGGTTCGCGTCGGCGGACAGGCCAGCCGCGCGCTGTTCCATCATCGCGAAGCCGAACTCGATACCCAGGGCCGCAGCTCGGCGGAACCTCTGTTCGATAGCGACAGCTATGTTCATTTCGACGGCCGCATCGACGAGCATCCGCTGCTGTCACGGGTGGTGAAATCCCCGCATGCACGGTCGCTGATCGCCGCGCCGATTCTGGTCTGCACCATCGATCATCTGATGCCGGCCACCGAGAGCCTCCGCGGTGGCGGCCAGATCGCGCCGATGCTCCGCCTGATGGGGGCCGACCTGATCCTCGATGAACCGGACGATTTCGGCCAGAGCGACATGCCTGCGCTGTGTCGGCTGGTCTACTGGACCGGGCTGCTCGGTTCCCGGCTCATCCTGTCCTCCGCCACATTGCCGCCGGCGATGGTCGAAGGCCTGTTTCGCGCCTATCGCGCCGGGCGCGCGGAGCTCCAGAAGAACCGCGGCGAGCCGGGCCAACCGTTGGACATCTGCTGCGCCTGGTTCGACGAGCATGATCGCGTGCACCACGACTGTTCAGACAGCGCGTCGTTCCGCGCCCGGCACGACGCATTCGCCGTCCGTCGCGCCACCGCGCTGTCGAAGGCGATGCCACATCGCCGCGCCAGGATCACCGAGCTCGGTGTCGCGCGTTCGAAGCGCGACGAACTTCCGCGACAGTTCGCCGAAGCGCTTCAAACCCATGCGATGGCCCTGCACGAGCACCATCACGAAACCGATCCGCACACCGGCCACCGCGTGAGCTTCGGTCTCATCCGCATGGCGAATATCGGCCCGCTTTTCGATATCGCCCGGGCGCTTTATGCCCTCGATGCGCCGCCCGGGGTCCGGTTTCATTTGTGCGTCTATCACGCCCAGTTCCCGTTACTGGCGCGCTCGGCCATCGAAACCCGGCTGGATGCGGCATTGGATCGCCGAGACCCGGCCGCCGTCTACGAACTGGCCGACATACGCCGCCATCTGGACCACACCACCGAACCCGATCAGCTGTTCATCGTGCTCGGCTCCCCAGTCACCGAGGTCGGCCGCGACCACGATTACGACTGGGCCGTGGTCGAGCCCTCCTCCATGCGTTCGATCATCCAGCTGGCCGGGCGCGTGCGCCGTCATCGCCTCGGCGAGGCGGAACACGACAACATCATCCTGCTGGAGCGCAACTGGCGCGCGCTGACGGCCGAGCCGGGTGAACCGGTGTTCCGCCGCCCCGGCTTCGAGGACGGCGACCATCGACTCGCGAGCCATGCCCTCTCCCAGCTGCTGGCCGAAGAGGAATACCGCATCGTCGACGCACGACCGCGCCTGGTGGCTCGCGAACCACTCGATGCCCGCCACAGCCTCGTGGATCTCGAGCACGCCCGCATGGCCGACGACCTGCTCGCGCCCGCGGCACCGCCGGAGCCGACACAACCGAGCCGAGGTCGCCGCCGACGCAACGCACCCGCCACGCCGGCACTCGCCGCCCATAGCGCTTATTCACGCCCCGACTTGTGGCTTACCGGCGTCCTCGCACAGCAGCAACGCTTTCGTGAGCAGACCGCCGCGCAAGTCGAACTCGTGCTCCTGCCCAACGAGGACGAAACCGACTATCAGCTCGTACAAAGCGAGCCGCAGAAGTTCGGCCCACCCAAGGAAACCGCGGTCGAAGGTCGCTTCAATCGCCGGATCGGCGAGGAGACGCTGACAGCCGAACGCATCACGCCCTGGGCGAACGCCGACTACATGACCGAGCTCGCGGCCCTTGCCACGGCACGCGACATGGACCTGGAGCAGTGCGCACGCCTGTTCGGAACGATTCAGATGGATGCCTCCGAGAACGGTTGGCTCTCGCATCCGCTACTGGGTTTCAGAAAAACATGATCGGCGAGAAAGCAAAGGTCATGCATTGACCCAGCCGATGACTAGTCTTGGGACAACAGAGTCATCGACCAACAACGCGTGCGCGAGGGGATATGCGGGGCAGCACCAATGAAACAGAAAAACTACGTCTGACCATCCAGGAATTCTTGAGCGAGCGCCTGGCAGGAAAGGTCGAGAAGCTCGCCGAGGACGACCCGAAGCACGAAGCATTGGTCGCCCAGTTCGATTACGAACACTGGCTCGCGGACGCCGCCCGACGGGTGGCCCAGCTCCAGGTGGTGACCCACTCGCTCAAACCGATTCATCCCGACGCCAAGGGCTCCAGCGTGTACGCGCCGCCCGGCGCCCCGCGGCCGGGCGCTGTCGTCGGCACCGACCTGCTCGGTGACCAATTCACGGTGGACGTGGTCGGCAACGCCGCCGCTCTGGACGTCTTCAAGTTCCTGAAGATCGACGTCGACGGTCGCACGCTCCTGGAACGCGTCGAACAGTCCGATCCGGATCTCGAAGCCGCTCTGAGCGACGACCCCCAGACCGGTCGCGAGCGGATGCAGCAGTTCGCGACGATCACCGAGCCGGGCGGCCGGTACGCATCGCATACGCGCGGCAAGCAACTGTTCTGGCTGGTCGGCGACGACCCGGCCGTGAACGACGACTTCCATCTGCTGGCACCGCTCTACGCAACTTCGCTGGCCCATCGCGTCTTCCAGACCATCAATCGCGACCGCTTTTCGGACGAAGCGAAAGCGGCCCGCGACGCACGGCGAAAGGACCAGCCCAGCGAAACCGGGTATTGCGACTATCCCGGCCTGGCCGTGCAGCGTTTCGGCGGCAGCAAACCGCAGAACATTTCACAGCTGAACAGCGAACGCGGCGGTAACAGTTATCTGTTGGGATCGGCGCCGCCGCTCTGGCGATCCCGCGCCGTCGCACCGATCCGCTCGCCCTCGGCGTTCAACGCCTATGGCCGACGCCGCAACGTGCGCGCCACGATCCGCGAACTCGGCACTTTCCTGGCCGAAGACCCGACCCGCAACATGCACACGCGCGACTATCGCGATCAGCTCACTGCGGAACTCGTCGACGAGCTGATCGTGTTCACGAGCGAGATGCGTCAACTGCCGCCGGGCTGGACCGACGACTGGCAGTGCCGCCTACCCATCGAACAACAGTGCTGGCTCGACCCGCATCGCGCAGAAATGGACCGCGAGTTCGCCGAGACCCTGGTCGAAACCGAATGGCTACCCGAGATGTGCCAGGACTTCAGCCGCTGGCTGAACGCGCGCCTCGACCGCCATCGGAACCTGCACATGGGCGATGCGGAACATCGCCACTTCGCGAGTGCGGCCGGAAACGACACCAACATCAGGAATGCACTCGAGAGCGCTCGCAAGGATTGGCAGGCGCAGCTCGAGAAAGAACTCGCCGCGCTCGCCGAGGTATTCGACGATGAGTAAGCCCCGCCACCTTCTGATTCTGCCCCGGCTGCGGGTACAGAACGCGAACGCCATTTCCAGCCCGCTGACCTGGGGATTTCCGGCCATGAGCGCATTCGTGGGCTTCATGCATGCGCTGGAACGCAAGCTGCCGGACGATCTCTATCTGCAACTCGAACAGATCGGCGTGGTGTGTCACAGCCACGAAATCCTGTCCTCATCCGCCGGCTACAACCTGCAGCAGTTTCATCTAACCCGCAACCCCGTGAACAAGGACGGCGACACCGCGGCCATCGCCGAAGAAGGCCGCATGCACATGGACATCAGCCTCGTATTCGCCGTCAGCGGCGATAATTGCACGGCAGACAAGGCTCGCACCGCACACATCGCCGAGGGCATCGACGACATCGTGCACGGCATGCGCATCGCCGGCGGCAGCGTGATTCCCCGTAACGACACGAAGCGCCACCCGCAGCTCGTCTCCATGCCGGACGATGCCGACGAATACGAAGCCATGTTTCGAAAGCACCGCAGCCGACTACTGCCCGGCTTTGCGCTCGTGCTGAATGAGCAGGCGTTGACCGATCGTCTGGACGAGCTCCAGACGACAGCCCCCGGCGCATCGCGTCTCGATGCCTGGCTCGACTTCGCCCGGCTCCACCACCAGTGCGTCATCGACGCAGATGACGGCACGCATCGCTGGGAGGTCCGCAGCATACCGGGGTGGCACGTACCCATTCCGATCGGCTACGGCACGCTCAGTACCCACGAGCCCGGTGAAGTCGCCAACGCGCGCGACACCACGACACCGTTTCGTTTTGTCGAAAGCCTGTACTCGATCGGCCAGTGGGTCAGCCCACACCGTCTCGATCGACCCGAGTCACTGCTCTGGTACGTCGACAACGATCTCGAGCACGGCGTGTATCGCCTGAACAACGACTATCGCGACCACAAACACTCCTAGGGGGAGAATCATCATGGCCAAGAAAGACGACGCACCCAAGACCGCTTCCGTACTCGCCTTCGAGCGCAAGCTCGATCCATCCGACGCCCTGTTTCATGCCGGCGACTGGGACGCCCGCGGCCAGAGCGCCGACTGGCCGGCGGTGACACTGCGCGAAAAATCCGTGCGCGGCACGATCTCCAACCGACTCAAGGCCAAGGACCAGGACCCGGCTAAACTCGACGCGGCGATCGAAAACCCGAATCTGCAGACGGTGGACGTCGCCACCCTCCCGCACGACGCCGACACGCTCAAGGCCCGGTTCAGCCTGCGCGTGCTCGGCGGGGCCGGCAAACCTTCCGCCTGCAACAACGCCGCGTACGAACAACGTCTGTCGGAAGCCGTAACCGGCTACGCATCCGAGCACGGCTTCGGCACGCTCGCACAGCGCTACGCCCACAATATCGCCAACGGCCGCTTCCTCTGGCGCAACCGGCTGGTGGCAGAAGAAGTCGAAGTCCGTGTTCGCCAGCTCGTGAAGGGCAAGACCGAACATGAATGGACATTCGATGCACTGGCCTTCGATCTTCGCCGTTTCGAGGCCCACGGTGCCGCTCAGTCATCCGTGGACGCACTGGCCGCACAGATCGCGGACGGGCTGGCCGGCGAACAGTATGCCCTGTTCGAGATTACCGCCTTCGCCCGCGTCGGCGCTGGTCAGGAAGTATTCCCATCGCAAGAGCTGATACTCGATCGCAGCCGTGGCGACAAATCCAAGACGCTCTACTCCGTCGACGGCATTGCGGGCATGCATTCACAGAAACTCGGTAACGCCCTGCGCACCGTCGACACCTGGTACCCGGACGCCGACAGCAACGCGCTCGGCCCGATCGCGGTCGAACCTTACGGCTCGGTCACGACGCAAGGCACCGCCTACCGTCAGCCGAAAGCCAAGGTCGACTTCTACACGCTGCTCGATCGCTGGATGCTCAAGGACGAAAAGCCCGCGCCGGAACAGCAGCATTTCGTCATGGCCACCTTGATCCGTGGCGGCGTCTTCGGGGAGGGCGGCTGATGACATCGCATTACGTCGACATCCAGCTTCGGCCGGACCCGGATTTTCCCGCAGGCCAACTCATGGGCGCCCTGTTCTCGAAGCTGCATCGCCGACTTGTCGCGCTCGATGCGAGCGCGATCGGCGTGAGTTTTCCGGCCCATCGACTGCAGCCGCGAGACGTTGGCAACCGATTACGTATCCATGCCACGCCAACAGACCTGGATTCACTCATGGACACCGCCTGGCTCGGCGGCATGCGGGAATACGCCGAGATCAGCGAAGTAGCGCCGGCCCCTACGGATGCTTCACACCGCACCGTATCGCGGCGGCAGTTCAAGACCAATGCAGAACGTCTGCGGCGACGGCGTATGCGCCGGCACAACGAGTCAGAAGCCACCGTCCTGGAACGCATCCCCGACAGCGTCGAACAACGCGTGTCACTACCGTTCGTACAGATACGCAGTACAAGCACCGGCCAACGTTTTAGTCTGTTCATCGAGCACGGCCCCGTTCAGCCGAATCCCGAACCTGGCCAATTCAACACATACGGGCTCAGTCGTGGCGCGACCATCCCATGGTTTTGACCCTTTTTCTC
>NZ_AYKF01000073.1 GCF_003732545.1 Salinisphaera orenii subsp. halophila YIM 95161 | reverse complement strand
CCGCGCCGCCGGTACGGCTCGGCGCCGGTGAGACCGGCGTGCAGCTGTTCTGTGCCGCCGACTGGCTGAACCGACGGCCGCTGACGCGCGCGGATCTGGCGCGCGAGGCCGAGCAGCTGGGGCGTGTCGGCATCGGCCTGCAGACCGCGGCCGACTGAGCGGCGTTCAACCGGCGTTGAATTCGCGGGTCGCCGCGAAGGTGATCTCCGGCCAGCGTTCCTCGGTCAGCTGCAGCTTGACCCGCGACGGTGCGAGATAGACCAGCGCGCCGCCGTGATCCTCGGCCACGCCCGTGTCCATGCGGTCGCGAAAGCGCCGGATCTCGCGTGCATCGCCGTAGATCCAGCGCGCGGTATGGACCTGGACCGCCTCGAATCCGGCGTTGACGTTGTATTCGGACTTCAACCGCTGAGCGACCACGTCGAACTGCAGCGTGCCGACCGCGCCCAGGATGACGTCGTTGTTGTGCAGCGGCCGGAAGACCTGGGTCGCGCCCTCCTCGCAGAGCTGGTCGAGCCCCTTGTGCAGGGCCTTGGCCTTGAGCGGATCCCGCAGGACCACGCGCTGGAACAGCTCCGGCGCGAAGTTCGGAATGCCCGTGAAGGCCAGTTCCTCGCCCTCGGAGAAGCAGTCGCCGATGGCGATGGTGCCGTGGTTGTGAATGCCGATGATGTCACCGGGCCAGGCGGTCTCGGCCGCCTCGCGGCGATTGGCCATGAAGGTGAGCGCATCGTTGATGCGGATGTCCTTGCCGGCGCGCAGATGGCGCATCTTCATGCCCTTGGCATAGTGGCCGGAGCACACGCGCATGAACGCGATCCGGTCGCGATGCTGCGGGTCCATGTTCGCCTGGATCTTGAACACGAAGCCCGACAGCGCGTCCTCGGACGGCGCCACGTCGCGGGCCCGGGTCTCGCGCGGACGCGGTGCGGGCGCCCACTCGACGAAGGCATCCAGCAGTGGCCGGATACCGAAGTTGTTGACCGCGGAACCGAAGAACACCGGGGTGACCTCGCCGGCGAGATACATCTCCAGGTCGAAGCCGTCGCCGGCCTCGCGCACGAGCTCGATCTCCTCGAGCAGATCGTCGTAATAATGCCCGGCGATCTCGGCCAGGCGCGGGTCGTCGAGGCCGTCGAGGGTGACCGTGCGGCCGCCGCCCTCGTTGTCCGAGCCCTCGTAGAGATAGACCTTGTCCTCGAGCAGGTGATACACGCCCTTGAACTGGCTGCCCATGCCGATCGGCCAGGTGATGGGCGCACAGGTGATGCCCAGCACGTCCTCGATCTCGTCGAGCACCTCCAGGGGCGGGCGGCCCTCGCGGTCCATCTTGTTGATGAAGGTGAAGATCGGCGTGGTGCGCAGGCGACAGACCTCCATCAGCTTGATGGTGCGCGGCTCCACGCCGCGGGCGATGTCGATGACCATGAGCGCGCTGTCCACCGCGGTCAGCGTGCGGTAGGTGTCCTCGGAGAAGTCCTCGTGGCCCGGAGTGTCGAGCAGGTTGACGATGCGTTCGTTATAGGGAAACTGCATCACCGAAGTGGTTACGGAAATGCCGCGCGACTGCTCCATCGCCATCCAGTCGGAGGTGGCGTGGCGCGAGGCCTTGCGCCCCTTCACGGTCCCCGCGAGCTGGATCGCGCCGCCGAACAGCAGCAGCTTTTCGGTGAGTGTGGTCTTGCCCGCGTCGGGATGGGAGATGATCGCGAAGGTGCGTCGCTTGGCCGCTTCCTGCGCAGTCGGCGTGTTCGCTGTTGCGGCGGGTTGAGTCATCGGGCGCTCCGGGCAGATCACCACGGGGTCATAGGTTACTGTCTGTGCTGGCAATAATCGCTGTATAGTACAGCGCTATCCATAGGCAATAGAAACTCAATTGGCAGAGTCGATACGGTACGCCTATAGTTCACATCACGCAGCGGGGTCACCCCGCTGTCGCAGAGACGGTGTCTCCCCCTCACCGATCTGCAATACGCAGCGCGCATCCTACCCGAGTCATGCCGCTGCGTGGATCAGGGCGTCGTTCTCCCCCTGGCGACGTCCGCCCCCTGGCCCGGATCGGTTGCCCTCCCGATCCGGGCTTCTTTTTGGGCGCTCGTCGAAAGAGCCGGCGACGCGTCCGTCGGTCGCGGATCAGTGCGGCGACGGGGCCGCCGCGCCGGCACGGCGCATGCGCACGAGCACGCCGGCGATGTACATCGCCAGAAAGACCGCGAACATCAATTCCTTGACTTCCCCGGCCTCGATCTCGAGCGGCGCGGGCACCGTGCCGGCGACGGCCTTGAGAATCTTTTCGGGAATGGAGGCCAGCGGGGCGATGAAGCCGATCGCCACGCATTCGAAGCCGGGCATGATCAGCCCCCGGAATGAGTGCAGCGAGTGGCGAAGGCCCCGTGCGCGCCGCACGAGCGGCAGGATGGCGCCGCCGACCAGCATGGCGATCGCGAGCAGGTTGCGGGGCAGCTGATCGAGCAGCGTTCCGGCGATTCCGCTGGTGTTGTGCAGGTTGGTCTCGGCCTGGTCGTTGACCTCGGCCCACTCCTCGGGCGCCGACCAGCCGGCCATGTGCTGGCCCCAGCTGGCTTCCTCGCCGCCGAAATACACACAGCCGAGGCAAAAGACCAGAAAGAAGGCGACGAGCTTGCGGTCGCCCTGGCGCCAGGCCCAGCGTGTCGCCAGGAGGCCGCCGACCAGTGCCAGCGCCTGCATCACCAGGGTGGCTTTTTCGGTGATCCCCGATTCGTGCAGGACCCAGCGGTCGTAGACCGCGAAGTCCAGCAGCGCGCGTGCCAGATAATGGCTGAAGTAGATGACCAGCGGCAGCCCGAGCCAGGCCCAGCCGGGCAGCGCGGTATCGGGGCGTTCATTCATATCGGGGCGTTCATTCATGACGAGTGATGCGCCGGACGGGCGCGACGGTTGATGTAGTGCGCATATTCTATGCGCTACGGTCAGCGCACCGCGAACGGTTGCGGCAGATCGTCGTCGGAATCCGCCGGGGCGACCTCGACGTGATCCACCCGGGCCATCGACGGGCCGACGGCCAGCCAGTCACCGAGGCGATCGAGCGCGGCGTCGTCGCCGGCGGCCACCAGTTCGACGCCGCCGTCACGGCGGTTCTGCACCCAGCCGGCCAGGTCCAGCTCGCGCGCGCTCCGTTCGGTCGCGGCCCGAAAGCCCACGCCTTGAACGCGTCCGGTGACGATATAGTGACGTGCATTGCGCATGATCATGTCCTGCTCGAGTATAGTGGCTACACGCTATTGAACGGGCGGAGTCGGTCGATGTTCAACCTGATCCGCACACGGCTGCGCGCGCGAGCCGGCCGGCATGGGGATGCGCCGAGAAACCGCGATGCGCGCCTGCAGCTGCGCCTGCCCAACCCCTACGGCGGCCGGCCGTGGCTGAGCGCGACCGTCGCGTTCTCCGCTGCGCCGCACGCCCGGGGCGAGACGCTGCGCCTGCGCGCCCATGTCGACAGCTGTCTGCGCCTGACGGATGCCGAAGGCTCGCCGTCTCTCGGCCACGGGCCGGTGGCGCGCCGTTCGCTGGCCGACAGCGGCCGTCACGCGGCGGCGTCACTGGTCCGCGGCGTGCTTTCGCGTCTGCCGGCCGAACGGCTGGCACCGATCACTGCGCGTCGTCGCCGCAGCTGGATCGACGTTCAGTTCAGTACGGCGCCGTTGGATGCCGGCGCGGACGCCCTGACGCCGGAGCCGCTGCGACGCGTCTACGGCGGCGGTCTGCCGCGCCTGGCCGCCGGCGAGCCGCGGGTCGGGGTGTGGTCGGGCCCGGCGGGCGGGCCCGCCGGGGGGCTGGCGCGGCTCGTACTGCTGCAGTTCGACGAACGTGATCTCGGCGCGGCCTCGGGGTTCAACCTCAACGCCAGCGCCGCTCGGCTGGTCGAGCCGGCCAGCGCCGCCGATGCGGAGGCCGCCGAGACCGGCGTGAATTGACTCGGCGGGCGATTTACAAGAGCATAACGCTGCGCCGGGGCTCCGTGGCGCACGCTGTTACCGGGAGAGCATATGATTCAAAGCTGGCGTAAATGCCTGATGGTGTTCGTGTGTGGCATGGTTTTGGCCGCGCCGGCATGGGCTCAGTCCGACGAGGGCGGCGACCCGGTCGCCGGCAAGGAACGCTTCTATACCTGTGCGGGCTGTCACGGCATCGACGGGTATGCCAACGCCTATCCCACGTACCACGTGCCCAAGATCGGCGGCCAGCACGCGGACTACATCGTATCGGCGCTCGAAGCCTATCGCAGCGGCGCGCGCGAGCACTCGACGATGCACGCCCAGGCCTCCAGCCTGAGCGACGAGGACATCCAGAACATCGCGGCCTTTCTGTCGCAGCAGAAGTCGGATTGAGCACGGGAAGCAGACGAATGATCCACGCATTTTCTCGCATCGCCCTCGTGGCCGCGCTGTCGCTGGCCGCGGGCCCGCTCATGGCGCAGTCCGAATCCGGTCAGGACAAGGCCGCCGACAGCGACTGGGTGTCGCAGACCACGCAGACCTGTGCCAGCTGCCACGGCAAGAACGGCGTGGCGCAGACGCCCAACTTCCCGATCATCGCCGGTCAGTACCAGGACTATCTCCTGCATTCGCTCAAGGCTTACCGCGACGGTGAACGCGAGAACGCGGTCATGGCCGGCCAGGTCCAGAACATGAGCAACGATCAGCTCGAGGCGCTGGCGCGCTACTACAGCCGTCAGACCGACACGCCGCTGCATACCCCCTATCTGGACGATTGACGGCCGCCGGGCCGCGCGCCGTGTCGAACTTCGCCCTATACATGCTCGGTGTGGTCGTCGTGGCCGGGGCGCTCGCCTGCGGCGCCTATATGCTGAGCGTGCCGCCGGGGTGGATCGGCGTGGGTGCGGCGGTGATCGTCGGCTTCGGTCTGATGGGCGCGGTGGGCCGGACCCGTCCGCCCCGGGATCGTCGCTGACGCCTCAGCCGTCGCCGGTGTAGCCGAGACGGGCAAGCAGGCCGTCGAACTCGTCCAGGTCATGGAAGGTGATGCGCAGTTCGCCGCGGCGCCGGTCGGGATCGTAATCGATGCGCACGGCGTTGCCGACGTGTTCGGCCAGGCGCGTTTCCAGTTCCGCCATGTCGCTGCCACCGGCCGGGGCCGTCGGTGCCGGCGTGTCCGCCGCGCGCGCGGCCCGCTCCAGGCTGCGCACGCTCAGCGAGCGGGCCGCCGCGGTGCGCGCCAGTTCGATCTGACGCGGCGGCTCGAGCCCGGCCAGGATCTTGGCGTGACCGAGATTGAGACGGCCGGCATCGAGTAGCGCCTGGACCGGTTCGGCCAGCTGTCGCAGGCGCAGGAAATTGGTGACATAAACGCGCGACTTGCCGATGCGGCCGGCGATGGCTTCGTGCGTCAGGCCGTGTTCGGCGGCCAGCCGCGCCAGGCCGTGAGCGGTGTCCATCACCCCCAGCGATTCGCGCTGGAGATTCTCGATCAGGCCCAGCACGGCGGCCTCGCCGGCGCCGAGATCGTTGCGTACGATCGCCGGGATCTCGGCCAGCCCGGCCCGCTGGGCGGCCCGCCAGCGGCGTTCGCCGGCCAGCAGCCGGTAGCCTGCGGTCGGCGAGCCGCTCACCACCACGGGCTGGATGACGCCCGAGGCCTCGATCGAGGCGGCCAGCTCGGCGAGCGCATCGTCGTCGAAACGGCTGCGCGCCTGGCTGTCGCCCGGTGCGATCCGTTCGATCGGCAGGGTGTGGATCCGGTCGCGCCCGGCGCGATCGGTGGCGCCGGATTCGGGCGGCGGCGGGTCTGCGGATGACGGCATCGTGCGTGCTAAGCTCAAGGGACAGGGCGGAGTGTAAAACCATAGACGGGCCGCCGCGTGCGCGCGCCCGTGTGCGAGGAGTCAGATGCGCACCCGGCAGTTTCTAAAACCCCGGACGGTGAGCCGGGAGGTCGACGAAATCGTCGATGCGCTGCCCAAGCACAATATCGGCAGTCAGGGCTACGACCCCTGGGGACTGAACCCGGATACCGCCAAGATCACCTTCACGGCGGTGCGCTGGCTCTACGAGCACTATTTTCGGGTCCGCGCGCACGGCCTCGAGAACGTCGCCGGATCCGGGCGCCTGCTGATCGTGGGCAATCATTCGGGCCAGCTGCCGATGGACGGCGTCATGGTCAGCTTCGCCGTCGCCAACAAGGCCGAGGACGCGCGCCTGCCGCGTTCGATGATCGAGCGCTGGTTTCCCTCCGTGCCGTTTCTGGGCAACTGGATGAATTCGGTCGGCGGCGTCATCGGTGATCCGAAGAACTGCGCCAAGATGCTCGAGCGCGAGGAGGCCATCGTGGTCTTCCCCGAAGGGATCCGCGGCTCGGGCAAGCCGTATCGGCTGCGCTACCAGCTGCAGCGCTTCGGCCACGGCTTCATGCATCTGGCCATGGAGCACGGCACGCCCATCGTGCCGGTGGGTGTCGTCGGCTGCGAGGAGACCATGCCCTCGCTGGTCGACATCAAGCCGCTGGCGCGCATGCTCGGCATGCCCTATTTCCCGCTCGCGCCGCTCGTGCCGCTGCCGGCGCGGGTGTTTCTGAACTTCGGCCGGCCCATGCATTTCGCCAACGACGCGCGCAACGAGCAGGACGTCGAATGGCGCGTGGAGGAGGTCAAGGACGCCATCCGTGACCTCATCGACACCGGCATCGCCCAGCGCAAGAGCATCTTCTGATGAGCGACGGCAAGCGCAAGCAGCCGGCGCGGCGCGGGGCGTCCGCGGCCGCGTCGTCGGAGACCGTACGCCGCAAGACGCCCGCACGCCGGCGCACCGAAGCCGAGGCCCAGGCCCGTCCGGCGGGCCTGGGCATCGGCAGCGAGACCCGCGGCAAGGTGCTGGTCACCGGCGCGGCCGGGGCGCTGGCCCAGCACGTCATCGCGCTGCTGCGCGAGCACTACGACGTCGTCGGGGTCGAGTTTCGCGGCGTGCAGGCCGAGTATCCGGACACCGTCGACTATGTGGTGGATTTCAACACCCGCCCCTTCGAGGACGTCTTCCGCGAACACGGCTTCATGGCCATCATCCATCTGGGCCGCATCCGTTTCACCCAGTCCACCCGCAACCGGCGCTATTCGGCCAACGTGGTGGGTACCGCGCGACTGCTGCGCCTCGCGCTGAAGTACGGGGTCGAGCAGGTGATAGCGCTGTCGACGTACCACGTCTACGGCGCGGATGCGCGCAACCCCTCGCTCATCGACGAGGAGTACCCCATGCGCGCGGCCAACCTGATGCGCGAGGTGGTCGATGCGGTCGAGCTCGAGAACCTGTTCAACATCCATCTCTACAAGCATCCCGAGCTCAACATCAGCATTCTGCGCCCGTGCAACATCGCGGGCCCGGGCATCAACAACGAGATCAGCCGCATGCTCTCGCAGCCGGTCGCGCCCTGTCTGTTCGGCTTCTCGCCGCTGATGCAGTTCATTCACGTGGAGGACATGGCCCGCGCCGTGGTGCGCTCGTTCGAGCGCAACCATCCGGGCGTATACAATGTCGCGCCTGACGACTACGTGGCGTATCAGGATGCCCTTCAGCAGGCCGGCTGCCGGCGGCTGTTTCTGCCCTCGGTGCCGCCGGCACTGGCCCGGCGAGCGGTCCGGGCGCTCGGGCGCTATGCGCCGCCGGACTATCTGATCGACTTCTTCAAGTATGCGGTCATCATCGACGGCAGCCTGTTCGCCCGGACCTTCGACTTCGAACCCGAACATTCACTGACCGAACTGCTCAGCCACTACCGCGGCCTCAAGTAGGCCGCATCGCCACGAGACACACCATGCCCCAGACCCTGCCGCATCGTCTGCTCACGCTCCTCGGCCCGCTCGCGCTGCTCGCGCTGGGCGGCTGCGTGCACAGCCCGCCGTCGGATCCCTGGGACCCGATCGAGCCGGTCAACCGCGCGGTCTATCAGTTCAACGACAAGGCCGACCAGTACGTGCTGCAGCCGGCGGCCCGCGGCTACGATACGGTCACCCCGGATCGGGTGCAGACCAGCGTCGGCAACTTCTTCGACAACGCGCGCATGCCGATCACCATCGTCAACAGCGCGCTGCAGCTGAAGTTCGACTCGTTCAACGTCGCCCTCGGGCGCTTCATGGTCAACTCCACGGCCGGTGTCGCCGGCCTGTTCGATGTCGCCAGCGCGCTGGAGATCGACGAGCCGGACGAGGATTTCGGCCAGACCTTCGGCTACTGGGGGCTCGGCCAGGGCCCGTATCTGGTGCTGCCTTTCCTGGGGCCGAGCACCGGGCGCGACTTCGTGGGCGATCTCGGTGACCAGTTCCTCTATCCGATCGACTATCTCGACGAGATCGACGACGACTACCAGTACATCATCTGGGGTCTGCGCGGTCTCGAACTGCTCAACTATCGCGCCCGCCTGCTCGGCTTCGAGGACACGCTGGAACAGCAGTTCGACCCCTACGCTTTCCTGCGCGGCTACTACCTCGAGAACCGCCTGAAGGACGTGTACGACGGCGATGTGCCGCCGGAGCGCATGTACGGCGACGACGCCGCCGACGGCGAGTAGCGCCGGCGTCGTGACGCAGAACAACGCGGACATGCGTGCGCTGGCGCGGCTGTCGCGCAGCGAACTCCACGCCCATGCCCGCCATTACTTCAAGACCGGCGGCCGGACCGAACCGGAGGTGGCGCTGGTGGTGTACGGCGGTGCGCAGGCGATCCTCAAGGACTACGCGCGCACGCCCGGCTGGTTCGGCCGGCTGATCGCGCCGATCCTGATCTGGCGCGAGTACAGCGCGCTGGTGCGGCTTGCGGGGCTCGAGGGCGTGCCGTCGCTTCACCGCCGTCTGGACGCCCGCGGACTGCTTATGGAATACCTGCCGGCCCGGCCCTGGCCCAGCGCCGACGCGCCGGACGCGGCCTATGCGCGGCTGCGCACGCTGGTCGACGCCATGCATCGCCGCGGCATCGCGCACTGCGATCTGCGCGCGGCCGGCAACATGCTGGTCGACGACCAGGGCCGGCCCTACATCGTGGATTTCGTCGCCCGGGTGCAGCGCGGTGCGCGCTGGAATCTGCCCTGGAACTGGCTCTATCGTCAGTTCGTGCGGGCCGACGAGAGCGCGCTCGCCAAGCTGCGGGTGCGCTACGCACCGCATTTGGCCACGGCCGCCGATCGGCAGACGCTGTCGACCCAGGGGCCGCTGGAGCGCATCGCCCGCGCCATCGGCGAAAACACGCGCAGTCTGCTGCGCTATTTCGTCCGTTCGCGCTAGCGTCGACGAGTTCGCGTGACCTGGCTCCTGCGCTTTCTGACGTTGTTCCTGCCGCTGCTGCGCTGGCCGCTGCGCGCCTGGATCAACACCCACACCACGCCGTCGGATCTCGACGAGATCGCGCTCGAGGGCGACAAGCCCGTCTGCTATGTCCTGCCGGTGGGCAGCGTCATGGACTGGCTCGCCCTGGAGGCCGCCTGCGCGGAACGCGGCCTGCCGCGTCCCTATCTGGCGGCCAATCGCCTGCCCCGGACCAACCGTGCGGTGGTGCTGGCGCTGCCGGTGGGCCGGGGTCGCACGCGCTCCGAGCTGCAGCGCATCGTTTCGCGTGGGCTGCACGATCGCAGTTTCGACGTCCAGCTGGTCCCGGTTTCGGTCTTCTGGGGACGCAACCCGGTCAAGGAGACCTCGATCCTGCGCATCCTGTTCGCGGACAGCGAACGGCCCGGCCGCCTGCGCAAGCTGCTGATCGTGCTCGCCAACGGTCGCAACACGCTGGTCCATTTCGGTCAGCCGCTGGATTATCGGGGCTTTCTGGACGAGGCCGCCGCGCCGGCGACCCTGGTGCGCAAGCTCGTGCGCGTGCTGCGGGTGCATTTCCGCCGCCAGCGTGCGGCCACGCTCGGCCCGCCGCTGTCGCGGCGCAGTCAGCTCATCAACTCGCTGCTGGCCGATCCCGACGTCACCCGCGCGATCGCCGAGACCGCGCGCCGCGAGGGCAGCACGGTGGCCGCGGTGCGCGTTCGCGCCCGCGACATCGCCAACGAGATCGCCGCGGACTATTCCAACATCGCCATCGGCTTCATGCTGCGCGTGCTCACCTGGCTGTGGCATCGCATCTACGATGGCATCGACGTGCGCCATCTGCCGCGGCTGCGTTCGGTCTCACACGACCGCCGCGAGATCATCTATCTGCCCTCACACCGCAGCCACATGGACTATCTGCTGGTGTCCTACATCCTCTATCGGGAGGGGCTGGCACTGCCGCAGATCGCCGCGGGCATCAATCTCGACTTCTGGCCGATCGGCGGCCTGCTGCGGCGCTGCGGCGCCTTCTATCTGCGGCGCAGTTTCAAGGGCGATCGGCTCTACACGGCGGTGTTCCGCGCCTACGTGGAGGTGCTCATCGCCCGCGGCCAGCCGATGAAGTTCTATCCCGAAGGCGGGCGCAGCCGCACCGGCCGGCTGCTGCCGCCCAAGACCGGCATGCTCTCGATGACGGTGACGAGCGCGCTCGGCGAGGGCGGTGCGCCGGTCGCGATCGTGCCGGTCTACATCGGCTACGACCGGGTCATGGAGGTCAACAAGTACTTCGACGAACTGCGCGGCACGCGCGCGAAGAAGCGCGAATCGATGGGCGATCTGGTGCGTGGCTCGACCAAGATCCTCAAGCGCAAGTACGGCCGCGTGTTCGTCTCCTTCGGCACGCCGATCGACCTCTGGGACTACGCCGACGTCCATCTGCCCGGCTGGCGCGACAAGATGGCCGATCTCGACGCCGAGACACGGCCGCAGTGGCTGCAGTCGTTCGTGGCCGGCCTGTCCGAGCGGGTGATGGAGGGCATCAACGCCACCGCGACCCTCAACGCCACCGGCCTCGCATCGCTGATCCTGCTCGGCAGCCCGCAGAAGGCCATCGCCGAGAACGAGATGACCGATACCCTGGCGCTGCTGGCCGGGCTGGCGCGTCGCTGCCCGTATTCGCCGGATGCCACCGCGCCGGAGCCCGACGGGCCGGCGCTGCTGGCCGAAGCCGAGCCGCTGATGCGCCTGGTGCGCCTGCCCCATGCCTGGGGCGACGTGCTCACGGTGGAGTCGCGTCAGGCAGTGCTGCTGACCTACACCCGCAACAACGTCATGCATCTGTTCGCGCTGCCGTCGCTGGTCGCGAACTTCTTCGCCCACTTCGAGTCGCGCAGCCGCGAGGCCATGCTCGCGGACGCGGCCGAACTCTATCCGCTGCTCGCCTCGGAGCTGTTCCTGCGCTGGCAGCCCGAGGAAGCGCCGGCGGCGCTGGACGCCGCCACCGACGCGCTGCTGGACTGCGGCCTGCTGGTGCCGGGCGCGCAACCCGGCCAGCTGCGCCGGCCGCAGGCCGGTTCGCCGGCGTTCGCGGCGCTCATGAGTCTGGCGCGCATCATGCGCGAGTCGCTGGAACGCTATGCGATGACCGTGATGCTGCTCAGTCACAACCTCGAGGCCGGCGAGGTCGAGCGCGGTCGGTTCGAGCGCCAGTGCCAACTCATGGCCGAACGCATGGCCATCCTCACCGGCCGCAACAGCCCGGAGTTCTTCGATGCGCGGCTGTTTCGCAATCATCTGCAGACGCTGGTTCGCGTGGGGCTGCTGCACCAGAAGGGCAGTCGTCTGACCATCGACCCCGCGCTGCGGGATCTGGCCGAGCACGCGCTGCAGCTGCTGGGCTCCGACCTGCGCCAATCGCTGGCCCATCTGACGTCGCTGCCCCAGCTCGAGGACGGCGCCCCGGGCGAGACGCGCGTCGGCAGCGGCTGACCGAGGCGGGATCAGCGCAGTTCCGCACCCCGCCACAGATACAGCGGTTGCGGGCCCGTGCTGTGCGCCAGCCAGCGTTCGAACGCCGAGCCCGCGGGCCCGAGCTCGGCCTGTGGCGCGGCCCCCGCGAGGCCGGCCGACAGCGTCGCCGGTGCGTGGCCACCGCGGTAGTAGCGGATCACCCGGGCGTTATCGACGCCGGCCCGGTCGCGGGCGATGTCGATCACGTCGTCGATATGCCCGATGGTGTCGACGAGCCCGAGCTCGCGGGCGTCGGGGGCGGCCAGGATGCGGCCGTCGGTGATCGTGTCCAGATGGGCCCGGTCCAGATCCGGACGCCGGCGCTCGAGCACGTCCACGAAACGTGCGAACAGCGAATCGACCACGCGCTGGACGATGGCGCGCTCCTCGGCGGTGGCCGGCCGCAGGGGCGAGAGAATGTCCTTGTGCGGGCCGGAGGTGTAGCTCTGGTTCTCGATGCCGAGCTTGTCGAGCAGGCCGGCGGTGTTCACGCCGACGAGGATCACCCCGATCGAGCCGGTGATCGTGGTCGGCTGGGCGATGAGCGTGTCCGCGGCCAGCCCGACGTAGTAGCCGCCCGAGGCGGCCACGCCGCCGAAGCTGGCGATCACGGGCACGCCGGTGGCCTCGTGATAGCGGCGGATGCGGGTGTAGATCTCGTCCGCCGCGGCGACCGTGCCGCCGGGGCTGTCGATGCGCAGCACGACCGCGCGGATCGCGTCGTCGGTCTCGGCCCGGTCCAGCGCCCGGCTTACCTGTGCCAGGGTCGAGGGCTGCTCGATCAGGCCGAAGGCCTGCCGGCTCGGCGTATCGGAAATGAAGCCCGAGATCGGCAGCCACAGGATCTTGGCCGAGCCCTCGCCGCGGATCGTGGTCTCGCGGAGCGCGTCATCGGCGTTGCCGAAGGGGGCGGTCACGAACACGCAGCCCGACAGCGCCAGCAGCGCGCTGGCGAGACCGACGAGCCGGAGGAGACGCGGCCCCGGACGCATCGCTCAGTGGACCTGTGTCTGCCAGTTCTCGATCTCGGCGACGATGCGCTGGCCGGCCTGCTCCAGGCAGTGGCGGGCAGCGTCGCGCTCGTCGTCCTCCAGATGGGAGAACGCCATGGCGATGAACGGGCGGGCGCTTTCCAGCACCTCGTGCTCGTGCAGCTGCCGATGGGCGGTCTCCAGCGCGGCCAGGCACTGGCCGATGGCGTCGCCCGGCATCTCGGCCTGCTGGAAGACCATGACGCAGGCGCCGGTGGCCGCGTTGTCCAGCACCTCGGCGTCCTTGACGCGCTCCGGATGGTCCGCGCCGTAGCGCTCGGCCAGATGCGAAATCATCTCCACGAGCGCGAGCATGGCCGGCATGTCGTCGTGCAGGGTGGGGTGGCCGCGCTTGGCGGCGATGTCGGCGGCCACCTGCAGCGCCGGGCCCACGACGCGGTGGTAGGCCTCGGCGTCCAGCGCCTCCGGATCGAGTTTCTCGGGATCCAGCCGTCGGGAATCGGATACGCTCATGGCTTGCGTTTCGCTCGCTCGGGGAATGGCGCGCCGCGGCAGTCGCAACGGCGCATGGCGTCGAGTATAGAACACGGGTCCAGCGGTCTGCGCCGGGCCGGCGAAAACGCCCTGCGGTGCGGCCCCACCCGGGTGGCGTTGACACTCGCGCCCGGGGCCGCCGAGACGCCGCGGCCGAGTCGGGCCCGGATGCGGGATGCGCCTCGCTGCCGGCCGATCCGCGTCCCGCCGCTAGGCGGCCGGGATGAGCGCGCGCACGCGGGCCCCGCCGTCCTCGTTGCGTTCGAGCTCGATCTCGCCGGTGTAGGAACGCACGATCTCGGCGGCCACGGCCAGACCGAGGCCCTGGCCCTCGCGCGAGGCATCGGCGCGCACGCCGCGCTCCAGCAGCCGCTCGGTCTCGCCGTCGCCGAAACCGTCACCGTCGTCGTCCACGCACAGCGCCAGATCGCCGTCGCGCTCGCGTGCGGACACGCGGACCGTGCCGCCGCCGTACTTGGCCGCGTTGTCCATCAGGTTGCCGAGCAGCTCGGTGAGGTCACCCTCGTCGATGGGCGCCCGCAGCCCCGCCGGCACGTCCACGTCGAAACGCGTGCCCTGCTCGGCGTAGACCTTGGTCAGCGCGCGGGCGAGTTTCTCGGCGGCCGGCGCGATCGCGATCGGGGCCGCCAGGCTGCGCTTGCCCGCGGCGGCGGCTTTCTGCAGCTGATAGTCGAGGATGTCGTTCATCCGCGCGAGCTGGTTGCGCAGTGGTGCGCGGTGGGCCGCGGGCAGCTGCTCGTCCTCGGCCAGGCCGCGCAGGATCGCCATCGGCGTCTTCAGGCTGTGGGCGAGATCGCCCAGGGCGTTGCGGTAGCGCGTCAGCCGGGCCTGATCGTTGGAGAGCATGGTGTTGAGGTTGCTCACCAGCGGCTGGATCTCGTCCGGATAGCGGCCCTCGATGCGACGCTTCTCGTCCGACTGCAGGCTGACCAGATTGCGGGCGAGCCGGCGCAGCGGCGCCAGCCCCCAGCGCAGGATCAGCAGCTCCACCAGCAGCAGCATCAGGGCGGCGACGCTGAGTACGGTCCACAGCATGCCGCGAAAGCGCTGCATCTGCTTGGCGAAGGAATCGGCGTTCTCGGCCACGATCAGGGTGTAGCGATAGTCGTCGCCGGCGTCGGTCACCCAGCGGAAGCCGAAGGCCAGGGTGATCAGGCGGGTGTCATCGCGTTCGACCCGGGTGAAGCGCCATTCGCCGACCTCGGGCCCGCGCTCGAGATCGATCGTGCCCAGCAGCGACGGCGAGCGCCAGACCGGCTCGTTGTCCTCGTCGAGGACCAGGGCGTACAGGCCGGAGTCCGGGCGCGACAGGTCCGACTCGGGCAGCACCCGCGGCGCCAGCCGGAAGCCGCCATCCGCGGTGATTTCGGCGCTGCCGAGCAGGGCGTAGCTCAGCCCCTGCAGGCGGTCGCGCTCGGCCTGATCGGCGCGTTCGCTCACGGCCGTCTCCAGCGCCACGCCGGTGAGCACGATGAAGGCCAGCAGGAGTACCGCGGTGGCGGCGAGCAGCCGCGCCCGCAGCGAATTCATCACTGGGGATCGTCGTTGGCCGGTGCGGGGCTGCGCTCGTTGCGGGCCAGGCGATAGCCGCGGCCGCGCAGCGTCTCGATGGGTCTGCGCTGGCCGTCCGGATCGAGCTTGGCCCGCAGCCGCCGCACGAACACTTCGATGACGTTGGAGTCGCGCTCGGCGTTCTCCTCGTAGATGTGTTCGGTGAGCGCGGTCTTGGACACGACTTCGCCGGCGTGGAGCATCAGATGCTCGAGCACCCGGTACTCATAGGCCGTGAGTTCGACCGTTTCGCCGCCCACGAAGACCTCCTGACGCGCGGTGTCGAGCACGATGTCGCCGGACTCGAGCCGCGGCTGGGCCCAGCCGCGCGAACGCCGGACCAGCGCCTGGATCCGGGCGATCAGTTCCTCGGGCTGAAACGGCTTGACCACATAGTCGTCGGCGCCGGTCTCCAGCCCCTCGACCTTGTCCTGCCATCGGCTGCGGGCTGTGAGGATGAGGATGGGATAGTCCAGGCCCGCCTCGCGCACCTCGCGGATGATGTCGAGCCCGGTCGGCCCGGGCAGGCCGAGATCGATGATGGCGATGTCGACGGGATATTCGCGGGCGTAGAACAGTCCTTCGTCGCCCTCGCCGGTGGCGTCCAGCGCGAATCCCTCCGCGCGGAGCTGGTTGCAGACCTGCTCCCGCAGGTCGACGTCGTCCTCGATCACCAGTGCGCGCATTCGCCGTACTCTCGTCTCAAGCCTTGTGCGGCCGCCTAGTGGCGGGCCTCGACGTGCACCACCCGCACGCGGCCGCCGTCCAGCAGTTTGACCCGATAATACGGGCCGCCGGGACCGTCTTCCAGCACCACGTTGAGCACCCGGCCGCCGTATTCACGCGAGGCGCGCCGCCCGGCCTCGGCCGGCGCCACGTTGGGTTCGGGCCGTTCCGATTCGCCATTCTCGTCGCCTGGCTGGCCGCTCGGACCGGCCGCTTCCGCCAGCGAGGAGCGCAGTCCGCTTTCGCCCAGACCGGCAAACGCGCTCGGCGCGATGCAGGCACACGCGATGACCGCGAGTGCCGGCCCGAAGCGGGGCCTCCTGCGTCGAATGGGGGCGGCTGTGGTCACGGCACCGCCTAGTAGCCCCGCGATGCGGGGTCGCCCTGGCGCTGCACGCAGTCCTGCAGACGGTTGTCTTCCATGCGCTGGGCGTTCCAAGCGCCCGCCGCCGCGCCCGCGGCGACGCCCGCGCCCGTGGCGAGATCCCGCCCGGAGCCGCTGCCGAACTGGTTGCCGAGCAGGCCGCCGGCGAGGCCGCCGATCACGCCCTGGCCGACTTGGCTGGTGGCGCCCTTGACCGCCACGTTGCGCTCGTCGTCGGCGTAGTAGCAGTCGTAGCGCCCTCCGGGCACGGCCTGAAAGATCGGATCGACCTGGGGCTCCGGGTTCGACGCGCATGCGGTGAGCACGCCGGCGCCTGAAAGCAAAGCGATGATGGCGAGTCGTGGTGCCTGCATCGTGACCCCCGCTGATAATGTCCGCCAAAATTAGGCGCGAGGCGCTGAACGTTGCCTTAATTGTGCGACGGCGACGCCGCATCTCGCGTTCACAGGGCGTTCAGACCCGATGCGGGTACAGTCGTGTCCTCAACGCTTGCGAGATCAGCCGGAGGTCGCGAATGGGTCATCGGATACGCCGCGCCGCAGCGGGATGGGCCATCGCGGTGCTGGCCGCAGGCACGGCGCCGGCGGCCGACAAGGCCGAGGTGGTCATCCACGAGCACGACCATCGGAGCACGCCGTGGGGCGATTATCGCAGCGAGCGGCACACCCGGGTCTTCGGCCCGGAAAGTGGCTTCCGCTACGAGGAATACCGCACCCGGTCGCGCCATCCCCGCTCGTTCGCGCCGGCCGCGGCGCATCGGCACGGCCGTGTGATCGAGCGTTTCGGTCCCGGCCATCGGCGCGCCGCACCCACGGCCCCGCGTCTCGGCGGGCACGCGCGGTCGCCGGGCGCTTGCGCCCCGGCTTCGACGACCGGCGCGCGCGTGATCGGGCCGGCCGAACGGGCGATCGAGCCGGGCGAACGCCTGATTCAGCCCGACGGTGCGCGCGACGGGCGCTGACCCGCCGGGGTGGCGCCGGGCATCAGGCCGCACTGGCCGAGCGCCTCCTGCCAGACGGCGGTATGGGCGTCGATGGCGGCGTCGAGCCGCGTCCAGGGCGTGTCGTCGCCCGTCAGCGTGGCTCGGACGTAGCGGGCGAATGGCGGCGGTATCGTCACGTGCTGGGCCGCGATCAGCGAGCCGACGGCACGCTGCCAGTCGCGCCCGGCGCGCACCAGTGTCGACAGATAGGGCTGGACACGCTGGCCGTAGATCTCCAGCAGAACGGTCCGCAGTACGCGGGCGCGTCGATTCGGGCGCTGCTTGAAGCACAGCGGTCGCCGCGCCAGGCGGGCCTCGAGCATGCGGGTGGCGCGTTCGAGCGCCTCGGTGGCCGCGTGCGCCGCCTGCAGCAGGGCGCCGCCGTGCTCGCTGGATTCGAGCGTTCGGTAGTAGTCGCCGAGGCGTTTCTCGTCCAGCGGCCGGGCTGCGGTCAGCGCTTCGCCGGCGCCGGCCAGCCCCGCCAGGGCACGCCGCGTCGGGCCGCCGGCGGTGTGCGGATCGAGCCCGTTTGTCTCGCCGGCGAGGCTGAACAGGCCGATGAGCGCGTCATCGGCGAAGGTGGCGTTCCAGAACACGGCCGGGAGGCTCGCGCGTTTGCGGGCGATCAGGGCGCTCAGGCGCGCGTGCAGTGCCGTGTCGGCGTCGATCTCGGTGCGGCAGCGCTGGAGGCCGCCCAGCAGGCGCGACTCGTAGGCCAGCCGCTGCTGCGGCGGCGCCACTCGGCCGAGAATGCTGTTGCGCTTGGAGATCAGGTTGACCAGGCCGCAGCGGCGCAGTTCGAACAAACCGATCCAGCCCGTACGCGGCGTGTCCACGATTCGCGTCAAGGCGCGCTTGGCCGGGTAGGCCACCGGCGGCGGCGTCCGGGCCAGCGGCACTGCGGTATCCAGGACCCGGGCCAGTCGGGCCAGATAATCGTCGAATCGGGCACGCGGGGTGTCGGCCGCGCTGCAGCCGCCGATAAGGAGGATGAGGATCAGCGCACACAGTCGCGACCGGAACACGGCGGCGCGCGAGGGGCCGGCGGGGGGCTTACCGGTCGCCCGAGGTGTGCGCCCACAGGGAAGAGGCACAGGCATGTTCGGCAAACGCAGCCCGCAACGGGCCGAGGCGACGGATCGCAACAGCATCCGGGCGCGCGTGAGCGTGCACCTGGCCGCACCGCTGGCCGAGAGCCGGGCCCTGCGCGATCGCATCGCCGATGCGGTCGTGCCGCTGACCAGCGAGGTGATCTCGGACGCGGGCAGGCGGCTGCCGGCCTCGGATGCGGTCTTCGCGCTGTTTCCCGAGCCGGAGGCGCTCACGCGGCTGGCCGAGGCGGTGCGCGAGCAGCGCGCCGCGCGCGGCGACGGCTGGCCGGTACTGATCGTGGGCCTGTCGCCGGACCGGCTCACCGAATTCGGCGGCTGGCTCGCGGACGCCGCGCCGGCGGATCTCGTGCAGGGGCTGCGGCTGATCGTCGAGCGTGATCCGGAACGGATCGTCGCGCAGCTGCCGGGCCGTCTCGAAGCGGTGGTCGAACCCAATGTCATCGCCATGCCGGTCTCGACCGAGGTCGACAACCCCGAATACAAGTACCTCTATTGTCTCAGTCCCGAGCTGCGCGGTCTGCGGGCGCATCTGTAGGAACTCGCTGAGGCCAATATCTCGCGCATCGACCTGCTCGGCGGGCCGGGGTCGGGCAAGACCTCTCGGGCTTACGACTATTGTCTGGCGCGGACCCGCGGCAACTTCGTCACCGCCGAGGCCACCGACGACAAGGCGGCGATGAAGTCGCTGCTCTGCGGCCACGTCTCCGGCGCCTTTCCGGGCGCGGGCTCGCGCACCGGCGCGTTCTCGCACGCCCGCGACGGCGTGTGCTTTCTGGACGAGTCGCACGGCGTGTCCGGCTCGGTGATGGAGGTGCTCATGGAAGCGCTGGACTCGAACCAGTATCTGCCCTACGGCGCCTCGGCCAAGCGTCCGCTGGACTGCGCCGTGGTGTTCGCCTCGAACCGCAGCTGGGATACGCTCATCGCATCGGTGAACATGGACGAGCACGCCCGGCTGGGCGCGATGATCCTGCATCTGCCTGATCTCGCGGTGCGGCGCGAGGACCTGATCGCGGTGCTGGCGACCACGCTCGACGGCATGCGCCGGCGTGCGACCACCTGGGCGGCCCCCGCAGGCCTGTCGCAGGCGGCCTGGCAGGCGATCGGCGACTGCCCGTGGCGGGGCAATACGCGCGCGCGCTCATCCGCGTGATCGAGACCGCGTTCGTGACCGCGGCGAGCCGGCGCGCGCCGCTGATCGAGCGCGATGCCGTCGACGAGGCGATGGTCATCTGGGAGCCCGAAACCCATGCCAGCCACGCGCTGTACACCAGCGGTGGCCGCTAGGCGCGCTTACTCTAGGGTCTACGGGGCCGCGCCTCTCGTCGGAATCGCCTGCGCGTCGTGTCATCGCACGGCCGCTGCCGGGCGTCGCGAGCGGCCGCAGCATCTGCCTCGAAGTGAGAACGCAGTGCCCGCTCATGCCCGCGCCATAGCGCCTCGGCGTGGCACGCGGCGGTCCTTCCACACGGCCGCGGCGACGCGCTCGCCGCCCGCGATGGCCTGACGGGCCTGCCGGCCCGGCAATCGCCCCGGCACGTGCGCGTCGCCGGTCGGTACGGCCCACCAGGCCAGCCGCACGCCGCCGACAGTCGCGGTATGCTGATCGCATGACCGCGCCGGACGAATCCGTCACCGCCGCTTCCGCCGCGACCGCGACGCTGGCCCGGCCGCTGACGCTGCCCTGCGGCCAGGTCCTGCCCAATCGCATCGCCAAGGCGGCGATGACGGAAGGCCTGGCGGATGCCCGCATGAACGCCACGCCGGCGCACGAACGCCTCTACCGGCGCTGGTCGCACGGCGGCGCCGGTCTGCTGATCACCGGCAACGTCCAGATCGACCGCTGGGATCTGGAACGGCCGGGCAACGTCGTCATCGACGGCGCCGCGGATCGTGCGGCGCTGGCGCGCTGGGCCAGCGCCGGCACGGCCGGCGGCAGTCAGCTCTGGATGCAGATCTCGCACGCGGGGCGGCAGGCGCCGTTCTACTGCTCGCCGACGCCGGTGGCGCCCTCGGCGCGGCGGCTGCGGCTGCTGGGCGCCTACCGCACGCCGAGCGCGCTGACCGTGGCGGGTATCGAACAGATCGTCGAACGCTTCGCGGCGGCGGCGCGTCTGGCCTGGGAGACCGGCTTCACCGGCGTGCAGATCCACGCCGCGCACGGCTATCTGCTCAGCGAGTTCCTGTCGCCCGCGGTCAACCACCGCCGCGACGACTACGGCGGTTCGCTGGCCAATCGCGCGCGCCTGCTGCTCGCGGTGGTGCGCGCCGTGCGTCGGGCGGTGGGCCCTGGTTTCGCCGTGGCCGTCAAGCTCAATTCCGCGGACTTCCAGAAGGGCGGTTTCGACGACGCCGACTGCGTGCAGGTGGTGCACTGGCTCAACGAGCTGGCGGTCGATCTGATCGAGATATCCGGCGGCAGCTACGAACAGCCGCGCCTGCTCGGGCACGAGGGCGACGCCGATCAGGCCGAGGCGCCGCGTGCGAGCACCCGGACACGCGAGGCCTATTTTCTCGAGTATGCGGCGCGGGTCCGTCGGGCCGCGCGCATGCCGGTGATGGTGACCGGCGGTTTTCGCAGCCGGGACGCGATGGCCGCGGCGATCGACGAGGACGGGGTGGACGTGATCGGTCTCGGCCGGCCGCTGTGCGTGGACCCGTTCTTCGTCGCACGGCTTTTCGAGGGCACCACCGAGGCCGCCGCCGATCCGGGGGCGGAACTCGCCTACGGCCGCGGCGTGCTCGGCCCGCGGTCCGGGGTCACGGCGCTGCGCTTCATCAACATCTTCTCGCAGATGGGCTGGTACTACGTCCAGTTGTTCCGGCTCGGCCGCGGCGCCGAACCGAACTGGCGTCTGCCGCTCTGGCGTGGGCTGCTCGGCCACGTGGCCGCGGAACTGCGCAGCGCCCGGGCGATCCGCGCCTTCCAGAAACAGGCGGCGCAGCTGCGCTAGGGCCTTTCGACACGTCATGCGAGTCCGCGCCGGGCGCTCCCTGAAAAGCGACTATGGGCGGCAAGATAAGGCGTCGTGCGCGCAGCACAGTCGTTCTTCGCCAGCGTGCGACAGCGCTGGATTGCCGCAAAAAAGCGCGCGTCCCTCCGGGAGGGGCCGCCCACGACCAATCGACCGGGGGCGCGCGGCGGCGTTGCCCGTCTGGATCGTGGCGCGCCACGACGGGTGACTCGCGCCTTGCCGCACGCGATATGTGCGATCTCCAAGGCGGCGCTCGTGTGACGAGGCCTTAGTACAGTCGGGGCGTCAGGCGAAGATCGCCACGCCGAGCAGCACGATGCCCACGGCATTGATCAGGCCGTGGCCGGCGACCACCAGCCGGGGCGGGGTACGCTCGCGCCATACGAGCCCGAACAGGACGGCGCCGGCGGCGAAGCCGATGGCCAGCAGGCCGAAGGCGGTCCATACCAGCGTCTGGCCGTGCATGAGCGCGCCGATCAACAGCACCAGAAGGCCGAGGCCGGCGATGCCGCCGTGGGCGGTGCGCACCGCCGGCGCGGCGACGTCGAGCACGGCCATGGCGAGGCCGCCGGTGGCGGCTACGAGCAGCAGCACGAATGCCAGCGCGAGCATGCCTAGCTCTTGCCGTCGTCCGAGCTGCCGTCCGAGCCGCCGCCGCCGTTGCCGCCGCCGGAGCCGCCAGCATTCGAGCCGCCGCCGTTCGAATCGCCGCCGTCCGCCTTGCCCTCGGGGGATTTCTCAGAAGGCGCGGACTCGCTGTCGCGAACCTCCATCGAATCGACGACGTCCTTCACCCCGGCCTGCGAGCGGGCGCTCTCCAGGGCCGCCTTGCGGGTCTCCTCGTCCGGCACGTTGCCGCCGAGCGTCACCACGCGATCGGTCACGCCGACGGAGATCGCGGCCTCCTCGAACTGATCCTCGTCGAGCAGTTCACGCTGGATCTTGCGGAACAGCACTTCGTCGGTGACCGTCTTGTCGACCTTCTGCGAGGCTTCGTCGACCTTCTGGCGCGCGGCCTGCAGCTCGGCCTCCGACTCGTTCAGGTTCGAGCGCAGCTCGGCGAGCTCCTCCTTCTTGGCCTCGAGCGCCTCCTGTGCCTCGTTCCGGGCCTCGCGGGCCTCCTCCAGCTTCGAGGTGGCGTCCTCGTACTGCTCCTGCGGATCGGGCGAGCAGGCCGTGATCGCCGTGGCGGCGGCGATGAGCGCGGCGGCGAACGTCAGCGGGCGCGCGATGGACTGAATCGTGGGCATGGGTTTCCTTGGCCGGATCGTTGTTCGAAAAATAACACGTTTCCACGCGCGTCCATCGGCGCGCGGGACGGGGCGGGGCCAGGCGGCGGCACCCGCCGGCCGTCGCCGGCGGCGCGTCAGGACGCCGGGATCACGGACGGGCGGGTCGACGCCGTGCCGGTCGCGTCGACCGCGACGGAAGACAGGCGCGATGCCGACGCGCCGATCGGGCGCATCGCGAACAGTGCCGCTACGCATCGGGCACGGCGCCGTCGGGCCAATGCCGCGCCGGTAACCGCACATCGGGTCGGGATGCAGGGTCGCCGGTCGTGGCGCCACGATCGGGACCTGCACAACGGCAGGCCAGCCGTGGTGAATCGCCCACGGGCGGGCCAAGCGTCGGCGCCGTGCGCGTGACATGAACGAGGGGCGGCGATCGGGCCTCGCCGCAGGCGGGCGCGACAGGGGCTGTGCGACGCGCGCGGGGACTCGTCCTGCCGGACGACGGCGCTCGTCGCAGGCTCGCATGTCGCCTCGGCAGGCCCTAGAATCGCGCGCCATGGAGATCGCCGGCCACGCATTCGACAACGGGCTCGCCTGCGCGCCGATGGCGGGCGTCACCGACCGCGTCTTCCGGAGTCTGTGCCGGAGTCTGGGCGCGACCGCGACCACGGCGGAAATGGTGTCGGCGCGGCCGGAACTGCGCGCCACCCGCAAGTCGCGCCTGCGGCTCGATTTCGGCGGTCAGCCGGCACCGCGCATCGTGCAGATCGCCGGCGGCGATGCCGCCGATCTGGCGCAGGCCGTGCGGGTCAATGCGGATGCCGGGGCCGACATCATCGACATCAACATGGGCTGTCCGGCGAAGAAGGTCTGCCGCAAGGCCGCGGGATCGGCGCTGATGGCCGACGTCGATCACGTCGCGCGGATTCTCGATGCCGTGGTCGCCGCCAGCCCGGTGCCGGTCACGCTGAAGATGCGCACCGGCGTGAGCGCCGACCGGATCAACGCGGTGACCATCGCCCGCCGGGCACAGCGCGCCGGCATCGCCGCACTCGCGGTGCACGGCCGTACGCGCGACCAGCACTATCGCGGTCGGGCGGAATACGCCACGATCGCCGCGGTCAAGGCCGCGGTCACGATTCCGGTCTGGGCCAACGGCGACATCGATTCGCCGGCCGCGGCCGAAGCCGTGCTCGCGGCGACCGGCGCCGACGGGCTGATGATCGGCCGCGCGGCCTGCCGGCGACCCTGGCTGTTCCGCGAAATCGCGGTGGCGCGCGCGACCGGTCGGCCCGCGCCGCCGCTGTCGCTGGCCGACGAGCGCGAGATCGTGCTCGGGCTCGTCGAGCAGCTGCACGACTTCTACGGCGAGGACCAGGGCCTGCGGGTGGCGCGCAAGCACATCGGCTGGCTGTGCGAGCGCCGGCCGCCCCGACCGGCGCTGTACATGGATCTGATGGCCGCGGCGAGCGGCGCGCGCCAGCTGCGGCTGCTGGCGCGCTACTTCGAGGCCGCGGCCGACATGCCGGCGGCCGCGGCGTGACGCCCGCTCAGGCTGCCGGTGCCGGGGTGGGGCCGCCCATGCCAAAGCCGGCGGCGCTGCCGATCAGGGCGATGATGAGCAGCTGCACGACCCAGCCGATCACACAGACCCCCACGGCCCGCCAGGTGCTCTTGTAGTCCAGCGCCTGGCGCACGGCGACCACGGTGGTCGCGAGCATCCAGACCGCGACGACCAGCATCACCAGCGGCCCGAGCAGCGGGATGAAGGCGAACACGCGCAGCACGCCCGGCGCGGCGGCGAAGCCCAGCGTGCGCAGGAGCTGGCCGATGTCGGCCTCGGTCTGGGCCTCCGGCAGCAGCTTGGTGCCCACGGCCCAGATGATGGCGGCCCAGATCACCCAGCCCAGCAGAGCGGCAAGTCCGGTGAGCAGCAGTGCGGCGATCCCGCCCTGGGCCATGGCGCCCACGCCTGCGGCCAGCGCGCTGAGGGCGACGACGCCGGCGGCCTGGCCGGTCGCGGACTTGTCGTGCTCGACCTCCTCGTAGGTCGGCACATCCAGACGCGCGGCGCCCAGCATCCGTTGGAAAAAACTCTGCATGGCCGGTGGCTCCTGTGGTGATTCGGCAACGGCGCCGAGCGTGACGCAACTCGGGCCCGCTGGCCAATCCGGCCGCCTGCGGATTGCGCCGCATCGGGGTCGCACTTACGCTAGCCTCACCCCATACCGCCGCCGGTGACCGTTCTGCGCGCGCTACTGCTGATCAATCGTGAATCCCGACAGGGCGAAGCCAACGCCCAGGCCGCGCGCGACGCGCTCGAGGACCTGGACGTGGACGTCGTGCTGGGGCGTTTCGAGCAACCCGACGACGTGCCCGCGGAGATCGACGCCCATGCCGCCGAGGTGGACGTGATCGTGCTCGGCGGCGGCGACGGCACCATCAATCTCGCCTCGGCGGCGGTCATGCGCGCGGAGCGGCCGATGGCGGTGCTGCCGCTGGGCACGGCCAACGACTTCGCGCGCACGCTGCTGATCCCCACCGTGCTCGAGGCTGCCTGTCGCAACGTCGTCGAGGGCGTGAGCCATCGGGTCGATCTGGGCCAGTGCAACGACGTGTACTTCGTCAACGTCGCCAGCATCGGCCTGGCGGTGCGCGCCTGCGAGTATCGCTCCGACGCGGCGAAGAAATGGTTCGGTTCCTTCGGCTACGCCTCCAACGTGTTCTCGGCCTACCGCGACACCGAACCGTTCGACGCCGAGATCCGGCGCGGCGACGAAGTGCATCGCCTGCGCTCCATCCAGATCGCGATCGGCAACGGCCGCTATTTCGGCGGCGGGCTGGCGGTCTCGAGCGACGCCGCCCTGGATGACGGTCGGCTCGATCTCTACAGCCTGGAGCCGGCCTCGTTCGGCCAGCTCGTCGGCATGCTGCCGTCGCTGGTGCGCGGCCCGGACAAGTACGTCCAGGGCGTGCAGATGTTCGAAGGCACGACCTTCCACGTCGACACCGGCCGGCCGATGCCGATCAACACCGACGGCGAGCTGCTCACCGAGACGCCGGCGACCTTCCGGGTGCTGCCGCGCGCTCTGGAAGTGAAGGTGCCGCGCGAATACATCGAGCGCTACGGCCGCGACGACGCCGCCTGATGCACGGCGGCGGTCCGGACAGCGCCATGGCCGAGCGACCGCAGCGATTCAGCGACCCGGAGGCCGTCATCGACTGGCTGCTGGCGACCGTCGGCCGCGAGCTGCGGGTGGGCGCGCCGCTCGGGCTGGGCAAGGCGGCGACGCTGATGAACGCGCTCTACGCTCGGGCGAAGGCCGATCCGGGCATCCGCCTGACCTTCATCACCGCGCTCTCGCTGGACGTGCCGCAGGCCGACGGCGAGCTCGAGCGGCGGCTGATGGCGCCGATCGTGGAGCGCGTGTTCGAGGACTATCCGGGGCTGGCCTATCTGCGCGATCTCCGGGCCGGCCGCCTGCCGGCCAACGTCACCGTCTCCGAGTTCTTCTTCCAGCCCGGGGCGCTGCTCGGCAACGGCCACGCCCAGCGCCACTATCGTTCGGTCAACTACACCCACGTGGCGCGCGACCTGATGGATGCCGGCGTTAACGTGCTCATGCAGATGGTGGCGCCGGGGCGCCATGCCGGCGAGTTCTCGCTGTCCTCCAACACCGACGTCACGCTCGATCTGCTGCCGGCGATCGAATCGGCGCGGGCCCGGGGCGAGCCGCCGGTCGTGGTCGCCCAGCTCAACGCGCGCATGCCGACGATGACCCGCAGCGCGCTCGTGGACGCGACCCTGGCCGACGCCCTGTTCGAGGGCGATGCCGCCGATTTCAAGCCGTTCGGCGCCCCGGCCGCGCCGGTGGCCGAGGCCGACTACGCGATCGCCCTGCGGGTGAGCACGCTGCTGGCCGATGGCGGCACCCTGCAGATCGGCATCGGCTCGCTGTCGGATGCCATCGCCTATGTCTGCGATCTGCGCCAGAACCACAACGCCCGCTATCACGACGTCATCGCCGCCATGCAGCGCGGCCCCGCCGAGCGCGGCCTGAGCGCGGCGATCGGCGGCCTCGCGCCGTTCGTGCGCGGGCTGTATGGCTGCACCGAGATGCTGGTCGAGGCCTATCTCCAGCTCCACCGTTCGGGCGTGATCCGGCGCCCGGTCTACGACGACATCGCGCTGCAGACCGCGCTCGACGCCGGCGAGATCGGCGAGCGGGTCACGCCGGCGACGCTGACCGCCCTGCGCGAACGCGGCGCGATACCCGCCGTCCTGGCGGCTTCGGACGTGGCCTATCTCCAGCGCTTCGGCGTGTTTCACGAGCGCGTCACGCTCCATGGCCGCACGCTCGACGCCGGCGACGACGGACCGCCGATCGCCGCGGATCTGGACGACGCCGGCGCCCGGGCGGCGATCGAATCGCGCTGTCTGGGCGAGCGGCTCGCGGGGGCGACGCTGGTCCACGGCGGTTTCTTCCTCGGCCCGAGTCGTTTCTATCAGGCCCTGCACGCGCTGGATGACGAGACCCGCGACCTGTTCCACATGACCAGCGTGGGCCGGATCAATCAGCTCTACGGCGACGAGGCCCTGCGGCGGGTCCAGCGGCGCGGCGCGCGCTTCGTGAACACCGGGATCAAGGTCACCCTCGGCGGGGCGGTGGCCTCCGACGGCCTCGCCGACGGCCAGGTGCTCTCCGGGGTGGGCGGGCAGTACAACTTCGTTGCCCAGGCCCACGAACTCGAGGGCGGGCGCTCGATCATCTGCGTGCGCGCGGTACGGGCCGGGTCCGACGGGCCGGAATCGAACATCGTCGCCCACTACGCCCACACCACGATACCGCGCCATCTGCGCGACATCGTGGTCACGGAATACGGGGTCGCCGATCTGCGCGGCCGCACCGACGAGCAGGTCGCCATTGCCCTGATCGAGATCGCGGACGCCCGTTTCCAGGAGCCGCTGCGCCGCGCCGCCGTGAAGGCCGGCAAGCTGACGCCCGACTACCGTGTGCCCGCCCGGGCGCGGGACAACACGCCCGCGGCCATCGGCCGAACGCTGGCGGGCCACAAGGCCGAAGGCCGGTTCCCGGCCTATCCCTACGGCAGCGATTTCACCGAGATCGAGCGCACGCTCACCGGGGCGTTGAAAGGGCTGCGCGGCGGTTTTTCGACGCGCCGGCTGCTGCGGCTGGCGCGCCATGCCCGGCGGCTGACCCGGCTGCCCGCCGCGGCGCGCCCGTATCTGGCGCGTATGGAGCTGGCGGCGCCGCGCGGCTGGCGCGAGGCGCTCTACGCGCGGCTGGTCGTGCTGGCGCTGCTCGACGCCGGGGCGATCACGGCCGAGGCGGACGAAGGGCGCTCGCGGAACGAGGCCTGAGACCCGGCCGTCATTCCACGGTGAAGCGCCGTGCGCCGATGAGCTGGCCGTCGTCGGTGACCACGTTCACCCGCCAGCGACCGCTGGCGTCGTCGCCGAAGACCGTCTTGTGGCTCCAGGCGCGATAGCCGGCCTCGCGGCCGCCGACGATCTCCAGCGGAATGCGATCGACCACCTCGCCGTCGTGCGACCAGACGTGGAATATCTGTTGATGCAGGCCGCGCGGCGCCTTGATCGCCGAGAAGGCGTACAGGCCGTCGCCCTGCAGATCGTCGGTCGCGAAGCTGTCGCGGCTGCGGCCCGGCTCGCGTTCCGCGGTGTCCATCTGCAGGGTGATGGCGAAATCGGTGGCGCGCAGCGTGGCCGGCGGGATCCAGTAGCGGCCGAACCACGTGAGCGCGCCGAGTGCGAGCGACAGCGCCGCCAGCAGAAACCAGCGCCACCAGTGCCCGGCCTGCAGGGCATCGTTGAAGCTCGGCAGCGCGCAGACCGCCATCGCCGCGGAGGCGATGGCCACGCTCTCGCCGGTGGTCAGCGACAGCATGATCGGCCCCGCGGTCAGCAGCGCGGCAAACAGGGTGAAGCCGTGAAAACCCAGAAACAGCCAGCGCCGGCCGGCGATGGCGTTGAGATACAGCGGATCGAGCGTGGACGCCGCGGCGGCGGCGATCAGCAGCCCCGTGAACACGGCCTGCCCGCTCAGCCAGGTCGTGGTGGCCAGAAAGAACGGGAGCACGAAGAACAGCGTTTCCTGGTGCAGGCACTGGGCGGCGAAGCGTACCGCGGCCTGCGGGATGCGCTCGCCGAAAAAACGCGCCAGCAGCCGACAGAGCAGGCCCTCGAACAGCAGCGCCAGCCAGCCCAGCAGCATGAGTGCGGTCACCCACTGCGCGAGCTGGGCCTGACGTTCGACGAGAAAGAAGCTGCCCGCCCCCATGGCGAACGAGGCCAGCGGCACCAGCCGCCGATAGCGATAGGCCAGGCGCCCGAGCCGGCTGTCGGTCAGTCGTGCGACAAGCCGCTCGGCGGCCTGGGGCGGGGCATGCTCGCCGCTTGAGGTGGTGGCCACGTGCGTCATCGGCTCCGGTGAATGCGGGGCGCCGTCACGGCGCGCGGCGAATCATAGCAGCGCGGCGCCTGTACGCCGGCTGACCGTCGCCCGGGGCTTGCAAGCGCCGTTGCCGGCCGCATGTCGATGCCACGGGCGCGGGCCGGCAGAGCCGGTACCCGGTGTTATGATTGGGCCCATCGATCAGGCGGTGGCGCCACCGACGGACGACGTAATCATGAGCGACTTCAAGGGCATACCCGTGGTCACGGGCAGCAAGGTGAGCAAGCCCAACGGCACGCGTGCGATCAAGAACGGAATGAAGGCCAGCAAGCAGGCGGCCGCAGTGCCGATCGGACGCAAGCCCGACTGGCTGCGGGCGCGGCTGCCCACCGGCGAGGGCTACAACGAGGTCAAGCGCAACGTGCGCAAGCACCGTCTGGCCACGGTCTGCGAAGAGTCGATGTGCCCGAACATCGGCGAGTGCTGGAGCCACGGCACCGCCACCATCATGATCATGGGCGACACCTGCACCCGCGCCTGCAAGTTCTGCGCGGTGGACACCGGCAACCCGCACGGTTGGCTCGATGCCGACGAGCCCGAGCACTGCGCGGATTCCGCCGAGATCATGGGCCTGAAGTACATCGTCATCACCTCGGTGGACCGCGACGACCTGCCCGACGGCGGCGCGCAGCACTACGCCGACTGCGTGGCCGCGATCAAGCGCCGCTGCCCGGAGACGAAGGTCGAGGCGCTCACGCCCGACTTCTCCGGTCGCATGGCGGACGTGGACACCGTGGTCGATTCCGGGCTCGAGGTCTTCGCCCAGAACGTGGAGACGGTGGAACGGCTCACCCATGTGGTGCGCGATGCCCGTGCCGGCTATCGCCAGACCCTGGACGTGCTCGCCCACGCCAAGCAGCACAATCCGTCCGTCCTGACCAAGACCAGCGTCATGCTGGGCCTCGGCGAGACCGAAGACGAGATCGCGCAGGTGCTCGACGACCTCGCCGCCGTGGGCGTGGATATCGTCACCTTCGGCCAGTATCTGCGCCCGACTGTGAACCACCTGCCGGTCGAGCGCTACGTGCCGCCGGACGACTTCAAGAAGTATCGCCAGTGGGGCCTGGCGCGCGGCTTTCTGGAGGTCGTCTCCGGCCCGCTGGTGCGCAGTTCCTATCGCGCGGATCGGGTGTTCGATCAGAACAACGCCGGGCTCGACCAGACCGCCTGAAGCCAGCGCACCCCGGTGAGGACCCAAGGCCCCGGGCTACCCGGGGCCTTTTGGGTTCAGACGTGCCGTCCCGGTGTCTGTCGCCCGCATCGCCTGGCCCGCGCTGGCGGCATCGTCCGGGCGACATGAGACGGCGCGCCCCGGGTCATGGGTGCGACAGCAAGCCGGCGGCATGCCGGCTCGTGGGACGAAGGCCACGATTGTTCGGGTGACGCACGCAATCCTGCTCGGCACCACGGCTCAGCCGGCCCCGGCACGATCACCGGCCGGCGCCATAGGCCCGGGGGCTCACGATGAGGGACGGCGATGCGATTCGCGCGGCCGGGGCGACAGGGCCGGATCACCCCATGTTCGGCTGGCCGTTGGACGCCATCAGGCCACCGTCCACCGGCAGGTTCACGCCACTCACAAAGCGCGCATCGTCGCTGGCCAGAAAGGCGATCACGCTGGCGACATCGGCCGGCTCGGCGCCCACACCCAGCGGCATGCGCTCGGCGAACCGGTCCAGCAGGTGATTCTTCTCGAACACGCCGCTGGCCATGTCGGTGCGGGTCAGACTCGGGCATACCGCATTCACGCGCACGCCGTCGCGACCGTGGTCCAGTGCCAGGGCTCGGGTGAAGTTGGTCACCGCGCCCTTGCTCGCGTTGTAGACACTCATCCCCCAGTCGCCGCCGATGCCGGAGACGGACGAGGTATTGACGATATTGCCTTTCGAAGCGACGAGATGCGGTAGCGCCGCGCGGCAGCAATGGAAGACGCCGTCCACGTTGATGCCCATGATCTGACGCCACGTGTCGTCGTCCGTATCGGTGATCGCGCCGACCGTGGCCTTGCCCGCGTTGTTGACGAGGATATCGAGTCGGCCGTGATCGGCGATCACGCGCTCGAACAGCGCGTTCACCGCATTCGCATCGGCGACGTCGGCCGGGATCACCGTCGTGCGTTCGGCCGGCAGCTCGGCGGCGACGGCGTCGAGCTTGTCCTGTGTGCGGCCCACCAGCACGAGTGTGGCGCCCTCGTCCGAGAGCCGGCGCGCGGTCGCCGCACCGATGCCGGAACCGGCGCCCGTGATCAGCGCGACCTTGTCCTTGAAGCGTTCCATAAAATCTTCCGCTGGTGAAACAATCCACAAAAAAAGCCGCGGCGAATGCCGCGGCTTTCGATGCTGCAACGAACAGCTGGCCGATGGGTCGGGCGGACCCGAGCCCGACCGCCACGGCCGCGTGGTTACTGCTTGTCGAAGATCATGATGCCCCAGGACAGGTGACCGGCGTTGCCGGCGTCGACCCAGTGCTGGAGGCCGTTCTTCATGTTGGTGATGTAATCGTTGGAGATCGCCGAGTCCCGGAGTTCTTCCTCGCGGGATTCGAGCGTCTCGCGGATACCACCGTAGTGCCGCGGCACCTGATGCGTATGGTCCTCGAACTCGCGCAGGCGAAAGCCGCGCTTCTCCAGCTCGCGCTGATAGAAGCCGGGCGAGCCCATGGTCTCGAGCTGGATCCGGGCCAGCACCGGCTGCAGCACATCGGGCGGGCAGTCGTCGTGCTGCATCGGGTCGGTGAAGATGAAGATGCCGCCAGGCTTGAGCACCCGGGCCACTTCCTCGAGCACGCGGATCCGATCGCCCGAATGCAGCATCGCGTCCTGCGACCAGACGATATCGAAGGTATCGGCATCGTAGGGCACGTTCTCGAAGTCGCCATCGACGATGGTCACCAGCTTGTCGAGACCGCGGTCGGCGTTCTGCCGCCGGCCGCGCTCGTTCTGTACCTCGGACAGGTTGAGCGAGACCACCTCGGCGCCGTAGTGCTCGGCCATGAACCGGGCCGAGCCGCCGTAGCCGCCGCCGATGTCCAGCACGCGGGCGCCCTTGAGATCGTCGCCGAGCTTTTCGCACATGCGGGCCACGGTGCGGTTGCTGGCCTCGATCACCGGCTCGCTCTCGGACTGGTAGAGCCCGATGTGGATGTCCTCGCCGCCCCACAGGCGCGAGTAGAAGTTCTCGGCGTCGTCGCTGTTGTAGTAGGCCTGCGCCGTCTTGACTGCGTCGGAATACTGAGTCATTTCGCTGTCCTCCTATTCCTTGTCGGCGTCCCGGTCTTCATCGGCCTCGCGGTAGGACTTCTCCGCCACGTGGATGAAGAAATCGGGCTCGTCTTCCTTGTAACTGCTCTGGAAGTCGCCGTAGGTCGTCACCGCCTGGAAGCCGACCTGGTGCATCAAGTCATGCACGTAGTTCTTGCGCAGCGGGAACATGTTGAGGTGATAGACCTCGTCGCCCGGGAACTCGTAGCGGAACCGCGCGAGACCCTCGTCGACGTGCTCGGGCGAGGCCGAGACGTTCTCGCCGCAGTAGTAGTACTTGTGCCCCGGCTTGGACTTGCCGTCGAGCAGCGCGTCGTAGTTGCGCTGGTCGAGGATCAGAATGCCGTCGTGATTGAGCATCGAGTAGAACTCGGCGAGCGTGCGCCGGCGGTCGTGCTCGTTGAAGATGTGCGTGAAGGAGTTGCCGAGACACACGATGGCGTCGTAGCGGCCCACCAGGTCCCGCGACAGCCAGCGCCAGTCCGCGTGGACGGTCGACAGGATCATGCCGTGCTGGCGCGCGTTCTCGAACGCCTTGGCGAGCATCTGCGGGCTGCCGTCGACGCTGGCGACTTCAAAGCCGGCCTTGAGCAGCTGCACCGAATGGAAACCCGTACCGGCTGCTGCATCGATGACCGATTCGCAGCCGTACTTCTTCAGAATGTCGACGAAGAAGCTGCCTTCGCTTTTGGCGCGGCCTTCCCAGTCGATGAGTTCGTCCCAGCGCTCGACAAAGTCGTGGACGTACTCGTGCTGGTAGTGGTCGGTCTCGCGAACCTCGGTGGGGTCGCCGCCGAAATCCTGTTGCTTCTGAAAGACCGGATCCTTTTCAGCGGAGCTATCCATAGGCATTACTCTCCCTCGATACGCCGGCACGGAGATTCCGCGGGGCGCACTGATTCATGCAAGTGAGTCATTACCGTATGAAGGCTGGTACGGGACTGCAATCGCCATAGCGCTAACATCGCGCCGTGCGGACGCCATATGGGGGCGATTTCGGATGCGGGCCATTCAGCGTGTAACGCCGATGAGTACTGCGCTAGCGGCCGATCGGGCCGGCGCTATCACGGCGTCAGAAAAAATTCATCCATTCGGATCGGCGATTCGCGCGATTCGCGCGAAACCTGCGCCCTGATGCGCGCTTTCACCCGTCTCTACACCCGGCTGGACGCCACCACGGCGACCAACGACAAGATCGCGGCCATGCGCGATTACTTCGCGAGCGCGCCGCCGGCCGACGCGGCGTGGGCGGTGTCGTTCCTGTGCGGACGGCGCATCAAGCGCCTCATCCCGACCGCGCGCCTGCGCGAATGGGTCGCCGAGGCGGCCGACATGCCGCTCTGGCTGGTCGAGGAGAGCTATGCCGCGGTCGGCGATCTGGCCGAGACCGTGACCCTGCTGCTCGATGCCCGGGCGGGCACGCCCGGCGAGTCCGGGCTGGACGTCGCCCTCCACGACTGGGTCGAGCAGCGGATCCTGCCGCTGCGCTCGATGAGCGAGGCCCGGTGCCGCGAGGCGGTCACGGGCTACTGGCGCGAACTGCCGCTGGAGGCGCGCTTCGTGCTCAACAAGCTGCTCACCGGCGCGTTCCGCGTGGGCGTGTCGCGTCGGCTCGTCACGCGGGCGCTGGCCGAGACCGCCGACATCGAACCGGCGCGCATCGCCCATCGGCTGATGGGCCGCTGGGAGCCCACGCCGGCCTTCTTCGAGCGGCTGCTCGATCCGGCCGACCGCGGCGAGGACGCGGCCCAGCCGTATCCGTTCTTTCTCGCCTCGCCCATCGAGAACGCGCCGGTCGCGCGCGTGGCCGATCTCGGCGCGCGCGACGACTGGCTCGTGGAATGGAAATGGGACGGCATTCGCGCCCAGCTCATCCGGCGCGGCGGCGAATGCCATATCTGGTCGCGCGGCGAGGACCTCATGGCCGGCCGTTTTCCGGAGCTGGAGGCCGCCGCCGAGCCGCTGTCCGACGGTTCGGTGCTCGACGGCGAGATCCTGGCCTGGGCCGAGGGCGAGCCGCGGCCGCTGCCCTTCGCGCGCCTGCAGCGGCGCATCGGCCGGCTCAAGCCGTCGGCGAAGATGCAGGCGGCGCATCCGGTGCGTTTTCTCGCCTACGACCTGCTCGAGCACGCTGGCCGCGACATCCGCGAGTGCGCCATCGAGACCCGCCGCGCGCGGCTGGCCGAGGTGCTGGCGGAAAGCGACGCGCGGATCGCGCTGTCGGCTCCCGTGACCGCCGAAAGCTGGGACGATCTGGCGGCGTTGCGCGCTCGTTCGCGGGAGTTCGCCACCGAAGGATTCATTCTCAAGCGAGCCGGCTCGCCCTACCGGGTCGGCCGGGTGCGCGGCGACTGGTGGAAATGGAAGGTCGATCCGTTCAGCGTCGACGCCGTGCTGCTCTACGCCCAGCCCGGCCACGGACGGCGTTCGAATCTGCTGACCGACTATACTTTCGGCGTCTGGGACGGCGACGCGCTCGTGCCCTTCGCCAAGGCCTATTCGGGGCTCACCGACAGCGAGATCGGCCAGCTGGATCACTGGATCCGCCGGCACACCATCGACCGTTTCGGGCCGGTAAGGGCGGTCGAGACCGCCCACGTCTTCGAATTGCACTTCGAGGGTATTCAGGCGTCCAAGCGACACAAGTCGGGCATCGCCGTGCGCTTTCCGCGGATCGCGCGGTGGCGCCACGACAAACCCGTAGCTGAGGCGGACCGGCTGGCCGACGTGAAGGCGCTGCTGCCCGCCGAAGACAGGACAGAGGTCGACGCATGACATCCGACAGCCCATCGCAGACCACGGACCGACGCCATATCCGCTGGCAGGACATGACCTGGCGGGACTACCTGCGGGTGGGCCTCGGCGTGATCATGTTCATCCTGGGCATCCTCGGGCTCGTCCTGCCGGTGCTCCAGGGCGTGCTGTTCCTGATCATCTCGGCGATCCTGCTGGCGCCGTATTCGCGCTGGGTGCAGAAACAGCTCGATCGCGGCGAGGCGCGTTTCCCGTGGGTCGCGGCCAAGGCGCGCAGCATCACCCAGCGCTGGAGCCGCAAAGCCCGCTCGGATGAGTGACGGCGGCGAGCGGCCGGCGCCGGAGAGGGCGCATTCCGTCGATGCGCGCATCGAGGGCTGGTTCGCCGACCGCGGCTGGCAGATCTTCGATTTCCAGCGCGAGACCTGGGCCGCCTGCGCGGCCGGCGAGTCGGGGCTGATTCACGCGCCGACCGGCACCGGCAAGACGCTGGCGGCGTGGTTCGCGGCCGTGGGCGACTGGCTGAATCGGGCCGAGGACGACGGCATCACGCCCGGTCTGACCGTGCTCTGGATCACGCCGCTGCGGGCGCTGGCCGCCGACACCACTGCTCATCTGGCCGCCAGCGCCGCCGAACTGGGCCTCAACTGGACGGTGGAGCGGCGTACCGGCGATACCGCATCGAGCGTCAAGGCGCGTCAGCGCCGACGCCTGCCGAGCGCGCTGGTGACCACGCCGGAGAGTCTGGCCCTGCTGCTGTCCTACGCCGAGCACGAGCGCCTGTTCGCGAGCCTCGATGTGGTCGTGGTCGACGAGTGGCACGAACTGCTGTCGACCAAGCGCGGCGTGGCGCTGGAGCTGTGCCTGGCGCGTCTGCGGGCGCTGCGGCCGGGCCTGCGCACCTGGGGGCTGTCGGCCACGCTGGCCAACCTCGAACAGGCCAGAGACGCTCTCACCGGCGGTGCGCCGGGGCGGCTGGTGCGCGGCATGACGCCGGCGGCCACCCATATCGACGCGCTGGTGCCGGAGACCATCGAGCGTTTTCCCTGGGCCGGCCATCTCGGTACACGGCTGGTCCAGCCGGTCATCGAGGCGCTCGAGGCCGCCGAAAGCACGCTGCTGTTCACCAACACCCGCGCCCAGGCCGAGCTCTGGCACCAGGCGATCCTGCGCGCCCGGCCGGACTGGCTGGCCCGGGTGGCGCTGCACCACGGCTCGCTGGATCGGGCGTTGCGCGAGCGCGTGGAGGCGATGATCGCCGACGGGCAGCTGGCCTGCGTGGTCGCCACCAGCAGCCTCGATCTGGGTGTGGATTTCTCGCCGGTGGATCAGGTCATCCAGATCGGCAGCCCCAAGGGCGTCGCCCGGCTACTCCAGCGCGCGGGGCGTTCCGGCCACCGGCCGGGTGTGGCCAGCCGCATCCTGTGCGTGCCCACCCACGCCTTCGAGCTGGTCGAGATCGCCGCGGCCCGGCGCAAGGCGCTCGCCGGCGAGATCGAGGCGCGGGAGCCGCTGACCGGCGCGCTGGACGTGCTCGCGCAGCACATCGTCACGCGCGCGCTCGGCAGCAGCGCCCGGGGCGGGGTGTCGGAGCAGGCGCTTCACGCCGAGGTCACCGCCACGCTGGCCTATCGCGACCTCGGTGACGCGGCGTGGCAGTGGACGCTGGATTTCGTCACCCGCGGCGGCACGGCGCTGTCGGCCTATCCCGAGTTCCGCCGGGTGGACCGGGTCGACGGACGGCTAATGGTGGGCGATCGCCGTATCGCCCGGCGTCATCGCATGACCATGGGCACGATCACCTCGGACGCGGCCATGAGCGTGAAGTGGCTCAAGGGCGGGCGCATCGGCACGGTCGAGGAGCGTTTCATCGCCCAGCTCACGCCGGGGGACGTGTTTCTGTTCTCCGGCCGGCTGCTGGAGCTCGTCCGGGTGCGCGAGCTGACCGCCTACGTGCGCGCCGCCAAGCGGCGAAAGCGCCACGTGCCGCGCTGGGCCGGCGGCCGGCTGGCGATTTCGGGCACCCTGGCCGACGCCATCCGCGGGCTAATCGAGCAGGCCCGCGACGGCGACTATCGCGAGCCGGAGCTCGCCGCGATTCGCGGCCTGCTCGAGGTCCAGCGGCAGTGGTCGGCGCTGCCGGGGGCCGATGAACTGCTGGTCGAGCACGTGACCAGCCGCGAGGGCCGGCACTGGTTCTTCTATCCCTTCGCCGGGCGGCTGGCCCACGAGGGGCTGTCCGCGCTGGTGGCGTGGCGGCTGGCGCGCATGCACGCCGCCACGTTCCGTTTCTCGGTCAACGACTACGGTTTCGAGCTGGTCACCCGCAGCCGGGTCGGGTTCTCGGCCGCCGAGCTGTGCGCCGCGCTGTCGAGCGAGAATCTGGTCGACGATCTGCTGGCCTGTCTCAACGCCGCCGAGCTGTCCAAGCGCGCCTTCCGGGACATCGCCCGCATCGCCGGCCTGGTGTTTCCCGGCTATCCCGGCAGCCACAAGAGCGCGCGCCAGGTGCAGGCCTCCAGCGGACTCGTCTACGACGTGCTCGCCCGCTACGATGCCGACAATCTGCTGCTCGATCAGGCGCGCCGCGAAGTGCTCGAACGCGAGCTGGAGCTGGGACGCCTGCGCGGCGCGCTCGATCGCATCGACGGACAGTCGTTGCGGCTGGTCTCGCCGCGGCGGCTCACGCCGATGGGTTTCCCGCTCTGGGTCGAACGGGTCGCCAGCCAGGTCAGCAACGAATCCTGGCGCGATCGCGTCGAGCGCATGACCGTGCAACTGGAAAAGGCCGCCGACCGTTGACCCTCGCCCGCGCCGAAGTCGCCGAGCCCGAGCATGCCGCGCTGGATATCGCCGGCGAGCGGCTGATCCTGCGCGCGGATCGCAGCGTGTACTGGCCGCGGACGGCGACGCTGTTCGTCGCCGACACCCACTTCGGCAAGGCCGGGGTGTTCCGGCGCCACGGCATGGGCCTGCCGCAGGGCACGACCGATGCCGATCTGGCCCGTCTGGGTACGGCGATCGCGGCCACGGAGGCGTCGCGGGTGGTCGTGCTGGGCGATTTCGTGCACGCGCCGCCGGCCGCGGACGAACCCTGGCTGGCCCGCTTCGCCGCGTGGCGGGCCGGTCATGCCGGCGTCGACTTCCGCGTGCTGCGGGGCAACCACGATCGCATGGACGCCGTGCCGGCGGCCTTCGATGTGGACTGGCAGTCCGGCGCTCGGCTGGAGGCGCCGTTCGTGTGTCGGCACGAGCCGGCGCACGACCCGCGCGGTCCGGTGCTGGCCGGTCATCTGCATCCGGTCGTGGTCCTGCGTGACGGCGGCGAGCGCCTGCGCCTGCCGGCGTTCTGGGCGCATGCCGAGGGCCTGGTGCTGCCCGCGTTCTCGAGCTTCGCCGGCGGTGCGGCGGTGACGCCGGCCGCCGGCGACCGGCTGTTCGTGATCGGCGGCGACCGGGTGATCGAGGTCGCCACCGGGGCCGACCGCTGAGCTGCGCCCGCGCTGTCCCCAGCGCCTGTTAACACCTCATACGAGCGCCGTGCTGGAGGCCGCACATCGTGTGCGGCAAGGCGCGAGTCGCCGATCGTGGCGAGCCACGCTCAAGACTTGGAACGCCCGCAGCGCGCCCACGGTTGTTTCATGGGTGGCCCAACCCGAAGGGCCAGGCGCCCCCATGGAACGGCGAGGATGCGGCAATCCCATGTTGTTGCACGCTGGCGAAGAACGACTGCGCGGCGCGCACGACGCTTGGTGTTGCCGCCCATGGCCGCTTTTCCGGAAGCGCTGGACGCGGCCTCGCATGAAGCGTTGGCAGATCCTAGTCGGCGGTCTCGCGCCACGCCTCGAAGCGCGCGCGCTCGGCGCTGCCGGCGTTGTTCCACCAGTATTTGAGCATCTCGTAGGCCTGCGGGCTGCCCTTGGCCGGCGCAGCCGCGGGCTCGTTCGCGTTCGCCGCGCTGGCGCCGGCATCCGCGACCGGCGCGTAGACGGTGTTGCCGCGGCGAATGGTCTCGGCTTCCGGCTCGGCCACCGAGATCGAATCGCTGACGGCCTCGCCGCTTTCGCGCGACTGGATCTCGAGCGTAGGGTCGGCCGCGAACGCCTGCCCGGTCGCCGGCGTGTCCGGCTGGGCGCCGACCACCGCGTAGTCGCCCCCGGGTCGGGCGTCGAAGGTCACCGTGATCGGCTCTGAGAGCACCCGGGCGTAATCGTCGCTGCGGTCGGCGTCGTCGTCGATCAGGTCGAAGTAGCGCAGCACCAGCGTGTGCCGGCCGGGGGCCACCGACAGCCGCTGGTCGCGGGCGTCGAAGGTGTAGAAGCTGTCGCGGATGGTCTCGCCGTCGAGCGCGGCGACCTGGAACTGATAGGGCACGAACAGGCGGGCGGCGTCGGCGCCCTCGGCCGTGCCGGTGTCCAGATCACGGACGCTGGCGCAGCCGGCCGCCGCGAGCATGGCGGCGGCGATCAGCAGAAACTCGAAGCGACGGAAGGTGCGTGGCATCTCGGCCCCCTGGTGGCGGATCACGATCGTGCGGCGCCGCGGGCGCCGGAACGCGGCCACGATGCGACGTCAATGTGACCGCGGTATGACAACGGGATGACGCTCGCGGCGGCGATTCGGCATGCGGGGGCCGGGCCGGGTAGAATCATGCGCATGCTTATTGCCATCATCATCGGCGCGCTTGCCGGCGGCGCGGTGTTCGGTCTGCCGGGCGCTCTGCTCGGCGGCGTGCTCGGTTTCTGGGCCGCGCAGCTGATCGCCATGACCCTCATGAAGGGCGCGCTCGGCACCATCCGCGCGCAGTTTCTCGACTCGACGTTCGCGGTCATGGGGGCGCTGTGCAAGGCCGACGGCCAGGTCACGCGCGACGAGATCCGCGTCGCCGAGGATCTGTTCGGCAAGCTGCGCCTGTCCGAGGATCAGAAGGCCCGGGCGCGCGCTTCGTTCAACTGCGGCAAGACCCCCGGTTTCGACCTGGATGCGGAGGTCGCTCGGTTCGTTAAGGTCGCCCGCGGCCAGCGCGCGCTGCATCAGATGTTCCTGCAGGTGCAGATCGCGGCGATCGCGGCCGACGGCAAGGTCAGCGATGCCGAGCACGACGCGCTCATGCGGGTCGCCCGCGATCTCGGTCTGTCGGAGGCCGAGATCCGTCAGCTCGAGGCGATGCTCTCGGGGCGCAGCGGTCAGACCTCCGGCGACGGCATGGGCTCCAAGCAGGGCGTGGACCCGGCCGAACAGCTGCAGCAGGCCTACGATGTCCTCGGCGTGGACAGCGATGCCAGCGACGCCGACATCAAGAAGGCCTACCGGCGACAGATGAGCCAGAATCATCCGGACAAGCTTGCCGCCAAGGGCATGCCCGAGAGCATGCGCGAGATGGCCGAGGAGAAGACGCGCGAGATCGGGGCCGCCTACGAGCGCATCTGCGAGGCCCGCGGCATCGGCTGATCCCGGTCGCCGCCCAGGCGCCGGATGAACCATGCCAGCGCCCGACCGGGCGCGCCCGAGCGCCACAGCAGCCAGGTCTGTGCGGCCTCGCGCGGCCGATCCAGGGGCGGCTCGACCAGCCGTCCGGCGGCTAGCGCCTCGGCGACCCACGCCCGCGGCACGTGGCCGACACCGAGTCCGTGTTCGAGCGCAGCCACCTTGCTCGCCATCGAGGCCACGGTCAGGCGGGGCTGACCGTCGAGCAGGCCGGCATCGCGCGGCGACAGTCGGCGCGCGCTGTCGGCGACGACCACCGCGCGATGGCTGCGCAGTTCATCCTCGCTGACCGCGTGCGTGCGCTCGGCCAGCGGGTGATGCGGCGCGCAGCAGAACGCGAACGCCACGTCCGCATAGGCGGTGCGCCGGACGCCGGCGCCGGCCGGCGGGTCGGCCACGCCGACGGCCAGATCCACCCGATCGTCGATCAGCGCCTCCCAGGTGCCGCCGAGCACTTCTTCGGTCAGGCGCACGTTGATCGCCGGATGCTCGGCGCCGAAGGCCGCGATCGCCGGCCAGAGATCGGTCGGCGGTATCAGGCCGTCGACGGCGATGCGCAGTTCCGGCTCCCAGTTGTCGGCCACGCGCCGGGCCGCGGCTCCGAGTTCGCGGGTCGCCGTCAGGATGCGCCGGCCCTCGTCCAGCAGCAGTCGGCCGGCCGGAGTGAGCACGGCGCGGTGGCCGCTGCGATCGAATACGGCCACCCCGAGGTCGTTTTCAAGCTGGCTGATGGTGTAGGAGATGGCCGACGGCACGCGGTAGAGGGCCGCCGCCGCCGCGGCGAAGCTGCCGTGGCGGTCGATGGCGTCGAGTGCCTCGAGCGACTCCAGTCGCAATGGGGTGGTCATGAGGGGCGTGGCGCGTTCAGGCGTTCGAAAAGTTTGAACGAGTATGCCAAAAGGCTTCGCTTTTCTTGCCATCGCCGCGGCCGTAGCGTTACCGGTAGGGCGCGGCCGGGAACGCGCCGGCATGTGCATCGATCGATGGCGCGTCGCGGCGCGCCGATCCGAAAATCAAGGAGCCGACAATGAAGAAGATTCTGGTGCTGTACTACTCGATGTACGGTCATATCGAGACGCTGGCCAACGCGGTCGTCGAGGGCGCCCGCGGCGTCGACGGCGTGAGCGTGACCCTCAAGCGGGTCCCTGAGACGATGCCTGCGGATGCCTTCGAGGCGGCGGGCGGCAAGACCGACCAGCCGGCGCCCGTGGCCGAGCCCGGCGAACTGGCCGACTACGACGCGGTGATCTTCGGCTCGCCCACGCGCTTCGGCAACATGTCCGGTCAGATGCGCACCTATCTCGACCAGACCGGTGGCCTCTGGGCGAACGGCGCGCTGGTTAACAAGCTCGGCAGCGTGTTCACCTCGAGTGCGACGGGCGCCGGCAACGAGACCACGATCACCTCGTTCTGGAATACGCTGGCCCATCACGGCATGCTCATCGTGCCGGTCGACTACGCGGGCGCCCAGGAGCTGTTCGATATCTCCGAACTGCGCGGCGGCTCGCCCTACGGTGCCTCCACCTATGCGGGGGGCGATGGTTCGCGCCAGCCGTCGGACAAGGAGCTGTCGATCGCGCGTTATCAGGGCGAGAAGGTCGCCCGGCTGGCGGTGCGCATGAACGACTAGGCAACCCAGGAGCAGCGATGAACAAGAACGCCGAGACCGACCACCCGATCCACAACACGCTCGCGGTGCGGTGGAGCCCGTACGTCTTCAGTGCCAAGCCGGTGGCGATCACCGATCTGCGATCGCTGTTCGAAGCGGCGCGCTGGGCGCCGTCGTCCTACAACGAGCAGCCCTGGCGCTACATCGTCGGCCTCAAGGGCGAGGGCGACACCCATCGGCGCATTCTCGACTGTCTCGCGGAGGGCAATCAGCCCTGGGCGCGGAACGCGCCGGTGCTCGCACTCGGCGTCGTCATGCGCAACTTCAGCGCCAACGGCAAGCCGAACAAGGCCGCGCCGCACGATCTGGGTCTGGCGACCGGCAATCTGGTGACCGAGGCCACCACCCGCCGCCTGTACGTCCACCAGATGATCGGTCTGGACCCGGAGGCCGCGCGCGAGACCTTCTCGATCCCCGAGGACGCGGAGGCGTTCACCGCGATCGCCATCGGCTATCGGGAGGCCGCACAGGCCGGCGATTCGGCCCTGCACGCGCGCGAGGACAAGCCGCGCACGCGCCGGCCGCTGGGCGAATTCGTGTTCACCGGCAACTTCGGCGACCCGGCCGGATTCTAGCGTTCGCGCCGGCTGCGCCGATCCCGCTGGCGTCCTGCGACTGTCGTTAGACGACGACAGGCATGTTATAGATAGAAAGGGGATTACCGCAGACAAGGCGACAAGTGACACATGAGTGACGACCAGCCGACGAAGGCGGGTATCAACCCGCCGGTGTTCTACCCGTCCGTGATCGTAATCGGCATATTGGTCGTGTTCGGCGCGGCGATGCCGGACGTGGCCAATTCGTTTTTCAGCGGCATGCAGAGCTGGCTGATCGAGACCTTCGGCTGGCTGTATCTGTCCGCCGTCGGCGTCTACCTGATCTTCTGCATCGTGCTGGCGGCCTCGCGCTACGGGCAGTTCCGGCTGGGACCGGATCACAGCGAGCCGGATTTCAGCTATCTGTCGTGGTTCGCGATGCTGTTCTCGGCCGGCATGGGCATCGGGCTGATGTTCTACGGCGTGGCCGAGCCGGTGCTGCACTACGACAACCCGCCCACCGGGGACGCGTCGACGGCAATGGCCGCGCGCGACTCCATGCGGCTGACCTTCTTCCACTGGGGTATGCACGCCTGGTCGGTCTATGCCGTCGTCGGCCTGTGTCTGGCCTACTTCAGTTTCCGCCGCAACCTGCCGCTGCGTCTGAGTTCCGCCTTCTATCCGCTGATCGGCAACCGCATCTACGGTCCCATCGGCCACGCGGTGGACGTGCTGGCGGTGTTCGGTACCCTGTTCGGCGTGGCCACGTCGCTGGGCCTCGGCGCGCAGCAGGTCAACTCCGGCCTGAATTTCGTCTTCGACGTGCCGGAAGGCATCACCACGCAGATCGTACTGATCGCGATCATCACCGCCATGGCGACGCTTTCGGTGGTGCTGGGCCTGGACGGCGGTATCCGCCGTATTTCCGAGCTCAACCTCTGGCTCGCCGCGGCGCTGCTGCTGTTCGTGCTGGTGCTGGGCCCGACCCTGTTCATCTTCCAGTCGCTGTCGCAGAACATCGGCAACTATTTCTCGAGCATCGTCGACATGACGTTCAACTCGTACGCCTATACGGGCGACGAGGACACCGATAGCTTCATGAGCGGCTGGACCCTGTTCTACTGGGCATGGTGGATCTCCTGGTCGCCGTTCGTCGGCATGTTCGTCGCGCGGGTCTCGCGCGGCCGGACCATCCGCGAGTTCGTGCTCGGCGTGCTGATCGTGCCGGTGGGCGCCACCTTCCTCTGGCTGACCGCCTTCGGCGATACGGCGCTTCACATGATCATGGCCGATGGTGCCACCGATCTGGTCGATGCCGTCAACGACAGCACGTCCACGGCGCTGTTCTACTTCCTCGAGCAGTTCCCGCTGACCTGGCTGACGTCGGTTCTCGGCACGATTCTGGTGGTGACGTTCTTCGTGACCTCCTCGGACTCCGGTTCCCTGGTCATCGACATCCTCACCGCCAAGGACGGCAGCGAGCCGCCGGTCTGGCAGCGGATCTTCTGGGCCGTGCTCGAGGGTGTCGTGGCGATCGTGCTGCTGGTCGCCGGCGGCATCGGCGCGCTCCAGGCGGCATCGCTGGCCTCGGCGCTGCCGATCACCGTCATCATCCTGATCATGGCCTACTGCCTGTACAAGTCGCTGAGCGTCGAGGCGATCAAGCAGGACAGCATGCGCAGCGTGATGAACACGCCCTACAACGTGGCCGGCTTCGGCGCCGGCGGCTGGGAGCAGCGTCTCAAGACGCTGGTGTCCTCGCCGCGTCGGACGCAGATCGACAGCTTCCTCAAGGAGACCGTCGAGCCGGCGATGCAGGAGGTCGCCAAGCAGTTCGAGGAAAGCGAGATGGCGACCCAGATCAACTGCGAGGAGGACCGCTGCTACCTCCGGGTGGAGCACGGTGCCGAGATCGACTTCGTCTACGGCGTGCGGGCACGCCGGTTCACCGCGCCGTCGTTCTACATGGGCGCGCTCAAGGGCGAGCCGCCGGGCAGCGCCAAGGGCCGCGAGCACTACCGTGCCGAGGTCTTCCTGCGCGAGGGCGGCCAGCAGTACAACGTGGTCGGCTACTCCCGGGAGCAGCTGATCGGCGATATTCTCGACCAGTACGAGAAGCACCTGCACTTCCTCTACCTGGTCCGATAGTCCGTCCCGAAAACGGGCCCGGCACTGCTTCTGCGGTGCCGGGCCTTTTTCATGGGCGCAGGCATGACGTCTCGCTGCTCGGACCGTCGTATTGTCCGGCGTCGGTCGATTCCGGCGGATCTTCGGGGCGGTGATCGCTTCCTGTGGAATAGTCGAGCGACGCCCCGGTTTCCCCCCGTCGTGCTGCCCGAGTCTGTCCGAGCCCGCATGCCTGCGTTCCCGGTGGCGTGCGATCGCCCGATCTGGGTAGGGCGTCTCGTCACGCGGGGCCATCGCTTCGTGCGCTCGACGGCGCCGGGTCGATGTCAGCGGCATCGGGCCCGACGCGGGCGTGGGCGTTGCCGGGTGACGGAATGGGCGGTTTCTCGGGGGCGAGGCCGGATCGGCGCGCTGACGGGTTCGCGTCGGGCATTCGCCGAAAAGCGACGGAGGTCGGGTGGCCCCCGCCGTGGCCGCCGGGTGGGCGGGTGAGTCATTCGTCGATCCCGCGTTTCCCGCGTCATCTTTTCCGGTCCGTCACGACGGCGCAGTCGGTCACGCGGACGTGTCATCCGATCAGCGGCGCGGGCCATGACCGATGGGCGTCCCGAGGGGCAGTCCTGGGTCGGTGATGTGGCGGGGCACTCCAGAGTTCAGCGCAGGCTTGGTCGGAGCGGATTGGCGCGGCTCGCGCTTTCGTGTCGACGCCGAGGCGGCCCTGTCGGTTCGACGTCGACGGTGCGGTGGCCGCATGGCGGCCGACCGCTCGGTGCGAGCCGGCACTGGATAGGCGCGGCGATCGTCGTTGCTTGATTCGAGTCCGGACGTGGATGGGTTATCCTTGACGCGTTTTACTCGCCTTCGGCCCGACTCGCCCATGCGCCAGGATCCCTTTGCCGTGTCCCGCGTGCCACCGATGATCAAGTGGCTGCTCATCGCCAACGGTGTGGGCTTTCTGTTTCTGCTGTATGCCGCGGAACCCGCGATGCAGTACTTCGCGCTGTGGCCGTTCGGCGAATACCGGGTGGGTACGTCGAGCGGGCCGGGGACCGTGGGCTTCGAGTTCTGGCAGCTGCTGTCCTACGGTTTCCTGCACGGCGGCTTCGGGCACCTGTTCTTCAACATGTTCGGCTTGTGGATGTTCGGTCGTGTCGTGGAACAGGTCTGGGGTGGCCAGCGTTTTCTGATCTACTACCTGGTCTGCGTGGTCGGCGCCGGGGTGACGCAGGTGGTGGTGCTGTATCTGTTCTCGCCGGGCGAGGTGGTGCCGACGGTCGGTGCTTCGGGCGGGCTGTTCGGGGTGCTGCTCGCCTTCGGCATGATGTTTCCCAACGCCCGCGTGATGCTGCTCATACCGCCGATTCCGATGACCGCGAAATGGCTGGTGATCGGCTACGGTGCGCTCGAGCTGTTCTTCGGCGTCACCGGTACGCAGGCAGGTGTGGCCCATTTCGCGCATCTGGGTGGCATGGCCTTCGGTTTCGCCATGATCATGTACTGGCGCCGCAATCCGCCGGGACGCGGAGCCGGCTAGTCGCTGCCTGCGGCCAAGGTCGACTTCCCGCGGGCGCTCGGCTGCGGCAGGCTGGGGCCGCTTTTGTATTCGACAACAATCCGTCGCACGTCGGGCCGCGAGGCCCGCGGCGTCGCGGCGCGGGCTGACAAGAGGAGCCATGACGACATGAAACGACGCCATTTTCTGACCGGTGCCGCCGGGGCGGCGGCCGCGGCCAGCAGCGTGTTCTCGCCGCTGACCATCGCCAAGAACAAGACCTTCAACCTGGCCATGGTCACCTCCTGGCCGACCTCGCTAGACACCTTGTTCGGCACCGCGCAGTACATCGGCCGCGCGATCGAGGCGGCCACCGACGGCGATGTGACGGTCGAGGTCTTTCCGGCCGGCGAGCAGGTCGGCGGGCTGGAAGTCTTCGACAGCGTGGCCAGCGGCGCCTTCGCGCTCGGGCACACGGCGTCCTACTACTACATCGGCCAGAATCCGGCGCATGCCTTTTTCACCGCCATGCCGTTCGGCCTGACCGGCATGCAGCAGAACGCCTGGCTGCAGTCCGGCGGCGGCGTGGACCTGTGGAACGAACTCAACGCCCGCAGCAATCTGATCGCCTTCACCGCCGGCAACACCGGCGGCCAGACCGGCGGCTGGTTCAACAAGGAGATCAACAGCCCGGCGGATCTCAAGGGACTGAAGATGCGCTTCCCCGGCCTGGGCGGCCAGGTGATGGCGCGCGCCGGCGTCAATATCCAGAACCTGCCCGGCGGCCAGGTCTATTTCGCCCTCGATCGCGGCACCATCGACGCCGCCGACTGGGTCAGTCCCTACGACGACGAGATCCTCAAGCTGCACGAGGCGGCCAAGTACTACTACATGCCGAGCTGGGCCGAGCCGGGCGCAACGCTGGGACTCTACGCCAATCTCGACATCTACAAGGACCTACCCGCCGATATCCGCGAGATCATCCAGACGGTCGCGCGTGCCGCCAACGAGCGCATGTTCTCGGAGTACATGGCCAAGAACGGCCCCGCGCTGCAGCGGCTGATCGACGGCGGCGCCGAGGTGCGCACATTTCCGGCGGATGTGCTGCAGGTGCTGGAGAAGTACACCGACGAGATCCAGGCCGAGCACGCCGAACAGGACAAGTTCTATGCCCGGGTCTACGAGCAGTGGACGGGCTTTCGGGACAGCGTGCGGACCTGGACGAATGCCAGCGAGTATCGCTATCTGCGCTACGTGAACGGCGATCTCGCCTGAACGCGGCCGCGGCGATCGCCGTGCGGTAGCGGCGCCGGGGCGGTGCTACCGCACGGCGTCGCTCAGGTGCGGCAGCCAGAGCACGATCTGCGGGAACAGCCAGAGCAGAACCAGCGCCAGCAGCTGGATGGCGATGAACGGCATTACCCCGCGATAGATGTCGATGGTGCGGATCGCCGGCGGCGCCACGCCCTTGAGATAGAACAGCGCGAAGCCGAACGGCGGGGTCAGGAACGAAGCCTGCAGGTTCAGCGCGATCATCACGGCGAACCAGAGCGGATCGACGCCAAGCTTGATCGCGATCGGCGTGATCACCGGGACCACGATGAAGCTGATCTCGATGAAGTCGATGAAGAACCCCAGCACGAAGATCACGAGCATCGTGAAGAACAAAAAGCTCAGCGTGCCGCCGGGCAGGTTCACCAGCATGTCGTCCACGAGCCCGGGTCCGCCGAGGGCGGCGAAGACCATGGTGAAGGCGGTCGCGCCCAGCAGGATCACGAAGACCATCGCCGTGAGCTTGACGGTCTGATCCATCACCGCGCGCAGGTTCGGCCAGTTCAGGCGGCCGTTGGCCAGTGCCAGCAGCGAGGCGCCGAGCGCGCCCATGGCGCCGGCCTCGGCGGGGGCGGCGATGCCCGCGAAGATGGTGCCGAGCACGACCAGGATGAGCGCCAGCGGCGGCGCCATCATGACCGCCATGCGCATGAGCAGCCGACGTGCGCCGAGATTGCGTTCGGCCGCGGGCAGGGCCGGCGCGCGTTCCGGATAGCGCAGGGCCACGAAGGCGATCCAGGCGATGAACAGCCCGGCCAGCAGCACGCCGGGCAGCAGGGCGCCCAGGAACAGATCGCCCACCGAAACCTGCATCTGATCGCCCAGGATGATCAGCACGATGCTCGGCGGGATGATCTGGCCGAGCGTGCCCGAGGCGGCCACCGTACCGCTGGCCAGACCCTTGTCGTAGTTGTACTTCAGCATCACCGGCAGCGCCAGAACGCCCATGGTCACCACCGAGGCGCCGACCACCCCGGTGGAGGCGGCCAGCAGGGTGCCGACCACGACCACGGAGATCGCCAGGCCGCCGCGCATGCGGCCGAACAGCAGCCCCATGGTCTCGAGCAGGTCCGAGGCCAGCCGGGATTTTTCCAGCATCACGCCCATGAACACGAAGAACGGTACGGCGACCAGTTCGTAGTTGTTCATGATATTGCCGAAGATGCGCCCCGGCAGGATATTGAGCCGGGCCACGCGGAACGCCGGTTCCCAGGGCAGCGTGACCCCCATGTCGGGCAGCAGGTCGCTGCCGATCAGGGTGAACAGCACGGCCGTGCCGCCGAGGCTGAAGGCCACCGGATAGCCGATGAGCAGCAGGCCGATCGCGGCCGCGAACATCCACAGGGACAGGTAATCCATCAGAGTGCGTCCGCGCGCTCGGCGGCGTGGGCCGTGCCGCTCTCGTCGACGCGGCGATGGCCGGTCAGCAGCGCGGCGTTCTTGATGATCTCGCTGATGCCCTGCAGTAGCAGCATGCCGAAGGCCACCAGAATCACGGTCTTGATCGGGTAGCGCGCCAGGCCGCCGGGGTTGGGGCTCTGTTCCATCACCGCCCAGGAGCGTTCGACGTAGCCGTAGCAGAAGTACAGCCCGAAGACACAGAACGGAATCAGGAAAACGAGCGTGCCGAAGATGTCGATGGCGGCACGCGCCCGCGCGCCGAGACGGCTGTAGATGATGTCCACCCGCACATGGGCGTCGGCGCGCAGTACATAAGCCGCGCCCAGCAGGAAGATCAGATCGAAGGCATAGGTCTGCAGCTCGAGATAGACGTTGGCACTGAGCTGCATCCCCAGATACTGGCCGAGATAGCGGGTGATGACGTTGTAGGCGCCGATCAGCACCATGGCGGCGGTCAGCCACCACATCAGCTTGCCGACCCCGTTGGACAGCGCGTCGATGACGCGCGCCAAGGCGAGCAGTATGGACATGCGTATCTCCCCGGCGGCGGCGACAGGCCGCGTCGAACGCGCCATTCTAGCGAACACGGGGCCGGGGCGCCGAGCCCGTGGCGGTCGTCCGGGCGACGGTCGCACGCTCGGGGCGCGGGCGTGCGCAGTCCCGTGTCGCGGTCTGCCGGCGCATGACGCGGGCCCGAAACTGCGCGATATCTGCACGCGTGTTCGTATCAAAGCTACTTCGATCGTGCGGCGACCGGCGACCGGCGACCGGCGACCGGCGACCTTGCGTACGAGCGGTGCCGTTGTCGGCCGGCGACCTGTTCGTAGGCCGTTGCCATCAGGCTGTGGCTCGTCGCCCGACCGGGGCCATCGGAAGGCCGGTCGCTTGGCGAAGCAGTCGGGTAACGGACTTCGCTGCGCATCGGCGTTGTGGCCGCCTCGGCCTGCGCGCCAAGGCGAAGCGGGCAGGCTCGCCGCCGTTGCGCATCCGGGTGCGCCCGGCGCGTGGCTTGAGCTGCCGAGAGAGCGTCCACGGCCGGCCTCGCCGGCAACTCCGGCCGCGCATCGGCGGCGACTGCGACGCCGTTCCGAGGGTGCATCCAAACGGCCGGGTTCGAGTTATAGTGGAGACATGAAGTCACGCATCGCCATCGTCGCGCTGATCTGTGCCGTGCTCACCGCGTGTGCGAGCGGTCCGGCCTATCGTCCGGCCGCCGAACCGGGCGATTTCGGCTATCGCGACAACGCACTGACCAGCGATCGCTACCGCGTGAGCTTCGCCGGCGACTACGGCATGGCACGCGAAACGGTCGAGAATTACGCCCTGTTCCGGGCCGCCGACGTGGCCCTCGGCCACGGTGCCGATCGTTTTCGGATCACCTCGCGCGAGACGTCCCCGGTGACCAGCTATTCCGGCGGCGGGCCGAGCACCAGCATCGGCTACGGCTGGGGCTATCCCTTCTGGGGTACGAGCATCGGCTATTCCACCGGCGGGCAGAGCCGGACCCGCTACGAGACCGTGCTGGAGATTCAGCTCGGCGACGAGCTGCCCGACAACGGCGCGGACGTCTACGACGCGGAAGAGCTCAAGCGCAACCTGGCGCCCTCGGTCGCGGCCGGCGACGAGGCCTGATCGCCACGCGATCCATGCGCCTCGGTTACCGTCTCGCCGGGCCCACGTGGCGCAGCGCCCGATCGGTCCCGGGCATCGGTATACATCCGCTAGCCCGAGGCTATCGGGCGGCCGACGGGTAGTCTTATTGCGGCGGTCCTCGCCGTCGTCGGGCCCTGAGTGCTTGATCCGCTCGGGTCTGGGCTGGGTGGCGGGAGACGCGGTGACGCGTCGCTCAGCGCAGCTTGAAACTCACCGGCACCGTCAGCGCCAGCCGCTGCATCGACACGTTGTCCGGTAGCGCCGGCAGCGGATCCGCGCGCTTGATCATGTTCTCCACCGCCTCGTCGAGCAACGGGTGCCCGGAGCTCTTGCGGATCTCCCATTCGAGCACGTTGCCGTTGCGGTCCATCACGAAGTAGAGCGTGGCCGTACCCTCCTGGCGCAGGCGCCGCGCCCGCCGCGGGTACTCCTTGCTCCTCGCCAACCAGGCGCGCAGCTCGCCGCGGTAGTCGGCGGGGGTGTCGGAGACGCTGCCCGTCGATCCGGATTGAGCCTGCTCGCCGGCCGTCGATGCTTGGGCGCGGGCACTGGTTGCGTCCGAGCCCCCGGCCGGCTCGGCTGCCGTCGCCGTCTGTGTGGCGGCGTCCGGACGCGCGTCCTGCCGTTCGGGCTGCGGCGTGGACTCCGGCGTGGGCTCCGGTTCGGGCTCTGGTTCAGGTTCCGGTTCCGGGGCGGGCTCCGGTTCGGGTTCCGGTTCGGGT
>NZ_AYKF01000072.1 GCF_003732545.1 Salinisphaera orenii subsp. halophila YIM 95161 | reverse complement strand
GCTCTGGCAATGGCTTTTCCAACCAGCATTCGAACCAGCGACGGATAATGAGCATGGTTCGACGGATGCGCCCAGGCGCGTCCGGACAGTGCGGCGTCAGCCGCACTGGCCCGAAGCGTGAGCGGCGCAGCCGCGAGTGATCCAGCCGGGCGCAGTCTTTCAGTGGGCTTTGAGGAGCAACGAAAAGAGCCGGGTTGGCGGAAACTCGTGGCTTGTTCGGAGGACGCGTCAGCGAGCGCGTCGGTGATGCGTCGTCGAGACCGGCTGTCGCGACGGCCGCGCGGCTTGCCACGGCGCTTCCCGGCGCTGAACCCGTCGCGTTGGCAAATACTCTCTTCCTCACGGTGCGGGGTGCGCTTGGCCTGGGGGCATGATGCGAAGCGCTGGTCGTGAGCGCATCGGCCGGGCATCGATTCGGTGGCCTTGCAACGGGCCACGGTCAAGCGCTGGATATCGACGCGACGATCGCGATCCGCGCCCGAATCCGCGGCGTTTAGAGCCGTCCGATCGCCGGCGCCGGCGGGAAGACTCGGCGACGGTGACACCTGTCTGCCCATCCGTTCGGATCCAGCGTGCCTTGCGCTGCGGGTTCCGGGCTCCCGTCTCGTGCTGCGACGACAGCCGCAGGAACGACCTGAGCGGTAGGGCGCGTCCGGATCCGCCGTATGGCGCAAGTTCTTGGGCAGGGCCGTGCACCGTTTGGTATAACGCGGCGCGATTCGGCGCCCGCCATCATGTCGGGCATACGTCAGTGATGCCGGAAGGTTGGCATCGTGCGCGAAGATGGCTAGAATACGCCGCCTGTCGCGCAGCAGTGCGACAGCGCGCGGACAGATGTCGATGGTGGGCGTAGCTCAGTTGGTAGAGCCCCGGATTGTGATTCCGGTCGTCGTGGGTTCGAGTCCCATCGTCCACCCCATCTCTGTGCGAGAAGGACATCGCTTGTCCTTGACGGTCGGGCCGCTAGCTCAATGGTAGAGCAGTTGACTCTTAATCAATTGGTTCGAGGTTCGAGTCCTCGGCGGCCCACCATTTTCCCGCCCGATTGCCGCTCGGCCGCCGCCCTGCGGTTGAATGCGTGTCGCTTGATCCCATCTCCCGGGTGTATCGGATCAAGGAGTCACGCATGGAAACGCTGGATCTCGACGGCAACGGTCTGACGGCGTCGCGCATCGGCCTGGGCACCTGGGCGATCGGCGGCTGGATGTGGGGTGGCACCGATGAGGCCGAATCCATCCGCACCATTCAGAGCGCGCCCGATCACGGCGTCACGCTGATCGATACCGCGCCGGTCTACGGTTTCGGCGCCTCCGAGGAACTGGTCGGCAAGGCCGTGAAGCAGGGCGGCATGCGCGATCGAGTCGTGCTCGCGACCAAATGCGCGCTGGAATGGGACGCCGAGGAGCGCGTCGCGCGCAACGCCAGCCGCAAGCGCATCGTCAAGGAGGCCGAGGATTCCCTGCGTCGGCTGCAGACCGACGTCATCGATCTGCTGCAGGTGCACTGGCCCGACCCGCAGGTGGACGTGCGCGAGACCGCGGAAGCCATGGCGGAGTTGCGCGAAGCCGGCAAGATCCGCGCGATCGGTGTCTCGAATTTCTCGCCCGAGCAGCTGGATGCGTTCCGCGAGATCGCGCCGGTGGATGTCGCGCAGAATCCCTACAATCTGTTCGAGCGCCAGATCGACGCCGACGTGCTGCCGTGGATCCGCGAACACGACACCCGACTGCTCGCCTACGGGGCGCTGTGCCGCGGCCTGCTGTCGGGGCGCATGCACGCCGATCGCGAGTTCCCGGGCGATGACCTGCGCAATGCCGATCCGAAGTTCGAGCAGCCGCGCTTCGGTCAGTATCTCGCCGCGGTCGACGCGCTCGAGACCTTCGCCCAGGAGCAGTTCGGCAAGCATGTGCTGGAACTGGCCATCCGCTGGGTGCTCGATCAGTACCCGCGGAGCGTGGCCCTGTGGGGCGCGCGCCAGCCCGCGCAGCTCGATCCGGTCGACGGCGTCTGGGACTGGCATGTGGACGACGATGCCCGCGGCGAGATCGAGCGCATCGTGAACACGCATGTGACCGATCCGGTGGGGCCAGAATTCATGGCACCGCCGACGCGCGGGTGATGGCCCGGAATAATGGCCTTCCCCACGCTTGATATACTCGTAGGTTGATCGACGCGCGCGCCGCCGCCGTCCGGTCGGCTTGATTCAACGCAGATACTGGATAATTCGAGGTAATTGATGGACGTTTCCGTAGAAAACCCCGGTGGCCTGGCCCGTCGGCTCAAGGTGCAGATCCCGGCGGAGCGCGTGACCGAGGCCGTCGACGCCAAGGTCCGGCGCGTGGGCGAACACGCCAAGATCCCGGGTTTTCGTCCGGGCAAGGTGCCGACTAAGGTGCTGTATCAGCGCTATGGGGCGCAGGCGCGCCAGGAAGCCGCCGGCGAACTCGTGCAGAGCGTCTATCCCGAAGCCATCGAGCAGAGCGAGCTCAAGCCTGCCGGCCAGCCGCAGATCGAACTCGGCGAGGTCAAGGAGCACGAGCCGCTCGAGTTCACCGCGACCTTCGACGTCTATCCCGAAATCGAACTCAAGGGCCTGGACGATATCGCGGTCGAAAAGCCCGTGGCCGAAGTCACGGATGCCGACGTCGACAAGACGATCGAACGCATCCGTGATCAGAACAAGACCTGGGAGAGCGTCGAGCGCGAATCCCGTGACGGCGATCAGGCCGTGGTCGACTACGTCGGCCGGATCGACGGCGAGGCGTTCGAGGGCGGCTCGGGCGAGGATATCGAGGTCAATCTCGGCGAGCAGCAGTTCCTGCCGGATCTCGAACGCGCGCTGGTCGGGTGCAAGGCCGGCGAGGAATTCGACGTCGACGTGAGCTTCCCCGACGACTACGGGGCCAAGGATCTGGCCGGCAAGACCGCCAATTTCGAGGTCACCGTCAAGGACATCAAGGAGCCCAAGCCGGCCGAGATCGATGAGGCCTTCCTGCAGCAGATGGGCATCGAAGAGGGCGGCGTGGACGAGCTCAAGTCCAAGGTCCGCGAGTCGCTGGAGCAGGAGGCGCGCCACGCCGCCGACACGCGCGTGAAGACCCAGACCATGGACGCGCTGCACGGCGCCAATCCGATCGACGTACCCGAGTCCATGGTGGCGCAGGAGATCGAGCGCATGCGCAAGGAGGCCATGCAGCGGATGCCGCAGGAGATGCAGCAGGACGAGGAGCAGGCCAAGCAGCTGCTGCCCGACGAAGCGCTGCGCGAGCAGGCCGAACGCCGCGTGGCCCTGGGTCTGCTGATCGCCGAGGTCATCTCCGAAAAGGAGCTGGAACTCGATCAGGAGCGCGTCAACGCCAAGATGGAAGAGGTGGCCGCCGGTTACGGCGACCAGGCCGAGCAGGTCAAGCAGTACTATCAGCAGAATCCGCAGCTGATGCAGGGCCTGCAGGCCATGGTCATGGAAGAGCAGGTCATCGACAAGCTGCTGGAGGGCGCGACCGTGACCGAAAAGACGGTCGAGCTCGACGAACTACTCAACGCCAATCGCGAGGACGGCTAACCGCCGCGCGATCGAGGAAGCAACGGTTATGGCAGATCGCAACGACGACAACATGCCGGCCCAGAATCTGGGCCTCATCCCCATGGTCATCGAGCAGACCGCCCGCGGCGAGCGCTCGTTCGACATCTATTCGCGCCTGCTCAAGGAGCGCGTCATCTTCGTGGTCGGTCCCATCGACGACCACATGGCCAATCTGATTGTCGCGCAGCTGCTGTTCCTGGAGTCCGACAATCCGGACAAGGACATCCAGCTCTACATCAACTCGCCCGGCGGCGTGATCACGGCCGGGATGTCGATCTACGACACCATGCAGTTCATCAAGCCGGACGTGGCCACGATGTGTCTCGGCCAGGCCGCGAGCATGGGCGCGGTGCTGCTGGCCGGCGGCGCGCAGGGCAAGCGCTACGGCCTGCCCAACTCCCGCGTGATGATCCATCAGCCGCTGGGTGGCTTCCAGGGTCAGGCCACAGACATCGAGATCCACGCGCGCGAGATCCTGCATGCGCGCGAGCGTCTCAACGAGGTGCTGGCGCATCACACCGGCCAGCCGCTCGACCGGATCAAGCGCGACACCGAGCGCGACTACTTCATGAGCGCGAAGGACGCCACCGAATACGGCGTCATGGACGATGTGCTCACCTCGCGTGCGGCGCTTGCGGAGAAGTCGAAGTAGTCACACGCCGTTCATTCGGCACGCCCGCGGCCCGGCCGATGTTCGATCGGCCGCGCCGCGGCGCGATGCGGGTTTGACGGTTGAAACTTCGTGACAAGCGTTCGCGCGATATGCCATACAGGGTATATCGACCGCCTGTTTTTTGAGAGGTCCCAGACCATGGCAGAAGAATCCAACGGCAACAGCGGCTCCAACGGCAACTCGGGGCGCACGCTCTACTGCTCCTTCTGCGGCAAGTCCGAACACGAGGTGCGCAAGCTGATTGCCGGCCCGTCGGTATTCATCTGCGACGAGTGCGTCGATCTGTGTAACGACATCATGCGCGAGGAGCTTGCGAGCAAGCCGGCCAAGCAGGGCCTGCCGAGCCCGCAGGAGATCCGGCGCGTGCTCGACGACTACGTCATCGGCCAGGAGCCGGCCAAGAAGATTCTGGCCGTCGCCGTGTACAACCATTACAAGCGCCTGAACGCCGAGGCCGCCGAGGACGACGTCGAGCTGCAGAAGTCCAACATCCTGATGATCGGACCGACCGGCTGCGGCAAGACGCTGCTGGCCGAAACCCTGGCCCGGCTGCTGGACGTGCCCTTCGCGATCGCCGACGCCACCACGCTCACGGAAGCGGGCTACGTCGGTGAGGACGTCGAGAACATCATCCAGAAGCTGCTGCAGAAGTGTGACTACGATGTCGACAAGGCCCAGCGCGGCATCGTCTACATCGACGAGATCGACAAGATCTCGCGCAAGTCGGAGAACCCGTCTATCACCCGCGACGTGTCGGGCGAGGGCGTGCAGCAGGCCCTGCTCAAGCTGATCGAGGGCACCACGGCCTCGATCCCGCCGCAGGGCGGGCGCAAGCACCCGCAGCAGGAGTTCCTGCAGGTCGATACCTCGGGCATCCTGTTCATCGTCGGCGGCGCGTTCGCCGGCCTGGATCAGACGATCCAGACCCGCGAAGGGCGCTCCGGCATCGGCTTCTCGGCCGAGGTCAAGGGCGCGTCCGAAAAACGCTCGCTGGGCGAGATGCTGGCCACCGTGGAGCCCGAGGATCTGGTCAAGTACGGGCTGATTCCCGAGTTCGTCGGTCGGCTGCCGGTCGTGGCCACGCTCGAAGAGCTGGACGAGACCGCGCTCATCTCGATTCTGCGCGAGCCCAAGAACGCGCTGACCAAGCAGTATGCGAAGCTCTTCGAGATGGAGAACTGCGAGCTCGAGCTGCGCGAGGATGCGCTCCGGGCGATCGCACACCGCGCGATGGAACGCAAGACCGGCGCCCGCGGCCTGCGCACGATCCTGGAATCGATCCTGCTCGACGTGATGTACGAACTGCCGGCGATGGAGAACGTCTCCAAGGTGGTCGTCGACGAGGCGGTGGTCAAAGGCGATGCTCAGCCCTATATCGTCTACGAGAACGCCGACGCCAGCCGCGCGGGGGCGTGACCCGAAGGCCCGGTCGCGGCCGGGCGGCGCCGGCGTCGATTGAAATCGGCCCCGGCGCCCGCATTTTTCAAGCAAATTCACAGGGGCCGGCGCAATGCCGGCCGCTTTTTACGCGAGGCTTCCAATGGCAGAGAATGCCCAGGTGCCGGTTCTTCCGTTGCGGGACGTCGTTGTCTTCCCGCACATGGCCATTCCCCTGTTCGTCGGCCGCGAGAAATCGATCAACGCCCTCGAGGCGGCCATGGCCGAGGACAAGAAGATCCTCCTGGTCGCGCAGAAGGCCGCAGACATCGACGACCCGGGCGCCGACGATATCTACGAAGTCGGCACGCTCGCGTCCATCCTGCAGCTCTTGAAGCTGCCGGACGGCACGGTGAAGGTGCTGGTCGAAGGCGCCGACCGCGCCCGTCTGTCCGGTCTCGAAGAGCACGAGGGCAGCCTCGCGGCCGGTTACGCGATCATCGAGGATGCCGAAGAGGACAACGCCGAAATCGACGCGCTCATGCGCTCGGCGGTGTCGACCTTCGAATCGTACGTGAAGCTCAACAAGAAAGTGCCGGCGGAACTGCTGCCGTCGCTTTCCAGCATGGACTCGCCCGGCCGGCTGGCCGACACCATCGCCGCCCATCTCAACCTCAAGCTCGACGAGCGCCAGGACGTGCTCGAGATCGCCGATGCCCAGTCCCGGCTCGAGCACGTCGTGGCCAAGACCGACGCCGAGATCGAGGTGCTGCAGATCGAGAAGAAGATCCGCGGCCGCGTGAAGCAGCAGATGGAGAAGTCTCAGCGCGAGTACTACCTCAACGAGCAGATGAAGGCCATCCAGAAGGAACTGGGCGAGATCGACGACGCGCCCAACGATCTGGATGAACTCGAGGACAAGATCGAGAAGGCCGGCATGCCCAAGGAGGTGAAGAAGAAGGTCACCAACGAGTTCAACAAGCTCAAGAGCATGTCGCCGATGTCGGCCGAGGCGACGGTGGTGCGCAACTATCTCGACTGGATGGTCGACATCCCGTGGAAGAAGCGCAGCCGCACCAAGATCGACCTCGCCAAGGCGCAGGAGACGCTCGACACCGACCACTACGGCCTCGAGCGGATCAAAGAGCGCATCATCGAGAATCTCGCGGTGCAGAGCCGCGTCAAGAAGATCAAGGGGCCGATCCTGTGCCTGGTCGGCCCGCCGGGCGTGGGCAAGACCTCGCTGGGGCGCTCGATCGCGCGCGCGACCAATCGCGAGTTCGTGCGCATGAGCCTGGGCGGCGTGCGCGACGAGGCCGAGATCCGCGGCCACCGGCGCACCTACATCGGCTCGCTGCCGGGCAAGATCATCCAGAACATGGCCAAGGTCGGCGTGCGCAACCCGCTGTTCCTGCTCGACGAGGTCGACAAGATGGCGATGGATTTCCGGGGCGACCCGGCGTCTGCGCTGCTCGAAGTCCTGGATCCGGAGCAGAACAACACCTTCGGCGATCATTACCTGGAGGTCGACTACGATCTGTCGCAGGTGATGTTCGTGTGCACGGCCAACACCATGAACATCCCTGAGCCGCTGCTCGACCGCATGGAGGTCATCCGGCTGTCGGGCTACACCGAGGACGAGAAGGTCAATATCGGCGAGCGCTACCTGCTGCCGAAGGCGATGAAGGAGAACGGGCTGAAGGACTCGGAACTGTCCGTCTCCGACAACGCCCTGACCGACATCATCCGCCGCTACACGCGCGAGGCCGGTGTGCGTAATCTCGAGCGCGACATCAGCAAGATCTGCCGCAAGGTGGTCAAGGAACTGATCAGCGAAGAGAAGCAGGGCACCGCGCAGGTGACCAAGCGCAACCTGGACAAGTATCTGGGCGTGCCGAAGTATCGCTACGGTCGCGCGGAGGAGCAGGACAGCGTCGGCCAGGCGACCGGTCTGGCTTGGACCGAGGTCGGCGGCGAACTGTTGTCGATCGAGTCCGCGGTCGTGCCGGGCAAGGGCAAGCCCCTGCACACCGGCTCGCTCGGCGACGTCATGCAGGAGTCGATCCAGGCAGCGCTCACGGTCATCCGCTCGCGCGTGACGGCGCTCGGCATCGAGCGCGACTTCATGCAGAAGGTCGACATGCACGTCCACGTGCCCGAGGGCGCGACGCCCAAGGACGGGCCCAGTGCGGGCATCGGGATGTGCACGGCCATGGTTTCGGCCCTGACCCAGATTCCGGTCCGGGCGGACGTCGCCATGACCGGCGAGATCACGCTGCGGGGCGACGTGCTGCCGATCGGCGGGCTCAAGGAGAAGCTGCTGGCGGCGCATCGCGGCGGCATCAAAATCGTGGTCATTCCGCACGAGAACACGAAGGATCTGGCCGAGATTCCGGCCAACATCAAGAACCGGCTGGATATCCGGCCGGTCCGCAAGATCGACGAAGTGCTCGAGATCGCGCTGACGCGTCAGCCTCAGCCGCTGGCCGAGGACAGTGCCGGAGCGGAGACGACGGGCAAGAACGATCCGGCGGGCGTGCGTGCGCACTGATCACCACCGGGCCGGAGGATGCGCGAGCCGGCGAAAGCCTTTGTTGACGCTGCAAAGAGGCGCTTGGTATAACAGCCGCTTATGCTCGCACCGCCCGGCTTGATCATGGCGGCGCGGGTGCGCATGGTCGGCGATGCATTCGCGATCGAGCGTTGCTTGAAGGCCCGGTCCCGCGGGTTCAAAATCGTATTCACTCCTCAGGGGATTTAGTTATGAACAAAACCGAACTTGTCGATGCGGTCGCCGCCGATGCGGACCTGTCGAAGGCGGACGCCTCCCGGGCCGTAGACGCCATGATCGATTCGGTCACCGATGCACTGAAGAAGGGCGACAAGGTATCGCTGGTCGGCTTTGGCGTGTTCTCCGTGCGCGAGCGGGCCGCCCGTCAGGGCCGCAACCCGAAGACCGGTCAGTCGATCACGATCCCTTCCGGAAAAACTCCTGGCTTCAAGGCTGGTAAAGCACTCAAAGACGCTGTAAACTAGCGCGCCTTCGCTGGGTGAACGGCGAAAGCCGACACGCCGGGCAGGGTGCTTAGCTCAGTTGGTAGAGCGTCGCCCTTACAAGGCGAATGTCGGCGGTTCGAATCCGTCAGCACCCACCAAAAAAAAAGTTTTCGGAGCGGTAGTTCAGCTGGTTAGAATGCCGGCCTGTCACGCCGGAGGTCGCGGGTTCGAGTCCCGTCCGCTCCGCCATACGATGGATGCCGATCGGAACGATCGGTACATATCGAGAAAAGGGCGCACTTCGGGCGCCCTTTTTTTATGCGTGCAACCACTGCGTGATGCAGTCGAAGGCTGCCGCGCGAACGCCCATGCGGCACAATGGGCGGCCGGTACCGGCCCAACGGCCGCACCGGTCATCGCATTCAAGGACTGAGGGACGCGGGAGCGAGACCAATGCTGCAGAGAATTCGCGACAACGCGAGCGGACCGCTTGCCTATGTGGTGGTGGCGATCATCGCGGTGGTTTTCGGTGTCTGGGGCATCGGTTCCTATTTCACGCCGTCGTCGGACCCGGTGGTGGCCAGCGTCGGCGGCACCGACATCACGCGCTATCAGCTCCAGCAATCCTACAATCAGCGGTACCAGCGCCTGCGCGAGGCGATGGGCGATAACTTCGACGCCGACATGTTCCCGCCGGAGCAACTGCGCCGCACGGTTCTGCAGGGCCTCATCAACGAAGCGGTACTCACGCAGTACGCCGACGAGGCCGGCTATCGCGTGACCGACGCGCGTCTGCTGGCGGCCCTGCGCAGCAACGAGCAGTTCCAGGTCGACGGCCAGTTCTCGCCCGAGCGCTATCGCCGTCTGCTTTCACAGGCGGGTATGCCGGCCGGGCGCTACGAGGCGCGTCTGCGCGAGGATCTCAAGAGCCAGCAGCTGCGCCGTGACGTGACCACGAGTGCCTTCGCTTCGCCGGCCGAGGTCGATCAGGCCTATCGTCTGGTGAACCAGGAACGCCGCGTGCGCTATCTCGCCTACGATGCCCAGCGCTATATCGACGAGGTCGATGTCAGCGATGCCGAGCTCGAGTCGTACTACGAGGATCATGCGGACCAGTTCCAGCGGCCCGAGCGTGTGAAGCTCTCCTATGTGTCGCTGTCCCGCAGCAATGCCGCGGCCGGCGATGCCGCCCCGGACGAGGCGGCCCTGCGCGAACTCTATGAGCAGAACGAGGCTCAGTTCGGCGAGCCGGAGCGGCGCAGCGGGGCGCAGGTGCGCGTGCCGATCGAGGGCGACGGCGGCGCGGCGCGCGATCGCATTCAGGAGCTCGCCTCGACGGTGCAGGACGGTGATCTGGAGACGGCCGCCGGATCGGTGGACGGGGCCGAATACAGCCGCATTGACGGCGCTGCACGCGAGGATCTGCCCGACGCCGTCGCCGAAGCGCTGTTCGATCTCGACACCGGCGAGACGTCGACTCCAGTGCGCGGTGAGCAGGCCTGGTATCTGCTGCGCGTCGGCGACGTCACCGAGGCGAGCACGCCGTCGTTCGACGATCCGCAGGTCCAGTCCCAGCTGAAGTCGATCGCATCCGCGCAGCGCGAGGTCACGGCCTACAGCGACAAGAGCGATCGGATGGAGACGCTGGCCTACGAGGCGCCGAACGACCTGGAAACGCTGGCCGACGAGCTGAATCTCGAGATCCAGGAAACCGGCTGGATCACCCGCGAGGGGGGTGACGGCATCGGCCAGTACGATGCGATCCGCAAGGCCGCTTTCTCGGATTCGGTGCTGCAGGACGAACTCAACAGTACGCCGATGCAGCTCGGCTCGGACCGTCGCGTGGTGCTGCGGGTCGAGTCGCACGAGGCGGCCGAGCGTCGCCCCCTCGACGAGGTGAGCGACACCGTGCGCGAGCGCGTGGCGCAGCAGAAGGCCGAGGACCGCGCACGCGAGGCGGCACGCGAGGCGATGAGCGCCCTCGAGGCGGGCGAATCGCTGGACTCGCTGACCGGCGAGAACGGGCCGACGCTCGAGTCGCCCGGTTTCATCCGCCGTTCCGACCGCGAGGTCGATCCGCGCGTGCGCGAGGCCGCCTTCGGCCTGCCGAGCCCGGAGAACGAAACGCGGCGTCTCGACGTGACCGCGACTGCCGACGGCCGGGTCGCCCTGGTTGTGGTCGACGGCGTGCGGGCCCGCGAGGACAGCGCCACGCCGCGCGAGCAGTTCGCCGATCAGCAGCGCCAGTACGTGGCACGCCAGGAATACGGCGCGCTGAACGCATATCTGCGTGATCAGGCCGACGTCGAGATCGACGAGAATCGCATCGACTGAACGAAAAAAAGGCGGCCGGGTCGCCCCGGCCGCCGTGTCCGCGTCTGCGCCCCGAGCGGCGGTCTAGTCGTCGGACTCAGCACCCGGGGTCATGCCCATGATCCGGTATCCGGCGTCCACATAGAGCACTTCGCCGGTGATGCCCGAAGCCAGATCCGAGGCGAGAAAGGCCGCGGCGTTGCCGACTTCGGTCTGGGTGACGTTGCGCTGCAGGGGGGAGCCGGCCGCGGCGTGGCTCAGCATGGAGCGAAAGCCGCGGATGCCCGCCGCGGCCAGCGTCTTGATCGGACCGGCCGAGATCGCGTTGGCGCGAATGCCGCGTGGTCCGAGGTCGTAGGCGATGAAACGCATGCTCGACTCGAGGCTGGCCTTGGCCGGACCCATGATGTTGTAGCCCGGCATGGCGCGGTCGGCGCCGAGATAGGTGAGGGTGATCAGCGAGGCGTTGTCCGACAACATGCCGCGCCCGGCCTTGGCCAGCGCCGCGAAGCTGTAGGCGCTGATGTCGTGCGAGACGTGGGCGGCCTCGCGCGTCAGGCTGTCGAGGTAACCGCCGGCCAGCGCTTCGCGCGGCGCATAGCCGATGGCATGAACCAGAACATCGAGCTGATCCCAGTGTTGGCCGAGCTGCTCGAACAGCCCGTCGATCTGCTCGTCCTCGGCGACGTCCAGCGGCAGTACGATATCGGTGCCGAGCGCGGCGCCCATCTTCTCCACGCGCGCCTTGAGTTTGTCGCCCTGATAAGTGAGCGCGAGTTCCGCGCCCTGGTCGCGCATCGCCTGGGCGATGCCGTACGCGATCGAGCGCTCACTGGCCAGACCGGTGATCAGCGCCTTCTTGCCGTCTAGAAATCCCATGTCGTCTCCTCGAATGCCTCTGCCGTGGGAAGGCCGTGCTAGCCGGACACGGCCGGCTGCAGCCGTAACCGCTGGCCGGGCTGAATGGTGCTGTTGGAACTCATGTCGTTCAAGCTGCGCAGCGTGGTCACCTGCATCGAGAAACGACTCGCGATGGACCAGAGCGAATCGCCGGACTCGACTTCGTAGAAATCCGGCAGCGGCGCGGGCCCGTCGACGGCCAGCTCACGGCCGGGCTCCAGTTTCCCACCCGGCTCCAGCCGATTCCAGCGCCGCAGATCGGCGATGGCGACGTCGTTGGCGTCGGCGATCGACCACAGCGACTCGCCGCGTTGCACGACATGCGTGGTCGGCGCCGGCGGTGTCGCGGCGCCCGGAATCGTGAGCGAAGCGCCCGGCCGGAGCGTGTCCACGTCGGCGTTGGCACGCCGCAGCGCCTCGACCGCCACGTTGTAGCGCTGCGCGATCTCCCAGAGCGTATCGCCCGACTGGACCACGTAGCGCCGGGTCGGCTCCGCCGGGGGCGCCTTGCCGTCCCGCGGGATTCGCAGCGTCTGCCCCGCGCGGATACGATCGCCGGCCAGATTGTTGGCCTGACGCAGGGCCGAAACGCTCACGCCGTAGGCGTTGGCGATCCGGCCCAGGATTTCGCCGCGGCGCACGGTGTGGGTGCGGCGGTGGACCAATTCGGAGGGTTCGGCGTCGGCGAGCTGCCGGCTGAAGGCGGCCGCCTTGTCCGCGGGTACCAGCAGTGTGCGCCCGCCGTCCGGCGTGCTCGCCCAGCGGCGCATCCCGGGGTTCAGGCGCCGCAGCGCGGCCTCGGACATGTCCAGCATGTCGGCGGCGACCGCGAGCTCGATCTGCTTCGATAGCGCCACCGCACGGGTGCGGGCTTCGTTGTCCAGCGACGGCCAGGTCATCCCGAAGCGGCGCGGGGAGACGAGAATGCGCCGTATGGCGAGCAGCTTGGGCACGTATTCCGTGGTCTCGCGCGGCAGTTCCAGATGCCAGTAGTCGGCCGGTATGCCCTCGGCGGCGGCGCGCTCGAGGGCCGCGTCGACGCGCCCGGGCCCGGCATTGTAGGCGGCCAGCGCCAGCAGCCAGTCACCGTCGTAGCGCGATACCAGCATCTCGAGGTAGTCGAGCGCAGCGTCGGTGGAGGCGATGACGTCGTTGCGGCCGTCGTACCACCAGTCGCGCGCCAGGCCGACGTGGTCCGCGGTCCCCGGCATGAACTGCCACAGGCCGCTGGCGCCGACATAGGAGCGGGCGGCGGCGTTGTAGCCGCTCTCGACGATGGGCAGCAGCGCCAGCTCGCCCGGCAGGTCGCGCGCGTCGACTTCGCGGACGACATGCCAGAGGTAGGGTTGGGCCCGTTCCAGCGAGGCGTCCACATGTCCTTGATGCGTGGCGTAGTACTGCGTCCACTCCCGCACCTCGCGACGCTGTGCGTGCGGGTCGAGGCTCAGTTCGTCGCGCACCTGCGCCCACAGATCCACGGACGGATCGCGCCAGGATTGCGGCTCGTAGTCCTCGCGCGCCACCGACGTTTCGGCGGGCGCGTCCGTGTTCTGCGTCGGCTCGGGCGAAGGCCGTGCGATGGACGAGTCTGATGACGGGGTGGTGCGAGTCGATTCGGGTGGTTCGGTGGCGCAGCCGGCGATCAGCAGCGCGAGGACCGCGGCTGCGCCGGCGTGGCGACGGCGCCTAAGAGGCATTCTTCCATTCGCGCAGCGTGGCGAAAATCTCGGCCGGGTCGGTCAGATCGCGACCGGCGCGTTCGCTGGCAGCGGCGATCACCGCCGGCTTGTCCCAGCGTAAGAACGGATTGGTTTCGAACTCTTCGGCCAGGGAGCCGGGCAGGCTCGGCCGGTCGTCATCCCGCAGGGCCGTGACGGCCGCCACGGCGTCGATGATCGCCGTGTTGTCCGGCTCCACCATGCGGGCGAAGGCGAGATTCTTCTGCGTGTATTCGTGTCCGGCATAGACCCGAGTATCCGCCGGCAGTGCCCGCAGCGTGGCCAGCGACGCCTGCATCTGCGCGGCCGTGCCCTCGAACACGCGGCCGCAGCCGCCGCGGAACAGGGTGTCGCCGGCCAGCAGCTCGCCCGGCGCGAGATAGGCGATGTGACCCAGGGTATGGCCCGGCACGTCGAAGACCTCGAATTCGGTGTCGAGGCAGTCGAGGCTGAAGCGGTCGCCCCCGGCCAGCGGATGCGTCAGCCGCTGGATGGTCGCCGCCTCCGCGCGCGGCCCGTAGACCGGGGCGTCGTGCTCGGTGAGCAGCGCATCGAGGCCGCCGATGTGATCGCCGTGGTGATGCGTGATCAGGTAGGCGCCCACGCGTTTGCCCTGTTCGGCCAGAAAACGCTGCACCGGCGCGGCCTCGCCGGGATCGACGATCACGACGCGGTCGTCCCCCTCGCGGCCGAGAATCCACACGTAGTTGTCGGACAGTGCCGATAGCGGTTTAATGTCGATCATCGGAAGATGTTGCCAACGGCCTGAGCCAAAATCAATTGTTACGCTTTCTACCTGCACGATACACGGAATCGCGGGACTGGCTCGAGACCCCGAGAGCGCGTCTTTTCCTGCAGTACGAGCAGCGACTCCTGCGTGAGCTGCTGCCAAGGCTCACCGGGTATCGCTGCGTTCAGGTCGGCCGCTGGGGCATCGATCGCGCCCTGCTCGATCATGCCGGTACGCTTCGCCAGTGGCGGCTCGCCTGGTCGGCGGGCCCGGATGCCGATGCCGTGTTCGACGGCCGGCATCTGCCACTGGCCTCCGGCAGCGTCGATGCGCTCGTGCTGGCACACAGCCTGGAGCAGGTCGCGGCCCCGCATGCGCTACTGCGTGAATGCGCGCGAGTACTGAGCGCGCGCGGCCAGTTGATCGTGCTCGTGTTCAATCCGTGGTCGCTCTGGGCGCTGTGGCAGGGCATGCCCGGACGGCGCACACCGCGCTTCACGCCGTGCGCACCGCCGCCGAGCGCCGGCCGGCTGTTCGACTGGCTGCGGCTGCTCGAGTTCGAGCCGGATCTGCTCTGGCGCTACGGCCTCGGCTTTCCGTTGTTCGGTGGTCGTTATGCCGTCGGCAGCGGCAAGCGCTGGCTGGAGCCGCTGGCATGCGCCGCGCAGGCGTACGCCGTACTGGCGCGACGGCAGGTGGTGTCGCGCAACCGGGAGCACGGGCGAACCGCACGCAGCCGGGCCGCAGCGCCCGCCGCCTTGGCGCGCACCGGCACCGGTGGGCTACCATATCGACGATGACGAAAACGGTTGTGATCTATACGGACGGCGCCTGCCGCGGTAATCCCGGCCCCGGCGGCTGGGGCGCGCTGCTGAGCTGCGACGGGCGCACGCGCGAACTGTTCGGCGGCGAGCGCGAGACCACCAACAACCGGATGGAGCTCACCGCCGCCATCGAGGCATTGTCCGCGCTCAAGCGCGGCTGCCGGGTGGAGCTGCACACCGATTCCACCTACGTGCGTCAGGGCATCATGTCGTGGCTGGCCAACTGGAAGCGCAACGGCTGGAAGACCGCGGCGAAGAAACCCGTCAAGAACGCCGATCTGTGGCGGGCCCTCGACGCCGCCTGCGAACGCCACGAGATCGAGTGGCACTGGGTCAAGGGACACAGCGGCAACGACGGCAACGAAGCCGCGGATGCGCTCGCCAACCGCGGTATCGACGAACTGCCGCGCGCGGGCGGCTGATCGCCGGCCACAGGCCAGGAGAAACCGAGCATGCGTCAGATCGTGCTGGACACCGAAACCACCGGCCTCGAGCCGGCCCAGGGCCACCGCATCATCGAGATCGGCTGCGTGGAGCTGGCCGATCGCCGGCTGACGGGCAACGACCTGCATCTGTACATCCACCCGGATCGCGATATCGATCAGGGCGCGATCGACGTGCACGGCATCACGCTCGAGTTTCTAGACGACAAGCCGCGCTTTCACGAGATCGCGGAAACCCTGACCGATTACCTGGCCGGGGCCGAGCTGATCATTCACAACGCGCCCTTCGATCTGGCCTTTCTCAACCACGAGCTCCGTCTGGTCGACGCCGGGCATACCGCGCTCGAGGAGCGGCAGTCGGTGATCGATACCCTGGTGGAGGCCCGCCAGGCCTATCCCGGCCAGCGCAACAGCCTGGATGCCTTGTGCAAGCGCTTCGAGATCGATAACTCGAACCGCGAACTGCACGGTGCGCTGCTCGACGCCCAGCTGCTGGCGGACGTGTATCTGTCGATGACCGGCGGTCAGATCGACATCGCCCTTGCCGCGGAATCGGAGGCCGGGGCGGCGGCCGTGGCGACCGCGGGTCTGGCCGAGCACCTGGCCGGCGCCGGCCGCCGCCCGCGTGTGACGCGCGCCAGTGAGGCGGAGCAGGCGGCCCACCGGCGCTATCTGGAGATGCTGTCCGAGGCCAGTGGCCAGCCCTGTCTCTGGCAGGCGATGGAAGCCGCGCAGACGAACGGCTGAGGGCGATCCCGCCCCCACGGCCCCGCTCGGTCGGTCGCGCCTCGATCGCGCCGAGAGGCCGCGGCAGGCTTCGATGGCGTCGATCCGGCCGGCGCGATGCTTGCACCGGCGTCGGGCGACGCTAGTAGTAAAGCGCCAGATAGACGATGAGCAGAATCGCCACCCAGAGCGCCATCCAGCCCGTGCTCCAGGTACGCGAGAGTACCCCGGTCGCCCCGTAGCGCACGCGCAGCCGCGTCATGGCGGTGTCCGCAAGCGAGCCGGCGCCGGCTCTGAAGCGGCGGTTGGCGGTCTGGAACAGCCGTTCGCCGACATGACCCAGCGCCGGCAGAACGCGACGATAGAGCCAGTCCGTGTCCAGATGGACCGCGCGCATCGGGCGCGGGTACAGCCCCGCCCGCCAGGCCAGCCAGAACGCCAGCCCGGAGAAGGCGAGCAGCTGCATCTGGGTCACCACGTGATCGACCGTGTAGGGCTGATAGTCCACGGGGTAGGGCAGGATCGAATACAGCAGCCCGGGCGCCAGGCCGAGCGCGATGCAGGCCGTCGCGGTCAGGCCCATGGCGATCTGCATGTTGCGCGGCGCGGGATCGGCCTTGATCTGGTCGTTCGGCGCGAAGAAGGCGAAGTAGGGGATCTTGATCCCGACATAGAGCAGCGCGCCGGCCGAAGCGGCGGTCAGCGTCACCCAGGTGCCGGCCCATTTCTCCTCGGCCACGGCGGACAGGATGAGCGACTTGCTCACGAACCCCGCCATCAGCGGGAAGGCGCTGATCGAGGCCGCGCCGATGACGCAGAACGCGGCCGTCCAGGGCATCTGACGGGCCAGCCCGCCGAGTTCGGTCGCCCGGACGTGCCCGGTCTGATGCAGTACCGCCCCGATCGACATGAACAGCAGCGCCTTGTACAGGATGTGGGTCACGGCATGGGCCGCGGCGCCGTTGATCGCCAGTTCGGTGCCGATCCCCACGGCCACCACCATGAAACCCAGCTGCACGTTGAGGCTGTAGGAGAGCACGCGGCGCAGATCGTTGGCGAGCATGGCATAGACGATCGGGAAGATCGTCATCACCGCGCCGATCGGAATGAGTAGCTCGGTGCCCGCGTAGCCGCGTGCGAGCGCGTAGATGGCCATCTTGGTGGTGAAGGCCGACAGCACCACCGTGCCGGTCGGGCTAGCCGACGGGTAGGCGTCCTGCAGCCAGTTGTGCAGCAGGGGGAAGGCGGCCTTGATGCCAAAGGCGAACAGAATCAGCCAGCTGCCCGGTGCGTCGAGGCCGAGGTGGGTGAAGGCGACGTCTCCCGTGGCGTGAATGTGGATCGCGGCGCCGCCCATCAGGAACAGGCCGGAGCCGGTCTGCACCAGCAGATAGCGCCGGGCCACGATCATCGCGTCGCGCAGGCCGCGGATGACCAGCAGCAGCGCCGAGGCGATCGCGGTCACCTCCCAGAACATGAACAACGTGATCAGATCGCCCGCCAGCACCGCCCCGATGGCCGAACCGGCATAGATCAGCGCCGCGGCCGGCTCCAGCCGGCTGCGCGTGTGCCACATGTAGACACCCGCCAGAAAGGCGGCGATGTGGAAGATCACGCCGAACGTGAACGCGAGCCCGTCGACCCGCAGCGGCGTGAGGGTGTATTCCAGCAGCGCCATCTGCGTGGTGGTGCCCAGCGGAATCTGCCACAGCCACGCCAGCCCGGCGGCCGGGGCGCCGAGCAGCACCACCATGCGCGCGCGATAGGGCAGCAGGGGGATGATGCAGCCGGCGATGATCAGCAGCATGCCGGGATTGTTCAGCCATGCGGGCATGTCAGGTCCGATGCTCGTAATAGTCCTCGCCGCGGATGATCAGCCGTCGCAGGATGATCGCGGCCAGCACCAGCACGCAGCCGGTGACGAAGGCCAGCAGGGCGTGGAACGCCGGCAGCTCGGCGAATCCGAACTTGGCGTGCGGGTGAATGAACAGGCTCGGTACCAGCGTCAGGGCGCAGACCGCGTACAGCAGCCAGGCGGCGCGCCGACGCGCCGGCGTGCTCGGGCGGCGCAACGACTGCGGATTGCGTTCGATCAGCATGACCAACCTCGAATCACTGGGGCGCCCACGGCGAGAGCAGCGCCGTGAACGGCAGGGGATACAGGAACCAGACGATGCAGCCGGCTGCCGTGATCGACAGCGGGATCACGCAGGCCCAGGGTGCCTCCTGCCAGTTGCGCGGCGTGTCCGGGCGTGGATTGTGGAAGAACGCGCGGGTCGGAATCTCGAGCAGATAGACGATGTTGAGCAGCGAGCTCAGCGACAGCACCAGAATGATCGCGATGTGGCCCGCGTCCGCGGCGCCCTCCATCAGATACCACTTGCTCCAGATCCCGCCCATCGGCGGGATGCCGATCAGCGACAGCGAGGCGATGAAGAACGCCGAGAAGGTGATCGGCATCGCATAGCCGAGGCCGTCGAGGTCGCTGACGTTCTTGCGATGCGTGGCGGTGTAGATGGCGCCGGCACAGAAGAACAGCGTGATCTTGGCGAAGGCGTGCATGGCGATGTGCATGGAGCCGCCGAGAATGCCCAGGCTCGAGGCCATGGTGGCGCCGAGCACGATGTAGGACAGCTGGCTGACGGTGGAATACGCCAGCCTTGCCTTGAGATTGTCCTTCGTCATCGCGATCAGCGAGGCGCCCAGCACCGTGATCGTGGCGATCCACATCATCGGCTGCGAGGCGCCGGTCTCGGCGAGGAAGTCGACGCCGAAGACATACACCGTCAGCTTGAGCACGATGAACACGCCGGCCTTGACCACGGCCACGGCGTGCAGCAGCGCGGAGACCGGGGTGGGGGCGACCATCGCCGCCGGCAGCCAGCGGTGAAACGGCATCAGCGCTGCCTTGCCGGTCCCGTACAGGAACAGCGCATACAGCAGTCCGGCTCCGAGCGCGCCCAGGCCCGAGCCGGCCATCAACCCGCCGTCGGTGAAGGTGATGCTGCCGGTGAGCAGCCACGTGGCCACGGTCGCCGGCAGGAAGAAGCCGATCGAGGTCGTGAGCAGGATGCCGAGATACACTCGCCCGCCGTCGCGAGACTCGGCGTCGCCGTGGTGGGTGACCAGCGGATAGGTCGACAGCGTGAGCATCTCGTAGAAGATGAACAGCGTCATCAGATTGCCCGCGAAGGCGATGCCGATGGCCGCCGAGATCGCCAGCGCGAAGCAGACGAAGAAACGCGTCTGCGCATGTTCGGCGTTGCCGCGCATGTAGCCGGCGGCGTAGACGGTGGTCAGCGACCACAGCCCCGAGGCGATCATCGCGAACAGCAGGCCGATCGGCTCCAGCGTGAAGGTCAGGCTGGCGCCGGGCAGGATCTCGAACAGGGTGAAGCTGGGCCGCGCGCCGGCCGTGACGTCGCCGATGAAACCGGCGATTCCGGCCAGCAGCGCGAGTGCGGTGGCCACGCTCACGCCCTCGCGCAGGTTCGGCCAGCGGCCGCTGACGGCGACCACGAGACTCATCACGGCCGGCAGCGCGACCAGCAGGGGAAGCCAGAGCGCGGTCATGCCCCGCTCCCGAGCAGCCCGGCTGCCGCGCGTTCGGCGGTTTCCACCAGCGGCGAGGCGTACAGGCCGAGTGCCACGCTCGCGCCGACCAGCACCCACGTGGCGGCCACCATCGACACCGGCGCTTCGGCGGTCTTGCCGTCATTATCGGCGGGATCGCGGAAATACAGGGCCTCGACCACGCGCCCGATGTAGATGACCGACAGCAGCGAGCTGACCAGAATGGCCGCCGCCAGGCCGTAGTGCGCGTCCTCCATGACCGCCTCGAGCAGGAGCCACTTGCTGATGAAGCCGCCGGTGGCGGGCACCCCGATCAGGGCGAGTCCGGCGACCACGAAGGCCGCCGCGGTCAGGGGCATGCGCCGGCCGAGACCGGCCACGTCGTTGATCGAGATCGCGCGCATGCGCCAGAACAGCGCGCCGGCCACCATGAACAGCGCGCCCTTGATGATGCCGTGATTGACGATGTGGGCAAGTGCGGCGGTCAGGCCGGTGGCGCTGGCCATCGACAGTCCGAGCACGATGTAGCCCATCTGGGCCACGCTCGACCAGGCCAGCAGCCGCTTGACATCGGTCTGGAAGATCGCCGCCACCGATCCCGAAAGCATCGCCACGACGGCCAGCACCATCAGTACCTCGCCCAGCGGCAGCTGACCGAAGGCGTAGGCCGCGCCGAAGACCGTGAACAGGAACCGGATCAGTGCGTAGACCGCGACCTTGGTGGCGGTCGCGGCGATGAACGCGCTGACCGCCGAGGGCGCGTAGGTGTAGGCGTTGGGCAGCCAGATGTGCAGCGGAAACAGGGCGAACTTCAGGCTTAGGCCGATCACGATGAACGCCAGGCCCGCCTCGACCGTGCGCGTGTCCGAGACCGCGGGCAGGCGATCGGCGATGTCGGCCATGTTCAGGCTGCCGGTCATCATGTAGAGGAAACCGATGCCGATCAGCAGGAAGGTGCCGCCGATCGTACCCATGATCAGATACTGGAACGCCGACAGCAGCGCCCGCCGCTTCGCCCCCATCGCGATCAGACTGTAGGAGGACAGGGACGAGATCTCGAGAAAGACGAACAGGTTGAACGCGTCGCCCGTGATGCTGATGCCGAGCAGCCCGCAGAGGCAGAGCAGCAGCGCGGCATAGAACAGGTAGGCCCGCTCGCGTGGGATCTCGGCGGCGATGCTCGCGCGCGCATAGATCGAGGCGATCGCGGCGATGCCCGTCACCAGCAGGACGACGAGCATGTTCAGCGCGTCCAGCCGCAGCTCGATGCCGAACGGCGGCGGCCAGCCGCCCAGGACGTAGCTGATCGGGCCGCCGATGCGGACCTGCACGAACAGCAGGAAGGCGATCGCGAAGCAGGCCCAGGAGGTCAGCGCATAGATGAACCAGCTCGGCGCCGCACGGTGGACGATCACGCACACGGGCGCCGCCAGCAGCGGCAGCACCACGAGCAGCACCGGCATCTGGGAGAGAAACTGCGTGATCACGTGCGCTCGTCCCCGTGGCCGTCGGCCGCGCGTTCGCCGCCGGCCCGGTGGCCGTCATCGGCATCGTCGCGGGCGCCGGCTTGCTGTCGTGCCTCGGCCGACCGCTGCCGGGCGCGCTCGGTCGCCGCCTCGCTGTCCTGGGTTTCGAAATCCGCGGCCAGAACGTCGTCCTCCTCGATCGAGCCGTAGGCCTCGTGGATGCGCACGACCAACGCGAGGCCGAGGGCCATGGTCGCCACCCCGACCACGATGGCGGTGAGGATCAGCACGTGCGGCAGGGGGTGGGCGTAGACAGCCTCGTCGCCTTCGGTGAGGATCGGCGCCGTCGACCCCGCGATCTTGCCCATGCTGATATAGAAGATGAACACCGAGGTCTGGAACAGGTTCAGGCCGATCAGCTTCTTCACCAGGTTGTCGTGCGAGATGACGATGTAGAAGCCGATCATCATCAGCACGATGACGATCCAGTAGTTGAACAGGCCGAAGAACGCGTCGGCGATCGTGGCCAGGCTCATGACTGCTCCCGCCGCCGGCCGCGGCCGGCAAAGACGTAGAAGACGCTGGTGATCACCGAACTTACGGTCAGACCGACGCCGAACTCGACCAGCAACAGGCCGTAGTGCTGACCGTGAACGGCGTCGTGGGCGAGATAATCGTAGTCGAGGAAATTGCCGCCGCTAAGCATGGCGTAGACGCCGGTGCCCGCGTACAGCAGCACGCCCAGGGCGCCGATCACGCGCAGCACGCCCGGCGGCACCGCCCGGCGGGCCTCGGCCAGACCGAAGATCAGGGCGTAGAGAATGATCGCCGCCGCGAATATCACGCCGGCCTGGAAGCCGCCGCCGGGGCTGTAGTCGCCGTGGAACTGCACGTAGAGCGCGAAGATGAGAATCGGCGCGATGAGCAGCTTCACCACGACGCGCAGGACGGTGTGCTCGCGCATCAGGGCTCCTTGTCGTCGTCGTGGCGGCCGCGGCGGCTCACGCCCAGCAGCATGAGCACGCCCACCCCGGCCGTGAGCACCACGGTCACCTCGCCGAGGGTGTCGTAGCCGCGGTAGCTGGCCAGCACGGCGGTGACGGCGTTGGGCACGTCGATCTCCTCGCGAACCGTCTCCAGATAGCGCTCGCGCAGCGGATGCTCCTGAACGGGGGTGTCCGCGGCGCCGAAGTGGGGCATGTCGAGGCTGGCGTAGAACAGCGCCGCGCCCGTGAGCCCGGTCACCACCAGGCCGATGGCCGTGCGCGATCGCGGCACCGACTTTTCCCGCGCCCGGGTCAGGCCGAAGGTCGCCAGGAACAGGACCGTCATCACGCCGGCGCCCACGGCGGCTTCCGTGAGGGCGACGTCGACGGCGTCGAGCAACTGGAACAGGCTGGCCGAGAGCAGGCTGTACAGGCCGGTCAGCATCGCCACCGGAAACAGATTGCGAACCCGCGCGATCGCCAGGCCGGTGATCGCCAGAAAACTCAGCAGCAGGATATTGAGCACGATATCGACAGTCACGGCTCGATCTCCTTGTGCCGACGACGATCGTGGTCGAGCTGGGGGTGCACCCCGTCATGCAGCGCCGCCCGCGCCAGCGCGTGGGTGGCGGTCGGGCTGGTGATGATCAGAAAGACCATGATGAACACCAGCTTCGCGGTGACCAGCGTCAGGCCGGCCTGGAGCATCAGGCCGGCGAGCATGAGGGCCATGCCGGCCGTATCGGTGATCGAGGCCGCATGCATGCGGGTGTAGAAGTCGGGCATGCGGAGGATGCCGATGCCGCCGATGACGCTGAACACGGCGCCGCCCGCCAGCAGCACCCAGCTCGCCATGTCGATGAGGGCCGTCATGCGATCTCCGTCGCCGCGCGTGCTCGCCGGGGGCTATACATCGGGTTCGTCCTTGCTGGCTTCGTCCCAGCCCAGGTCGCCGTACTGCATGAACTTGAGCACGGCGATCGTCCCGGTGAAGTTGATCAGGGCGTAGACGAGCCCGAGGTCGAGAAATTCCGGCCGGCCGTTGAGGAAGCCGAGCACGGACACGAACAGCACGGTTTTCGTGCCGAACAGATTCAGCGCCAGTATGCGGTCGTAGGCCGACGGCCCGAGCAGCGCCCGGATGAGGATGAGCAGCATGGTCACGGCCACGCCGATGATCGCGGCAAGAAACACGGGTTCAACCCCCGTCGTGGCTGTGGTCGTGGCGTACGCCGCCGCGCCGCTCGAATGCCTGTACCCGTCGATCCATGTCGCCTTCCTCGATGTCTTTGGCGTTGACGTCGGTCAGGGCATGCACCTCGGCCAGGCCGTCACGCAGCCCCACGGTCACCGTGCCGGGCGTGAGCGTGACCGAATTGGCGTAGATCGTACGGCCCAGATCGGTGGCCGGACCGACGCGGCGCGTGGTCATGGTCGGCGATATCGAACGGCCCGGCGACAGGATGCGGCGCGCCACGTCCCAGTTGGATTTGGCGATCTCCCAGCCCAGCCAGGCGATATACACCGGCGCGTGCGCCAGCAGATGCAGCGGCACGGTTTCGTTGTCCACGATCCGCATCCGCCAGCAGATCCAGGCCGTCAGCAGACAGGATCCGGTGCCGAAGGCGTAGAACAGCGGCGAGTAGTGGCCCGACAGAAGCAGCCAGAGGGCTGCCAGGCCCACGATCAACCCGAGCAGGTAGCGCACGTCGCCCCCGGAAGCAGTGCCAACCGAGAGGTTACAAAGCGGGGTTCACCCCGTCAATCCGAGCGTTCGCCGGCGCGGGCGGCCAGGCGCTTGCGCCGGCGGTGTGCGAGCCAGGCGATGATGGCGCTGGCCACGAGCAGACCGGCCGATATGAGCAGCTGCCGCGAGTCGATGAGCTGTTCCGGCGAGAACGACTGCTGCGCCAGCAGCTCCGGCAGATTGACCGTCGCCCCGAAGCTCACGAAGGTGATCATCGGCGGCAGCATGCCGACGATGCTGGCCAGGGCGTAGGGCAGCCAGGGGACCCGCAGCAGGCCGCAGGCGTAGTTCACCAAGTCGAAGGGCAGAAACGAGGCGCGCAGCACGACCGTGGTCGGAAACGCCTGCTCGACCAGCAGTCGGCGGAAGGCGGCGATGCGCGGATTGCGGGCCTCGCGCATGTCGCCTTCGCGCCGGAAGAAGCGCGCCAGCGCATAGGCGATGTTGGCCGACAGGTTCTCGCCGATCAGGGCGTAGATCAGGCCCGGCAGGAAACCGAACAGGCTGCCGGCCGCGATGGTCAGCCACATCGCAGGGAAAAAGGTGAACGAGCGCAGGCTGTAGATGATGATGTAGACGATGGGGGCGATCGGATTGTCGACCACATAGTCGTAGACGAGACCCGTGATCTCGCGTATCGACAGCCCCTGGGCGTAGATCCAGCCGGCCGCCGCCGCGAGTGCCAGCCCCCAGATCAGCCCGGCGACGATGCGGACGTTGCGGCCCCGCGTCGCGGCGCTCATGGCTTGCACGCGCTGGCGGTGATCAGGCGGAAATACGGCGGCTGCGGCTCGCGTGCACGTTCGGCGCAATCGGCCACCGAAAGCTCCGATTCGCGCAGCCAGGCCGCGATCTGCTCGACCTCGAAGCCGAGGTTGACGTGATCGTAGGCGGCGACGGTCGCCTCGTGGTCGTGCCGGGCGATGGTCGCCACGATCAGGCGGCCGCCGGAACGCAGCACCCGCGCGCTTTCGGCCAGCACCGCCTCCGGTGTCCGCGTGTAGCTCAGTGCGTGCAGCACGAACACCTGATCGAAGGCGTTGGACTCGAAGGGCAGGGCATGCATGTCACCGTTCTTGTAGAAGATGTTGTCCTGACTGCTCAGGCGGCTGCGCGCCGCTTCGAGCACCCGTGTGCTGATGTCCAGGCAGGTCACGCTGTGCGCGCGCCGGCACAGCAGCTCGGCGAGCACGCCGTCGCCGGAGGCCACATCCAGCACGTCGCCGAGGTCCAGCAGTTCGATGAGCGAACGGCTCATGGCCTCCCACGTGCGTCCGGGGGAATACTGGCGCTCCATGCGTCCGGCCACCGACTCCGCCCAGCCCCCGCGCGTGCTGCGCCGGCGCACGATCTCCGCGGCCCGCTCGCGGTCGCGGTGGACGCGGGTATCGTCGAGCTGGTCGATCAGCGCGCCCCACAGCGGCTGGATGTCGCGCTGCCAGCGGGCGGTGTCCACGGCGTAGTAGTTGGCGTTGCCCGCGGCGCGGTCCTGTACCAGGCCGGCCTCGCGCAGACGCCCGAGGTGGCTGGATACGCGGCTCTGGATGAGGCCGGTGACGGCCGTCAGCTCCGCGACCGTCAGGGGTTCGTCGATCAACAGCAGGAGCAGCCGCAGCCGGGTGGGTTCGGCGAGCAGTCGCAGTATCTGGGTGCTGGCGGCGAGGTCGAGCATGCAGGTTCGAAACGAGAAACCGACGCGCCGGCCCTCGGACCCGCGCTGCACCAACGAAAAAGCCGCCCGTTCCCGAGCGGCTGGGGCACAGGATAGCCTATTCAGCTATCCGAGTCGCTGCCGGTCTTGCCCGATCCGCGCGCGGACGAGGTTTCCGACGTCCCCGAGCCCCTGCGCTTGCCGGCGCTCGAGCCGCCGGACCTGCCGCTGCCCGAAGAAGACGCCTTGGTCCCGGATCGGCCTGTCGAGCTGCCCGACCCGGATTTCTTCGTGCCCGACGTCTTCTTGGCGCCTCCGCTGCTGGCAGAGGCCGCGCGATTGGTCGTCGACTTCGTCGTGCCGCCGGACTTGCCTGTCGTGCTCGACTTGGCGGTCGAACGGCCGTTCGTCGCCGACTTCTTGGCGCTGCTCGCTCGTTTCGTCCGGGTCGAGCTCTTGGACCTGGCCGTACTGGCGGTCTTGCCACCGCCCGTCCCGCCGCCGCTCTTTCCGGCCGACTTCGAGCCGCTCGCCTTCGAGCCGCTCGCCTTCGACTGTTTCGAAGTGCTCCCCGAACTGCGGCCCGACGTGCTGCGGCGTTTGGCGGTCGTGGAGGTCGACGAGGCCGGGCGTGGGGAGGCCGCCTCGGCCTTGCGGGCGGTGGTGTCGGCCGCGGCCGCAACCGTGTCGGCCGTTTCCGCGGCGACGTCCTTGGCCCGGTCGCGTGCCTCGCGTGTGGCCGCCCGGGTCTCGGCTTCGACGTCCCCGGCCCGGCGCTCGGCCTCGTCGCGGGCCTTGCCGGCCGCGGTGCGCGCCGCGGCCTCGGTCTGTTCGCCCGCATCCGTCATCGCGGCCTCGCTGCCGTCCAGGTTCTGCCGGATCTCGACGCTGATCTGGCGCCGGGTCTGATCGAGGATCGTCAGGCTCTCGCGGGCGTTGTCGAGGATGCGGTCGACCGTCTGCTGCAGCAGTTCGAGCTGGCTGGCCGCGAGATCGCGCGGCGAGCCGCCCCGGCGCAGCTGCTTGAGATTCTCGAGCGCTTCTTCATAGTGCGTTCGTATGGCGGCGAGTTCGTGCTCGGCGAGCTGTTCGATGCCGTCGTACACCGCGCGGTTGGCGGACGCGAAGGCGCCGGTGTAATTGCGGCGGAGCTTGTCGATGTCCTTGCGGATCCGGGTGATGCGATTGTCCGATTTCGTCATGGGATTCACGCGGTGCGGAAACAGTGGGGTTAGAAAACCATGCACGCCGAGGGCTGTCAAAACACGGTGTGTGTGAAAACGGCCTTCGCGCGCTGCGCTGCATCATTTTCGCCGAGCGCCCGTGCCGCGGGCCTTTGCCGCGTTGTTCGGGCCTGCACAGTACGCTACCGTACTGTGCGCCGAGTTTACTGCCCCGGCCGTCGTGGCCGGGCGCATCATTCAATGTCAGTGGAGTTCGTCCATGCTTTATGAGGGATCCAGGCTGTCGGTCGAAGTGACCGACGGGATAGCCGTGCTGTGCTTCGATGCACGGGACGGATCGGTCAACAAGTTCGACCAGGCCACCATCGACGATCTCAACGCCGCTGCGAAAGCGCTGGCCGAGGCGAGCGATGTGAAGGGCCTGCTGGTCAAGTCCGCCAAGCCGGCGTTCATCGTCGGCGCCGACATCATGGAATTCGGCGAGCGCTTCAAGGCGCCCGAAGACGAGATGAAGCGGTGGATGGCCGATGCCAACCGCATGTTCTCCACCATCGAGGATCTCGATTTTCCGAGTGTGACCGCGATCAACGGCATGGCGCTCGGCGGTGGCCTCGAAATGTGCCTGGCCACCGATTACCGCGTGATGGGCGAGAAGGCCCAGATCGGTTTCCCCGAGACGCAGCTGGGCATCTATCCCGGCTTCGGCGGCACCGTGCGCGCGCCGCGCCTGATCGGGGCGGACAACGCCATCGAGTGGATCGCCGACGGCAAGCCGCGTCGCGCCGACAAGGCGTTCGCAGTAGGCATGGTCGATGCGGTCGTGGCCGAAGACGAACTCGAGGCGGCCGCACGCGATCTGCTTGATCGCGCCATCGCCGGGGAGTTCGACTGGAAGGCGCGCAAGGCCGAGAAGACGGCGCCGCTCAAGCTCAACCAGACCGAAGCGGCGATGACCTTCGAGACGTCGAAGGGCTATGTGCTCGGCCAGACCAAGGGCCAGTACCCGGCGCCGATCGAGGCCATCGAGCGCATGGCCAAGGCCGCCGGCATGGGACGTGACGCGGCCATCGCCGAGGAGACCGAAGGCTTCATCAAGTTGGCCAAGACCTCCGAGGCGCGTGCGCTGATCCAGATCTTCCTCAACGATCAGCTGATCAAGAAGAAGGGCAAGAAGTACGGCAAGATCGCCCACACCATCGAGCAGGCGGCCGTGCTCGGCGCCGGCATCATGGGCGGCGGTATCGCCTACCAGTCGGCCTCCAAGGGCGTGCCCATCCTGATGAAGGACATCAAGGACGAGGCCATCGAGCAGGGGCTGGACGAAGCCTCCAAGCACTTCGCCAAGGGCGTCGAGCGCGGCAAGCTGGACGCGCGCAAGATGGCCGAAGGGCTGTCGCGCATCCGCCCGACGTTGAACTACGGCGACTTCGGCAACGTCGACGCCGTGATCGAGGCCGTGGTCGAGAATCCCAAGGTCAAGAAGGCGGTCCTCGCCGAGACCGAAGAGGCGGTGTCCGAGGACACGATCCTGGCCTCGAACACCTCCAGCATCTCGATCGATACGCTGGCCGCGGATCTCAAGCGCCCGCAGAATTTTCTCGGCATGCACTTCTTCAACCCCGTGCACAAGATGCCGCTGGTGGAAGTGATCAAGGGCGAGAAGAGCTCCGAAGAGGCGATCGCCACCATCGTCGATTACGCCCATCGGTTGGGCAAGACACCGATCGTGGTCAACGACTGCCCCGGCTTTCTGGTCAACCGGATCCTGTTCCCGTATTTCTTCGGATTCCAGCAGCTGATCACCGACGGCGCCGACTTCGCCAAGATCGACAAGGTCATGGAGAAGTTCGGCTGGCCGATGGGCCCGGCCTATCTGTCGGACGTGGTCGGCATGGACACCTCGCAGCACGTGGAGGAAGTGCTCGCCGAGGGCTATCCCGACCGCATGTCGACCGAAGGCAAGTCCTCGCTGGATGTGATGGTTGAGAACGACCGTCTCGGTCAGAAGTCCGGTGCCGGCTACTACAAGTACGAAAAGGACAAGAAAGGCCGTCCCAACAAGACGCAGGACGACAAGGCCTACGAGCTCGTGGCCACGGTCCAGAAGGACGGCCAGAAGGACTTCGACGGCGACGAGATCGTCGACCGCATGATGATCCCGATGATCATCGAAGCGGCGCGCGCGCTCGAGGAAGGCATCGCCGAAACGCCCAACGAGGTCGACATGGGCCTGATCATGGGTCTGGGCTTTCCACCGTTCCGCGGCGGCGCGCTCAAGTACGCCGATGCGCAGGGGCTGGCCACGGTCTGCGACAAGGCCGACCGGTACAGCCATCTCGGCACGCTCTATGAGCCCACCGCGCGCATGCGCGACATGGCCGCCAACGGCGAAACCTACTACGCACAGTAAGGCGATCGGTGCGAATGGCCGGCCGGCGCGCGACCGCGCGGGCCGGCGACCACCGATCGGCTCACCGATCTTTCGGAGAACATCATGCAAGCCAACGACAATAACGAAGTCGTGATAGTTGACGCGGTACGTACCGCCATGGGCCGCTCGAAGGGCGGCATGTTTCGTAACACCCGCGCCGAAGAGTTGTCCGCGGCCCTGATGAGAGCGCTGCTGGAGCGCAATGCCGCGATCGACCCCGAGACCATCGAGGACGTGATCTGGGGCTGCGTGCAGCAGACCAAGGAACAGGGGCTCAACATCGGCCGCAACGCCGCGCTGATCGCCGGCCTGCCGCATGCGGTCGCCGGCCAGACCGTGAACCGCCTGTGCGGCTCGTCCATGCAGTCGATCCATACCGCGGTCGGCCAGATCGCGGCCGGTATCGACGGCGTCTTCATCTGCGGCGGCGTCGAGCACATGGGCCACGTGCCGATGGACTACAACGTGGATATCGCCCCGCAGCTGTCGAAATACGTCGCCAAGCCCGCGGCGATGATGGGCCTCACCGCCGAGATGCTGTCGAACATCCACGGCATCGATCGTGAAGCCCAGGACAAGTTCGCGCTGGCCTCGCATCAGCGCGCGCACCGCGCCAACGTCGACGGCGAGTTCGCCGAGGAGATCGTGCCCGTCAAGGGCCACGACGCGAAGGGCCATGCCCGCATGTGCGACTTCGACGAAGTCGTGCGCGGCGACGCGAGCATGGAAGGCCTCGGCGCGCTGCGTCCGGCCTTCAACCCGCGCGGTGGCACGGTCACGGCCGGCAATTCGTCGGCCATCTCCGACGGCGCGGCCGCCGTGCTCGTCATGTCCGCCGACAAGGCCAAGGCGCTGGGCCTTGAGCCGATGGCCCGCATTCGCGGCATGGCCGTGGCCGGCTGCGATCCGTCGGTGATGGGGCGCGGCCCCGTGCCGGCGAGCAAGAAAGCACTCGAACGAGCAGGCGTAAGTCTCTCGGATATCGACTATATCGAGCTCAACGAGGCCTTTGCCGCCCAGAGCCTCGCCGTGCTCAGGGAGCTGGGCATCGAGGACCGCCAGGACTCGATCAACATCCGCGGCGGCGCGATCGCACTGGGCCATCCGCTGGGCACCTCGGGGGCGCGCATCACCGGCGCGCTGACGCACATCCTCGAGGACAAGGACGCCACGCTCGGCCTGGCGACCATGTGCATCGGCATGGGACAGGGCATCGCCACGGTGATCGAACGCGTCGACTGAGCGCTCGCCGCTCGCTCGCGAGTCGTTCCGGGGCCGGCCTGTCGCCGGCCCCGCTTTGTCTTGCGGGACAATCGATTGCCCGCGGTAAACGCTGACAGCAGGCGGTGACGCGGTTACTATCGCGGCATGCGATGCGTTGTCCGACTCGGTTGGTTTCTGTCTTTGCTGTTGCTGATGGCGGCGCCGGCCGCCGTTGCACAGAACGTGGCGCCGGCCGTCTCGCCGCCCGAGGGCGCCGAAATCGTGGGCGAGTCCCGGGAAGCGTTCGCCACCTACCCGTTGATCACCGATCGTATCGTTCAACGCGGCGGTATTCAGGGCAATATATCGGCGACACGCACGGTCGAGGGCGCGCTCGCGCGCCGTACCTATCGGCTGGCCGAGGCCGCGGATGCGGAATCGATCGCCGAGGGCTACGCGACGCGTCTCGCCCGCGCCGGTTTCGACACGCTCTACGCGTGCGAAGCCGAGGCCTGCGGGCCGATGTTCGAGCGCGCCTCGCCGGGCGCCCGCGCCGCCGCCGATCTCTTTTCTCGCCGTAGCGGGTCGTACTATCGCGCGGTCCGGCGCTCAGCCGGTGGCGGCGACGTCTATGCGGCCGTCCAGGTGACGCCGATCGGCAACGGCGTCGTCGCCGTTCAGCTGGATACGCTGCAGGTGCAGGCCCGTGAGATCGGCGCCATCTCGGTCAACGCCGCCGAGATGGCCGATGAGTTGGACACCAAGGGCCGGGTGGCGCTCTACGGCATCTTCTTCAATACCGACAGTGCGCAGATCAAGTCCGAGTCTCAGTCCACGCTCGGCGAGATCGCCAAACTCATGGCGGAACAGCCGGATCGGCGTCTGCTCGTGGTCGGCCACACCGACAGCCGCGGCGGTTTCGATTACAACATCGATCTGTCCAAGCGGCGGGCCGAGGCGGTCGTGGAGGCCTTGACCGCCCGCTACGGGGTCGATCCGGATCGGCTCAAGCCGTGGGGCGTGGGCTACACCGCGCCGCGGGCGAGTAACGAAAGCGATATAGGGCAGGCCAAGAATCGCCGCGTGGAGCTGGTCGCCTGGTAGGCCGCGACGTCGCGTCGCCGGGCCGTGTCAGCGCGCGTCGGGGCGATTCGTTCGAATAGTCCGCGCCGCACGGGTGATGCACCCTTGCCCGTGTCGGCCGCTCGCGGAAGGGACCTTGTACACCGGAACCGCTTGCGCCGGCAGTTCTGTGCCCGGACAAACAGGTCGCGTCGCGCCCGGCCATCCGGCTAGCGCAATGAGAATACCACCGGCACGATCAGCTCGAGCCGGTTGCGCCGCATGCGCTGCGGCATGCTCGGCAACGGCTGGGCCTGACGCAGCATCTGCTCTGCGGCGGCGTCGAGCACGGCTGAACCCGAACTGCGCTCGATGTGGTGGCTGATCACCTGGCCATCCTGGTCCACGACGATATAGAGCCGTACCGTCCCCTCGATGTCGTCGTTGCGCGCCTGTTGTGGATACTGCTTGTGGCGCGACAGCCAGGCGCGCAGCCGCACGATATAGTCGTCCGTCGCCTGGTCGCTCGTCCCGCCGGCTCCGTTGCCGGGTGTTTCGTCCGTTCGCGCCGCCGGCGTATCCAGCTCCGGCGTATGCGCGGTCACGCGCTCGCTCGGAGACACGGATTCGAGGCTGTCGCCGGGGCCGATCTCGACCGGTGCCGCCTGTGACGGTTCCGCGGCGGTCGCCGGGGCGATCTCCGCCGCCTCGGCGATGGCCGGGCCCTGCGATTGCGCGGGTTCGATCGCGTCCGCCAGCACGGGCGCCGGCTGGGCTTCGGCCGCGGGCGCCGGCGTCGGCGCGCTGTCCTCGACGGCCGGCACCTCCGCAGCCGACGGTGCAGGAGCGGGAGCCGCGGCACTGGCCGGCTCGGGCGCCTCGACTGGCTGGCTGGGCGTCGTCGGTGCCGGAGGCGGACCGGCGTCAAGCTCCTCGAGCGACACCATCACGCCCCGCGGCGTCTCGGCAGGCCTGTCGTTGGCCGTGTCGCCGAGCCAGAGTCCGGCCAGCAGGAGCAGATGCGCGACCACGGCGGCCGCGATCGCGAGCAGCCATTGCCGGGAGGAGATGCCCATCAGCGCTGCGGTGCAACCGTGATCAGGCGCAGTCGCTCCGCCCCCGCGTCATGCAGACGGCGCATGATCGCCACGACGCGTGTCGCATCGCCGGCGCCGTCGGCACGCAGACGAATCGGCATCCCGGGCCGCGCCTCGAGTCTGGCGCGCACGGCCTCCACCAGGGCGTCGAGGGTGACCGTCTCGCCGTCGAGGGCGAGGCGGCCGTCGGCGGCCAGTTGAATCTCCAGGCCGTCCGCGCGCGCGTTCGTCTCGCTCTGGGAGGCTGGCGGATCGATGTCGAACGGCTCGGGTGTGACCAGCCGGCCGGCCAGCATGAAGAAGATGAGCAGCAGGAACACGACGTTGGTCAGCGGCAGGATCGCTTCGTCGTTGCTGGCCCGGCGGCGGTTGCGGGGAAAGTGCATGGATCAGCCTCCGCCGCCGCCGCTCGCGCCCTGGTCCATCAGCGAGAGGTTGCGGACCCCCGCGTTCGACAGCCGATCCAGAACCCGCACCGTGGCCTGCAGATCCACCCCGGCCGCCGGCTGGACCAGAACACGCCGGTCGGGCTGACGGGCGAGCTGGCCGCGGATGCGTGCCGCGAGGTCGTCGAGCGAGAGATAGCGACCGGCAAAACGCACGCCGTCGACGCGCACCTCGATCAGCAGCGCGCCCTCGATCGACGGTGCGCCCCCGCCCGCGGCGGGCGTATCGAGTGTGATCGAGCGCAGGTCGACAAAGCTCGAAGCCAGCATGAAGAACAGCAGCAGGATGAACACCACATCAATCAGTGGCGTCAGGCTGACGAGCGAGCGGCGCCGGCGGGCGCTGCCGTGGTCGCTAAATGAACGGGGTGCTGTGGTCCGACTCGTCGTCATCGTTGCCCAGCGCCGCGCTCGGCGAGCGCGAGAGATCGACCGTGAATACGCGAGTGACCACGCTGTCCATTTCGTGCGCAGCGCGGTCGATGGTGCGCTCCAGCCAGTTCAGGGCGACGATGACGGGCATGGCGACCGCCAGACCGACCGCGGTGGTCAGCAGGGCCTGCCAGATGCCGCCCGACAGCAAAGCCGGGTTCACCTGGCTGCCGGCGGTCTCCAGATCGCGAAACGCCTCGATCATGCCGAGCACGGTGCCGAACAGGCCGAGCAGGGGCGCGAGCGCGGCGATGACCTCGAGCGGGCGCAGATGGCTGCGCAGCGACTCGAGCATGTCGCCGCCGTACTGGAGGATCTCCTCGCGCAGTATCGGTTCCGGTGCGTTCTGGCGGCTGCGCAGTTGAATCGCGCGGGCCAGTACGCGGGCCGCGGGGTTGGGCGAGCGTCGCGCCATGGTTACGGCGCCGGCCGCATTGCCGGAGCGATAGACGCCGAGCGCGCTGCGCGCGGTGCGCCGATCGTTGATGCGCACGCGGCGAAACTGCAGCAGCTTGGCCACCACGATCGTCAGCGCCAGGATCGACATGGCGATCAGGATGAGCACCACCGGGCCGCCGAGCGCCAGCGTGCGGTTGAGGCCCGAGAACAGCCCGCCGAGCGTTTCCAGTAGGCCGCTCATCGCGGCGATCCCGGCGACGTGGACTCGGTCGCATGGTGCGGGCCTGGGGGAATCGGCGGGCGCGACATGACGGGCCTACTTGATGAAGGGGACCGAGCCCCGCTGCGACACCGACAGCAACGACAGGCAGTCGTCGCGGCCGCCGGTATCGGTGCGGCACTCGATCACGTTGTTGAGCAGCAGCTGACCGATGTCGTCGCAGGCCAGGTCCTGAATGTCGAAGACCTTGAGGCCGGTCTTGGTCGGCGGCATCGGCGCGATCTGAACGGCCAACCGGCGAGCGACAATGCCGTCGTTGTCGAACATGACGACATCCAGCGACACGCTTTCGAAACGCGACTCCGTGAGGTTCTGCGTCACGAGGTAGGCGCGACAGGCGCCATCGACCGGCTCGAGCTTGTTGAGCTCGACCTCGATGCCGCCCGCCGACCGCGCCGCGCGGACGCCGCCGCTCGGCTCATCGTCCGGCGGTGACGCCTCGTCGCTGTCCCGCGACATCGAGGTGGGGTCGGACGCCGCGGCGGCACGCGCATCCTGGTCCGGACTCGAATCGCTGTCGGTCTGGGCCATGGCGCTTGCGGCCAGAAACAGTCCGAGCGCCGCGACCGTTGCGCGTGTCAGCATAGTGTGTCCCGTGTCTGCGGCATCGCGGCCCCCCGCAGCCCGGCGCGGCCGGGCGTGAGTCGCTGGAAATTCTTTCTATAGTTATGCCTACAGTATTGCGGCCCCTGCCATGTCGCGCAAGCGCCGCGCCTTTTCTGCGGTCGACAGCGTCCGGTGCGGGGGCGAGAATCGCGCCGAGCGTCGGTCCCTACAATGTTGCTGGAGTCTCCGAATGAGCGTTTTTGCGTCCATGGCCGCGCCCGGCCACGAGCAGGTCTGCCACTATTTCGATGCCGATACCGGCCTGCGGGCGATCGTGGCGGTCCACTCCACGGCGCGCGGGCCCGGCGTCGGCGGCGTGCGCATCCGCGCCTACGATGACGAGGAGGCGGCGCTGGCCGACGTGCTGCGGCTCTCGGAGGCGATGAGCTACAAGGCCGCCTGTGCCGGGCTGCACTGCGGTGGCGCCAAGGCGGTCGTGATGGCGCCGTTTCCGGCGGATCGGACCGCCGGCATGCACGCGCTGGCGCGGACGGTGGAGAGCCTGGGCGGGCGCTACGTGGCCACCGAGGACATGGGCATGGGCGAATCCGATATCGCGCTGCTCAACGAGGTGACCCGGCACGCGGTCGGCCGGAGTCTGACGGCCGGCGGTTCCGGCGATCCGTCGCCGTATACGGCCGACGGCGTGATCGCGGGCATGCGCGCGGCATTGCGCGCGGCCGGACGCGAGCCGGCGTTCGACGGTCTGAGAGTGGCGGTGCAGGGTGCCGGCAGCGTCGGCCTCGCGGTGATCGAACGGCTGCTCGCGGCGGGCGCGAGCGTTGTCGCCTCCGACATCGCCGCCGAGCCCTGCGAGCGGGCGAGCGCGGCGGGGGCCACGATCGTGGACAACGAGGCGATCCTGCGCGAGCCGGTCGACATCCTCGCTCCCTGCGGTGTCGGCGGCGTGCTTAACGTCGACACCATACCGTCGCTTGCGTGCCCGATCGTGGCCGGCGCCGCCAACAATCAGCTCGCCACCGACAGCGACGGCCGGCGTCTGGCCGAGCGCGGCATCGTCTACGCGCCCGATTTCGTCATCAATGCGGGCGGTCTGATCAACGTCAGCGACGAGCTGGATCCGGACGGCTACAGCGTCGAGCGAGTCCGCTTTCGTGTCGCCGGGATCGAGAGCACGCTCAACACGATCTTCGCCGAGGCCGCTGCACACGGCGAGACGCCGGCGGCCACGGCGTTGCGGATTGCGCGCGAGCGCATCGCCGCGGGGCGGTAGATGTCCACGGATCCGCCGCCCCGGGGTGACACGCCCCCGGGGCGGGCGCCGAACGCGGCCTTCAGGCCGCGGTGTCCCAGTCCGGGGCGAACGAGGGATCGATGATGCGGCCATCGGCGGTGTGCAGGCCGGCGATCTCGCGCATCTGCTCTTCGGTGAGCTCGAAGTCGAAGACCTCGAAGTTGTTCTCGATATGCGCCGGCCGGGTTGAGCGTGGGATCGCGACGACGTCATCGTGCTGGAGCAGCCAGCGCAGGGCGACTTGGCCGCCGTTCTTGCCGTGCGCCCGACCGATCCGCTCCAGCGTCGGCTCGCGGAAGACGCGGCCCTGCGCCAGCGGGCAATAGGCGGTCAGTGCCATGCCGTGGTGGGCCAGCCGGTCCAGCACCGGGCGCTGATCGAGAAAGGGATGGTACTCGACCTGATCGGTGACCAGCGGCGCGCTCGAATGGGTCACGGCCGCGTCGATCAGCGGCGTGGTGAAGTTGCTCACGCCGATGTGCCGGGCCAGACCCTGGGCGCGGACGTCGTTGAGCGCGGCGATGGTCTCGTCGAGCGCGACGTCCGGATTGGGCCAGTGCAGCAGCAGCAGGTCGACGTAATCGGTGTCGAGTCGGGCCAGGCTTTCGCGCACCGAGGCCTGCAGGTCGCCGTCGTTGAAGCGATCGGTCCAGACCTTGGTGGTCAGGAAGAGGTCGCCGCGTTCGACGCCGCCGGCCTTGAGACCGCGGCCGACCGCTTCCTCGTTGTTGTACATCTGGGCGGTGTCGATATGGCGATAACCGGCCCCGAGTGCGTGCGCGACCATCGCTTCGGCGTCGGCCGGGGCGAGTTCGAAGGTGTCGAAACCGAGCGCCGGAATCGTCGCGCCGTTGGCGTTGACGTACTGCATCGTCTGCTCCTGTGAGGACACGGTGTTTTAGGTAAGGTCTGTTACTGGCGATTCAACGATTCAACGATTCGTCGATGCGGTCCGGATGACCGTCGACACGGAGACACCATGGCGGTAGCGGGACGCATGGCGACGGCGCTGAAACTGGAGCCGGGCGAGCTCACGCCCGTAGTCTGGTCGTTCGCGTATTTCTTCTTTCTGCTGTCCGGCTATTACGTGTTGCGACCGGTGCGCGATGAAATGGGGATTCAGGGCGGCGTGGACGCGCTGGCGTGGGTCTTCACCGGCACCTTCGTGCTCATGCTGGCGGTGGTGCCGGCCTTCGGCTGGGCGGTCGGACGTTTCTCGCGCCGGGGGCTGGTGATCGCGAGCTACGGCTTCTTCATCGTCAATCTACTGGTCTTCTTCGCGCTGCTGCGGGCCGGCGTGGCGCCGGAGTGGACCGCGCGGGCGTTCTTCATCTGGGTCAGCGTGTTCAATCTGTTCGTCATCTCGCTGTTCTGGAGCGTGATGAACGACGTGTTCTCGCAGACGCAGGCCCTGCGGCTGTTCGGCCTGATCGCCGCCGGCGGCAGCCTCGGGGCGATCGTCGGGCCGGGGCTGACCGCGGTGCTGGCCGAGCGCGTCGGCCCGACCAACCTGCTGCCGCTTTCGGCGGTGCTGCTGGGCGCGGCCGTGGTCTGTGCGCTGGTGATCATGCACTGGGCCGGAACCGGCGGCGTGCGCGCCCGTGCCGATCGCGTGCGCGAGAGCGTCTGGGCGGGAGCGACCCACGTCGCGCGGTCGCCGTATCTCCTGGGCATCTGCGGCTTCATCGTCCTGTATTCGACGCTGTCCACGTTCCTTTATTTCGAGCAGGCGCGAATCGTGGAGGACGCCTTCGCCGACAGCGGTCAGCGCACCCAGGTGTTCGCGGTGATGGATCTGATCACCAACGCGCTCACACTCGGGCTGCAGTTCTTCGCCACCGCGCGCCTGGTCGCCTGGCTGGGCCTGCCGGTGGCGCTCGCGCTGATTCCGCTGGCCGTGGCCGCGGGTTTCGGCATGCTGGGGCTCGCGCCGACACTGGCGGTGCTCGTCGTGTTTCAGGTGGTGCGGCGCGCGGGCAACTACGCGATCACCAAGCCGGCGCGCGAGATGCTGTTCTCCGTGGTCAGCCCCGAGGACAAGTACAAGGCCAAGAACTTCATCGACACAGTGGTCTATCGCGGCGGCGACGCGGCGTCCGGCTGGCTGTTCACCGGCCTCTCGGCGATCGGGCTCGGACTGTCCGCACTGGCCTTCACGGCCGTGCCGCTGGCCGGGCTCTGGGCCGTGCTCGGACTCGCACTCGGCCGCGCCCGCCGGCGCCGCGAGGACGGGCTGGGTGAGAACACGGCGGACTGAAGCCAACACCCTGCGGAGGGACGACACCATGACGGACAACCAAACGACTGCGGACCGATATGTCACGCGCCGCCGCGTGCTGCAGGCCGGCGCCGCCGGCGCCGGCCTGGCGCTGGCGCCCTGGCAGCTATCGCTGGCCGCCGGTGCGGGCGATGACAACGCCGAGCAGCGCATGCGCCAGCGCGCCATTCCTGCGACCGGCGAGCAGGTGCCGGTCGTGGGCATGGGCTCGTCCGGCTCCTACGAGCGGATGACCTCCGACAACGCCGAGGCGCTGCGCACGGTGATGAAGCAGTTCGTGGCCATGGGCGGCACGCTCGTGGACACGTCGCCGTCGTACGGCCGGGCCGAGACCCACATCGGCGAGGTAGCGCGCGAGACTGGCGTGCGCGACGAGCTGTTCATGGCCACCAAGGTGCGCAAGGATAGCCGCGAGCAGACGCTGGACCAGTTCCGGGCGTCGATCGACAAGCTCGGCGAACCGATCGATCTGCTCCAGATCCACAACTTCATCGGCCTCGAGAGTCAGTGGAAAACGCTCAAGCAGCTCAAGGACGAGGGTCGGGTGCGCTACATCGGCCTCACCCATTACCTGACCAGCGCGTTCGATGAACTCGAGCACCAGATGTCGAGCAAGGACATGGACTTTGTCCAGTTCAACTATTCGATCATGACGCCCGAGGCCGAGGAGCGGCTGTTGCCGCTGGCCGCCGATCGCGGCATCGCCGTGCTGGTTAACCGTGCCTTCAATGACGGCGCGATCTTCGGTCGGGTCGGCGATCAGGAGCTGCCCGCTTATGCACGCGAGTTCGATTGCAATTCCTGGGCCCAGTTCGCGCTCAAATACGTGCTGGCGAACGAGGCAGTCACGGCGGTGATTCCGGCAACCAGCGATCCGGAGCATCTGGTCGACAACATGCACGCCGGCTACGGCGCGCTGCCGGATGCCGCGATGCGCAAGCGCATGCGCGATACGATCCGGGATCTCTAGTCGACGCCCGGCGTCCCGCGCATGCCAGCGGCGCGGCTGGGCATCGGGCGGGCCGGTCGGGGCGGACGATTCAGGCGTCGGCTAGGCGGGATGCTCCTCGAATACGGTCGCGCCATCGGCGCCGAGCAGCCAGGTTCTGAAGGCCTCGCGTCGACCGCCGGCCTCCATGCCCGGCGAGCCGAGTGGCATGCCGGGTACGGCCAGACCGCGTGCGCGCGGTCGCTCGGCGAGCAGGCGGCGTATGTCGGCGGCGGGCACGTGGCCCTCGACGACGTATTCGTCGACGACCGCGGTGTGGCAGGCGCGCAACGTCGGCGGTACGCCGAAGCGTGCCTTGATAGCGGCCATGTCGGACCGGTTCTCGCCGGTCGCCGCGAAACCGCTGGCGTTCAGATGATCGATCCAGGCGCTGCAGCAGCCGCAGTCCGGATCCTTGTAGACGCGGATTTCGGGCGCGTCATCGGCCGCGCGGGCGAAGCCGGTGAGTGGCAGCGCCCCGGCCAGCGCCAGGCCGAACCCGGCCCGGACGATTCTGCGGCGACCGTAGTTGAAGCGAGTCACGGCGTTTTCCCTCCTGTTGAGCGGCTGCGACGACGCAGACGCGGACGATCGTTGTCTGGCTTCGGCGAATGTAGCGAAAAACGGCGGGCGGCGCTGCGCCCGGGCCGATCCGCGGCGCGACTGTCAGCCCGCGGCCGCCGGGGAGGGGCGCGTCATTACGACGCGCCCTCGCGGCGCGCTCGCCGTCGCCACCGTGTCGGCAGAGCCGATCGAGCGACGTCGACGCCGCGGCCTGTTGGCCGCCGGTGTCGGCTGAGACACTCCCGGCGTCTCGGGTGAGCGCGCGGCTCGAGGCCGACGCCGTGATGGCAACGGTCGAAACGCCGCGCGTCAGGTGGCGCCGGTGCGCACGAAAAAGCCCGCGGCGGGTGCCGCGGGCGTGACGACTCGGACAGCGCCGTTCGGCGACGCGCTCAGGCCGCCTTGTCGAAGGCCAGGCCCTGCGCGTCCCCGTCGCCGAGATCCACGTGCACGGTGTCGCCGGCCACGAAATCGCCCGCGAGGATCCGTCGGGCCAGCGGATTCTCCACCAGCGTCTGGATCGAGCGCTTGAGCGGGCGGGCGCCGTAGACCGGGTCGAAGCCGGCCTCGGCGAGCCGGTCCAGGGCCGCATCGCTGATATCCAGCGTGAGTTCCCGCTCGGCCAGCCGGGCTTCGAGTTCACGCATCTGGATGCGCGCGATCTTGCGGATCTCGTTCTGCTCCAGCGGATGGAACACGACCGACTCGTCGATGCGATTGATGAACTCGGGCCGGAAATGCTGCGCGACGACCTCCATCACCGATTCCCTCATCGTCTCGTAGCCCGAATCGGACAGTTCCTGGATGAGCTGACTGCCCAGATTCGATGTCATCACGATAACGGTGTTGCGGAAGTCCACCGTGCGCCCCTGACCATCGGTCAGGCGGCCGTCGTCGAGCACCTGCAGCAGTACGTTGAACACGTCGTGATGGGCCTTTTCGACCTCGTCGAGCAGGATCACCGAGTAGGGCTTGCGCCGCACCGCCTCGGTCAGATAGCCACCCTGTTCGTAGCCGACATAGCCTGGCGGGGCGCCGATCAACCGGGCCACGGAGTGTTTCTCCATGAACTCGGACATGTCGATGCGCACCATCGCGGACTCGGTGTCGAACAGGAAGTTCGCGATCGCCTTGCACAACTCGGTCTTGCCCACGCCGGTCGGGCCGAGGAACAGAAACGAGCCGATCGGCCGATTCGGGTCGGACAGACCGGACCGCGAGCGCCGGATCGCGTCCGAAACGGCGGTCACGGCCTGGTTCTGACCGATCACGCGTTCGTGCAGCGAATCCTCCATGCGCAGCAGCTTGTCGCGCTCGGCCTCGAGCATGCGATTGACCGGAATGCCGGTCCAGCGAGACACGATCTCGGCGACTTCCTCGTCGGTGACGTTGTTGCGTAGCAACTTGTGGTCGGTCGGCTTTTCTTCGGCGGCCTGGGCTTCCTCGAGTTCGCGTTGGATCTGCGGGATCTTGCCGTACTGCAGTTCGGCCATACGCTCGTAGTCGCCGGCGCGCTGCGCGGCTTCCAGATCGCGCTTGGCTTGGTCAAGTTCCTCGCGCTTGTTCGCGGCCCCGGCGACGCTGGCCTTCTCGGCCTTCCAGATTTCCTCGAGGTCGGAGTATTCGCGTTCCAGATCGGCGATCTCCTCGTCGAGTTTCTCCAGCCGCGCCCTTGATCCGTCGTCCGACTCCTTCGACAGCGCCTGTTTCTCGATCTTGAGTTGGATCAGCCGCCGGTCGAGTCGATCGAGTTCCTCCGGCTTGGAGTCGATCTCGATCCGGATCTTGGAGGCGGCCTCGTCGATCAGGTCGATCGCCTTGTCCGGCAGCTTGCGGTCGGTGATGTAGCGCTGCGAGAGCTTGGCCGCGGCGATGATCGCGCCGTCGGTGATATCCACGCCGTGGTGGACTTCATAGCGTTCCTTGAGCCCGCGCAGGATCGCGATCGTGTCCTCCAGGTCCGGCTCGTCGACCATGACCTTCTGGAAGCGGCGCTCGAGCGCGGCATCCTTCTCGATGTTCTCGCGATACTCGTTGAGCGTGGTTGCCCCGATGCAGTGCAGTTCGCCGCGGGCGAGCGCCGGCTTGAGCATGTTGCCCGCGTCCATCGCGCCCTCGGCCTTGCCGGCGCCGACCAGCGTGTGGATCTCGTCGATGAACAGGATGATGCGGCCTTCCTGTTTGGCCAGATCCGAGAGCACGCCCTTCAGGCGGTCCTCGAACTCGCCGCGGTATTTGGCGCCCGCGATCATGGCGGCCAGGTCGAGTACCAGCACCCGCTTGTCGCGCAGCGACTCGGGCACCTCGCCGTTGACGATGCGCTGGGCCAGGCCTTCCACGATCGCGGTCTTGCCCACGCCGGGTTCGCCGACCAGGGTGGGGTTGTTCTTGGTCCGGCGCGAGAGCACTTGAATGACGCGGCGAATCTCCTCGTCGCGCCCGATCACCGGGTCGAGCTTGCCCTGCTCGGCGCGCTCGGTGAGATCGGTGGTGTACTTGTCGAGCGCGCCGCGCTGTTCCTCGGCGTTGGCGTCGTTGACGTTCTCGCCGCCGCGCATGGTCTCGATCTGGGCATCGAGGGCGTCGCGGGTCGCGCCGGCGTTCTTGAGGATCCGGCCGGTATCCGACTTGTCCTCGAGCATGGCCAGAACCACCAGTTCGCTCGAGATGAAGGCATCGCCGCGCTTCTGGGCGAACTTGTCGGCCAGGTTCAGCACCCGCATCAGCGCCTGGCCGGGGCTGACGTCGCCGCTGGCATCCGCCACGGTCGGCAGATCGTCGAGGCTCTTGAGCAACTGATTGCGGATCGCCCGTACGTCGAGCCCGGCGCCGTCGAGCAGCGGCCGCACGGTGCCGCCCTCGGCGTCGAGCAGGGCCGTCAGCAGATGCTGTGGCTGTATTTCGTTGTGGTCGCGGCCCACCGCCAGGCTCTGGGCCTCGCCGAGCGCCGACTGCAGTTTGCTGGTCAGCTTGTCCATTCGCATTCTGGATCTCTCCTGTTCGGTCGCGGCCTGTCCTTTCGTGCCGCGTATCGCTTGACCTGATGAATAGGTCCGCCGGGCGACATTTCAACCACTGTTTGAAACATACAATACGCGACGCGCCCCGAGGCCTCTGAACGCGCTGATATACTCGCGCGAGCGACGCTTTCGACACTCCATCTTTTCGATTCCAGGGGCTTCGATGACCAAGGCCTACAACGATGCCGAGTTCATGCTCAGCGACGAGGCACGCCCGATACGCGTGCTCTCGGAATATCTCGAACCCCGGACCCGGCTGGCGAAGCTCGAGGTCAACCGGGCGCTGATCTTCTGGGGGTCGGCGCGTCTGCGCCCGCACGACAAGGACCCGGTGGCCGAGTCGGTCGATTTCTACAGCGAGGCGCGGTCCCTTGCCGCGCGCATGGCGCGCTGGACCAAGGACACCCACGCCCCGTGCGACCACTACTACATCTGCACGGGCGGCGGGCCCGGCATCATGGAGGCCGCCAATCGTGGCGCGGCGGATGTCGATCGCGACCTGTCGATGGGCTACAACATTGAACTGCCGCACGAACAGGGGGCGAACCCCTATGTCAGCGACCAGCTGAACTTCGAGTTCAAGTATTTCTTCATGCGCAAGTTCTGGTTCATGAACATCGCCAAGGGGCTGATCATCTTTCCCGGCGGTTTCGGCACCATGGACGAGCTGTTCGAAATGCTCACGCTCATCCAGACCGGCAAACAGCCTCGGATCCCGGTGGTGCTCTACGGTCGCGACTTCTGGCAGCGCCTGATCAATTTCGACGTGTTTGTGGAACTCGGTCTGATTGCCGATACAGATCTGGACCTGTTCTATTGCGCGGACACGGTCGACGAGGCGTACCGGTTCCTGACCGATGCGCTTGACGAGAGCACGGCCCGGGCGCAGCAACGCCACGGCTAGAGATACGACAGGGGCGACATGGGAAAGCGGTGGTTTCGTACGGGGAACGAGATCAAGAGCATGCATGGCATGGGACGACGGCCGGGCCTGCTCGCGCTCGGCTGGCTCGCGAGCCTGGTGCTTGTCGCTGCGTTCGCGGTGATGCTGACCGAGCGCTGGTCGACGCCGTCGGGCGGTGATGCCGGGGATGACCGGGTTGCCGATGCGCAGCGGACTCCGGCCTCGGAGCAGACCGGCGGGGCGGCGTCGTCCGCCGACGCCGAGCGTGACGCGCCCGCGGTGGAATCCGCGGACACGCGGATCGTCGAGGCGCCGGCCTCGGCCGGGACGGCAGGCGCCCCGACAGGGGATGGCCGGGCCGAATCGGCGCGCGACGGCGGCGATGACTCAGATGAGACGAGTGATCGGCGCGTCGCCGAGTCGGGCGAGGGCGGGGCCCCAAGGATCATTCCGGCGGACCCGGCCGACGGGAACGATGAGGCGACATCCAGCGACGGCGGCCGGCAAGGCAGTGGCGATCTCGTGAACGCACTCTCGCGCGAGGGCGCCCTCGGCCTGGTGGAGACCGCCCGGCTGTCGCCGCGGCCGCGCAGCCAGGCGGTCGTGGATTGGTGCAAGCAGCTTGAGGCGCGGGTGGTCGGCGTATCGTCGCCCGAATGCATGAGCGATGCCTATCGTGACACTGGTGGTCGCTCGGTCGAGGGCCGTCCGCTGATCATGCGCGAGATCGCAGCCAGCTCGGGGCCGGCTGCCGGTCGGGTCCTGCTCATCAGTGCCACGCACGGCGACGAGCCCAGTTCGATCGGTACGGTGTTCGGCTGGATGGAGCTGATGGCGGAAGAGGGCACCCGTTACGACTGGCGCGTCGCACCGACGCTCAATCCGGATGGCGTCTTTCACGAGCCGGCCACGCGTCTCAATGCCAACGGCGTCGACCTCAATCGAAACCTGCCGACCCCGGACTGGAGCGAGAAATCACGCGCCTACTGGCGTCGCGTGGGGTTCGAGAAACGGCGTTATCCCGGCGAGGATCCGGGCGGCGAGCCCGAGAACGAGTGGCTGGTCGAGCAGATCCGCTCGTTCCGCCCGGACGTGATCATCTCGCTGCATGCGCCGTACGGGGTACTCGACTATGACGGCGATTTTCCCGCGCCACGCAAACTCGGCCAGCTCGATCTCAACCAGCTGGGTGTGTATCCGGGCTCGCTCGGCAACTTCGGCGCCCGTATGAACAGCATTCCGGTCATCACCGTCGAGCTCGATCACGCGCGCAAGCCGCCCGGCGATGCCGAGCTCGAACGCATGTGGCGCGATCTCAACGGCTGGCTGGATCGCTACTTCAGCAGCGTTCGCCAGGCGCGCGCTGACAACGCCGCGGATTCGAACGACGCCGGCTGACCTCCTCGGCCCGCGGGCGGACGGCCCGACGCGCCAGCAGGTGTTTCGTCGGGCCGGACAGCCGATGCCAGTCGCGGCCGTGGTCGATGTCGCGCCGCTGCGGGTATCGATCGACAGCCCAGCCGCAGCGGCGCAGGCGTCGCTCGGTCTGGGCCGCCACCCGAGACGTGCTCCACGCCGGTCCTCGGAACGGCCGTGCTTCGGCGTGCCGCAGGCCCAGCGCCCAGTAGCCGCCGTCGCACGTGGGCGCAAGCCACGCGCGTCCCGGCCGCTGCAGGGCGGCGACGGCATCGGCGAACCAGCCGTCGTCCAGTATCGGCTGGTCGCTTCCAAGGAGCACCACCGCGGCATGGCGACGCAGAACGTGCCCGGCCGCCGCGTGCATACGCTCGCCCAGGTCGCCGTCCGGCTGGCGGAGACGGGTGGCGCCGTGCCGATGCGCCAGGGCGTGCAGGCGGGCATCCCGCGTGTCCGGCGCACAGGCCAGATAGACATGGTCGGCCGCGGTTTCGCTTGCCGCGGCCACGGCCCGGCTCAGCAGCGCGTGGTAGATGCGTGCCGCCCGGCGTGCGCCGACGGCGGCGGCGAGCCGGGTCTTGCAGCGGCCGGGGCGCGGGGCTCTGGCGAAGACGACGATCGCCACCTCGGCCGGCGCGATCGTTTGCCGCGAATCGGCGGGCAAGGGGTTGGCAACAGACATAAGGCTGCTATCATACGCCGCTCGCTCGCCGGGAGGTGAGCCAGAAAAAGGGGCCGTAGCTCAGTTGGGAGAGCGTCGCGTTCGCAATGCGAAGGTCGGCGGTTCGATTCCGCCCGGCTCCACCACCGAACAAGATAAAGGCCCGGCAGGCTTTGCGCCCGCCGGGCCTTTTTTTGTCGGGATGCCTTATCCCGCCAATCGGCCGAGTGGCGCCGCGCTATTGCGCAGCCCGGCGTGCGGCGAGATTGACGATGCGCGTGTCATCGGCTGGCACGGTCTCCGGCATCGCGAACGCGCTGCCGCCGTTGGCGGGGTTGTAGCGCGCCTGAAGATACTCGGCGAAGGCGTCCTGTTCGGTGCCGGTGGCGGCGAAGCCCGCGCGGCCGGGATCGTAGGCCGTGTCCACGGCGTCGGGGTCTTCGACGGTCGCCGGATCCAGGTCGAGGCGTTGCGGATCCGATAGCCCCGTCAGCGGATAGGCGTCGCCGCATTCCTGCGATCCCGCGTCGTAGTTGTCGCCGGGCACGCAGGCCGCGGTGAAGGCCAGCAGCACCATTCGGATCGGCATGTCGGGATCGACCACGAACGAGCCGTCGGTCACCAGGGGGGTCGTCTCGTTGCCGGCGTCGTCGATGAGCACCATGGCGCGGATGCGGTTGCCGCTGGTCGCCGAACCCATGTTCATCTGGCCGCCGCTGCGCGCGGTGCGGTCGGGGTCGAAGGCGATACGCAGCCCGCCGATCTGGGGAAACTGACCGGGCGTGGCGCCGTCGGTCGTGGCCGCCACCGCGTGCTCCATGATGTCGCGCAGCTCCGCGGCGGTGACCGTGATCAGCGTCAGGCTGTTGTTGAAGCGCAGCGCGCCGGCGATGTCGAACTGGGAGACGCCGCCGGCCGGCTTGCCGATGGATGCGTTGGCCTGCGGCGGGCGGAGTTCGGGATCGCCCGTGCTGCCCGGCGGCACGATCACCTGACCGATCGCATCGCGGATGCCGCCGCCGTTCTTCAGCGAGACCTGCACGTCCGGCTCGACCCGGCGGGCGTAGAACAGGTTGGCGTCGGCGGTGAGGTTGCCGAGGTTGGTCTCTTCCGTGCGCACCTGGCCGCGACGGCCGTCCAGATAGACGTCGGTGATGCCCTGAACGTTGCCGTCCTGGTCGGCCAGAACGTCCTGCAGCGCCGACTGCACCGCCAGCACGGTGCCGTCGGCGGCCGTGTCGAGGCCCCGGTTGGCGAGCATCTCGAGCACCGCGTCCGTCGAGGCCCAGGCGCCGTTGTCGCTGCTGTCCAGGCTGTCGGTGATCAGCACGCCGGCGTCGTCGAAATCGACGACCAGCCGGCCGAGGTACTTGTAGTCGCCGTCGACGTTGACCACCAGCGTGGGCGAGCCGTCAGGCCCGGTGAAGGCGAGCGGATAGTCGTCGGCGGCGCTGTCGCCGTCGCGCAGCACGTCGTCGCTGTCGGCAAGGAGGGTGTTGGAGCCGCCGGCGACGATGATGTCGACGTTCGCGAGCCGCTCGGCCAGTGCCTTCTCGATGGCGATCTGCTGCATGTGCGCCAACACCACGATCTTGTCGATGCCGGCGTCGACCAGGGCGTCGACCGCGGGCTGGATCTCGGCGGCCAGGGCGTCGTAGCCGGCTTCGTCCATCGCGAATTCGGACGGTGCGATCGTGATCCCACCCGTCGACGTGATGCTGGCCAGTGCCGGGGTACTCGCGCCGACCAGACCGATCGTCTCGCCGCCGACCTCGACGGTGGTGCTGCCGGCCAGTCCGCCGGCGCCGGCCTCTTGGTTCTGGCCGTCGTCGACGACTTGATCCGCCAGATTCGAATCGGTGGAAAAATCGAGATTGGTCGACAGGTACGGGAAGGCGGCGCCCGGATAGTCGCCGTCGGCGGCGATCAGCCCCGCGAACGTTTCGGTGCCCTGATCGAGATCGTGGTTGCCGACCGCGGAAGCGGCGGTGCCGAAGGCGTTGGTGAAGACGATGTCGCCCCGGCCGTTGCCGGGGACGCCGAGTGCCTCGCGGGTCTGCTCGGTGTCCACGCCGGCGGCGAAGAAACGTGGTCCCGGAATGTAGTTGTCGCCGGAGCTGACCACCAGAGTGTTGCCGCCCAGCTCGTCCACGTCGCGGAAAGCGTTGATCAGGGACGAGAAGTTGGAGACGTTATCGAGCGCGGCGGTCGCGCCGTCCATGTCGGCGAAATGCAGCAGCTGCAGTTGATAGCTCGCGTCCCCGACGGGGGCCTCGTCACGATCGATGTCGGCGTCGTCGTTGCTGTCGGAGCAGCCGACCAGGGCCGCGAGCAGCGCGAGTATGAGAAGCGGGCGCAGCCGGCCCGCGCGGCGTGTCTTTGAAGTCATCGGTTCCCCCGTTGCGTGAATCGCGGCAAGGCTAGTCCGCGCATGCGACGCACCGATGACGGACCGGTGACACGGCGATGAAAACGTCGGCGCCGGCCGGCAGCGTCGACTGCTGGCCGGTGTTATCCCCAGTTGCCGTGCACAAGTCTGTGGATAGACACGGGCGACCGCGGCCGGGGTTCGGTATCCGCGGATTGGCGACCGATTCGCCAGCGGTAGCGGCGGCGTGCGGCCGGCTACGCAACGCCCGTGCCGCGATCGCGAATCGCTATCGCGAACGCGGTTCGGAGGCGCTGCGTATGTCTTCGAACCCCGAGTCAACGCCATTCGGCTGGCGGCAGCGCGAAGCGCGTCGCTCATGGTGATGGGTCGGGCCTCCGGGGCGTCCGGCTTGGCCGGAGCGGCCACCGCCGGTGGGGGCGTGGCGGGCGTCTGCCGATCCGTGGCGGCGGGCGCGCCGCGAGCGCGTCAGTCGCCCGGTGGGAACGCGGCTAGCGGATGTCCGGCGCAGATCCGGGCGGCGACACGCATGCCGCGGGCGTAGTCGTGCTCGTGGTTGGTGCGCACGCGCAGCGTTTCGCCGTGATCCAGGCCGATCCCGTAGAGCCGGGTCTCGCCTTCGTAGCGGGCCCAGGCGACATGGCCGTTGCCGCCGTCGCCGCCCGCGGCCGGCTGCAGCGAGAGATCATCGGGCCGCACCAGCACGTCGACCCGCTCGCCGGTGCAGTCGCGCGGCGCCGGGGCGTGGCCGATGGCGGTCACCAGCCGGTCGGCTTCCAGCCGCCCGGGCACGAAGGCCGCATCGCCGAGAAACCGGGCCACGAAGCGTGTCGCCGGCAGCCGGAAACACACGTCCGGGGTGTCGATCTGCTCCAGCCGGCCCGTGTGCATGACACCCATGCGATCACCGACCGACAGCGCCTCGGTCTGATCGTGGGTGACCCACAGCGCCGGTGTGCCGGCGGCCTTCAGGACGTCGCGAATCTCCCAGCGCAGTTCGGCCTTGAGTGCGGCATCCAGGCTGGCGAGGGGTTCGTCGAGCAGCATCAGCGCGGGCGCGTGGGCCAGCGCGCGGGCCAGGGCGACGCGCTGTTTCTGGCCCCCGGAGAGCGTGTCCGGCATGGCCTGCCGATGGGCCGCCAGTCCGAGGCGCTCGATCCAGTGCTCGGCGGGCCCGCGGTCGCGCAGACGAAAGGCGACGTTGTCGGCAACGTTCAGATGCGGGAACAGGGCGAAATCCTGGAACACCAGCCCGACGCCGCGTTTTTCCGGCGGCACGTCGTGGCGGGCATCGATGCGGAGCGCGCCGAGCCGGATCTCGCCGTCGCTCGGCGGCAGGAGACCGGCGACGGCGCGCAGCACGCTCGTCTTGCCGCAGCCGGTCGGGCCGACGAGGGTCACGATCTCGTCGTCCGCCAGCGCCAGATCCAGCGCGTCGACGGCGGTGGTGCGGCCGTACCGGACGGTCAGACGACGTGTCTCGAGCATGATGCGGTCTTCCTCGCGGGCCCGGTGTATTGGCCGGGGGGCTGTCTAGAGTGGCGTGAGCCGCCGGCGACGCGACTCGCCGGCGAGCATGATCGCCAGCGCCGCCGCGGAAATGGCCACCAGCGCCAGCGCCGGCACCGCGCCGCGGCCCAGCTGTCCGGCATCGTAGACCCGCCAGAGATAGGTGGCCAGGGTGTCGAACCCGGTCGGGCGCAGGAGCAGGGTGGCCGGCAGTTCGCGCATCGCCTCCAGAAAGACCAGCGCAGCCGCCGCGATCACCCCCGGCAGGATCAGCGGCAGGCTGACCCGTCGAAAGGCCTCGGCGGGGCCGGCGCCCAGGCTGCGCGCCGCGCCGACCATGCTGTCTTCCACCCGATCGCTGCTGGCGCGTACGGCGCCGACCGCCAGCGGCAGAAAGCGCAGGACATACGCCAGCACCAGCAGCGCCAGTGTCTGGTAGAGCAGCGGCAGCCGCAGGCCGATGTAGACAAGTGCGGTCCCCATGACGATACCCGGCACCCCGAAGCCGAGATAAGTGATGCGCTCGCACAGACGCCCGAGGCCGCCAGTGGTCGCGGCATGGGCCACCGGCACGGCCACGACGAGGGTGACCGCGGCGGCAAGACCTGCGGCGTAGGCGGAGTTGAATGCGAACGACGCCTCGAAGCCTATCGCGCCCTCTCGTGCGAGCCACAGCCCGAAAACGGCGAGCGGAACGACGACGGTGGCCATGACCACCGCCGCGGCCACCGCCAGCGCGAGCCGCCGCGCGCCCGTCGACAGGGGCAGGTGCACGCGCCGGCCGAAGCGCTCGCGGCGCACCCGCACGCGGGCCTCCAGCCACAGCACGATGACCACCAGCGCAAGCAATTGCAGTGACATCATCGCGGCACGATCGAGGCCGAAGGCGTTGTACTCCACGTAGATCATGCGTGTGAAGGTGTCGAGCCCCATGATCGCGGGGGTCGCGAAGTCCGACAGGGCGTAGAGCGCGACCAGCAGGGCGCCGGCGGCGATGCCGTTGCGTGCGCGGGGCAGCACCACGTGCCAGAGCGCGGCCGGCAGCGACAGGCCCAGCGTCCGCGCGGCGTCGACCACGCTGCCGTCCAGGCTCTGCAGCGCGGCCCGCGTGGACAGCAGCACGAAGGGATAGGTGTAGAGGCTCATGATGAGCGCGGATCCGGCCAGGCCCTCGATCCGCGGCGAGGGCAGCCCGATGAGACGATCCAGCTCGCCGCCGGGTCCGAAGGCCGCGAAATAGGCGAAGGCGCCGATATAGCTGGGGATGGCCAGCGGCGCGGCCAGGGCCGCGACCCAGAGCCGGCGCAGCGGCAGATCAGCGTAGGTCGTGAGCACCGCCAGCGGCACGCCGAGCAGCACGGCGCCGGCGACCGACAGGCCGGCCAGCAGCACGGTATGCGTCAGAATGCCGAGACTGCGGATGTCGAAGGCGACGTCGGCGCCCAGCGCGAGCGTCGCGATCGCGGCGATGGGAGCGAGCGCTGCCGTCGCGACGGCGAGGCTCGCGAGCAGCGAGGCGCGTGTCCGCCTCATAGCACGCCGGTCTCCCGCAGCAGTTCCAGCGTGGGCTGGAGATCGTCGAGCCGGGTGAGATTGATGGCCGGGGGCTCGATCGGCGTCGGCAGGCCCGCGGGCCCCGGTACGCCGGCGATCATCGGGATCTCGAAGGCCTCCCGGGCCAGATAGGACTGGACCTCGCGGCTCAGCAGATAACGCAGGAAATTCGCCGCCAGCGGATTGTCGTCGAGCAGGACCACGCCCGACGAGTTGACCAGGCTGCCCGCATCACCTGCGGTCAGGGCCAGAGCCAGGTCGGCGTCGGGCTGGCCCTTCTTCAGGCGCAGCGTGTAGTAGTGGTTGGCGAAACCCACATCCACCTCGCCGCGGGCCACGCCCATGGCCACGCCGAGTTCCCCGGCGTAGGTCTTGGCGTGTCGGTTGACGCCGGTCAGCCAGCTGCGTGTGGGGCCTTCGCCGGCCAGCAGGCGCATGGCGGTCACGAAGGACTGGAAGGCGCCGTAGGCCGGTGCCCAGCCGATGCGCAGGTCGCTGTCGGCGAACGCCATGATGTCGTCCGGTATCGCCTCGCGCGACACGCGTGTCGGATTGTAGGGCACCGTGCGCAGCCGGCCCGACACCGCGGCCCACGCGTCGTAGCGGAAATCCGGCTTGATCTGGCCCTGGATATCGTCCGGCACCGGCCGGCCGAGACCGGCGCCGGCGACCGCGCCGAGCGAGCTGGCGTCGATCGACCAGAACAAATCCGCGCGCTTGACCCCGGCGCGGGATTCGGCGAGCAGGGTGTTGGCCAGCGCCGCGGAGGGCGCACGCCGGATCTTGAGCTTGAGCGCAGGATTGCGCTTTTCGATCGCGGCGACGACGTCGTCGTAGAGCCCGCCTTCGCCGCGACCGAGATAGACGGTCAACGGGCCCGCCAGCTCGGGCAGCGCATCCGCGCCGACCGGGCCCGGACCGCCGGATTCGGCGGCGGCCGCGAGCAGCCGCGACGGCGACAGCAGGCCGAGTGCGGCAACCCCCTGAACAAAGTGACGACGTTGCATGATGTGCCCCTGTGGCGGTCGAAAGACGCAAGCGAGCGGCCGCCCGGCCGCTTGCCTGCGCGAGGGCGTGTTCGGGCGGCCGCGGATACCCGACGCCGCGATATCCGCGATCCGCGCCGGTGTTGCGAGCGGCGTGCTAGGGCCTGTCAACACCTCACACGAGCCCGCGCCAAGCGCTGTGGTGCGGCAAGACGAGGCGTCGTACGCGCCGCGCAGTCATTCTGCGTCAACGTGCGACAGCACTGGATTGCCGCACCACAGCGCTTGTCCCGAAGGGTTGGGCCTCAAATCGCGC
>NZ_AYKF01000071.1 GCF_003732545.1 Salinisphaera orenii subsp. halophila YIM 95161 | reverse complement strand
CGGTGAAGATGTCGAAGACCCGATATCCGCTCAATCGGCAAGCCGCGCCGCTTAAGTGAACGGCATTACGCGCATGGTCGGCCTTGTGGGCGTGCATCTCCATGGTGGTGACGTGCCCGCCGGCCGCACGTGCCGCCTCGCCGAGCCAGATCGTCGAATAACCGTAGGCGGTGCCCAGTTCGAGAATATGCGGCGCCGTGAGACTGCGCGCGAGCACGTTGATCAGGCGGCCGGTCTCCGGCCCGACGGCGAGCAGGCGGCGGTCGCGGTCGGTGTGTCGGTTGCGGGCCGCCGCGGGGTCGTCGCGCTGCGCGCGCTCTGCGTCCCGCAGTGTGTCGTAGTGTGCGAGTACGTTGTCGATGCGTTCGTCCATGCAGTCTCCGGTGGGAATGAAATGAGATGCGGCGCCCGGCATTCCGGTGTGCGTTGTGTGGCGGATCAGGTGTCGGCCGACGCGGACTTGGGCGCCCGCGCGCGGCGTACGTTGGTGAGCATCGGTGCGCCGGTGCCGGGGTCGGTGAGCAGCGTGCAGTCGACGCCGTAGAGCTCGTGCACCAGCGCGCGCGTCACGACCTCGCTCGGCGCGCCGGCGGCGACGATCTCGCCGGAGCGCATCGCCACCAGATAATCGGCATAGCGGCAGGCGTTGCCCAGATCGTGCAGCACCATGACGATTGTCTTGCCGGCGGCCGCGAGATCGCGCACGAGCTCGAAGACTTCGATGGCGTGCCCCAGATCGAGGGCGGTCGTGGGCTCGTCTAGCAAAAGCAACGACGTCTGCTGGGCGATGGCCATGGCGATCCAGGCGCGCTGGCGCTGGCCGCCGGACATGGCGTCGAGGGGCCGGTCGGACAGTGCTTCGAGATCGGCGGCGGCGAGCGCGGCCTTGACCACGCGGGCATCCTCGGCGGACCACTGGCGCAGCCAGCCCTGATGCGGCTGGCGGCCGAAGCGGATCAGCTCGGCGGCCGTCAGGCCCTCCGGTGCGGTCACGCTCTGCGGCAGCAGGGCGAGCGCGCGGGCCAGTTCGCGTGCGCCGAAATCGCGGATGTCCCGGTCGTCGAGCGTCACGCGGCCGGCCTCGGGAGCGTGCAGGCGTGCCAGCCCGGCCAGCAGCGTCGACTTGCCGCAACCGTTCGGGCCGACAATGGCCGTCACCCGGCCGCGCGGCAGGGCCAGGTCCAGATCGCGGATGACGGGTACGCGGCCGTGGGCCAGCGTGAGGCCGTGGGCGCGGAGTGGGCTGGGCGTGTCGGCCGGCGGGTCGTAGGCCAGGTGGTTCATGCGCCGATCCTGTGGCCAGGGCGCAGCAGTATCCAGAGCAGAAACGGCGCGCCGACCACGCTGGTGATCAGGCCGGCGGGGATCTCGATCGGCGCCAGCACGCGGCGGCCGACGAGATCGGCGACCACCATGATCAGCGCGCCGGCGAGCGCGGCGCCGAACAGCGGCACGCCGCGGCGCGACGACAGATGGCGCGCGATCTCCGGGCCCATGAGGGCGATCAGGCCGACCGGCCCGGCCACCGCCACCGCGAGCGCGCTGAGCAGCACGGCGAGCGCGAGCGCATGCAGGCGGCACCGGCCGACGCGAATGCCCAGTCCGCGGGCTACGGCGTCCGAGAAACGCACGGCGGCGAGCGCGCGCGCCAGCAGGCCCGCGCCGACCAGTGCCGCCGGCAGGCCCACGGCGAGCAGTTCGACCGCGAGCGGGTCGGCGGCGTTCAGGCTGCCGACGGTCCAGGGGTAGGCCGTGTTGGCGTTGTCGATGGGCGCGCGGGCCAGCATCAGCTGGGTGCCGGCGCCAAAGGCCGCGCCGACGCCGATGCCCGCCACGATGAAGCGATAGCCGCGGGTGCCCACGCCGCCGGCCAGGCCGAAGGTGATCGCTGTGGCCGTGGCCGCCCCGGCCAGCGCCATGGCCGGCGGCGCGAGGCCGAACCCCGTGCCGACGACCGAGGCCACCGCGAACGCCGTGGCGCCGTTGTCGATGCCGATGATGCCGGGTGTGGCGAGCCGATTGCGGGCCAGTGTCTGCATCAGACAGCCGGCGAGGGCGAAGGCGGCACCCGAGAGCAGGCCGGCGGCCAGCCGGGTCAGGCGCAGTTCCCGAATCACGAACACGGTCATGGCGTCGCCGTGACCGAACAGGCCGCGCAGCGCGGCCGTCGCGCCGATCGAGGCGCTGCCCAGACACAGCGACGCCAGGCTGGCGGCCAGCAGCAGTCCGGTCAGCAGCAGATTGGCCGCGGTGGCGCGCTTGTCGACCAGGATCGACCAGCGTCCGTCGTGCCCGCGCGCGGCGATACGCCACATCGCTGGCGGCGGCGCCACGGGCGACGCGGCGGCGCGGGCCCGCGTGGTCGTCTCGAGCGCGCTCACAGGCCGGGCAGCCGTCGCAGCCGGACCACGGCCACCAGCACCGGCGCGCCGACGAGTGCGGTCAGTACGCCGAGCGGCAGCTCCGAGGGCCGCACCAGCAGCCGCGAGGCGATATCCGCGCCCACCGTCAGCAGGGCGCCGATCGGCAGAGACAGCCACAGCGTGCGGCGGATGTCCGGGCCGGCGAGCAGGCGCGCGGCGAATGGCGCCACCAGGCCGACGAAGGCGATGGGCCCCGCGATGGCGGTCGCCGAGCCCACCAGAAGCGCGACTGCGACGATCACGAGCAGGCGCACGGTCCGCGGCCGGTGACCGAGCCCGGTCGCCACCCGCTCGCCGAGCGCGAGTGCGGCCAGCGGCCGGGCGATCACGACCACGATCGCCAGTGCCACGCCCAGGCCGGGGAGCAGCGCCATGATGTCGGCGGGCCGGCGCCCGGCGAGGCTGCCCACGACCCAGAACCGGATCTCGTCGGCGGTGCGCTCGTCGAAGAGCAGGATCATCGAGGTCAGCGATCCCAGCAGCCCCGAGAGTACCGCACCGGCGAGCACGAGGCGGATCGGGTCATCGCCGACCCCGCGCACGCGCGAGGCCGCGAGCACGGCGACGCAGCCGGCCAGGGCGCCGAGCTGGGCCACCGGCACGCGCAGGGTCGCGGCACTCGCGCCCAGGGCGATGGCGATCGCCACCGCCAGCGCGCTGCCGGCGCTCACGCCGAGCAGGCCCGGCTCGGCCAGCGGATTGCGCGTGACCGCCTGCAACAGCGCGCCGGCCGCGCCGAGCGCGGCCCCCACGAGCACGCCGATGAGCGTGCGCGGCGCGCGCAGCGACTCGACCACGAAACGGGCCCGGGCGTCGTCGGGCCCGGCGTCGAGCCCGGCGATCCAGGCCAGCAGGCCGCGCAGCGACGCCCCGGGGCCTGTCGATCCGGCGCCGAACAGCAGGCTCGCCACGCAGGCGGCGGCCAGCCCGGCAGACAGCAGCGCCAACCACAGGCGTGGCCGGTTCCGGGGCACCGATACGAGCGGCAGGCCGGTCAAGGCTGACGATCGAGATCCAGCGCCGCGGCGATGTCGTCGAGAATCGCGTTGGCGGCGATCGGGCCGGAGGCGCTGGTCCAGAGCTGGCCGTCCACGGCCACCACGCGATCACGCTGGACCACGTCCAGACGCTCGAAGCCGGGCGAGGACCGGGCCTGGGCCAGTGCGTTCTCGCCGTCGGCGTTGAGCGTGGCGAGGAACAGCCAGTCGCTGTCGATGCGATCCAGGTTCTCGAGGCTCAGCGGGTCGCTGTGCGGGCGCCCCTCGGCGACGACGCCGGCGTCGTTGACGGTGAAGCCCGCAGCCGCGAGCACGCGGCTGGCGAAGATGATGTCGGCCATGACCAGCGGCCCCTGAGGCATCCAGCGCGCTAGCGTCGCTTCGGCGGCCTCCGGCACCTGCGTGGCGATTGCCGCGGTGCGCGTGTCGAAGTTGTTGATCAGCGCTTCGGCGCGATCGGTTGCGTTCAGGGCGCGAGCGTAGAGGCGGGTGTGCGCCTGCCAGGCGTCGGGGGCGAAGTTCGAGCCCTTCGGTACCACCGTGGGCGCGATGTTCGACAGCAGTCGATACTGGGACTCGGGCAGCGTCGCGGCGGCGAGGATGACGTCGGGCCGTTGCGCGACCACCGCCTCGATATGGGTCTCGCGCGCGGTGCCGACGATGGCGATGTCGTCCACGCGACCGTCCATGTAGCGGGCCACGCCGTCGCCGCCCCGGGTGGCGACGGCGGCGACCGGTGTCGTGCCGAGCGCGACCGCGGCATCGAGTGCGCCTTCGTGGAGTGTGACCACGCGCTCGGGGGTGCCGTCGATCTCGATCGTGCCGTAGCGGGTGTCCAGCGTGCGCGCGGCGCCCGGCAGGCTGACGGCGAGCAGAGCCGTCAGCGCCAGGCAGAGGCCGGTCTTGCGAATGGTGATGAGCATGCGTTCGGGTCTTCCGGTAAGCGGCGCGGGCGTCTCGCGCCCACGCAGAATTGATGAAGGGCCGCCACGCTACGGCGGCGGCTGTGTCGCGGCGCTAGAACTCCAGGTTCATACCGACCCAGTAGCGGCGGCCGTCCTCGACGTAGCCGTATTCGTCGTAGGTGATGTCCTCGTCGAACAGGTTGTAGACGCCCAGGTTGACGGTGGTGGCCTCGGACAGCTGGTATCCGAAGCCGGTGTCGACGAAGGCGTAGGAGGGGGCCACAAGCGCGCTCTGCGAGGGGCCGGTTGTGGGCTGGCTCTCCTCGCCGCGATAGGTCAGCCGCGCCCAGGGCGACAGCCGCTCCGTCGGCTGCCAGTTCAGTGAGGCGGTGGCCAGATGCTTGGGCAGCTGGGTCAGCGGTTCGCCCTCGTATTCGCCGGTCTTCTGTTCGGAATCGGTGTAGGTATAGCTGGCGCTGGCCTCGAGCGTGTCGGTCAGCGGGGCCGAAAGGCTGACTTCGACGCCCTGGGTGACCGCCTCGTCGACGTTGATGCGGTAGGTCGGATCGGCGCCGAACTGGTTCGGCCCGTCCGTGCAGATGTCGATCGGGCAGGCCACGCGCGTGATCTTGTCGTCGAAGTCGTTGTGAAAGACCGTCACGCCCGCGTTCGCGCCCCAGTCGGCGCTGTAGAGCACGGCGAACTCCTTGTTGAGCGAGGTTTCGGGCTCGAGATCCGGGTTGCCGTAGACGTCGCCGCCGCGGCTGACCTGGCCGAAGTCCGGAGTGATCTCGCGCAGATCCGGGGCCCGGAACCCGGAGGACACGCCGCCCTTGAGGGTCCAGTTGCGGGTCGGGTTCCAGACGCCGTAGAGACGCGGGCTGACTTCGCTATCGAAATTCTCATCGTGATCCAGGCGCACGCCGCCGGTCAGCGCGAAGGTCTCGGTGAGCATCCACTCGTCCTCGGCGAACAGAGCCCAGTTGTCCTTCTCGATGTCGGTGCGGTCGGAGATCTGGTTGGTCGTGCCGTCGGACAGCTCCTGGCGCTCGACCGTGCCGCCGAAGGTGAGCACGTGCATGCCCAGGGGCACGACGACGCTGGATTTGGCCACCGTATTGGTGATCTCGATCTCGCGGCGCTTGTTTTCGGAGGTTTCGCGCTGGATGTGGGAATCGGTGGTGCCGAAGCCCCAGCGGCCCTCGTGCGACAGGGCATAGTGCTCGCGCGTGTAGCGACCGAACACATCGGTGCAGCCACCGCGGCAGCCGGTAACCTGCCCGGAGCGGCCGACGTTCTGCTCGCGCGTCTGTTCCTCGGCGCCGGCCTCCAGGGTGATGTCCTGGTTCTCGGTCGGGGTGAAGGCGAGCTTGGCCGTGAGGTTGCGCAGATCCTTGCCCTCATAGCCGTTGATGATCTCGTCCTCCTCGCGCCGGCTCACTTCGCCGTAGAGTTGTAGACCGACGCGATCCTCGACCAGCGGACCGGCGGTGTAGAAGTTCGCCTGCTGGCGATCGCCCGAGTCGCCGTCCTCCTGAATGAAGGTGTCGAACTGGACGGCGCCGCCCCACTTCGAGGGCACCTTGCGGGTGATGACGTTGATCACGCCGCCGATGGCGTCCGAGCCGTAGAGCGTGGACATTGGCCCGCGGATGACCTCGATGCGCTCGATCGCCTGCAGCGGCGGCAGAAAATCCTGCTCGAAGCCGGCGCTGCCGTTCGGACGCGTCTCGCGCGTGTTCTGACGCTTGCCGTCGACGAGAATGAGCGTGTATGAAGAGGGCATGCCGCGGATGCTGATATCGCGGCCGTTGTCCCCGGCGCCGCCGCCGGTCACGATCACGCCGGGGACCTCGCGCAGGGCGTCGGTGACGTTGCGGTAGTAGCGATCCTCGAGGTCCTCGCGATCGAGTACGCTGATCGAGGCAGGGGCTTCCTTGACGTCCTGCTCGTGGCCGGAGGCGGTGACCACCACCTCGCCGAGTGCCATGCTCTCCTGGGCCTCGGCGCCGAAGCCCCAGCACAGGGCGGCGGCCGCCGCCATCGAGATGCCCGTGCGTTGCGTCATACGCATGTGTCCCCCTTTTGCGTTTATTAAATACGAATCAATATCATTTGTATTGTGGTATAAATGCCGTTGCGCCGGCGGCAACGTGTCATCCCGATTGCTGCAACATCAGGGGCGCCGGAGGCAGTGCCGAGCGAGGGAGAAGGCGAGCGATGCATCATCTGGACGATCTCGCGGTGTTCGTGGCCGTGGTCGACAACGCCAGTCTCACGGCCAGCGCCCGCGATATGGCGCTGTCGAAATCCACGCTCAGCCGGCGGCTGGGCCGTCTGGAAACACAGGTGGGCCAGCCGCTGCTCGAACGCCGCTCCAACCGTCTGGTACCGACCGAGGCGGGCGAGACCTTCGCCGGCTACTGCCGGCACATGCTCGATCTCAGTCGCGAGAGCCGGCACGCGCTGGACAATCTGCGCGAACGGGTCAGCGGCCAGCTGACCGTCCACGCGCATCCGCTGTTCATGCGTGGCTGGTTCACGCATCGGGTCGAGGCGTTTCTGGAGCGCTTTCCCGAAATGGAGCTGACGCTGGCGACGCTCACCCAGCCGCCCACGGCCGAGTCGGACATCGCCATCTGTCTCTGGCCGGGCGCGCTCGAGGACTGCGGGCTGCGCACCGAAACCGTGGGCCGGCTCACCCGCGGCATCTACGCGCATCCCGATTATCTGGCCGAGCGCGGTACCCCGTTGCACCCGCGCGATCTGGCCGCACATGATTGGGTGGACATGCTGGGGGCCCTGCGTGACGGGCTGACGCTGCGGCGTGCGGACGGCTCGGCCCATCGGCTGGCGCCGCTGCGCTCGCGCTCGCGCGCCGACCAGGATGTGCTCCAGGCCGATGCCATCGTGCGCGGGCGCGGGCTGGGCGTTCTCCCGGACTGGATGGTCGCCCGGCGCCTGCGCGCGCATCCCGGTACGCTCGTGTCCTGTCTTCAGGACTGGACGTTGCCCGCCGTGCCGATCACGCTGGCCTGCCCGCACGGTCGTCTGCCGCGCAAGACGCTGTGTCTGCTCGATCATCTGCGCGCGGCCATCCCGCCGGACTGGCGTCGGGCCGGTGACGCGCCGCCCCGACCGACCTGAAACATCCGCCGGCCCCTTGATTCGGCGTGTTTCCGCGGTCAGGTAGAAGGTATTGCTCAACGCCTGGACGATCGATCATGCCCGGTCTCTTCGATGGCGCCGGCGCGCGTATCAGCGCCGCGCTCGAACACGTCGACATCTCCGAGGACACCGCCCAGCGTCTGGCCCAGCCGGACACCGCGCTCAAGGTGTCGGTGCCGCTGCGCCGCGACGACGGCACGCTGACGCTCTACCCCGGCTACCGCGTGCGCTATGACGACACTCTCGGCCCGGCCAAGGGCGGCATCCGCTTTCATCCGGACGTGGGTGCGGACGAGGTCGCCACGCTCGCGTTCTGGATGACCATCAAGTGCGCGGTGCTTGGCCTGCCCTTTGGGGGCGGCAAGGGCGGCGTCGCGGTCGATCCGAAGGGGCTCTCGCCCGCCGAGCTCGAGCGCCTGTCGCGGGCCTGGGTGGACAAGATCGCCGACTTCATCGGCCCGAACACGGACATCCCGGCCCCGGACGTGAACACGAATCCGCGGGTCATGGGCTGGATGATGGATCAGTACCGGATCATCAACCGCGGCGAGGTGCGCGAGGTCATCACCGGCAAGCCGGTCGAGATGGGCGGCTCGGCCGGCCGCGCGACTGCCACCGGCGACGGGGCCTTCCATACGCTCACCACGATGATGCAGCGCTGGGACCGGCAGGCCGAGGGCACGACGGTCGCCGTGCAGGGCTTCGGCAACGCCGGCGCGCGTTTCGCCCGGCGCTGTGCCGAGGCCGGCTACACTGTGGTTGCGGTCAGTGATTCCAGCGGCGCCATCCACGATCCGAACGGCCTCGACATCGACGCCGTGATCGCGCACAAGGAGGCGCACCGGTCGGTCGCCTCCGGCTACAGCGAAGGCGATCTCGGCGGCGCCGGCCGCGGCGAGACCCTCGGCAACGACGAGCTGATCGAGCTGGATGTGGATATCCTCGCGCCGGCTGCGCTGGAGAACGTCGTCACCGCCGACAACGCGGACCGCGTGCGCGCCGGCACGATCGTTGAGATCGCCAACGGCCCGGTCGCCAGCGAGGCCGACGCGACCCTCGCGGACAACGGCGTGGCCGTGCTGCCCGACATCCTGGCCAACGCCGGCGGCGTGACCGTGAGCTATTTCGAGTGGGTCCAGAACCGCCAGGCCTGGTACTGGGACGCGTCGACCGTGGTCGAGCGGCTCGAGCAGCGCATGGTCGATGCCACGAAACGCGTTGCCGACCGCGCCGAGTCGCTGGAGATAGACCACCGCACCGCGGCCTACGTCATCGCCCTCGAAAAGCTCGACGCCGCCGCCCGCGCCCGCGGTACGAGCAGCTTCTTCCGCGACGGCGGCTGAACACAGGTTCCGATCGCGGGTTCGCGAAGCGGCGCCGCGGCCCGCGTTGCTGCGGCAGGCTCGATGCGTCTGGGCCGTAAGCAGCGGGCGCCGCCCGTTTGTCGGCGCACGATTGGCGCGCGCCTGGCGTGCCGCGCGACGGTTGTTGCTTCGGTGTGTCCGGCACGGGGTGATTGCGCGATCGTGGTGCAGTAACGGCATCCCAAATTACGCGGGGCGCCCCGGCGGCTGATCGAGGGCTTTTCGGTGCCATTCCGGCAAACGACTGACGAATCGAATAAAAAATGGCGTGCTCTCAGGCTTGAGACCACTCGGGTTCGCGTCGTGCTCGTGGCCGCTCGCGTCCGCGCACTTGACTTGTGCAGTGCGACGGTGGATTACTCGATGCTGTCGGTGAAATCGTGTTTCGTTTTACGCCGACCGGGAGCGGATACCAACCGAAAATAATCGCGCCGGAGCGAGACGGTCGCCACAAGGCCGCGGCAACGGTGCGCAGGAGGGGAAGGAGGATCGATCTACGCTGGACTCAGGTCCTGGCGCTCGCCTGTGCGAGTGCGCTGGTGGCGGGGTGCTCGAGCGACGACGGCGATGACGTGGCCGTCGACGACACGGACAACGCCGAAACCGTCAGGCTGCAGGACGACCGCAGTTTTTCCGTCGACGAGTCGACGCTACCGTTCGAGGCGCTGGACGGCGTCGAGACCGACCGCTGGTGGGGTGTTCTGGACGGCGCGGGCTACCGTGTCGAGGTGCCCACCGAGGGCAACTGGAACGGCATGCTCGTCATGTATGCGCATGGTTATCGCGGCGAGGGCGAACAGCTCACGGTGGGTAATGCGCCGCTGCGCAGCTATTACATCAGTCAGGGCTATGCCTGGGCCGCCTCGAGCTACAGCAAGAACTACTACGACGTGCGTGTCGGCGTGGAGGATACGAACGCCCTGGCCAACGCGATCACCGATATCGCCGCCGAGAACGGGCGTACGCTCATGGCGCCGGACAAGATCTATATCACCGGCGATTCGATGGGCGGACACGTCACCGCCGCCGCCATCGAAGCCGAGACCCTGGCCAACGCCAACCACAAGACGAGCTATGCCGGCGCCGTGCCGCGCTGTGGCGTGGTCGGAGGTACCGCCGAGTTCGATTACCTGGGCAACGTCACCTTTGCGGCCCAGCATGCCGCGGATCTCGGACCGAACAGCTATCCGGCCGAGTTCGACCAGTCGGCGATCGATGCGGTGCTCTGGGAAGCACCTCCGAGCTTCGAACAGCAGGGCGTGCCCACCGAGGCCGGCCTGCGGTTGGAGAACATCGTCCGCACGCTCAGCGGGGGCGACCGGCCGGCGTTCGAGCAGGGTTTCCGAGGCGGCTACTACAACGTCGTGATGGGTACCGGGGGGCGTGACGGCACGGTCAACGGCATCCTGGCGCGCAACAGCTTCGGCAACCCGGAGGTGCACTACAACTACGACGGCGACCCCAACGCGGTCAGCGATGACGAGAGCCTGTTCAATCAGAGCATGCTGCGGGTGAACGCGAACCCGGATGCCAATCCCCCGCAGCCCGACGGTCTGCGCTGGATTCCGAAGATCAACGGCGAGTTCAGCGTGCCGGTGGTGACGCTGCACAACACCGGCGATCTGTACGTGCCCTTCCTGCACGAACAGCTCTACCGGGAGCGCGCCCAGGCCAACGGCAACGAGGATCTGCTGGTTCAGCGCGCGATACGGGCCTCGCCGCACTGCGACTGGGAGCCGGCGGAACTCGTCGAGGCCTTCAACGCCATGATCGCCTGGGAGCAGAACGGCCAGAAGCCGGCCGGCGACTCGGTCTCACGTGACGCGATCGACGACGAGAACTACGGCTGCCAGTTCACCCGTGAGCAGCGGGCCGGCATCCCCGCCTGTCCGGCGTCCTGATCGGGGCCGGCGCCCGTCGAGGGCTGGGGCATGCGCTCCAGCCCTTTTTCATGCCCGCAGGCGATAGCAGTTGCGCCGGGTATCACCGCGCCCGCCTTCCGAGTCCCGTGCAGGCGCCGCAATGCCGGAGTGCGTCTCCGCGCTTGGGCCATGGACGCGGGCCTCGGGGGTCAGTGGCCGTTCTTGCGGTCCGCGCGCGCTGACTGGATCAGACTGGCGACGGTGGTGACCACCAGAATGCCGATGATGACCGACAGCGAGAACCAGATCGGGATCTCCGGTACCGCGTGCACCGGCTCGCCGCCGTTGATGAAGGGCAGTTCGTTGCCGTGCAGCGCCTCCACGATGAGCTTCGCGCCGATGAAGCCGAGCACCAGCGCCAGACCCTTGCTGAGATAGATCAGCCGGTCGAGCAGGCCGCCGAGCAGAAAGTAGAGCTGGATCAGGCCGAGCAGGGCGAAGGCGTTGGCCGTGAACACGATATAGGGCTCCTTGGTGAGCCCGTAGATCGCCGGGATCGAGTCCAGCGCGAACAGGATGTCGGTGGCGCCGATGGCGATCATCACGATCAGCATGGGCGTGATCATGCGCTTTCCATTTTCGACGACGGTCATCTTCGCGCCGTTGTATTCGTCGGTCGCCGGCAGATACTTCTGCGCCAGCCGCACCATGATGTTGGGCTCGAACGCTTCGTCCTCGTCGTGGGAAGAGGTCGCGAGGCTGTAGGCGGTGTAGAGCAGGAACAGGCCGAAGATGTAGAACACCCAGGAGAAATGCTCGATGGCGGCCGCGCCGAGGGCGATGAAGATGGTGCGCAGGATGAGCGCGATCACCACGCCGATCAGCAGCACCTTCTGCTGGTAGGCCTTGGGCACGGCGAAGGCGGACATGATGATGACGAACACGAACAGGTTGTCGACCGAGAGGCTCTTCTCGGTGACGTAGCCGGCCAGATATTCGACCCCGTGCTGGTGGCCCCAGACGTACCAGAGCCCGGCGCCGAACAGCAGCGCGAGCACCACGTAGAACACTGACCAGCCGCCGGCCTCCCGCAGGCTCGGCTCGTGCGGCTTGCGCACGTGGGCGACGAAATCGAAGATCAGCAGGGCGATGATGCCCGCAATGGTGGTAGCCCAGACCCAGACCGGCACATGCATGTGGATTCTCGCTTTGATGATCGCGTTCGGGCCGCGGCGCGGCCGGCGCGAGCTTAACGCCGTTCGCCTCAACGCGCTGTTAAGACCGCGGCGCCTGTACTCGGTTCGGTGGCCACGCCTGCTTCGCTCACGCGGCCGGCCCGAGTTAGTCGCCGACGAGAAATCGCGAACAGTTGCGTGTTCGGCTCCCGGGTCAATAATCTTGCGGCCTGTTCAGCGACCGTAACGCAAGCATATGACGCACTGGGGAGATCGCACCCGCGGCGAAGCGCCGTACTGGGGCATGGGGCCGTTCAAGCTGCGCCTGCCGTTCCTTCACTACCGCTTCGAGTGGCCCGATTATCTGCAGGGGCTGCTCATGTGTGCGGTGGATCTGGCCGCGATCCCGCTGATGACGGACCTGCTGGGCATGCCCTTCGAGGCCGCACTCGCGGTGGTCATGCTCAACGGCCTGCTCTATCTCACCCATCATCTGCTCGGCGATCCCGTGGTCCCCGGCTGGATCACGCCCGCGATCCCGCTGCTGATCGCCTACTGCGAGGGCTTTCCCGAGGGCACCGATCGCGTCCACGCGCTGATCGCCTTTCAGTTCATGCTCGGCGCGCTGTCCATCGGGCTGGGCGTGACCGGGCTCGCGCGACAGGTGGTGCGTTTCGTGCCGCCGGCGCTCAAGGCCGGGATCATCATGGGCGCGGGGCTGGCGGCGGTGAACACCGTGTTCGCCGACGACGGCCGGTTCTGGACCTTCCCTTTCACCATCTCGATCGCGGTCGGGCTGGCCTTCCTGCTGATCTTTTCTCAGGGATTCAACGCCCTGAAGCAGCGCAGCGTCGTCTTCGGCTTGATCGGCAAGCTCGGGATATTCCCCATCATCGCCCTGGCGATCGTGCTCGCGCCGCTGTTCGGCGAGGCGCCGTGGCCGGATGTGGAATGGGGCTTCTCCAAGCCCGATTTCGTCACCCTCTGGCGCGAGTACACGGTCTTCGGTGTGGGTCTGCCGCCGCTATGGTTCTTCATCCAGGCCCTGCCGATGGTGGCCGCGACCTATATCGTGCTCTTCGGCGACGTGCTCCAGTCCAAGGCGCTGCTGGACGAGGCCGAGGGGTCGCGTCCGGACGAGTCCATCGACTACAGCCCGGACCGGGCGCACATGATCTTCGGCAGTCGCAACGCCGCGATGAGCGTGTTCGGCCCGGACGTGGCCATGTGCGGCCCGTTGTGGGCGGCGATGCACGTGGTCATCACCGAACGCTACAAGGAAGGCCGAAAGGCGATGGATTCGATCTTCGGCGGCGCGGGCTCGTTCCGCTGGGGCACCAACACCGGTCTGCTGCTGCTGCCGATCGTCTCGGTCATTCAGCCGATTCTGGGCGTGGCTCTGGCGCTGACGCTGCTCATTCAGGGCTATGTCAGCGTGCGCATCGGCATCATGGAGGCGCGCAGCCAGCGCGATCTGGGCATCGCGGGCGTGACTGCCGGGGTGCTGGTGACCCAGGGCGCGGCCTGGGCGTTCGGGGTCGGCATCGGCCTGTGCCTGCTGATCTACGGTCGGCGGTTCTTCCGGGGCGAGACCGATGAAACCTTCGTCAAGGACCGCGACGATGCGCGCTGACCGTCGCCGGCGGCGGGCCGGGGCCGGTATGCTGTTGACATGAGTCAGGCGCCCGCGCGTATCCAATCGGTCTGTGTCTACTGCGGCTCGCGCGACGGTGGGCGGCGGATCTACCGCGAGGCTGCGGCCGGACTCGGCTGCGCGCTGGCGGCGGCGGGGCTGCGGCTGGTCTACGGCGGCGCCCGGATCGGCCTGATGGGGGCGATGGCCGACGCCGCGCGCGCGGCCGGCGGCGAAGTGCTGGGCGTGATCCCGCAGTCGATGCTCGACCGCGAGCTGGCCCACGACGGGCTCACCGATCTGCGCATCGTCCACAGCATGCACGAGCGCAAGCGCCTGATGATCGACAACGCCGACGCCTTCATTGCCCTGCCGGGCGGCTTCGGCACCCTCGAGGAGCTGTTCGAAGTGCTCACCTGGCATCAGCTCGGTCATCACGACAAGCCCTGCGGCCTGCTCGACATCGACGGCTTCTATGCGCCGCTGCGCGACTGCCTCGCGCACATGTGCGCCGAAGGCTTCGTCGCCGCCGCCCAGGTCGAGCGCGTGCGGGTCGCCGCCGAGCCGACGACCCTGCTCGCGCGTCTCGGCGCCGCCGAGGCCGACCCCACCACGACCGACGAGGCCATCCGCCCATGAGTTCCAGCCAGGAAAGCGTCAGCGCGAATCAGCAGAACGCCCATGCCGCCAGTCGCGCCGGACGCATCGGCCTGGCGCTGGGGCCGTTGTTCCTGATCGCGACGCTGCTGCTGCCGGCACCCACCGGCATGGATGCGCCGGCCTGGCACTGCGCCGGGCTGGCGCTGTTCATGGCCACCTGGTGGGCCACCGAGGCGATCCCGATCCCGGCCACCTCGCTGCTGCCGCTCGCGCTCGGCCCGGCGATCGGCATCGGCGACTTCCAGGATCTGGCCAACGGCTACGCCGACGACATCATCTTCCTGTTTCTTGGCGGCTTTCTGATCGGGCTGGCGATGCAGCGCTGGAACCTGCACCGGCGCATCGCCCTGACCACGCTGCTGGCTGTCGGTACCCAGCCGAAGCGCCAGATCGCCGGCTTCATGATCGCCACCGGCTTCATCAGCATGTGGGTGTCCAACACCGCGACCTCGATCATGATGCTGCCGATCGGCATGTCGGTGGTCAGCCTGATGGCCGACGACCCCGAGGGCGAGCAGGCGCCCGCGGTCGAGCGCTACGCCACGCGCCTGCTGCTGGCGATCGCCTATTCCGCCTCCATCGGCGGTGTCGCCACCCTCATCGGCACGCCGCCCAACGCGCTGCTGGCCGGCTATCTCTCCTCGGATCAGGGCATCGACATCGGCTTCGCCCAGTGGATGATGGTGGGGCTGCCGGTTTCCATCGTCATGATGGCCGCGGCCTGGGCCTGGCTGGTGCGCGGCGGTTTCGAGCTGGACACCGGCAAGGCCGGCCGCGACATGCTCAAGGGCGAGCTGGACGAGCTCGGGCCGATGTCGAGCGCGGAAAAGCGCGTCGGCGGCATGTTCCTGCTCGCCGCCGCGCTGTGGATCAGCCGGCCGCTGCTGACCGACTACGGCCTCGACTGGCTGTCCGACGCGCTCATCGCCATGGCCATCGGCGTGTCGCTGTTCGTGATTCCGGCCGGCGACGGCAAGGGCGCGCGGCTGATGAGCTGGGAGAACGAGGCGAACGTGCCCTGGGGCGTGCTGCTGCTGTTCGGCGGCGGTCTGGCGCTGGCCGGCGCGATCAAGGAGACGGGGCTGGCCGAATGGATCGCCACCCAGATGGAGATCTTCGGCGCGCTGCCGGCCGTCCTGTTGATCGGCGCCGTGGTGCTGGTGATCATCTCGCTGACCGAGGTCAGTTCGAACACCGCGACCGCGGCCGTGTTCATGCCGCTGCTCGGGGCCCTGGCCGGATCGGTCGGCGTCGACGTGCTGTTGCTGACCGTGCCGGCCGCGCTCGCGGCCAGCTGTGCGTTCATGATGCCGGTGGCCACGCCGCCCAACGCCATCGTGTTCGCCACCGGTCGCATGCGCATCCAGTCGATGATCCGCGCCGGCTTCGTGCTCAACGTCATCTGCGTGATCATCGCCACGCTGGTGCCCTATCTGCTGATCGGCTGGCTGTGGTAGCCGCCGCGCGCGGCGGCGGCTGAGCGTGGCGCGGCCCATCGGGCGCGCCGCGCCGGCGCCGGATTTCATCGCCGTCGACGTCGAGACCGCCAACGCCGATCCGGGCAGCATCTGCCAGATCGGTCTGGCGAGTTTCGCCGGCGGCGCGCTGGTCGACTGTGCGGTGTGGCGGGTCAATCCGCGCGCCCATTTCTCGCCGCACAATATCGCCATCCACGGGCTGCATGCGGCCGATGTGCGCGACGCGCCGGACTGGCCGGCGCTGCGGCCGACGATCGCGGCGCGCCTGGCCGGCCGGATCGCGGTCTCGCACACGGCCTTCGACGTCACCGCGCTGGCCCGCGCCTGTGCGGCCGATGATCTCGCGCCGATCGCCGCCCGCTGGCTGGACTCGGCCCGGGTCGCGCGGCGTGCGTTTCCGCAGTTCGCCCGCCGCGGCTGGGGGCTGGCCGGTCTGGCCGAACATCTGGGCATCGTGTTCGCGCATCACGACGCCGGCGAGGATGCGCGCGCCGCCGGCGAGGTGCTGCTGGCGGCGATCGCGGCCAGCGGTCGCGGCGTGGAGGACTGGCTGCTGGCCGCGCACCGGCCGCTGCGGGAATTCGTGGACGCCGCGCGCTGACGCATCCGCGTACCGCCGCCGCCGGTATTGTCTCGACACGCCCGCTATCCTGAGCCCATGTCCCGACTCGATCGCCTGTCCCGCCGCCTGCCGGGCCCCGACGCACTGCTGACCCCGGTGTACGCCCGCCTGCGCCAGGCCATCGTCGGCGTGGTGGCCACAACCGAGGACTTCGGCATCGACTACGACGCGCCCGCGGGCGATCCGGGTCTGTTCGGGCCGGGGTCGGTGACCTGGAAAGTCCACGCCGATTTTCCGGGGATGATGGCCGGCGGCATCGCCGCGCTCATGCTGCAGACGCTGCACCCGCGCGCGCTGGCCGGCGTGGTCGACCACTCCAACTTCCGCGACGACGCGCTCGGGCGCCTGCGCCGCACGACCATGTTCGTGGCCGCGACCACCTATGCGCCGACCGCGGACGCCCGCCGCATCATCGAGATGGTCGATCGCATCCACGACCGCGTGCGCGGCACCACCGATGCCGGCGAACCCTACTCCGCCCACGATCCGGACCTGCTCACCTGGGTGCACTGCACCGAGATGGCCAGTTTTCTGGCCGGCTACCGGCGGTATCGTCGGCCGGATCTGAGCCGCGCGGCCCAGGACGCCTACTTCGACGAGACGCGGCGTATCGCCGAGGCTTTGGGCGCGACCGACGTGCCGGCATCCAAGGCGCAGATGGACGAGTACTTCGCGGCGATGCAGCCGGCGCTGCGCTTCGACCATCGCTCGCGCGAGACCCTGGCCGTGCTCGAATCCATGGCGCTGCCGATCCCGGTGGCCGGCGTCTCCCGCCGCATGTTCCTCGGCGCGGGGGCGGCGCTGCTGCCGCCCTGGGCGCGAACCCTGATCCAGCGGACCCCGCGCCAGCGTCTGGTCGATCGTGCCTCGGCGGAAAGCCTGCACCGCATCGGCCCGCTCATCCGCGCGGCGATGTCCGAGGGCGTGGCCGTGCGCTCGGCCCGGCGCGCCGGGGCCGAGCGAGACTGTCTGCGCTTCGAGTGATGGGCGGGGCGGCAACCCGTGCGCGCGACGCGCGCTGTGGGCTCGGGCCGCCGGTCCGCATGCGCTGATTCTCGCCCGATAGGCCCAGGGCGCGCGGGTCCGGCCCGGCCACCGCCTGCCGTCGAGGCGGTATGCCGGGCCAGGCCGACTCGAACGCCGCGCCGGCCCTGGGCGCCGGTTACTGTGCCGGTAGCCGCGGCGGCGGCCCGAGAAAGGGCGCCGGATCGACCGGGCCGCCGCTCAGATAGATGCCGAAGTGCAGGTGCGGTGGCGTGGTGCGGGCGTTGCCGGTGTTGCCCACGGTGCCGAGCACGTCGCCTGCGGCGACCGAGTCGCCGGACTCGACCTCGAATGCATCGAGGTGGGCGTAATAGTAGCGGGCGCCGCCGATACCGAGCATGCCCGACGACAGCCAGACGTGATTGCCGCCGATGCCTTCGGTGCCGGTGCGCACCCGGCCGTCGGCCACCGCGCGCACCGGGGTACCCCGGGCGGCGAAGATGTCCACGCCGTGATGGTCGCGGGTGCCGCCGTCGCGGGGCGCGCCGAAGCCGCTGCCGATGTCCCGCTCGGCCGCGCCTTCCACCGGAAACGCCAGCGAGCCGCCCGTGGCCGCGGCCAGCGTGAACGCCACGTCGGCCGCCAGTTCCGGCTGCAGCACGACACGGTAGTCGCCGTCGGCCTCGGCCATGATCCGGCGACGCGTGCCGTCGGTCGGCAGCGAGGCCACGGTCGACCAGTCCGCGTCGCCGTCGCTGCGATGCTCGACGCTGGCATAGAGCCGGTCGCGGTCGTCGTCGGTTCGGGTCACGCGGAGCGCGAGCTGCCGGCCGCGTTCCAGCGTGGTCCGGTAGACGCGCGCCTCGATGGTGTCGGGGGCGAAGCGGTGCGTGTCGCGGTAGCGCTCGCCCAGCACGATCGGGTCCGCGCCGGCGCGCTCGACCGCCGATGCCCAGCGCCGTCCCAGCGCGCTGTCGTCCAGCCCGGCGAGCCACAGCCGCCAGGCGTAGATCCGGCGCGGGGCGATGTTCAGCCCGTCGAACACGGCCGAGCGGGCGCTGGCCGCGGCGTCCCGGCGCAGCTCAGGCCGGCTGGCCAGCAGCGCGATCAGGGCGGCGAGCAGCAGTAACAGCAGCCACGGCCGCAGGGGCGACCTCGAACGGTCGCGGTCATCGGCCCGGAACCGGGTCCGGGCCGGGGTGTCTGTGTCCTTGGATGCGTTCATGGTCGCGCCCGCGAATGATACCCGCATTACGCCGCGGTCCCCGACCTGGATGTGGGCCGTGCGGGGCGCTCGCCGTTGGGTAGTTTTCCGGATTGGTCGACGGCGACGGCCCGGTTAGCCTCCGCACGCCGAACACCGATGCCGAACGAACAAGGGGACTCATGAGCGGCAACGATACGGATCTTGGAACCCTGGACGCCGGCCGGCTTGCGGAACTGTTCCGCAGCGGCGACGCCTCGCCGCTGGAGGCGACCCGCGCCGCGCTCGATCGCATCGAGCGCTTCAACGACAAGGTCAACGCCTACGTCTACGTCGACCGCGAGGGGGCGGAGGACGCCGCCCGCGCCTCGGCCCGCCGCTGGGGCCAGGGCCAGCCGCTGTCGCCGATCGACGGCGTGCCGGTGTCGATGAAGGATCTCACCGAGGTGGCGGGCATGCCCGCGCGCGAGGGCTCCCTGACCACGTCGGAGGCGCTGTGCGACGCCGACGCGCCGCCAGCGGCCAGGCTGCGCGAAGCCGGCGCGGTGATGCTGGGCAAGACCAACACGCCCGAGTTCGGCTGGAAGGCGGTCACCGACAACCGTGTGTTCGGTGCGACCTGCAATCCCTGGGACACGCGGCTGACGCCCGGCGGCTCCTCCGGCGGCGCCGCCGCGGCGGCCGCGCTCAACATGGGGGTGCTCCACCAGGGCGGTGACTCCGGCGGCTCGATCCGCATCCCCGCCGGCTTCACCGGCGTGTTCGGCTTCAAGCCGACCTTCGGCTGGACGCCGCAGTGGCCGCCGGCCAAGATGCCGACGCTGTCGCACATCGGCCCGCTCACGCGCAGCGTTCCCGATGCGGCGCGCATGCTCAACGTCATCGGCCGCTACGACTATCGCGATCCCTACGCCACGCGCGGTCAGCCCGAGGACTGGGGCGTCGATCTGGAGTGCGATCTGCGCGGCCTGCGCATCGCCTATTCCCCGGATCTCGGCTATGCCGAGGTCGATGAACAGATCGCCGCCCGCGTGCGCGAGGCGGCGGACAAGCTCGAGGAGCTGGGCGCGGAGATCGTCGAGATCCATCCCGGCTTCGAGACCCCGATCGATATCTTTAGGCGGCTGTGGTTCACGGCCTCGCTCGAGGTCTGGTCGCAGTGCGACCAGACCGGGCGCCAGGAGCTGGACCCGGGGCTGGTGGCCAACGCCCGCCATGCCGAGAACTGGTCGGCCCTGGATCTGTTTCGCGGCTATGCCGATCGCGCCCGCCTGACCCAGCGTCTCGAGCACTTCAACCAGGACTATCATCTGCTGATGACGCCCACGGTTCCGCTCGAGCCGTTCGAGGTCAATCACGAGGTGCCGCCGGGCAGCGACATGCGCGACTGGGAGGAATGGGCCCCGTTCTCCTATCCGTTCAACCTCAGCCAGCAGCCGGCGGCCTCCGTGCCCTGCGGTTTCACCGACCAGGGACTGCCGGTCGGCTTTCAGCTCGCCGGCGGCAAGTTCGACGACGTCCGGGTGCTGCGGGCCTGTCATGCCTACATGTCGGCGCATCCGCCGCGTTTCCCGGCGGTCCCGGATCCGGCCGAGTACGGCTGAATTGATCGGGGCCGTATCGTCGTCTTTCGATCTGCGTACGCCATGTCGATGAGGCGTTCGTCGGACCGGCCGCCCGTCGCGCGTATGCGCCGCCGCCGCGATACGGGGCAGGACCCGGTCGCGGCGACCCGCTTCGGGGGAGCGCTCGCTTGAGACAGAAACCGGGCATACCGTCCGACGATGCGGCGAATGCCATGAACCGCGCGATCGCCGGGCTGGCCGCGGGCGGCGCCCCGGACGATGACGAGCCCGGCCAGCGAATGCGCCGCGAGGCGACGGGCCGGATCGCGAGCTATGACCCGGTGGACGGCTGCGGCGAGATCGTCGACGCCTCGGGCCGCTACGATTCCTTTGGGCCGCTCGCCTGGCGCGATCGCGAATCACCCCGCGTGGGCGCCGAGGTGCGTTTTCGCCGGCTGGGCGGTGTGGTGACCGACGTCTCCAGTTCGCGCGCGGCCGGCCCCGCGCCGGTCGAATCCCCAAGGCGCGGACGTGTCTCCAGCGGCCGCCCGCGCAACGGCTACGGTTTCGCCGCGGCCGTGTCGCTGGGCGCTTCGATCGTGCTGGCGAATCTGGGCACTGCGGGCATGCGTTTCGACCTCCCGGAAGCCGGCGTGCTGCTGCTGGCGGCCCTGAGCGCGGTCCTGTTCCATCGCGGCGCGCGGCGGGGCTATGTGCGCGCGGCCTGCATCGGTCTGGGCCTCCTGCTGATCGGCACTTACGTGGAGATCTTCGCCAGCCTGCGGGCACTGGCGATGCAGCCCATGGCGGGCCCGGTCGGGCCGCCGGACTGGGCGCTGCTGCTGCCGCCGATCGCCGGCGTGGTGCTGGCGCATGCGGCGTTCCGGCGCCGCTGACGTCGGTCGTGCCGCCGCTGCTCCCGGCGCTGGAACGGCTCCGAGTCTGTTCTTCCGGCTCCGGCGCCGGCGCGGATCGCGGACGCTCGCCCGCAGGCCCTGCGCCGGCGGTGTGTTCGGCGGCATGCGGGGCGGTCGCCCGGTGCCCGACTGTCGCGGCGTGGCCTCTCGTGGCAAGCTGTCGCTGTCATGTGCAGCAGTACCCGCGTAATCGTCCGGCGCCCACGGCGCCTGCCCGGCGGGCCGGCGACCGCTGGCGGGCGTCGTAATCGCGTATGATGCGGCGCGTCATGTTCCGGATCTATGCGGTGGACAGGCGATGATGCGAATGCGTGCGGGGTTGCTCTTCCTGTGGCTGGTGCTGTGCGCCCCCGCAGCGCTGGCGCAGGCCCAGGCCGAAGGCGGCGCTGCCGCCGGCTATCCCATCACCGACGGTCTGGCTGCCACGGTCGTCGGTACCCCGGCCGATCTCAAAGCCGAGCTGCCCGCCGATCTGGATTTCGCGGTGCGTACGCTCGAGCCGCTGGTCGAGCGTGAGACGCCGGCATCGCTGCGCTATGCGCGGCCGCTGCAGTATCTGCTGGTCACGCAGGACGAGCCGGCGCCGCTGGCGTTCGTGATCGCCGGTACCGGCGCGAGCGCGCTGTCCAGCAAGTGCGTGCTGCTCTCGCGCGCATTGCACGAGGTGGGCTACAGCGTCGCCTGCCTGCCATCGCCCACCAGCGTTCCGTTCATGCTCGGGGCCGCGGAGCACCCGGTGCCCGGCCGCATGTCGGCGGACGTCGAGGAGCTTTACCGGCTGATGGGCGCGGTGCGCGACGATCTGCCGGAGACGACCGAGGTCACCGGCTATGCCTTGACGGGCTGGAGCCTGGGCGCGACCGAGGCCGCCTTCGTGGCGGCGCACGACGCCAAGGTCGGCACCTTCGATTTCTCGCGTGTGCTGCTGCTCAATCCGGCGGTCAGCGTCTGGGATTCGGTCCGGCGCATGGATGCGCTGCTGGAACGCAATCTGGACGGCGGCATCGACGGCATCCCCGCGTTCGTGGCGCGCGGTCTCGGCGGGCTCAGGCGGATCTATTCCAGCGGCGACAGCCTGCGCTTCAATGAGGACTTCCTCTATCGCGCCTATACCAGCCAGTCGCCCGACCGGGCCGACATCGCCGCGATCGTGGGCCTGGCCTTCCGGCTGGCGCTGGCGAACATGTCGTTCGCCGCCGACGTGCTCACCCAGTCCGACGTGATCGTGCCGCGCAACGTCGAGCTCGGCCCCTACGACTCGATGGATCCCTATATCAAGCGTTCGTTCCGGATGTCGTTCACCGACTACATCGACGAGCTGCTGCTGCCGTACTGGAACCGCGACGGCCGCGATCTCTCGCGGCGCCGGCTGATCGCCGAGGCCGACCTGCGCCATATCGAGGATTTTCTCGCGCGGCACGAGGACATCGCCGTGTTCGCCAACGCCGACGATCCGATTCTGGGCGACGGCGACGTGTCGTTCCTGCGCTCGACCTTCGGTTCGCGCGCGCGGATCCGGCCGCACGGCGGTCATCTGGGCAATCTCGGCTATCGCGACACCATCGCCGCCCTACAGGACTTCTTCTCGCCATGAACGGCCCTGCACGCCCCATCCGCCGATTTGCCGCCCAGCAGCGACTGCTGTGGGCGACGCTCGTCTGCCTGACCCTGGGCGCCTGTGCGAGCACGCCACCGCCGCGGACCATTGACGCGGACACGCCGGACCGGGTGCCGGTGGTCGAGACCACCGCCAACCCGCTGGCGATCTCGGACCCCTTCGAGGGCTTCAACCGGCGCGTGTATCGCTTCAACGCGCTCGCCGACCGCTATGTCCTGATGCCGGCGGTCCAGGTCTATCGCACGATCACGCCGGGCTTCGCGCGCACGGGGGTGCAGAACTTCTTCTCCAATCTGGGCGAGATCAACACCTTCGCCAACAGTGTCCTGCAGGCCAAGCCCGAAAGCTCCGCGGTGACGCTGTCGCGGTTCGTGATCAACTCGACGGTCGGCCTGGGCGGGCTGTTCGACCCGGCCGGCGCCATCGGCCTGGAACAGCGCGACGAGGATCTGGGCCAGACGCTGGGCTATTACGGCGTGGGCGCCGGGCCGTACCTGGTGCTGCCGTTCTTCGGGCCGTCGTCGCTGCGTGACAGCATCGGCCTGGCCGGCGATCAGGGGCTGTTCTACGCCATCGACCCGCTACAGCTCGACGAGCATCCGTGGGCGCGCCTGCCGTATTGGACCCTGTACGTGATCAATACGCGCGACACCGTCAATTTCCGCTACTACCAGACCGGATCGCCGTTCGAGTACACCCTCGTGCGGCTGGTCTACATGAACTATCGCGCCCTGCAGGTGGAACAGTGAGTCGGGCGTCGCGCGCCGCGGCCGGGGCCTGCTAACGCTTCTTGCGAGCGCCGCATTGGAGATCGCAGATCGTGTGCGGCAAGACGCGAGTCGCCGATCGGGGCGCGCCACGGACCAGGCCGGCAACGCCGCAGTGGCCCATGGTCGTTTGTTCATGGGCGGTCCGGCCTTCGGGCCAGGCGCTGTCGTGCGGCAACCCGGCGTCCTGGCACGCTTGCGAGGACGACCGCACGACGCCTCGTCTCGCCGCAAGACAGCGCTTGGCGCGGACTGGGCGCCTAGAGCCAGTTCTTGTACTTGAAGTAGGCGTAGGGCGCGATGCCGGCCAGCACCATCGCCACCAGCGCGATCGGATAGCCGTAGGTGAGCGCCAGTTCCGGCATGTGCTGGAAGTTCATGCCGTAGATGCTGGCGATCAGCGTCGGCGGCAGAAACACCACGGCCGCGATCGAGAAGATCTTGATGATCTGGTTCTGTTCGATGTTGATGAAGCCCTGGGTGGAATCCATCAGGAAGTTGATCTTGTCGAACAGGAACGCGATGTGGCTCATCAGCGTGTCCAGGTCGTGCAGGATCTCGCGGGCGGTGTCGCGCACCGGCGAACGGGCCGGCAGATGCCGTAGCAGAAACGAGATCGAGCGCTGCGTGTCCATCAGGCACAGGCGGATCTTGCCGTTGGAGTCCTCCAGCTTGGCGAGCCGATCGATCGCGTCCTCGAGGTCCGCCTCTTCGTCCTCGAGCACCAGGTGACTGACCTGCTCGAGCTTGAAGTGGATGTCCTCGACCGTATCGGCGAGATTCTCCACCTTCTGCTCGAAGATCGTGGCCAGCAGGGCGGCGGGCGAGTCGGCCTCGACCTGGTGACGCCGGGCGCGCATGCGCAGCAGCCGGAAGTCGGCGAGATCGCCCTCGCGGAAGGTGATCAGGCGTTCGGGCTGCAGGATGAAGGCCACGGTGTCGGTGTCGTGGCGGCCTTCGCTCTGGGACAGGAACAGCGAGTGCACGTGGATGCCGTCGACGTCCACGAAAAACCGGGCGGAGGCCTCGATCTCCTCGACGACATGGCTTTCCGGCAGTTCGTCGGCCAGGAACCGGCCGAGACTCTCGCGTTCCTCGGCGGTCGGGTCCTGGGCGTCGATCCAGCTCGCCGCGGCGAGGTCCGCGCCCCGGTCGTCGGGCGCGGGGGCGCTGCGTTCGACGATGGTCTGGCCGACGATTTCAAAGGTGCGAAGCATGGGTCTCGATGGTGATGGAATGCCCGTGCGCTGCGCCTCAGCCGCGGGCGCGCAGCCGGTCGATATCGTGGCCGATCTGGGCGGCGACCGTGCGTATCCAGTACAGGGGGTCGGCGAGTGCCGCCTCGGTCGAGCCGGCCCGCTCGACCAGCGTGTAACAGCCGGCGAAGGCGCCTTCGAGTGCGTCTCGGGCGTCGTCCGCAATGGCGCCGGACAGGAGCGCGGTCGGCACTGGCGCGGCCGCGCGCGCGATCGCCAGCGGCAGTTTGCCGGACAGAGTCTGGGCATCCGAGCGGCCTTCGCCGGTGATCACGAGATCGGCGGCGGCCATCTGTCGCTTCAGCCCGGTCAGCTCGATCAGGGTGTCGGCGCCGGGCTCGAGTGTGGCGCCGAGCGCGGCCAGAGCGAAGCCCAGGCCACCGGCCGCACCGCTGCCGGGCGCATCGACATCGGCGCGTGCTCCTGTGGCCCAGGCCAGCCGGGCGAAAGCCTGCTCGACCGCGTCGATCTCGGCCGCGGTCAGGCCCTTCTGCGGGCCATAGACCCGGCTCGCCCCGGTCGCACCGAGCAGCGGATTGTCGACGTCGCAGAGCACGCGCAGCCGGGTATCGGCCAGCCGCGGATCGATGTCGTCGAGTGACAGCGTATCGAGGGCGAGCAGGCCGGCCAGGGTCGGCGCGACGTCACGGCCGCCGGCGTCGCGCGCCCGGGCGCCGAGGGCGAGCAGCAGGCCCAGGCCGGCATCATTGCAGGCGCTGCCGCCCAGGCCGACGGCGATCTCGCGCACGCCGGCGTCCAGCGCCGCACGGATCAGCCGGCCGAGCGCGCCGCTGCCGCGGTCGACCAGTCCCGGGGCGCGGTCACTGCGCTCGATCAGGGGCAGTCCGAGCACGCGGGCGGATTCGATCGCGCCCAGCCCGGTTTCGGTCCGGTACCAGGGCGCCGTCACGCGTTCGCCGTGGATGGCCTCGACGGAGGCGTGCTGCCAGCGTCCGGGGCGCGCGGCGGCGATGCAGGCCAGCGTGCCCTCGCCGCCGTCGGCCATGGGCGCTTCGGCGATCGTCGCGTCAGGGCAGCTGTGGGTCAGGCCCGCGGCCAGCGCCGCTGCGACGTCGGCCGCCTCGGCGCTGCCCTTGTAGCTGTCCGGCGCGATGATCACGGTCGGCGATCTCATGGGCGGCGCGGTCCGTGGATTTTTTCGATGCGGTGTCTGTAGGTCATGTCGAGGTCGGCCGATACAGCTTTACAGGATAACGGTACGCGCGCAGACACAGGTGGCAAGCAGCCCATGGCGGCAACGGCTTCGGATCATACCGCCTCGGTGCTCGTGGTGGCCTCGGATCGTGAGGCGATCGAGTCGCTGCTGGATCATCTCGACGCCTGCGGGGTCGCCTGCGGCTTCGCGCGCCCCGGGGATCTGGCGCACGATCCGCCGTATCGGCTGACGCCCTACGATCTCGCGGTGTTCGTGGATTTCGGCAGCGAGTCCTCGATTCATAAAGGCGTCCTCGCGCTGACCTCTGAAATCCGCTGTCTCCTCGTCTCTGATACGCCGCCGGACCGGCTGGATGCGCAGGTGACCGTGCTCCATACCGACACCTCGCCGGAGACGCTGCATCGCCGGGTCCGGGCCGAGCTCGCGGCCGGCGCCCGGGCAACGGGGCTGGTGGGCGAAACCCCGACCATGCGGACCGTCAACGAGATGATCGCCCGGATCGCGGGCACAGGCTCGACTGTGCTGCTGGTCGGCGAGTCCGGAACGGGCAAGACGCGGGCGGCCCGGGAGATACACCGCCGATCCGGGCGCTCGGGGGCGTTCGTGACGCTGGGCTGCGGCGCGATTGTGCACGCACGCCTCGAATCCGAGCTGTTCGGTGGCGACGATGACGGCGCTAAGTCTGCGTCGGGGCCCCGCGCCGGCTGTCTGGCACGGGCGGCGGGCGGCACCCTGTTTCTCGACGGCATCGACGACATGAGCCTCGATCTGCAGGTGCGGATGCTGCGCCTGCTCGAGGATCGATGTTTCCAGGCCGGCGGCAGCGCGGGCGACCGCGCCGTCGATGTGCGCATCGTCGCGGCGGCGCAGCGGGATCTGACGCAGGCGATCGAGCGAGGCGATTTTCGTGCCGACCTGTATCACCGGCTGGCGGTGTTTCCGATCCGGCTGGCTCCGCTGCGCGAGCGCCGGGCCGATATCCCGGCTCTGATGGAGGCGCTGGCGGCCCGGCTCGACGGGCCGACCGCGCGTTTTGATGCGACCGCCACCGCGCGGCTCAAGCGCCACGACTGGCCCGGTAACGTGCGCGAACTCGCCAACGTCGTCGAACGTCTGGCAATCCTGTATCCCGGCGAGCCGATCGATGCCGCGCATCTCGACGGTCATCTGGCGTCATCGCCAGCGTGCGATCCGGCCACGGAGCAGGCTGCGACCGTGCGCCCGCCGAGCCTGCGCCTGCCCGACGAAGACCTCGATCTGCGCCTGTTCGTCGAGGACGTCGAGAGGCAGCTGATACGACAGGCCCTGGACAGTCAGAACGGCGTCGTGGCGCAGGCGGCGCGGCGGCTGGGGCTGCGCCGTACCACCCTGATCGAAAAGCTTCGCCGCTACGGCATCGCGGTCGACTGACGCGGCGCGACACCCCGGCGCCGTGCCGGGCATCACTTGCACCCGCATCGGATGTGACATATAACGTCATCAAATGACGTTTTAGGTCACTTTTGCGCCGTGCTGGCGTGCCGCTTTGGATTATTCTTTTTCAATTATTTGAAAACGAATGATTTTATTTTCAGGCACGGCGTTTGCGAAAGCGATTGGGAAAATGTGCGCAGCGGGCGCCAAAACAGGACTTCCAATCCGCGCTTCGCATGGCACATGGCGTCGATCATGCCCCGGCAGGTCGACATCCACGATACGGGGGGATCAGTCATGCAAAACGCTGCGGTGATGTATGCCGGGGTGGGGAATGTGGCACCGCTGCTCGACGACCACGCCGAGCTGGTCAAGCGGATCGCCTGGCGGTTGCACCGTCGTCTGCCGACCTGCGTTCAGATCGAGGACCTCATCCAGGCCGGGATGATCGGCCTGCTCGAGGCGGTCGAGCGTTTCCAGTCCGACGAGGAGGCCAGCTTCGCGACCTTTGCCGGTATCCGGATTCGCGGCGCCATGCTCGACGAGATACGGCGCGGGGACTGGGCGCCGCGGTCGCTGCATCGGGCCGCGCGCGCGCTCAAGCGGGCCCGCAGCGACATCGAGCGGCGCGACGGCCGCAGCGCGACGAGCGCCGCCATGGCCACCGAGCTGGGCATGACGAGCGAAGAGTACCGGCGCCTCTGCGACGACATCACGCTCACGCACCTGACCAGTCTGGACGCGACGCTGGCCGATCAGCCGGCGCTCGAGGTCTCGGCCGATGCGGCGGCGATCCCGGAGCGCCTGGTCGAGCGCCAGGACCTGTGCGAGGCCATCGTGCGCGCGGCACAGGATCTGCCGGAGCGCGAGCAGTGGCTGCTCGAGCTCTACTACGAGCAGGGCTACAATCTGCGCCAGATCTCGGAACGGCTCGGCGTGTCCGAGTCCCGCGCTTGCCAGCTGCACGGGCGGGCCATCCGCAAGGTGCGCGAGCAACTCGGGGAATTCGCTTAGGCCTGTCAATACGCCATGCGAGCCCGTGCCAAGCGCTTCCTGCAAATTGACTATGGTCGGCAAGGCAAGGCGCAGTGTGCGCCGCGCAGTCACTCTGGTCGTTACATAGGGCGCTTGGCACTACGGGTTGGGCCGCCCATGAAACAACCAGGGGCGCGCTGCGGCGTTGCACGTCTGGATCGTGGTGCGCCACGATCCAGACTCGTGCTTGACCGCACACGATTTGCGGTCTTCAACGCGACGTTTGCATGAAGTGTTGGCGGGCCGTACGAACACCGCTGTACCGGCTTCTCCGATTGGACCGCCTTCGGGCGGTCTTTCTTTGTCTGCGGTACGCTCCGGTGTTTTGACGCTTCAGATCGCGATGTACTACTTCGCCTACGGCTCCAACATGCTGACCGCGCGGCTGGCCGCGCGCGTGCCCACGGTCCGTCCGGCCGGGCGCGGCTGGCTTACCGGCCACCGGCTGCATTTTCACCTGAGCGGCAGCGACGAATCCGGCAAGTGCAACGTGCTGCACACCGGCGACGGCGCCGATATCGTCCACGGGGCGCTCTACGAGCTGGACGCCGACCGGCTCGAGCGGCTGCATGCCGCCGAGGGCCCGCCCTACGCCTTTCTCGAACTCGAGATCGGCACGCCGGCGGGCGCGGTGCGTGCCGCCACCTATCGCGGCCGCCCGGAGTTTCTCGATGACACGCTGGTGCCCTTCGACTGGTACTGCGACTTCGTCGTTCACGGCGCCCGCGAGCACGGCCTGCCGGCGGATTACGTCGCGATGCTGGCCGCCGTCCCGAATCGGGCGGATTCCGACCCCGACCGCGCCGCACACAACCGCGAGATCCTGCACCGACGCGCGACCAACGTACGGCCGATGGCCGGCGGGTAGGCAGCCCGGCGCACGGATGGCCCGCACCGCGATCGGGTGACCGGCCCTGCCCGGCGGCGCTGGAAGGCGCCCGTCGTATCGCTGACGTCGATCCAGCCCGATGCCCCGCCGGCTACGGCCGTCGTTTGCACGCGTCCCGGTGGACGATCCGGGCCGCATGGCAGCAGCGGACTGCCAGGCGACGGCGGCGACCGTAAGGAAAAGGAATGGCGCCGCCCGTGCCGGCGCGGCGCCTGAGGGCGAGCGGGCCCGGTGTGCCCGCATCGATGCGCTATTGCATGCCGGCTGCCGGCGCGGCGCCGGCAGCCGGAGCGGCATCGGTGTTGCTCGGCACGCGTTCCCGTGCGAGCCCGCGGCCCGCGCAGGGCATCTGCGTGAGCTCCAGGCAATCGATCCGTAGTTCGAGGTCCCGGATCACCGCGGCCTGTGCGGCATCCGGTTCCGGATAGGTCACGGTCTTCGAGGCGCGGTTATCCAGATAGCGGTTGTAATCCGCGATCGCTTCCTCCTGGGCGAGGCTGGCGCCGGCGAAGCCGAGCAGGCCCGTCAGCATTGCCCCGCAGAGGGCATTGTCGAGCGCATGGTGAGGTGCGTGCATCACAAGTCTCCAGTAGTCGGACAGACTCCGAAGCTTGGACCGCGCCGGACCGCACCCATCGCATTGTTTTCGACGCTTTTCGGGCGCGGCACCGCAAGTGTCGGGAGACGTGGGACATTCTCCTGGCACGCCGGGCGACCGGCGGTACCGGCGTGGCCGCGGCTCAGTAGGCGCCGGTCAGTCGCGCGAGCGGCCCCGGCGCGGGGCGCGGCGCGGCCGTCAGCTCGCGTATATGGCGCTGTAGCGCCGTGATCGCGGGCGCGAGCCCGTCGCTGCGATGGCGCGCGGTGGCACGGGCGTAGGCCGGCACGTTGTCCAGAAAACCGCCGAGCCGGTTCAGCGGCAGCCGGTGCAGCGACGCGCTTTCGCCGACGCCCATCGTCACCAGCGCGCGGGCGTTGAGGCGTTGCTCGACGGCGTCCTCGGGCAGGGCGAGTACCGGTTTGCCGAGATGGATCGCCTCCGAGAGCAGCTGATTGCCCGCGGTCGAGACCACCGCCCGAGCGGCGGCCAGATCGTCGATGAAGCCCTGCTGCGACGGCGCCTTGAAGTGGAGATTGGCGCTGCGGCCGCGATGGGCCGTGCCGTAGACGATCACCGGTTCGCCGCAGGCGCGCAGGGCGGTGTCGAGCGCGGCGGTGTACTGGTGCGCGCCCTTGTTGAGGTAGACGACCAGCGCATCGCCGGCCTCGGGCCGGGCCGTGCGCACTGGTGCGCGCAGGATCGGACCCACCACCTGCACGTTCGCGCGCCGCGGCGGCGCCGGGTAGAAGCTGGACACGATCACCCGGTCCGGATCACCCATGAAGGCACGGTAGCCGAGGCCGTCGCGGCGCCCTGCGATGGCGTCGCCCGGCGCGAAGTCGCAGTGGCAATAGGCCATGATTCCGACATGATCGAAGCCGATGCGCGGGATACCGTGGTGGCGCGCGAAGCGGTGGCCGTAGGTTTCCGAATCCGAGATCACCAGATCCGGTTCGAAGTCCGCCATCTGCTGCCAGACCGTGCGCGTGCGCGGGCCCGCCGCGAGCAGGTCCGCCACCCGCGGCGCGTTGCGCCAGAGCGTGCGGCGTGCGCAGATGCGCCCGTTGACGCCGTACTGATAGCCGATGACCGGGATCTCGACGCTGTCGTGGGCGCCGCGCAGCATTTCGTGGGCATCGCGGCCGGCGAACACGCGCACGGTGTGCTGGCGCTCCAGAGCGGGCAGCACGGCAGCGCTGCGCATGGCGTGGCCGCGGCCGTAGCCCATGACGGTGTAGGCGATTCGCATGGCACGGCCTCCGCTTCGGGTCTGTCGACGAGGCTAGGCGCCGATGATGACGCGACCGTGACCGGCGTGTGTCAGTCCAGCGTCATCTGGGCCTCGAACTCGACCAGCAGGTCGTCCCGGCACAGCGGCGCGTGCAGCAGCACGCGCGGGATCGCCGGCAGCCGGGCGTCGAGCACCGCGATCACCGTTTCGGCATCGGCCGGGTCGCGCAGATAGGCCTTAACGCACTGCAGATCGCCGGGCTTCATGCGCCGCCCGATGGCCGGCTCCGCGGCCTCGATCACCGCGGTGACATTGTCCAGTGCCTCGCCGGCCTGGGCTTCGACGTCGCCGGCGTGCCGGGTGGCGTGGCCGACGATGCTCGCGGTGCCGGAGATCAGCAGAAAACGGGCCCCGGCCAGATTCGCGACGCCGGCGCGGGCGAAGGCCGGGGCCCGGATGCCGTAGTCCCGCGGATAGCGATAGGCGCTGACCTGGCGCGGGTTCTCGATCGGCCGGACGCTGTCGCGCCCCAGCAGCGCGTGCATGCGCAGGCCGTGGCGGTGGCCGGCGACCAGCGTGGCCGGGGGCAGCGGCTCGATCGCGCCCCCGGGGGCGTCGAGCGCCTCGGCGCGTCCCCGGCAGAAGCGCTGGTAGCGCTGGTCGTCGCCCGCGCCGGCGGTGGGCTCGGACAGCCAGTGCCAGATGCGCTGCACGCGGGGCAGATCGAGCGCGCGCTGGAGTGCGATCAGCTCCCGGTAGGCGGTCTCGCCGGCCCGCTGTATCGCCGCCGGATCGGCGGCATCGTCGTCGATGTGGCAGGCGGCGAAGGCGATGTCGGGGCCGCGTCGATACGACCAGCCCGCCATCGTGCCGGTCTCGACCGGGCCGTCATCCGGGCACTGCCAGCGTTCGGTCTCGAAATCGCCCGCGATCACCGGCAGCGGGCAGCAGAACACGTCGGCGTCGGGCGCGAAGGCCACGCGGGCGAGCGTCGCGTCGTCAGCGTCAGCGTCGGCGTCGGCGCGCCAGCGCAGGCCGGTCGGAGCGTCGGGCATGCGGGTCAAACGGGCGGATGGCGACGAGCAGTCTAGCCGGCACGCGCGCAGCGGGCCAGCGCCGGCCGCCTCAGGCCACGCCCGATGCCTGCTCCGCGGCCAGAACCCGGGCGGCGGCACGCGCGGCCTCGGCGCCGGTGAACGTCTCGCCGGCGACGCTGGTGCAGCCCTGACCGAGGGGCGCGTAGGCTTCGGGACGGGTCGCCCGGAACAGCCCGACGACCGGTACGCCGGCGGCCGCGGCCAGGTGCATGGGGCCGCTGTCGGCGGCCGTGAAGACCGACAGTCGGGACAGCAGCGCGGCGAGCACGTCCAGCTCGGCCACGGCCACGCTGGCGGTGTCGGCGGTCGGCTCCGCCCCGGGCGGGCGGATTTCGAGCAGGGTGGCCGCGGGCGCGAGGCGACGCATCTGCTCGCACCAGTCCCGCCACCAGGCCGCGGGCAGCGCCTTGCGACCGGTCGCCCGGGTGAAGAACCCGATCACCGGGCCGCGGGTCGGACCCGATCCGAGTGCCTCGACCCAGTGGGCGCGGGCGGCCGTCTGCGCGCGATTGTCGGGAAACACCGCCAGCGTGTCGAAGGTCTTGAAATCGAGCTCGTCGACGCTGTCGGTCAGCAGCGCGACCGCCTGCTCGGCCTGATGTCGGCTGTTCGCCCGGCCGGCGGCGTGGGTCAGGCGCAGCCACTGGCTGTTCGAGGCGAAGCCCATGCGCTGGCGGGCCCCGGACAGGGCCACGGCGGTGCGGTTGCTCGAGGAGTTGCCGGTGGGGTCGATGGCGAGGTCGTAGCGTTCCCGGCGCAGGCGCCGGATCAGACCGATCAGCGCGCCGAGGCCGCGCGGCTGCACCCACACGCGGCCGATGCCGGGCAGGCTTTCGAGCAGCGGTTTCTGGCGCGGATCGCGGATCAGGACGTCAATCGAGGCCGTGGGCAGGCTGGCGGCCAGTGTGCGCAGCATCGGCGTCAGGAACAGGATGTTGCCGAGACGCTTGTTCAGACGCACCACCAGCACGCGTCGGGTGTCCGCGGCCAGCGGCGCGCGCACCGGCCGGGCCGTGCCCATGAATCGGGTGAGCCAGCGGTTGAGGCGCTCGCGATTGGCGCGGCGCAGGCGCTTGACCAGCGCGCGCCAGCCGTGGGCGTTGACGGCGGAATGCGAATCCTGGGCCACAAGGAATGCAGGTCGAAATCTCTGCGGCGAGCGTGGCGCACAACGGCTGCGGCGCGCATGAGTGACGCGTGAAGAACGCGTTAAGGGCCGGCCAGACGCAGCTCGATCCGGGTGCCTTCCTCGGGGCGGCTGGCCAGGCGGATGCGCCAGCCGTAGCGGTCGGCGACGCGCTTGACCAGATACAGCCCCAGCCCGAGGCCCGCGCTCGGCCCCGCGCGATAGCCCCGTTCGAAGGCGCGCCGGATCTGTTCGGTCTGCATGCCCTCGCCGTCGTCGGCCACGGTCAGCAGGCCGTGGGCCAGGGTGATGCGAATGGTGCCGCCGCCGTGGCGCAGCGCATTGCGCAGCAGATTGCCCACCACGATCACCAGCGCGATGCGCGGCGCGCTGACGGTGCAGGGATCCAGGGCGGGTACCGAGACGCCGGCGGGCCCCAGCATCGGCCGGTAGGCGTCGATGACCTCGCGCACGACGTGGTCGGCGCGGCAGGTGGTGTGCGCGCCGTCGGCTTCCTGCGGCTCGTCGCGCGCGAGAAACAGCAGCGCCTCGATCAGTTCGGCCATCTGCCGGGTGGCGCGGTCGATGCGCGTCAGCGGCGGGCTGCCGGCCACGCGCTCGTCCTGCTGGAGGACTTCGATCGCGCCCTGGATCACGGCCAGCGGTGTGCGCAGTTCGTGGCTGGCGTCCGCGGTGAAGCTGCGCTCGCGCTCGACGAAACCGTCCAGCCGGTTCATGAAGCGGTCGAAGGCGTGGGCGATCAGGCCGACCTCGTAGCCGTCGAAGCGCCGGGCCAGCGGTTCGGTGCCGGTGCCCGGCTCGAGGTCGCCGAGGTGGTCGGCCAGTGCGTTGATGGGCTTGAGGCTGATCCGGGCGATCCAGATGCCCAGCGGCACCGCCAGCGCCAGCACGATGAGCGCGAAGGCGATCAGCACGATCTTGAACAGCCGCTGGCGATCCTCGATCGCGGTGATGTCGTAGGCCAGAAACGCGCGCTTGCCGTCGACGACCGTGGTGGCCACGCGATAGGTGCGGTCGGAGAACGTCAGATTGAGCCCGCGCTGATGCGCCGGCAGTCCGCGCAGCGCTCGGGGCAGGGTGTCGAGGGCATCCGGCTCGGCCACGAAGGCGCGGATGGTCGCCGAGTTCGGCAGCGCGGCCTCGCCCTCGTGCGGGTACTCGGCCTCGAGCTCGTCGAGTTCGTGCGAGACGATGCCGTTGAGCAGGTCGGTCTCCAGCCGCTCGTTGATCGCGAAAAGGGCCACCGCCATGAGTGTCGACACCACGGCGACGAACAGGGCGAGCGCAGCGGTGACGCGGAACTGAAGGCTGCCCCCGAGACGGCTCAGCCGGGAATCAGGCCGCATCCGGATCGACGAGTCGATAGCCCATGGTCGGCACCGTGTGGAGCAGCGCGCTGGCGAAGGGCTTGTCGATGGCCGCGCGCAGGGCGTGGATGTGTGTGCGCAGCGCCTCGGAGTCCGGCGGGTGGTCGCCCCAGATCGCGGCTTCCAGTTCGGCGCGGCGCACGAGCTTGGGCGAGGCGCGCATCAGGGTCTCCAGCAGCCGCAGTGCGGTGGGCGTCAGGCCGATGCGCTGGCCGGCGCGCTCGGCCTGCCAGGTGTCCAGATCCAGCGTGAGGTCGCCCACCCGCAGCAGATGCTGGCTGCGCCGCGGGCCGCGGTTGCCCAGCGCCGTCAGGCGGGCCTCGAGTTCCAGCAGGGAGAAGGGCTTGATCAGGTAGTCGTCGGCGCCGGAGGAGAAACCGGCGAGCTTGTCCTCGAGCGTGTCGCGGGCGGTGAGCATGAGGATCGGCGTCTGCTTGTCGGCCTCCTCGCGCAGGCGCGCGCACAGCGCGAAGCCGTCGATGCCCGGCAGCATCAGATCGAGCACGATGGCGTCGAACTCGTGGACCACCGCCAGATGCAGCCCGGTGACGCCGTCGGTGGCGCTGTCCATGACGTGCCCGCGCGCCGACAGGAACTCCATGATGTTCGCGGCGAGATCCTCGTTGTCCTCGATGACGAGTATGCGCATGGCGGCGGGCGGCGAGCGGGTGCTGGCGCCATCTTAATCAATTCGCGCGCGGCACGTGCCCGGCACGGGCACCGCTGGTCTACACTGCGGCCATGACCCCACACGGCCGCGCGCCGCACCGATGACGCAGGCGACCCCGCGCGGGGTGGTGTTCACCGACCTCGACGCCACGCTGCTCGATCACCACCACTACGGCTGGGCGCCGGCCGCGCCCGCGCTGGCGGCGCTGGCGGCACGCGCGGTGCCCGTGTGTCTGGTCACCAGCAAGACCCGGGCCGAGGTCGCGGCCCTGCGCCGGGACCTGGACAACGCGCATCCCTTCGCGGTCGAGAACGGCGGTGCGGTGGCGGTGCCCCGCGGCTACTTCGAGGGCGCGCCCGTGGACGCCGACACCCCCTGCGACTGCATCACCCTCGGTGCGCCCTACGCTGAACTGCGGGCGCTGGCGGTCGCGCTGCGCGCCGAGCGTGGCTATCGCTTCACCGGGTTCGGGGACATGGACGTCGGCGAGGTCGTCGCCGCGACCGGGCTGGACGAAGCCGCGGCCGCCGCCGCGCGCCAGCGGGAGGCCTCGGAGCCGCTGCTCTGGCGGGACAGCGAGGCCGCGCTGGCCGATTTCACCACCCGCGTGGCCGCCGCGGGTTTCACCACCCGCACCGGCGGCCGCTTCGTGCATGTGCTCGGCCGGGCCGGCAAGGGCGACGCGCTGGCCTGGCTGCGGGCGCGCTTTGCCGCCCGGCAGGGCCCGATTCTTGCTATCGCACTGGGCGACAGTGCCAATGATGCCGACATGCTCGCCGCGGCCGACATCGGCTACTGGGTCGCGCGGCCGGACGGCAGCTATCACGCCCCGGCCGGCGGGGCCATCCGGCACGCGCCGGGCATCGGCCCGGCCGGCTGGGCCGCGGCGATCCGTGCGCTGATCGACAACAACGAACTTCAGGAGCGCTGACATGGCCGATTTTCACCAGAACGGCATCATCACCACGCTGCACCGGCTCGGCGAGCGCCCCATCGACGCGCTCGAGGCCGAACTGCGGCGCTTCGGCCGGCGTCGGCCCATGTCGCTGGTGCTGCCGTGTCTGTATTCCGAGCTGGAGGGCGACGCGCTGCCGGCGATCGTCGATCAGCTGTCCCGCGTCGACTATCTGGCCGAGATCATCATCGGCCTGGACGCCGCCGACGCCGACCAGTTCGCCCACGCCCACGCCTTCTTCCAGCGCCTCGGCCAGCCGCACCGCGTACTCTGGAACGACGGCCCGCGCCTGAGCGCGCTCTACGACCGGCTCGACGCCGAGTCGCTGGCGCCGGAGCGCCCGGGCAAGGGCGCCAACGTCTGGAACTGCATGGGCTATTTCCTGGCCTCGGGCACCGGGCGCGTGCTGGCCATGCACGACTGCGACATCCGCACCTACGACCGCGATCTGCTCGCGCGCCTGTTCTATCCGATGGTGCATCCGAACTTCACCTACAAGTTCGCCAAGGGCTATTACGCGCGGGTCGCCGGCGGCGAGATCAACGGCCGCGTCGTGCGGCTGTTCACCACGCCGCTGCTGCGGGCGCTGATGACGGTGGTCGGCGACCTGGATTATCTGCGCTACATGGACAGTTTCCGCTACCCGCTGTCGGGCGAGTGCGCGATGACCGCCTCGGTGGCCGAATCCATCCGCATTCCCAGCGACTGGGGGCTGGAGGTGGGGATCCTGGCGGAAGTGCACCGCAACTACACGCCCAACGCCATCTGCCAGGTCGACATCGCCGACGCCTACGACCACAAGCACCAGCCGGTCTCGGACCACGAGGCCGACAACGGCCTGGCCAAGATGAGCACCGACATCGCCAAGGCGCTGTATCGCAAGCTGGCCACCTACGGTGTGGTCCTCACGCCCGAGACCATCCGCACGATCAAGGCCGTCTATCTGCGCAACGCGCTGGACAGCGTCGAGCGGTTCTATTTCGATGCCCAGATCAACGGCCTGGACTACGACCGCCACAAGGAGGAGAAGACCGTGGAGGTCTTCGTCGAGGCGATCATCCGGGCCGGCGAACAGTATCTGGCCAATCCGATGGAAGTGCCGTTCATGCCGACGTGGAACCGCGTGCGCGCCGCGCTGCCGGAGTTTCTGAGCGACTTTCACGAAGCGGTCGAGGCCGACCACGCCGATGCGGTCCGGGCCGCGCGCTAGGGTCTGCCGACACGTCGTACGCACGCCGCGCCGGCCGCCGCATATCGGCTCCTGGAGGGCGCGGCCCGCCGATCTCGGCGCGCCACGATCGAGACGCGCCACGCCGCAGGCCGCCGACGATGCGTTGTTCGCGGGCGGCCCGGCCCGTCGGGTCAAGCGTTCCCTTGCATCAACAGGATGCGACAATCGCGCCCCGTCGCACGCGGGCGCAGCATGGCCGCGTGGTTCGCGCGCCGCCTCGTCTTGCCGCAGAACGGCGCTCGGCGCGGGCTCGCACGACGTGACGACAGAGCCGACTCCATTCCCGCCGAAGAAGACGATGCCATGAACCGCACTCGATTGATCCGCGCCGCCGCGCTGCTGGCGCTTGTGTCGACGGCCGCCGGCGCCACGGCGGCCGAGGGTGACGAGTCACTCTATCCGAGCGAACTCAGACAGCAGCGGCCGGCGGTCGCCGCGCAGTATCAGGCGATGATCGAGCCGGTCGCGGACGAGCACGGCTGGGTCGAGGACGGCGGTACCGAGACGCCGATCAGCCGAATCACGCTCGACGGCAGCGAATACGTGGTCCTGTCGGGCTGCAAGCCGCACGATTGCTCTGCCGAAAGTCTCGTCACCCTCCTGCGGCCGGGCGGCGACGCGGCCGTCGGCGCGCTGGCCGTCAATCGGGGTGACGCCGGCTTCGGCCCGAAACGCTCGACGCTGACCTGGCTCGGCGAGCCCGACCGCGAGCAGCGGCGCTTCATCGCGGCCTATCTCTTCCGCTAGCGGATGCCGGCCGCGACGGGCGAATAAGGCCTCCGAGCGCGGGTCGTCAGTCGCTGATCCAGGCCACCTCGTAGGGGTCGAGTCGGATCGCGCGGCTGGAGCCGCTGATCTCGGTGGCGGCGGTGACGTTGCGGCGCACCCGCGCCTCCGGCAGGACGTGGACCGGTAGCTGGACCGGACGGTCGGTGACGTTGTGCACCGCCAGCAGGGTCTGGTCGCCGCGCCGGCGCTGGAGCGCGAACAGCGACGGGCCCAGGTCGACGACCTGCTGCGCGGCTTCGGGATGAAAGGCCGGCTGGCGCGCGCGGATGGCCAGCAGCCGCTTGAGCCGCGCGAATACCCGGGCGTGCGCGCCGTCGGCGCCGAGCTTGTACTCCAGCTCGCCCATGTCCCAGCGGCGCCGGTTGATCGAACGGTAGCGTCCGCTGTGCTCCACGCCGGCGCGGTCGTTGTGGGTGGCGGTCAGGCTGTGGAAATACAGCGCCGGGATGCCGGCCAGCGCCATCGAGATCGCCTGGCTGCAGATGAAGCGGTCCATATGCGCGTTGCTGTCGTGTTCCTCCGGCGCCGCGAGCAGGTCGTAGTAGGCGATGTTGAGCTCGTAGGGCTGGTGCGAGCCGTCGGCGACCGCGCGCGTGGAGACGAAGCCGCCGCGTTCGCGGGTCGCGTCGACGAGCGTGGTGATGGCCTCGGCGTCGAGGATGCCTTCCACCGCGCGCAGGCCCACGCCGTCGTGGCTGGCGGTGAAGTTCAGGAAATGACAGCCCTCGGGCAGCGCTGGCAGCGTCTTCGCCCACGCCGTGAGCGCGCTCGCTTCGCCGGTGAGCAGGGCGTGCGAGGCCAGCGGCGGCAGCGCGAACTGATAGGCCACATGCGCCTCGTCGCCGTCGACGAGATAGGAGATGTTCTCCGCATGCGGGACGTTGGTCTCGGTGATCAGCTGCACGCCCGGCGCGTAGTGGTCGAGCAGGGCGCGCAGGAACTTGACCAGGCGATGCGTCTGCGGCAGGTGGATGCAGGGCGTGCCGAGTTCCTTCCAGAGAAAGGCCACCGCATCCAGGCGCAGCAGCCGGGCGCCCCGGGCCACGTACTCGAAGATGATGTCGATGAATTCGTCGAGCACCCTCGGGTTGGAGAAATCCAGGTCGATCTGATCCTCCGAGAAGGTCGCCCAGAGATGCCGCGTGCCGCGGGCGGTGGCGACTTCGGCCAGCAGCGGCGTGCTGCGCGGGCGCACCACCGCGCGCAGGTCGGTCTTCGGATCCACCTCGATGAAATAGTCGCGGCCGGGATCGGTGTCGCCCAGATAGTTGGCGAACCACTGGCCCTTGCGGGAGGCGTGGTTGAGCACCAGATCGAACATCAGCGGATGATCCGCGGCCAGGGCGCTGACGTCGTCCCAGTCGCCGAGTTCGGGATGGACGGCGCGATAGTCCATGACCGAGAAGCCGTCGTCCGAACTCTCGGGAAAGAACGGCAGGATGTGGATCGCCGAGATCGCGTCGGCCAGATGCGCGGCCATGAACGCGCGCAGCGTGGCCAGCGGCGATTCCCCCGGACGCTGCACGATGTCGGCATAGGTGATGAGTACGTTGAAGGCGGCGTCGATCGACGTCTCGCTGGCGATCGGCAGGCCGTGACGCACCGCGGCGGCGGCCGCGGCATCGACGCATTCGGCCGCTGCGCGCTCGCCGTAGAGCGGGCTCAGCCAGTCCTGGAGGTCGTCGCGGCTCGGCGCCGCGGTTTCATTCGCATCGAGCATGCGCCATGTGATCCAAGAGTTGTGCCAGCAGCCATTATGACGGCCGTCGCGCGGCGTCACGACCGCGGGCGCCGGTCTGCGGTCGTACGTCGCCGCTCCGGGCCCTTGACGGTGCATCGCGGATGCACCGTTCGCGCGCACGCCGGCTGACAGGCGCGCCCGGCCGGGGCCGTTAGGGCCGCCGCGGGCGGGGCGTTATACTGTGCGGTCGACTCCAGCCATCGCGCCGGTCGCGGACCGCGGCACGGCAGGACGACAACGCCCGCATGAGCAGTCAGACCCATTTCGACGTCATCGTCGTCGGCGGCGGCCACGCCGGCACCGAGGCCGCGACCGCGGCCGCCCGGGCCGGCGCGCGCACGCTGCTGCTGACCGACAACATCGAGACCATCGGCCAGATGTCCTGCAACCCGGCCATCGGCGGTATCGGCAAGGGCCATCTCGTGCGCGAGATCGACGCGCTCGGCGGCGTGATGGGGCGTGCGGCCGATCGCGGCGGCATCCAGTTTCGCCGGCTCAACGCGCGCAAGGGCCCGGCCGTGCGCGCCACCCGCGCCCAGGCCGACCGCGCGCTCTACAAGGCGGCGGTGCGATCGATGGTCGAGAACCAGCCGAACCTGCATCTGTTCCAGCAGTCGGTGGCCGATCTGGTGGTCGACAACGGCCGCATCGCCGGCGTCGAGACCGCCATGGGCCTGACCTTTCATGCGCGGACCGTGGTTTTGACCGTCGGTACGTTTCTGGGCGGCACCATCCATGTCGGCCACAAGCGCTTCGGCGGCGGTCGCGCCGGGGATGCGCCCTCGAACGCGCTCGCCGAGCGCCTGCGCGCGCTCGATCTGCCGGTGGGCCGGCTCAAGACCGGCACGCCGCCGCGTATCGACGCCAAGACCATCGACTATGCGCAGCTCGCCGAGCAGCCGGGTGACGACCCTGCGCCGGTGTTTTCGTTCATGGGCCGGCGCGCCGAGCATCCGCGCCAGGTGAGCTGCCACATCACCTACACCAACGCGCGCACCCACGAGATCATCCGCGACAACATCGGCGAGTCGGCGATGTACTCGGGCCGGATCGACTCGGTCGGCCCGCGCTACTGCCCGTCGATCGAGGACAAGGTGGTGCGCTTCGCCGACAAGGATTCGCACCAGATCTTCATCGAGCCCGAAGGCCTGGACGCGGCCGAGGTCTACCCGAACGGCATCTCCACCAGCCTGTCGTTCGAGACCCAGCTCGCCGTGGTGCGCTCGATCGCCGGCTTCGAGAACGCGCATATCACCCGCCCCGGCTATGCGATCGAATACGACTATTTCGATCCGCGCGCGCTGCGGCCCACGCTGGAGACCAAAGCGCTGGCCGGGCTGTACTTCGCCGGCCAGATCAACGGCACCACCGGCTACGAAGAGGCCGCGGCGCAGGGCCTGCTGGCCGGCATCAACGCCGCGCGCGCCGTGGCCGGCGAGAATGGCTGGTCGCCGGCGCGTCACGAGGCCTATCTCGGCGTGCTCGTCGACGATCTGGTCACCTGCGGCACGCTCGAGCCCTATCGCATGTTCACATCCCGGGCCGAGCATCGCCTGCTGCTGCGCGAGGACAACGCCGACGCGCGGCTCACGCCGATCGGGCGCGAACTGGGGCTGGTCGACGATGCCCGCTGGGCGGCCTTCGAGGCCGGGCGCGACGCCGTGGCGGCCGAGCAGGCGCGCCTGGCCGCGATCACCGTCAAGCCGGCGGATCTGGGCGCCGACGGCGGCGCAGCGTGGCTGGGCGGCGCGCTCAAGCAGGCCACGGCCGCCGCCGATCTGCTCAAGCGCCCCGGTGTGGATCATGCCCACGTGGCCGCGATCGCGTCGGTGGGCGCGCCGGTGCTCGATCATCTCGACGCCGAAGCGGCCGAGGCCGTGTGCGAACAGGTCGAGGTCCAGGCCAAGTACGCGGGTTATATCGATCGCCAGAACGCGGAGATCGACAAGACCCGCGCGCACGAGGCGACGGCGTTGCCCGCCGATCTCGACTACGCGGCCGTGTCCGGGCTGTCGAACGAGCTGCAGGGCAAGCTCGAGGCCGTGCGCCCGGCCACGCTCGGCCAGGCGGCGCGTATTCCGGGCATGACCCCGGCGGCCGTGTCGCTGCTGCTGGTGCATCTGAAAAAGACCGGCGCGGCCCTGGCCAAGAGCGCCTAGCGACGGAGCGCGCGCGGCATGTCGTGTAGTCTGGCCGCTGGTCTGCAACCCCGTTTGGATCGCCCGATGCGCGCTGTTCCGCTTTCCTGCTGGCTGGTGGTGACGTCCCTGCTCCTGGCTGCCTGCGGCGGCGGCGAGGACGAACGGTCGAGTTTCCCGGTGGAGATCAGTCCCGAGGTCCGCGACGACGGTACGACGGTCTTCCGGCGCGGCAACGGCGCCGAGCCGGGGACGCTGGACCCGCATCAGGCGCGCGGCGTGCCGGCGGCCAACATCCTGCGCGATCTCTACGAAGGGCTGGTCTCGATCTCGCCGACGGGCGAGGTGGAGCCGGGCAACGCCGCCGACTGGACGATCAGCGACGACAAGCTGACCTACACCTTCGAGCTGCGCGCCGACGCCCGCTGGTCCAACGGCGAGCCGGTCACCGCGCAGGACTATGTCTACGGGCTGCGCCGGGCGGTGGATCCGGCCACGGCCTCGCCCTACGCCCAGCTGCACACGCCGATCGAGCACGCCGCGGCGATCATCGACGGCGACCGGCCGCCGGACAGCCTCGGCGTGCGTGCCGTCGACGACCATCGGCTGGAGATCACGCTCGCCGAGCCGACGCCGTACTTCCTCGGCACCCTGGCCCATCCGAGCAGCTTTCCGGTCTACGCTCCGGCGCTGGAGGCACACGGCGATGCCTTCACCCAGCCGGGCAACGCGGTGACCAACGGCGCCTACACCATGGACGCGTGGCGGGTGAACTCGCGGATCACCCTGGTGCGCAACGACGCCTACTGGGACGACGCCGACACCGCGATCGATCGCGTCGAGTACTACCCCATCGTGGACGCCAATTCCGAGCTGTCGCGCTATCAGGCCGGCGAGCTCGACTGGGCGTCGATGATCCCGCCGTCGCGGCTGGACGCCGCCCGGGAACACATACCCGACCAGTTGCAGATCGAGCCCACCCTGGGCGTGTACTACTACGGGCTTAACGTGCGGCGGGCGCCCTTCAAGGACGCGCCCGAGCTGCGCCAGGCCCTGTCGATGGCCATCGATCGCGAGGTCATCGTCGACAAGATCACCCGTGGCGGCGAGATTCCGGCCTACGGCTGGATCCCGCCGGCGGTCGACGGCTACGAAGGCGCGCGCTTCGAATGGGCCGATCTGCCGGCGGACGAACGCGAGGCGCGGGCCCGGGAACTCTATCGCGAGGCCGGCTATTCCGAGGACGAGCCGCTGCAGCTGGAGATCCGCTACAACAGCAACGAAGCCAACAAGAAGATCGCCTCGGTGATTCAGGCGATGTGGCGGCGCGTGCTCGGCGCGGAAGTCGAACTGCGCAACGAGGAATGGAAGGTGTTTCTGGACGCGGTGCGCAGCGGCCGCGACACCGAGGCCTACCGTCTGGCCTGGATCGGCGACTACGATGACCCCAACACCTTCTTCGAACTGATGAATTCCGGTTTCGGCCTGAACGGCACCGGCTACGCCAGCGATGCCTACGACCGGCTGCAGGAGAAACAGGCGCACATGCCCGACGGCGCCGAGCGCGACGAGGTCATGCATGCCGCCGAGGCGCGGCTGCTCGCCGACAGCCCGGTGATCCCGATCTATTTCTATACCAGCAAGTATCTGGTCAAGCCCTATGTGACCGGCTTCGAGGGCAATCCGCTGGATATCTACTACAGCAAGGATCTGGCGATCGAACCGTGATGCGGCAGGGACTGCGCTGATGCTCGGCTATACGCTGCGCCGGCTCGCCGGCGCCGTGCCCACATTGTTCATCCTGCTCACGCTGGCGTTCGTGATGATGCGCGCCGCGCCCGGCGGGCCGTTTGACGGCGATCGCGAACTGCCGCCGCAGGTGCGTGCGAATCTGGAGGCGAAGTACCATCTCGACGAGCCGCTGTACGTGCAGTACGGGCGCTATCTCTGGGACGTCGCCCGCTTCGACTTCGGCCCCTCGTTCCAGTATCGCGACGTCAGCGTGAACGATCTGATCGCCTCCGGGTTCCCGGTCTCGGCCACGCTCGGGGCGGCGTCGCTGGCCTTTGCACTGATTCTCGGCGTGCCCCTGGGCATGGCCGCGGCTCTGCGCCAGAACGGCGCGATCGACTACACCGCGATGACCGCGGCCATGCTCGGCATCTCCATTCCCAACTTCGTGCTCGCGCCGCTGATGATCCTCGTGTTCGCGGTCTACAACGACTGGCTGCCGGCCGGCGGGCTCGGCGGGCCGCAGCACTACGTCATGCCGGTGATCGCACTGGGCACGGCGATGATGGCCTATGTGGCCCGGCTCGCGCGGGCGTCGATGATCGAGGTCATGCGCTCGAACCACGTGCGCACCGCCCGCGCGAAGGGGCTGTCGGCGGCGCGGGTGGTCTGGGTGCACGCGCTGCCGGCCGCCCTGACGCCGATCGTGTCGTTTCTCGGCCCGGCCGCGGCCGGCATCATCACCGGTTCCGTGGTCATCGAGACGATCTTCGGCATTCCGGGGCTGGGGCAGTTCTTCGTCTCCGGGGCGCTCAACCGCGACTACACGCTGGTGATGGGCGTGGTGCTGTTCTACGGCATCCTCATCGTCGGCTTCAATCTGCTGGTCGATCTGCTCTACGGCTGGCTCGACCCGCGGGTCGCCTACCGATGAACGCCCGCGCCGAGACGCTCGAGCGGGCCGTGCGCGGGCGCAGTCTCTGGCGCGATGCGCTGGTGCGGCTGCGGGCCAATCGCGCCGCGATCGCCTCGCTGGCGGTACTGGGCGTGATCGTGGCCGCCTGCGTGGCCGGGCCGTGGTTCTCGCCGCACGATCATTTCACCCAGGACTACGGCGCAATCTGGGTCGAGCCCGGCCTGGCCGACGCCCACTGGTTCGGCACCGACGGCCTGGGCCGCGATCTGTTCGTGCGCGCGCTCGAGGGCGGGCGCATGTCCCTGCTGATCGGCTTGGTCGCCACCCTCGTGAGTCTGGTCATCGGCGTGGTCTACGGCGCCACCGCCGGCTATCTCGGCGGCCGGGTGGACGGGGTGATGATGCGCATCGTCGACATCCTCTACGCCATGCCGTTCCTGTTCTTCGTGATCCTGCTGATGGTGTTCTTCGGCCGCAACATCCTGCTCATCTTCGTCGCGATCGGTGCGATCAACTGGCTGGACATGGCGCGCATCGTCCGCGGCCAGACGCTGGCGCTCAAGGGCCAGCCCTTCATCGAGGCCGCGCGCATGGCCGGGGCGCCGGCGCCCGCGATCATCGCCCGCCACATCGTGCCCAACCTGCTCGGCGTGGTGGCGGTCTACATCACGCTCACGATTCCGCAGGTGATCCTGTTCGAGTCGTTTTTGAGCTTTCTGGGCCTGGGCGTGGCCGAGCCGGCCACCTCCTGGGGCGCGCTGATCAAGGACGGCGCCGACGAGATGGGCCGGGCGCCGTGGCTGCTGGTGGTGCCGGCGGTGCTTCTGGCGGCGACGCTGTTCTGCTTCAACTTCATCGGCGACGGGCTGCGCGACGCGCTCGATCCGAAAGACCGCTGAGCCGCGGTTAGACTGGCGCCATGCTGCTCGACGTCCGCGATCTGCAGGTGCGCTTCGATACGCCCGACGGCGTGGTCGAGGCCGTGCGCGGGCTGGATTTCGAGCTCGCCGCCGGCGAGTCGCTGGGCATCGTCGGCGAGTCGGGGTCGGGCAAGAGCCAGAGCGTGCTCGCGCTGCTCGGCCTGCTGGCCGCCAACGCCCGGGTCAGCGGCAGCGCGCGTCTGGCCGGCGGTGACGGCGGCATCGAGCTGATCGGCGCGCGGCGCCGGGTGCTGGAGCGGGTGCGCGGCGCGCGCATCGCCATGATCTTCCAGGATCCGATGACCGCGCTCAATCCGCATCTGCGGATCGTCACCCAGATCGCCGAGGTGCTGGTGCGCCACCGCGGCCTGCGCGGGCGGGCGGCCCGGGCACGCGCCATCGAGATGCTGGAAGCGGTGCGGATCCCCGATGCGGCCCGGCGCGCGCGCTATTTCCCGCACCAGTTCTCCGGCGGCATGCGCCAGCGCGTGATGATCGCGATGGCGCTGGCCTGCGAGCCGGAGATCCTGGTCGCCGACGAACCCACCACCGCGCTGGACGTGACCGTCCAGGCCGAGATCCTGGACCTCCTGGCCGAGGCGCGCGCCCGCACCGGCGCCGCGCTGGTGCTGATCACCCACGATCTGGGCGTGGTCGCCGGCCAGTGCGAGCGGATGCTGGTCATGCGCGAGGGCGAGGTCGTCGAGCGCGGCGGCATCGAGCGTCTTTTCGCCGCGCCGGAGCACGACTACACGCGGGCCCTGCTGGCGGCGGTGCCACGGCTCGACCCGCCCGGCGGGGGCGGGTCGTGACCGGGATCTCGGCCGAGTTCGTCGACGCCCTGCAGTTCTGGGCCACGGTCATCATCGTGGTCGGCAGCGCCCTGGCGGCGGCGATCCACGCCCTGCTCACCCGCGAGACGCCCAGCGGCGCCTTCGGCTGGATCGGCGTCTCGCTGCTGTTTCCGCCGGTCGGGCCGCTGCTCTACTACATGTTCGGCATCAACCGCGTGCGCATCCGGGCGCGGCGGCTGGATCGCGCCTCGCGGCACGGTCTCGGCGCGCACCAGCCGGGCGCCAACGCGCCGCTGCGCGACTACAGCGCCTTTCTGGACCCGCGTCGCTACGGCCTGGCCGCGGCCGGCGACCGGCTCTCGGCCTGGCCGATCGTGCCCGGCAACGACGTCGCCGTGCTGCACAACGGCGAGGCCGCCTATCCGCCCATGCTCGAGGCCATCGAACGGGCGACGCGCTTCGTCTACATGACCACCTACATCCTCGAGACCAATACCGTGGGCCGGCGTTTCATCACGGCGCTGGGACGGGCCGCGGCCCGCGGCGTGGATGTGCGGGTGCTCATCGACGGCGTCGGCGAATACTACGCCTGGCCCGGCCGTCGCGCGGTGGCCCTGCTGCGCCGCGAAGGCGTGCAGGCCGCGCGCTTCCTGCCGCCGCGCCTGATCCCGCCGTCGCTGCAGCTCAACCTGCGCAACCACCGCAAGATTCTGGTCACGGACGCCGGCGTGGCGTTCACCGGCGGCATGAACATCGGCGACCGGCACATGGTCACCGAGACCGGCGGCACCGCCGACCTGCAGTTCCGGCTGGCCGGCCCGGTCGTGCGCCAGATCGAGGCCGTGTTCCTCTCCGACTGGGCGTTCGCCACCGGGCGCCAGAGCGGGGTGAGCCGGCGCCGCATCGCCGCCAACGGGAGCGCCGCCTGCCGCACGGTCGAGAACGGGCCGACGCGCGACACCGAGCGTCTGGCCACGCTGCTGGCCACCGCGGTGACCAGCGCCCGCGAGCGGGTGCTGATCATGACGCCGTACTTCCTGCCCGGCCCGGCGCTGATCGGCGCCCTGCAGGCCGCGGCCCTGCGCGGGCTGGACGTGTCGATCGTGCTGCCCGAGCGCAACAACCTGCCGTTCGTGGCTTGGGCCGCGCGCCACGGGCTCGGCGAACTGCTGGCCCGCGGCGTGCGCATCTATCATCGGCCGCCGCCGTTCGCGCACACCAAGCTGTTCGTGGTCGACGACGACTATGCGCTGGTCGGCTCGCCCAATCTCGATCCGCGCAGCCTGCGCCTGAACTTCGAGCTGGCGGTCGAGATCTTCGATACGGCCGCGGTGGCGCGCCTGGCCGAACACCTGCGCGACACGCGCGCGGACAGCCGTCGCTACACCCTGGCCGATCTCAGACGCCGTCGCTGGCCGGCGCGGCTGCGCGACTCCTTCTTCTGGCTGTTCTCGCCCTATCTCTAGGGGCTGTCAACACTTCATGTGAGCCGGCGCCAAGCGCTTGCTGGAAATCGACTCAGGGCGGCAGGACGAGGCGCCGTGCGCGCCGCGGAGTCACTCGGCGCCAGCGTGCGACAACGCTGGATTGCCGTATCCCGGTCGTCTCATGGGACGCTTGTCTTCGGGGTGGGCCGCCCGTGAAACAACCATGCGTGCGCTGCGGCGCTGACAGTCTGGATCGTCGCGCGCCACCGCCACGATCGGCGACCCGCGCGCGGTCTCAAACGCGGCGCTCGTATGGAGCGCTGACAGGCCTTAGTCGGCCGGCGACGGCTGCGCCGCGCCCGGGAACGCCGCGGCCAGCCGCGGCGGCAGGGCGATGCGCATGTGCACCGGCCGGTGGTCCGAGAGCACGGCGTCGATCACGCGGGCGTCCACGACCTCGAGGCCGGGCGACGTCAGGATATGGTCGATGCCCCGGCGCGGCCGCCAGCTCGGGAACGTCGGCAGGTTCGCCTCGTGGACGCGCAGGCCGCTGCGCGCCAGGACCGGATCGGCGATCAGGGCGGCGGCGCTGCAGTTGGTGTCGCCCATGACCAGGACCGGGTCGTGGCCGTCCACGAGCTCGCAGATCGCCGCCAGCTGCTGCGCCCGGCTGCCGGCGCCCAGGGCCAGATGGGTGATGACCACCGTCAGCGCGTTGCCCGGCTCGCCGAAGCGCGCGAGCAGGGCGCCGCGTCCGGGCAGCCGCCCCGGCAGCTTGTGTTCGCTGACCTCGAAGGGCTGGAAGCGGCTGATCAGCCCGAGACCGTGCTGGGCGACGCGGCCGAGGTCGCGATTGACCTGCACCCGCCAGTAGCCGAAGCCGGCCTGCTCGGCGAGCTGCTCGATCTGATTGCGATAGCCGCTGCGGCGGCTGCCGGCGTCGATCTCCTGCAGGCCGATGATGTCGTGGCCGACGAGCAGCTCGCCGATGCGCTCGAGATTGTCGCGCACCTGCTGGCTGGGCAGCACATGCCGCCAGCCGCGGGTCACGTATTCGCGATAGCGCCGGGTGCCCACGCCGACCTGCATGTTGAAACTGAGAACGGACAGACGGCTCGGAGCGTCAGCGGGCGGCATCGCGCGGGGCGGCATCGTTGGGCGAATCTACGACCGCAGCGTACCATCGGGTTCGGTTTCACGCCCCGGGGTATGGGCCAGGCATGAACGATCCGCTGCTGCGCGTCCGCGATCTCAAGGTGCATTTCCCGCTCGCGCCCGCCTGGCCCTGGCAGACCGCCGGAGCGCTGCGCGCGGTCGACGGCGTCGATCTCGATCTCGACAGCGGCCGCACCCTAGGCCTGGTGGGCGAGTCCGGCTGCGGCAAATCCACGCTGGCGCGTGCGCTGACCGGGCTGGCCCCGGTCAGCGCCGGGCGCATCGAACTCGACGGCCGCGCGCTCGGCGGCGAGCGCGCGGCCGCCGCGCGCCGGCTGCGCCGCGACGTGCAGATGATCTTCCAGGATCCGCTGGCCAGCCTCGACCCGCGCATGACCGTGGGCCAGATCGTGGCCGAACCGCTGCGCCATCTTCGGCGCGAGTGGTCCCGCGCAGAGCGCGGCCGCCGGGTGCGGACCATGCTCGAGGAGGTCGGCCTGTCGGCGCATCACATCAACCGCTATCCGCACGAATTCTCCGGCGGCCAGTGCCAGCGCATCGGCATCGCCCGGGCGCTGGTGGTGGAGCCGCGGGTGCTGATCTGCGACGAGCCGGTCTCGGCGCTGGACGTGTCCATCCAGGCGCGGATCCTGGAGCTGCTCGCGCGGCTGCGCGATCGCTTCGGCATCGCGCTGCTGTTCATCGCCCACGACCTGGCGGTGGTGCGCCAGATCAGCGATGCGGTGGCGGTGATGTATCTCGGCCGGCTGGTCGAGCGGGGGCCGGCGGCCACGCTGTTCGACGCGCCGGCGCACCCCTACACGCGGGCGCTGGCCTCGGCGGTGCCGCGGCCGGATCCGGCGAGCGAGCGCAGCCGGCGGCGCATCCGGCTGCACGGGGAATTGCCCTCGCCCGCCGATCCGCCCTCGGGCTGCGTGTTCCGCACCCGCTGTCCCTGGACGCAGGCCGACTGCGCCAGCCAGGTGCCGCCGCTGCGCGAGCACGGCCCGGGCCGCCGGGTGGCCTGTCATCACGCCGAGGCGATCGCCGCCGGCGAGATCGTCGCGGCCTGAACGGCCATGCGCGCATTCGGTCTGCGGCTGCTGGTGCTGGCCGTCGTGCTCGCCGGGCTGGCGGCGCTGGCGGTCACGCTCTGGCACGGCGCGCTCGATCGCTACGCCGGGGCCTGGCGCCACGCCCCGGAGGACGCGGCCTGGGTGTTGTCGGATCGGGCGCGGTCGCTGGTGGACGCCGCCTTCGCCGACGTCGACGGCCGTCCGGTGCGCGATGGGCGGTTGGCCGCCGGGATCGGCTTCGCCGCGCGCGAGGCGGATGCGCTGGGCGGCGGCCGGCATCCGCTGGCCTGGCTGGCCGACCGGGTCCGGGCCCATGCGGCGGGTGTGGACGGCGACGCCGACGCGCCGCAGGCCGAGTATGCGGCCCGTCTGATGCGCCAGATTACGGCCATGCCGGGCGATTATCGCGCCCGGGTCTTCGCCCGCGACGCGGTGTTCGCCGCCGACGGCCGCGCCGAGCCCGAACGCAGCCTCAACGTGATCGCCAACACCCGGGCCCGGGATCTGGCCGCGCGGGCGCCGGCGCAGCTGGGCGCCGCGGTGTCGGTACACCCCTATCGCGCGGACGCGGTCAACGCGATCGCCGGCTGGGCCGAAGCGGGGATCACGCATCTCGGCTGGTGGCCGGTCGCCCAGGGCATCGATCTGGACGATCCGCGCGTGGCCGAGGCCTATGCGGCGATGGCCGAGCACGGCATGACCCTGCACCTGCCGGTGGGCGCGCGGGCGGCCGACAACGGGGCCAGCGGCTGGGTCGACCCGTCGGCGCTGCGCGCGCCGCTGGAAGCCGGGGTGCGGGTCGTGGCCACGCTCGGCGGCGCCCACGGCGAGGACGGCCAGCGCCTCATGCCCGGCCTGTTCGCACTGCTGCGCGAGCCCGCCTGGCGGGACGCGCTCGCCGTCGACCTGGCCGGCGTGCTGGCCGCCGATCGGCTCGACGAGGTCCTGCGCCCACTGCTGCAACACCCCCAGTTCTTCGGGCGACTTCGCTACGCCAGTGATTATCCGCAGTCGGCGATCGCCGCGTCCATCCGGCTGTCGGCGCTGGTGGACGGCGGTTTTCTCGATCCCGCGCTCGTCGCGCCGCTGCGCGAGCTATACGACGTCAATCCGCTGCTGTTCGTGTTCGTCACCCTGCGCCAGGTGCGCCTGCCCGCCACCGAACTGCGGCTGCCGGACGGCGTGTTCTTCGGTGAGCCGGCCTCGTGAGGGCCGACCGCTCGGGATAGGCGGATGCGCGGCGACGCCGCGGCCGGCAACGCGGACGGCCGCCGCGTCGGACTGGCGTGGTGCCGGCGAGGAACAGCCGCCACGCGCGGGTCGGGCCACGAGCACGGTGCGGCGGCTCGGCCGGATTGCCCGGGCGGCGTGCCGCGGGCGCCGCGGCGTCTCGGTGGCGGCGGTTGCACCGGGATGGCGCGGCCGAAGGCGGGACACCGCGGCCTTGAAGCGATCGGCGCTTCCGGGCCGGGATCGGCCGACCGGGTGGGGCGGCCGGACACAAAAAAGCCGCCCCGGAGGGCGGCTTCTCCGCACGGGTCGTGCGGCGCTCTAGAAGCGACGCGGGCCCCGCGGGCGGTCGTCACGCGGGCGCGCTTCGTTCACGCGCAGGGTGCGGCCACCGAGGTCCTTGTCGTTCATGCCCTCGATCGCCTGCTTGGCGGCGTTGTCATCGGGCATTTCCACGAAGCCGAAACCGCGCGAGCGGCCGGTTTCGCGATCCATGATCACCTTGGCGGAGGAGACCTCACCGAAGGCTTCGAACGCGCTGCGGAGTTCGTCGTCGTCGGTGGCCCAGGCCAGGTTGCCTACGTAAATATTCATCTCAACTTGATCCTAGCGATGCCGTGTCATTGCTGTTTCAGAACCGTCCGGACTCGTCAATGACACCAAACTAAGACCAACGGAGAACGGCCGAGCCGTACGCTTTCGCAGTCTACATAAGTTTGTGCGGCCGACAAGAGCGTGCCGATGAATTTAGTTTGAAATTATCGGCCCCGAAACGGGCTAGCCGCATTCGGGGTGATTCGGCGCCTGTTGGTAGAGTTGCATGGCCTCGTCCATATGGCTCGACAGGTTGTTGATCCGGCTGTCGTTGGAGGGGTGGGTGGACAAGAATTCGGCCTGGCCGCCACCGCCGCTGGCCTCGGCCATGTTCCGCCACAGGTCCACCGACTGGCGCGGGTCGAAACCGGCGCGCGCCATGAGCTCCAGGCCCACGGTGTCGGCTTCGCTCTCCTGGGTGCGCGAGAACGGCAGCAGGATGCCGACCTGGGCGCCGAGGCCGAGCGCCGACATGATCGCCTGGCTGCCGGCACCGCCGGAGCCGCCGAGAAACGCCGAGACCACCTGCAGGCCACCCTGCGTGGCGAACTGCTGGGAGACGCGTTCGTTGCCGTGATCGGCCATCACGTGCGCGACCTCGTGTCCGATCACGGCGGCGAGCTGGTCGTCGGTCTCGGCGACATCCAGCAGGCCGGAGTAGACGCCGATCTTGCCGCCGGGCAGGGCGAAGGCGTTGACCTGGTCGTCCTCGAAGACCGTGACCTCCCATTCACCCTGCGGGTCGCTGGCCGAGATGATGGCGTCGGCCACGCACTTCACGTAGCGGTTCTCGGCCGTGCTGGTCTCGATCTGTTCCTCCTGCTTCATCTGCTGGTAGCTCTGGATGCCCATCTTGGCGATCTCGTCGCCGGAGAACAGCTTGAGCTGGCGCCTTCCGGTGGGTGAGGTCGCGCAGGCCACGAGCAGGGACAGCAGGACGGACACGATGATGATGCGGCGCATGATGTTGTCTCTCGAACGCGTTTGAAAGGCCGGCGATGCCGGCGTTCGGTCGTCTGGCGGCTCGCGCGGAACCATCCATCGATGGTAACGCGCCCGGCTTGCGGGTGAATGAACACGAACCCGCCGCCGGCCTTTGTTTACAATCGCGGCCATGGACGACGTATCGACGATTCTGGACCCCCTCAACGAAGCCCAGCGCGAGGCGGTCGGCGCCCCGCCGGGCCACATGCGTGTGCTGGCCGGCGCCGGTTCCGGCAAGACGCGCGTGCTCATTCATCGTATCGCCTGGCTGATCGCGGTGGAAGGCGTCTCACCGCAGTCGATCCTGGCGGTGACCTTCACCAACAAGGCCGCCGGCGAAATGCGGGCGCGCCTGGAACCGATGATCCGGGTGCCGGCGCGGGCGATGTGGGTGGGCACCTTCCACGGCATCGCCCATCGTCTGCTGCGGCTGCATTATCGCGAGGCGAAGCTGCCGCAGGCCTTCCAGATCATCGATGCGGACGACCAGCAGCGTCTGGTCCGGCGCACGCTCAAGAGCCTGGAGATGGACGAGCAGCGCTGGCCGGTCCGTCAGATGGCCGGGTTCATCAACAGCTGCAAGGAAGCCGCCGAGCGCCCGCGCGATCTGGCCGACACCGGCGACTACGCCCGCGCCCAGATGATCCGGCTCTACCAGGCCTACGAGAACGCGCGCGAGGCCGCCGGGCTGGTCGATTTTCCCGAGCTGCTGCTGCGTGCCTACGAGACCTGCCGCGACGACGCCGAACTGCTGGCGCACTACCGCCGGCGCTTCTCGCACGTGCTCGTCGACGAGTTCCAGGACACCAACGCCCTGCAGTACGCCTGGATCCGGCTGCTGGCCGGGGACGCCGGGCGCGTGTTCATCGTCGGCGACGACGACCAGTCGATCTATTCCTGGCGCGGGGCGCGGGTGGACAACATCCTGCGCTTCGAGACCGATTTCAAGGACACGCACACGGTCCGCCTGGAGCAGAACTATCGTTCCACGGGCAGCATTCTGTCG
>NZ_AYKF01000070.1 GCF_003732545.1 Salinisphaera orenii subsp. halophila YIM 95161 | reverse complement strand
TGCTATACGGCGAACGAGTTGCCGCAGCCGCAGGTCGTCGTGGCGTTGGGATTGCGGATCACGAACTGCGCGCCTTCGATCCCGTCGGAGAAGTCGATCTCGGCGCCGGTGAGATAGAGCACGCTCATCGGGTCCACGAGCAGGGTCACGCCCTGTTTCTCGATGCGGGTGTCTCCGTCCTCGATGTTCTCGTCGAAGGTGAAGCCGTACTGGAAACCCGAGCAGCCGCCGCCGGAGACGAACACGCGCAGTTTGAGCGCGTCGTTGTCCTCGTCGTCGAGTAATTCCTTGACCTTGGTCGCGGCGGCATCCGTGAACACCAGCGCGGCCTGGTCGTCGTACGTCGGTTGCGTGGCGGTACTCATAAACGCTTCATCCCGTTGGCAGGATAGTCATAGCATACTTTATCGGTGCGATACCGGCGATTTGCAAGCCCCGGCGACATCGCACTACGGCAGCGGGCCGGGCGCGGCGAGCGCGCGGCTCTCCGGCGCACCGATCATCAGGTTGAAGCACTGCACGGCCTGCCCCGCGGCGCCCTTGACCAGGTTGTCGATCACCGACAGCACCACCGCCGTCTCGCCATCGCCGGGCCGGTGGACGGCGATCCGGCACATATTGCTGGCCCGGACATGCCGCGTCTCCGGCGTCGCGCCCGCGCCGAGCACATCCACGAACGGTTCGTCGGCATAGGCCCGCTCGAACACGGCCTGCAGATCCACCCGATCGGTGAGCTGCGCGTACAGGGTCGCATGGATGCCGCGGATCATGGGCACCAGATGCGGCACGAATGTCAGCCCGACGTCGCCACGGGCCAGATCGCCCAGCACCTGACGGATCTCGGGGAGGTGGCGATGGCCGTCCACGCCGTAGGCCTTGAAGGATTCGTTCATCTCGGCGAACAGAAAGCCCGGCTTGAGACTCTTGCCGGCCCCCGAGACCCCCGTCTTGGCATCCGCCACCAGCGTCGACATGTCCACCAGCCCGGCATCGATCAGGGGTTTGAAGCCCAGCACTACGGCGGTCGGATAGCAGCCCGGACAGGCCACCAGATCGGCGCCGGAGATCGCCTCCCGATTGAGTTCCGGCAGGCCGTAGACGGCACGTTCGATGAGTTCCGGACAGGCATGCGCCACGCCGTACCAGCGCGCCCAGAGCGCGGGGTCGCGCAGCCGGAAATCGGCCGACAGATCGATCACGCGCTTGCCGGCCGCGAGCAGAGCGGGCACATCGTGCATGGCGGCCGCGTGCGGTGTGGCGAAAAAGACCACATCGCAGTCGGCGAACGTCGCCGCCTCGGGAACGCTGAACTCGAGATCAATCAGGCCGCGCAGCTGAGGATAGGCCTCGGCCACCGGCGTGCCCGCGTCTCCGCGCGAGGTCACGGCCACGACTTCCGCCTCCGGATGCCCGGCGAGCAGGCGCAGCAGCTCGGCGCCCGCATAGCCGGTCCCGCCCACGATCGCAATGCGCTGTGTGTCGGCCATGATGTGCAACTGTCCAAGTTCCGCTAAACGGCGCATAATAACGCGCACGCTGGCGGTCTGCGCAGACGCGAGCGCCGCCGTCTCCATTTCGCACCCGGGCAGGATCTGTTGCACCGCCGCCATCGAACGTGCCATGGCTATTAGGCCCTCGCGCGGGCGCACGCTTCGCGAGGCCTGGCAAGGGCGGCTGGACAGCCTGCGCGCGCAGGTCGCGGACATCGAGAACACGCCCGGGCTGAGCCTGCTGTGCCTGCTGGGCGCGGCCACCGGCGGCCTTTGCGGCCTCGTCATCCTGGCGCTTCACACGGCGATCCACACCCTGCAGGGCCCGCTGTTCGAGACCTTCGGCGGCCGCACCTTCGTCGACAGCTCGATCGCCTTTCGCGTCGCGGTGCCGATCCTGGGCGCCGTGCTGCTGGGGATCATCGTCGAACGGCTGTTCAAGTCGGCCGAACATGGCATCGTGCATATCATCGAGCGGCTGGTCTATTACCAGGGCTATCTGCCGCTCAAGGCCGCCGCCGCCGAGTTCACGATGTCGGTGCTGGCCCTGACGACCGGCCAGTCGGTCGGCCGCGAAGGCGTGGCCGCGCACACCGGCGCGGCCACCGGCAGCTGGCTCGGGCGTCGCCTCGACCTGCCTAACAATAGCGTGCGCACGCTGGTGGGTTGCGGCGCGGCCGCAGGCATCGCCGCCTCCTTCAACACGCCGCTGGCGGCCGTGATCTTCGCCATGGAAGTGGTGATGATGGAATACACCATCGCCGGCTTCGCGCCCATCATCCTGGCGGCAGTCACGGGCTCGCTGGTGACGTTCACGCTCACCGACGTCCATCCACGCCTGATGGCGGACTACTCGGGCTTCGCCACGGTGGAGCTGCCCTATCTCGCCTTCGTCGGCGCGATACTCGGCGTCGCCGGCGCCGGCTTCACGCGGCTGTGCGGCGCGCTCGTGCCCTGGATGGGGCGAGTCCGCATCAGCCTGCGGATCGCGCTGGCCGGTGTGGTCACCGCGCTGCTCGCGATCGTGTATCCACAGGTCATGGGTCTGGGCTTCGACACCGTGAACGCCTCGCTGGCCGGCGATTTCACCATCACCATGGCACTCGGTATCGGGCTGGCGAAACTGCTGGCCACGAGCTTCGCCACCGCCGCCGCCATGCCCGGGGGCGTGATCCTGCCCACCTTCGTGATCGGCTCGGCGCTGGGCAGCGCACTCGGCGCGCTCGGAGCGATGCTGCTGCCCGGCCATGCCAACGACGCCGGTCTCTATGCGTTGCTGGGCATTGGCGCGATGATGGGCGCCGTGCTGCAGGCGCCGCTTTCGGCCCTTGTCGTGATACTGGAATTGTCCGGGCAGACCGGTCTGGTACTGCCCGGCATGCTGGTGGTGATCGCCGCGCTCGTGGTCTCGCGCCGCATCGCGGTGTCGGATTCGCTGTTCCGCCTGCTGCTGCGCCGTCGCGGGCTGGACTATCGCAACGATCCGATATCGCAGTATCTGCGCCGCGCCAGCGTGATCTCGGCGATGAACCGGCGTTTTCGCATCGTCGAACGCCGGATCACGCGCGGCGCGCTCGACGAGATCTTGGAGAACAATATCGACTGGCTGCTCATCCGCCGGCGCGACGGCCGTGCCAGCCTGATGCGGCCGGGCGACGTCGCGCGCTTTCTCAGCAACGCCGAGAACGCGGACCTGACCGAAGTGGACCTCATGGAGATCCCCGGCCAGCGCGCTGATGCCTATCCGATCCACGTGCGCGCCAGTCTGCAGGAGGCTTTCGATCAGATCGCGCGCAACGAAGCCGACGCCCTGATCGTCGAGCGCACCGGCGGCAGCAACCGCACGATCACCTACGGTGTACTCACACGCGAGACCATCGACGGCAGCTATCGCCCCTAGCAGGCCCGGCATGAGGCGCCCATCTCGCGCACCCGCGAGGCCCCCAGCCGGCCAACGGGGCGTCCGGCCACTGCCTCCGCCGGCGCATGGGCGGCACCCACGGCGGGCGCACCGGACCGAAGCTGGCGCGACCGTTACAATGCCGCCTCACTGTTCCCGCGCCGAACGCCGGCGCCCGCCTTAGGAGATCGCCATGCTGTTGTGGGTCAAGGCCTTTCACGTCATCGCCATGGTGACGTGGTTCGCCGGTCTGTTCTATCTGCCGCGCCTGTTCGTCTATCACGCCGACACCCACGACGAACTCGGCCACACCCGTTTCTGCACCATGGAGAAACGCCTGAGCGTGCTGATGTCGATCGGCGCCGCCGCAACCATCGGGCTCGGCCTGTGGCTGCTCGCCGCCTACGGCGGCGAATGGATGGCCGCGAACGGCTGGATGCACGCCAAGCTCGCCCTCGTTCTGGGCCTGATCGGCTACCACGGCTGGTGCCAGGTGCAGGTCAAGAAGTTCCGCGAACAGCGCAGCAGCGGCAGTGCCGGCTATTTCCGGCTGATGAACGAGATCCCGAGCGTGTTTCTCGTGCTGATCGTCGTGCTGGCCGTGGTCAAGCCGTTCTGACGATCGTTGCGCACTAAAAAGCCGCGCACATGAAAAAGCCCGCCGGCGCACCACGGCGCCGGCGGGCTGTTAGTACGACGGCAGCGGCGGCCGGAACTATTCGCCGGCGTCCGGCGTCTGGTTGATGTCCGGACCGGTCTGCGACTGCAGGAAATTCGGCTCGCCCATGGTCTTGATCAGGCCGAGCTGGGTCTCGATGAAATCGATGTGCTCTTCCTCGTCGGCCAGGATCTCGGCGAACAGCTCGCGGGTCACGTAGTCGTTGACCTCTTCACAGTAGCCGATCGCCTCCTTGTAGTACGCATGGCCCTCGTACTCCGCGGCCAGATCGCACTCGAGCATCTCCTTGGGATTCTCGCCCACACGCAGCTTGCCCAGATCCTGCAGGTTGGGCAGTCCGCCGAGGAACAGGATGCGCTTGATGAACCGATCGGCGTGCTGCATCTCCTCGATCGATTCCTGGTATTCCTTCTTGCCGAGCTGGAAATAGCCCATGTCGTCGTACATCCGCGCATGCAGGAAGTACTGATTGATCGCGGTAAGCTCCAGCTTGAGCGACTTCTGGAGATATTCGATGACCTTGGCGTCGCCTTTCATGGCTCTGATTCCGTGTCTGTGGAACGGGATTGACGTCCAAGGCTAGCCCAGACGCCGGCGCCAGACAAACACGGCGCCGCATCGAGCCGGCGGAATGCAAACGGGAATCAGAGGCGCCTGAAGCAAGCGCCGGGGCGACGCTCAGCCGACGGCGGTCAGCGGCGACTCTGCGGCTGCCGCCAGCAGCGGCGTGGCACGCTGCTGGCGCTGGCGGCATTCGGTCAGCACGTCGCGAGCGCAGGGCGCACAACGCCCGCAGCAGCCGGCAACGCCCAGCCGCTTGCGCAACTCGCGCATGCTGCACGCACCGGCGCAGTAGGCTTCGCGAATCTGACAGTCGGTAACGGCGTTGCAGACACAAACGTACATGGCATGACCTCCGACGCGCAGTAAAACGCGAATGAGAATGAGTGTCAACCACAATTCGATGACACTCGCCATGCGCTGACGTTGCGCGTGAGCCCGTCTGTCGCGCACGGGATCGCCGCGCGATCCCGCGGGTCAGGGGCGGTCGGGGCCCGCGCTACTGCGTCTTGAGACAGTCGGAGAGCTCGTCCAGCGCGAGCCGATAGACCTGACGCTTGAAGAAGACGACCTCGTCGACCGGATGCCAGTAGTCGACCCAGCGCCAGCCGTCGAACTCCGGCTTTTCGGTGGCGTCGAAGCGCACGCAGGACTCCGGCGCGATCAGTTCGAGCATGAACCACTTCTGTTTCTGGCCGATGCACAGCGGCCGCCGGTTTCGGCGCACGTAGCGCTTGGGCAGACGATAACGCAGCCAGCGCCGCGTGGCGCCGATCATGCGCACGTGCTCTGGGCGCAGGCCGACCTCCTCTTCGAGCTCACGGAACAACGCGTCCCGCGCGTCCTCGCCTTCACGGATTCCGCCCTGGGGGAACTGCCAGGATTGCTGACCGATTCGCTTGGCCCAGAAGACCTCGCCTCTGGGATTGCTTAGGATGATGCCGACGTTGGCTCTGAAACCCTGCGCATCAATCACGATCACGCCCTCGGTATAACTACGGATTCGATTCTTTCACAAATCGGTCGCAAACGAAAAAGGCTGCCTTATCTTGAACCTAACGCTATTCGATCTTGATCATACGCTGCTGGCCGGTGACAGCGATTATCTCTGGGGACGCTTCCTGGTCGACGAGGGCGTGGTCGACGGCGAGACCTATGCCCGCGAGAACGAGCGCTTTCACGCCCAGTACCAGGCGGGAAACCTCGATATCCATGCCTATCAGCGTTTCGTGCTCGCGCCGCTGCGCGAACAACCCCTGCCGCGCATGCACGACCTGCGGGCACGCTATGTCCGCACGCGCATCGCGCCGATCGTGGCCCGCCACGCGCATGCGCTGATCGCGCATCACCGCGACCGCGGTGACGCGCTCGCCATAATCACCGCGACCAACCGGTTTATCACCGAGCCCATCGCGGCACTGCTCGACATCGACACGCTGATCGCGACCGAGCCCGAGGTGGTGGACGGCCTCTACAGCGGCGAGATCGCCGGCACGCCGTCGTTCCAGGACGGCAAGATCGTGCGCGCCCAGGCCTGGACCGCCGCCCAGCCGCAGCCCTTCGAGCACGTCACCTTCTATTCGGATTCACATAACGACCTGCCCCTACTGCGCTGGGCGGACACCGCGATCGCGGTCGACCCGGACGAGCGGCTAGCGGAGGCCGCGCGCGCGGCGGGCTGGCCGATCATCAGTCTGCGCGGCGAGACACGACCGTTCTAGGACCGGCAACGTCCGGCCCGGTATCGCGGTTGGCGCGCAGTTCGCGAAGCGCGCTCGGGTGGGGCGCCGGCAGGCCCCGCGCTTAGACGCACGGCTGAATCAGGGCGATGACCGAACTGCGGCCACCGGCCGGCGGTGACGGCCTGAGCGCGGGCGCGTTATCGAAACGGCGCCAGCCGAGCCGTGACCCGCCGACCGACCGGTTCGCTCGGGCCCGCCGCGCCGACCGCTAGCCCGTCGGCGCGTCGCGGGCCTCGTCCCAGGCGGAAACGAACGGCGCGATCGCCTCGCGCAGGCGGCCGTTGGTGGCGAACACACTGCGCGTGTCGAGATCGATAGCCCCGCCGCCGAGCGCGCTGATGTCGCCCCCGGCCTCGCGCAGGATCACGGTGAGGGCGGCGATATCGAGGATGTTGAGGTCGGATTCCAGGATCGCGTCGATGCGCCCCGAGGCCAGCAGATGATAGTGATAGAAGTCGCCGTAGCCGCGGATGCGGTGCACCCGGCCGACCAGCGCGCCGATGTCCGGCCAGGCCGGCGATGCGCCGAGCGCGGCGATATTGCCCAGCGAGAGACTGGTCTCGGCCAGCGCATCGGTCGTGGACACGCGGATCGGCTCGCCGTTGAGGGTCGCCCCGTGACCGCGGGCCGCGCAGGCCAGCTCGCCGCCGTTGAACATCGGCGCGTTGGACACGCCCACCACGAGCTCGCCGCGGTGGCGCAGCGCGATCTGGGTGGAGAAGAACGGATAGCCGCGCACGAAGCTCTTGGTGCCGTCGACCGGATCGATCAGCCAGACGTACTCGGCGTCCGCGCTTTCGTGTCCCAGCTCCTCGCCGTAGAAGCCGTGCTCCGGATAGGCCCGCGAAAGCACGTCCTTGATCGCGCGCTCGGACTCGATGTCGGCGACGGTCACCGGGCTCGCATCGGCCTTGCGCTCGACGTCGAACGTGCCCTGGTAATAATGACGGATGACCGTCTCGGCGGCCCGGGCGGCCTCGACGGCGGTCTCGAGATAACCCCTGTAATCGCTCAAAGCGTGCATCCTCGATCGACGGTAAACCAGCGAAAGCGCGCCATCCTAGCGCAGCACGCCGAAAATGGTGAGCAATGCGAGTCCCGCGAGGGCGACCAGCAACGCCCGCGACACCAGGCCGAGCGCCTCGAGCAGCGTGTCGTTGAGCTCTTCATCCGTACGCCGCCGCGTGCGCGCATCGGCGCCGCGCCCCAGGCCGAGCGCGCCCCGGCCCACGGCCGCCAGCAGCCGCCAGCTCGCCGCCCCGCTGGCATGGGTGATCGCCCGCGCCGAGGGCCAGGCCGCCAGCGCCTGACCAGTCCGGCCGACCAGCGCGTAGAGCAGCGCAGTCAGGCGTGCGGGTATCCACGCCGCCAGCCCGTGCATGTAGGTGGCGGTGCGCCGCAGCGCCCGCGAACCGGTGCCGCGGGCGGCCAGCACGGGCAGCTCCCGCACGCTGCGATAGAACACCGCCCCGGCGGGGCCGGCCACGAAGAACCACAGCAGCACCGCCAGCACGCGCTCGTGGCCCTGCACCAGCACCGCGCCAACGATGGTCTGCCCGTCGCGGTCCGCCGGCGGGCGGCCGCTATGCGACCGGCACAGGGCTGCGGCGCAGGCCGCGGCGCGGTCGTGATCGGCCTCGCTGCGGGCATGCGCCAGAGCGTAGACGTCCTCCCACAAATCGCGCGGGCCGAAGGTCAGCACCAGCACGACCACGCCGAAGATCAGATCCACCCCGAGCCAGAGATAGTGGTCGATCGCCCACTGCAACAGCGCGACCGCGAGCACCGGCGGCGCGATCACCAGCACACCGCTCGGATGCGACAGCCAGCGCGCGCCGGCGCGGCTGCGCTCGATCAGCGCCACGTAGCGTGCGAAGCCGTCGACATCGCGCCAGCGCCTGAGCTGGCCCAGCGCCCGTTCGACGAACAACGCCACGACGATGACGATCAGATGCATGACGACTCCAGCAGGCGACGGAAGAGCGCCCAGTCGAAGGCCGGGCCCGGGTCGGTCTTGCGGCCCGGCGCGATGTCGCTGTGGCCGACGATACGCGCCGACGTGAGCTCCGGATAGGCCCGCAGCAGCGAGCCGGCGACGGCGCCGAGCGCGCGGTACTGCGCCGGGCTGTAGGGACAGTCGTCGGTACCTTCCAGCTCCACCCCGACGCCGAAGTCGTTGACCGCATCCCGGCCGTCGAAGCGCGATCGCCCGGCGTGCCAGGCACGCGCGTCGAAGGCCACGTACTGCGTGATGCGGCCGGTACGCTCGATCAGCGCATGCGCGGAGACCCGCAGATCGGCGATACGCCGGTAGAACGGATGCGCCGCCGGGACGAGGCGATTGCTGAACAGCGCATCGACCTGACCGTGACCGAAGCATCCGGGCGGCAGCGTGATCCCGTGCACCACCAGCGTGTCCACCGCCGTGCCGGCCGGCCGGGCGTCCCAGTTCGGCGAAGGCAGACGGCGCACGCCCGTCAGCCAGCCGGCTTCGATGTGCAGCGGCGCGACCACGACGTCAGAAATAGGCCTGAAGACCGAGCACGCCGCGCAGACCGGCATCGACCGCCGTACCCTCCCAGCCCAGCTCGGCGCGCAGGGCCAGATCGCCGACCAACGGCATCTGCTGAATCCCGCGTGCCCACCGATAATGGCCGTCGTCGCCGGCGACGTATTCGAGCGCGCCGACCTCCAGCTTAAGCTGATAACCCGGCGCCTGGCGGGCGAGCACGCCGGCACTGCCGCCGGCGCCGAGCGCATAGCCGGGCGACAGCGCGCTGTTGGCATCGACGGAGGCCAGGCCGAACACATAGCCCAGCAGGTCGTCGCCGCCCCAGGCCAGGCCGGGCCCGCCCTGCAGGTAGTAGCCGAGATTGTTGGGCACATCATCGAAGACCACCGACGACGGCCGCCGCCGCAGGCCGGTGTCGATCTGGAAGGAGACCGGCTTGAACAGATCGTCGCGCGGCGACAGCGAGATGATGTTGAGGATCTGCAGATCGTCGATGCGCAGCTCGCTGTCGGCCGGGTCCGCGCGCAGCCCGAGATCGAGGAAGTTGATCTCGGCCCCGGCGGTGTAGCCGCCGGGGTCGTCCAGCAGATCGTGGTAGGCGGGCCGGATGCGTAGCCCGAACGACAGATCCTCGCCCTCGTAGACCGCAGCGGCGGCCATCCGCAGCGACTCGTGGCCGCGGTCCGGCGGCGTCCGCGGCGCCGGCACGGGCGTGAACGGCGACGGCTGTCGAATCTGGCTGCGCGCCAGCAGAATGGCCTCCGCATGATCGCTGTCGGCCTCGGCGGCCTCGGCGTCGCTCTGCAGCCGGTAGTAGAGATAGTCGTGGGCGACCTCCAGCACCCCGGCACGCACCTCGGGCGCGAGCTCGGACAGCGGTTCGCCCTCGAGGGGCACGCGGGCGGCGGCCACGTCGAGCGCCAGCTCGCGATCGGGCGGATTGAGCTGGCCCGCCTCCCAGCGGATCGTGGTTTCCAGCGACGGCCGGTAGTCGGGTGCGGCCATCAGTTCCGGCACATCGGCCAGCGCGCGGATGGTATCCGCCGGGATCGCATACCAGTCGAACTCCTCGGTCAGATCCAGCGACGGCCGCGCGACCTCCAGCAGACTCAGCAGCTGGTAGGAGCAGTTCTTGGTGAGAAAGTAGTAGTCGAAGCGCACGCCGTCCATCTCCCAGAGATGGTCGACCAGCCGGTCACGCTCGTCGTCGCCGAGCTGTAGCGGGTACGACCACACGTCGCGGTGCTCGATCCAGGCGTACTGCTTGACCTTCTCGTAGTAGGGGAACAGGCCGAACACGCCCGGATAACCGCCGGTGAGCCCGTTCCAGGCGAAACCCAGCCCCTGCGCATCGTCGCCCGCGGCCGCGGCGAAATTCACCGCATAGGCCAGCAGTTCGGTGCGACGCGCGGCGCGCGACGAATCGATGCGCAGCAGCGTGTGTCCGAACATCGACGACGGGCTGTTGGGAAAGGCGGTCGGAAAGATCAGGCTGATGCGCTTCGGGCTGAGCGCGGCCCGCCATTGCCGGTATTCGTAGCAGTCCGCGCCGCCGAGCGTCTGCGGCGCCAGTCCCAGCCGGCGTTCGAGAAACTTGCGCCGGGCGACGAACACACAGGCCGCCGGCTTGTCCCGGCCTTCGATGCGGCGATTCGCCACCAACGCGGCAAGCGTGGCATCGAGCTCGGCCGCCGGATCGCGGCGCCCGTCGGCCGCCAGAAAGAAGCTCTCGCTGGCCACCGTGCTGTGCACGCCCGCGCCCAGCCAGTTCTTTTCGTAGTGTCCGAGCGCGCGCCACTGCGGGCTGGCGGCCAGATCCCGCTCGGCGGCGCGCGCCTGCAGCGTCGCCACGTCCAACGCGGACGCTTCGGCAGCGTCCGCCGTCGAACCACACGCCAGCCCGCACAGCAGAGCCGTGCCGAGCACCGATACAGCCGCCACACCTGCCCGTCTCACCATCAAACGACCTAATCGAAGAAATGCCGGAACGACACGCTGCAACCGGTGACGGCATCGCGCTGCCAGGTCTCGTGGCTGCATTCACCGCGCAGCGCATTCTCGGACGATAGCGGCAGATTGGCGGTGATCCCGGTCCGCAGGCGCGAGAAATGCGCGGTGTATTCCAGCCATCGCGCGTGTAGACCCCATTGTACGGATTCCGCCTGAAAGGCGACGCCGGCCTCGGCGCCAGCGCCGAGTGCCGCGCCCGGCTCCTCGCCGCTCACGCTCTCCAGGCGCGCGACCGCGAACACGTACGGAAACAGATCGCCGACCCGCCAGCTCGCCCCCGGCCCGCCCTGGACAAAGCCCCCGAGCGCGCGCCGTTCATGCGCCACCGGCGCTTGTTCCAGGCCCGCGTGCACGAACCAGGAGATCGGCTTGACGAAATCGCTGCGCGGCGCCAGCGACCGGATATTGACCAGATCGAGACGCTCGAGCGCGAGGCCGTCGGCCTCGTCGATACGCAGCTGTACGTCCAGCCCTTCGATCGCCGCCCCCGGCAGAAAGCCGGTCATCGGGTCGAACAGATCATGGTAGGTCAGCCGATAGCCGAACGACAGAAAATCACGGCCGTCCTGACGGCCGACGCCGATATTCGCCATCTGGGTGCCGTGCCCGCTTTCCGGCGGGGCCGACGGCGCCGCCGGCGCATCGGGCGGCGCGGGATTGCGCTGCACCACGCGCAGCAGCGCCAGACTCTTGCGGGCGACATCGGGATCGCGCGCGCCTTCCCGGTTGCGCAGCCGCAGCGCCTGGTAGGCCACCTGCGCGATAAGATGCCGCCGCGGCGGCGGATAGGCCTTGAATCGCGGCGCCGCGGCCAGCGACGTGTCCTCGCGCAGGGCTGCCGCCAGCGCGCGTTCGTCACTGTCCAGACGCGCGGCGAGCGCTTCCAGCTCGCGGGCCTTCGACGGTCGGTAACGGCGCTGCGCCACCAGATCCGCGCCGTACAGCGCGCGCACGGTATTCACCGGCAGCTCGGCAAAGCGCAGTTCCGTCATCAGCGGCGCCGTCGGGCGGCCCACCTTGATCAGTTCGAGCAGACGGAACGAACAGTTCTCGTCGAAGAAGTAGTAATCGAAATTGATCCCGCGCAGCTCCCAGAGATGGCGCACGACCCAGTCGATCTCATCAGCATCGAGATTGAGCGTGTACTCCCACATGTCGCGGTTTTCGACGAAGGCGTAGTCGCGGATCTTCTCGACATACGAGGTCACCGAGAACTGGCCCGGATAGCCGCCGGCCAGGCCCTGCCAGATATAGAACAGCGAGTTGTCCGCCCCGCCGGCCTGGGCGCCGAAGTTGATCGCCCGCGACAGCCAGACGGCGTCCGGCTCGGCGCTGGCGTCCAGGCGCAGCAGCGTATGGCCGAACATCGACGACGGGCTGTTCAGATAGGCGGCGGGAAAGACCAGCACCAGCCGGCCGATGGGCATCTGCGCGCGCCAGGCGTGATAATCCTCGCAGTGCGCCAGCGGCTCGGGCTCTTGCCAGCCGAGTTTTTCGGCCAGAAAACGATAGCGCGCCGGAAAGCGACAGCGCGCCGGGCTGCCTGCCGGCGCGAGCGCCTGCCATGTGGCCCACAGTTCGGCCGCCGGGTCGGCCTTGCCGTCGGCGGCGAGAAAAAAATCGTCGTCGTCGACATAGCTGGTGCCGACGCCGCGCAGGGTGGCGCCCGGGTTGACGTGCATCAGCGCCTGCCAGCGCGGGGTCGCCGCCAGGGCCGCGAAATCCGGCGCCGGCGCGGCCTGAGCGACCGCAGCGCAGACGAGTGCGCACAGCCCGAGTGCGACACGCACCGCACGCCGCATCGACGGGCGCAGGACAAAAAAATGCCCCGCCTCCACCGAGACGGGGCGAGCCGGCAGACGTTCGATCAGGACACGTAGTGCGACAGGCGGTCGTCGCGTTTCATGACCGTGGTGATGTTGTCCATCACTTCGCCAGAGGAGATATCGTCACGCGGAAAGATCTGCGTGAAATTCTCGTGCATGAGGCTATTGAAGTGGTCGCGATCGGCCGGTTCGATCTGCATCGCCACCGTCAGCGCGGTGAGCGCCTCGCCGTGGCCCACGGCCATGTCCTGGGCGACCTCTTCGAGCACGCCGTTCATCGCCAGCAGGCTGTCGCCGCTATAGGTCAGGGTACCGCTGACGTCGCAGCCGTTGGTGCCACTGGTCATGCCGAAGGTGGCATTACCGGAGGTGCCGTTGACGATGGTGGCCAGCAGATGGGCCGGCAGTCCGCTCGAGCCTTCGAACAGCAGATTGCCCCAGCCGCAGCCCGGTCCACCCGGCGCCACGGCGCTCGCGCTCATGCTCGATCCGAGCAGGACCGCACCGATGATGATCTTTTTCATTGTTTTCCCCTGAATAAAGACAGGTTGTTATGCATTTTTTCGCCTCGCCGTCGCGCGGCGGGCTCAATTTACTATAGCGCGCCTGTCGCGCCTGTAAAGCGGTTGCGCGAACCGCCGGGCACGGCTGCATTTCGCGGCCGGCGCGGCGACGTCACCGGCCGGCGTTCACGGCGGCCGATTCATGAAAACTAAGCCCGCGGCCCGGCGTCGGTCGAGCGCGCCAGCCGTCCTAACCACAGCCCCAGACCGAGCATCAGCAGGAGTCCGGGCCAGGCGGCCGGCAAGCCACCGACGTCGAGCGCGAGCACGTCGCTGCTACCGGAAAACGCCACCGGCAACGCGATGAATATACCCATCAGCGCCTCGCCGGTGATGATGCCCGCCGCCGCCAGCAGGCCGCGGCCCTCGCGCGCGGCGCCGCTGCCGCCGAGCCAGGCGACGAAACCGCCGAAGGCGATCGCCATCGACAGCGACAACGGCGGGTAGAGACCGAGCGCGACCGCCAGCACCGGCAGGCGGAAGCCGCTGCCGCGGCGACCGAGCAGGCTGTCGAGCGCGATCGTGGCCAGCCCGATCACGCCGCCACCGATCACCCACGCCCACGGCAGATCGCCGCCGAACACGCCGCGCACGACCGCCACCATGAGGCTGGCCTGCGGCGCCGGCAGCGCGTTGGGGTGGGCCGCGTCCGAGACCCCGATGCCATAGGCATGCAGCAGCAGCGACAACACCGGCGAGAGCACACAGACCGCGGCGATTACGCCCAGCATCTGCGCCAGCTGCTGGGCCGCCGGCGAGGCGCCGAGGATGGCGCCGGCCTTGAGGTCCTGCATGTTGTCGCCACCGATCGCAGCCGCACAGCAGACCACCGCGCCGACGATGATCGCGCTCGCCGGCCCGGCCTGCTCGGCCCCGAAGAACAGATACAGCCCGAGCGCGGTGATCAGGATGGTGGCGATCGTCACCCCCGACACGGGATTGTTGCTCGACCCCACGAGACCCGCCATGTAAGCCGCCACGGCCGAAAACAGAAAGGCCGTAGCGAGCATCAACAGCGCGACCGACGCACCGGCCACGATCGAATCCAGCAGCACCGCGTAGAGCGCGATCATGGGCAGTGCCAGAAGCACCAGCAGCGTGATCAGCAGCGACCGTGGCAGATCGCGCTGATTGGGCAATACTGTTTCGCCGGTCTGTTTGAGCGCGCCGAACAGCTGGCCGCGCAGCGTCCATAGCGCCACCAGCCCGCCGACCAGCATCGCGCCGACCCCGAGATAACGAATCTGCTCGCTCCAGACCTGTTCGGCGCCGGCCACGCCGGCGGCGATATCACCGCCGCCGAACGCCATCACCAGCGGTATCGCGATCCACCAGGCGAACACCCCGCCCAGCAGCACCGGCAGGGCGACATTGATGCCGACGATATAGCCCACCGCCAGCAACGCCGGCGACAGATAGCTGCCGACATAGAAACTGCTCTGCTGCCCGAACGACAACGCGGTCTCGGCCACGCCCTCCCAGATCTTCAGACCGCTGTCGGCCAGCTTGGCCACCGCGCCGATACCGGCGCCGGCCAGCAGCGTGCCGATACCGGCCGCCGCCGTACCTCCGTAGCCGGCCTTGAGCACCGCCGCGGTCGCCTGACCCTCGGGAAATGCCAGCCGGTTGTCGTCGACCAGGGCACGCCGCAGCGGCACGGTCATGATCACGCCGAGCAGCCCGCCGACCCCGGCGATCAGCACGGTCTGGAAGTAGGCAAAATCGGACCAGTAGTCGAGCATCACCAGCGCCGGCAGGGTGAAGATCACGCCCGCGGCGATCGCCTCACCCGCGCTGGCCGCGGTCTGGACGATGTTGTTCTCGAGCACGTTGGCATCGGCGAACAGGCGCAGGATGCCCAGCGACAGCACCGCCGCCGGAATCGAGGCGGAAACCGTCAGCCCGGCGAAGAGTCCAAGATAGGCGTTGGCCGCCGACAGGACCACGGCCAGCACCGTCCCCAGTAGCGCCGCACGAAACGAAAGTTGACGCACCGGTGTCGAAGCTTCTGTGCTCACGACGTGGCCACCGCGCTGCGGCGGATGATCGCTTCCGACCACCCTGATAAGCTCGTTCTGATGCGCAACGTCCCCATCGCATTGACCAAGGATCGATACTTCATGCGCTCGACACTCCTTCTATGCCTGTCGCTGCTGATCGCCGGCGCACCGGCCGCGAGTCTGGCCGATCCGCAGTCCGGCAACGCGAAAACGGCCTCCCCCGACGCCGCCGAACACCAAAACGAACCTAGCGCGGCCGCTGACGACACGTCGTCCGATCGCGACGAGGACTCGGTGTCGGCCGGCGACGACGCGAGAAAGGCGGACGAGCGCAACTCGAGCGGAGCGGCGCCGCATGTCGACATCCCCGACATCGACATCCCGTACAAGAAGTACGTGCTCGACAACGGCCTGACGCTGATCGTGCACACCGACCACAAGACGCCGATCGTCGCCGTCAACATCTGGTATCACGTCGGCTCCAAGAACGAGGGCCCGAACCAGCAGGGCTTCGCGCATCTGTTCGAGCATCTGATGTTCCAGGGCAGCGAACACTGGGACGGCGAGTACTTCGAACCGTTCGAGCGCGCGGGCGCGACCGACATGAACGGGACCACCAACGTGGACCGCACCAACTATTTCGCGAGCGTGCCCACCAACGCCCTGGATATGGCCCTGTGGATGGAGTCCGACCGCATGGGGCACTTCCTCGGCGCCATCGACCAAGATCTGCTGGACGAACAGCGCGGCGTGGTCCTCAACGAGAAGCGTCAGGGCGAGAACCAGCCCTACGGTGAGGTCTTCAACACGCTGCCGGCCAACACCTATCCGGCCGGGCACCCCTATTCCTGGCCGACCATCGGCTCCGAATCCGATCTGAACGCGGCCTCGCTGGACGACGTCAAATCGTGGTTCAAACAGTACTACGGCCCCTCCAACGCGGTGCTGGTGCTGGCCGGCGACATCGAGCCGGAGGCCGCCCGCGACAAGGTCGAACGGTACTTCGGCAGCATCGAACCCGGGCCGCCGATCACCCAGCAGAAGCGCTGGATCGCCCGGATGAACGGCGAGCACCGGCAGATGATGTTCGATCGCGTGCCGCAGGCGCGCGTCTACAAGGTCTGGAACGTGCCGCCGACGGGCTCGCCCGATGTGACCCGGCTGCAGATCGCCGCCGACCTGCTCGCCGGCTCGAAGACGAGCCCCCTCTACAAGACCCTCGTCTACGACCGGCAGATCGCCACCGATGTCTCTGCCTTCGTCTGGGACAAGGAGATCGGCTCGCAATTCATCGTCAGCGCCACGGCCCGTCCGGGTCAGGACCTGGCCGCGGTCGAGGCCGCCCTCGACGAGCAGCTGCAGCGCTTTCTGGACAAAGGCCCGGCGCCGGAGGCACTGGAACGCGTCCGCACCCGCTTCGGCGCCTCGTTCGTGCGCGGCACCGAAAGCGTGGGCGGCCTGGGCGGCAAGGCCGACATACTCGCCCAGGGCGAGATCTACGAAAACGACCCGGGCGCCTACAAGGACGAACTCGAGACGCTGCGCGAGGCAACGCCCGAGACGATCCGCAAGACGGCCTCCCAATGGCTGTCGGACGGGGTCTACGTGCTCTCGGTCAAGCCCTTCGGCGAGCGTCGCGCCAGCGGCGAGGACGTCGACCGCGATCAGCTGCCGGATATCGGCGACGGCGCCGCCCTCGACTTGCCGGATGTGCAGCACACCGCACTGTCCAACGGCCTGAAGGTCCGCTTCGCCGAGCGCCATGACACGCCCGTCGTACAGATGCGCATGATCTTCGACGCCGGCTATGCTGCCGACCCGCCGGAGGCCCCCGGCACTGCCAGCCTTGCCATGAACATGCTCGACGAGGGCACGACGCAGCGCGACGCGCTCGAGATCAGTGCCGACGTCGACGCCCTCGGCGCCGGCCTGGGCACGAGCGCATCGCTGGACTCGGCCAGCGTCACACTGTCCACGCTGGCCACGACCCTCGAGCCGGCCACGAGTATATTCGCGGACGTGATCCGCAACGCGAATTTTCCGGAAAAGGAGTTCCAGCGCCTCAAGAAACAGCGGCTGGCCGCCATCGCCCAGGAAAAGCGCGACCCGACCAGCCTGGCCCTGCGCACGCTCGGACCGTTGCTCTACGGCGAGGACCATGCCTACGGCACACCACTGACCGGCAGCGGTACCACCGCCGCCATCCGCGAGATGACGGTCGAGGACGTGCGCGACTACGCCCACACCTGGCTGCGCCCCGACAACGCCACGCTGGTGGTCGTCGGCGACACGACGCTCTCCGAGCTCAAACCGGTGCTGGAAAAACAGTTCGGCGACTGGCAGCCGCCGCAGAGCGAGAAGACGCCGCCAAACAAGCCGCTGCCCGAGATCAGCGCGCCCGAGAAACCGCGGATCTATCTGCTCGATCGCCCGGGCAGCAATCAGGCCACCGTGATCGCCGGCAATGTCGCACCGCCGAAGTCCAGCGACGACGACATCGCCATGGAAACCGCGAATGCCGTGCTCGGCGGCATGTTCAACTCGCGCCTCAACCTGAATCTGCGCGAGGACAAGCACTGGTCCTACGGCGCGCGCAGCATGCTCATGGACGCGCGCGCCCAGCAACCGTTCGTGGCCTACGCCTCGGTGCAGACCGACAAGACCGCGCCGTCCATGCGCGAGATGCGCAAGGAACTCAACGCCATCCGTGGCGATGAGCCGGCGACCGAAAGTGAACTGTCCGCAGCCGAGGCCAATCTCACGCGCAGCCTGCCCGGAGACAACGAGACCACGTCGGAGCTGGCCTCGACGCTGGCCCAGTCGGTGATCTTCGATCTGCCGGACGACTACTACGAGCACTACGTCGAGCGCATCCGCGGGCTCGACGGCGAAGCGCTCACCACGGCCGCGCGCACGATGATCAACGCCAACGGCCTGACCTGGGTCGTCGTCGGCGACCTCGACAGCATCGAGAAACCCGTGCGCGAACTCGGCTGGGGTGACGTGGAAGTGATCGATCCGGCTACGCTCGATCCCGCCACCGACGCCTCGCAGGAGGACGGAGACGACTCGCGAGACACGGGCCGTTGATCGGACTGGCCCGCCGCCGCGCTGGCGCCCGCGCCGAGCACCGATACGACGGCCGACGCATCGGCACCGCCGTCGCCCGACGCGGGCGCACCTGAACGCCCGGATGCGCCGTGGGACAGCGGTGCTACGGCAGCGTCCGCGGCCACGAACGGCATCGATCTCGAAAGCGTCGTGGTGCTGGCCGGCGCGCGGTCGACGATCAGCGCGCGGGGTCATGTCGTGCTCGATCGGCTCGCCCGCCGGCTCGCCGAAGGCGACGCCCGACGGGGAACGGTGACCGGCTCTGCGATCGAGAACACGCGCGAGATGGGCCGCTCGGCCGCACAGACCGCGCGGGAGGCCGACTACCTCGCCCATCACGGGCTTGAGTCCAGCACGGTCGACCGCCGTGCGGGCGCCACCGAGAGCACACGCGGCACGCGTATGGTACGCGTGACCGCCGATCCCAGCGCCGTCCTGATGGGTGTCGATCCCGGGCGCTGAGCGGGCGCATCCGGCGTCGGCCACGGCTGCAGCGGGCGACCGAAACGGCAACGCAGCGGGTCGACTGCCTCGGAACAACCGGCCGCCACAGCGTGTCCAGCGCACCCCGGAATGGGGCGTACCGCATCGCGAGTGCGATATCGTCAGTCGGCTCCGGCCGGGCCCATCGCCTACGCTGGGCCGGCGCCGCGCCCGTGCGATGCTAGTCGGGCGAACTCTGCTGGAAGTCGCCCAGCGGCCGCACGAAGGTGTACTTGCCGGGCTCGAGGATCAGCCGCCGGCCGGCGTCGTCCACGTTCATGCCCAGCAGCGAAAACGGCAACGAGACCACGAACAGCCCCGTGCCCACGGCGGTGGCGGCGAGGCTCACCGGCCGCACGAGCACCGCATCCACGCCCATGGCGGCTGCAGAGGGGCGGCCGGGATCGGCATAATCGTCGATCGCCGCGGCCGGATTCGCCAAGCCGAGCCCGAGTGCGGCCACGACAACGATCAGCGCACGACGCGCGGAGAACACCGACATGACCCAAGCCCCGGATGATTGCATGCAAGCCACACTAGCAAAGCGCCGCGGCAAGTCAATCCGGCGATGCGGCCCCGCGGGCGGCCGGGCATGAGCGATCAGGAAGTCTATCTCGCCTCGGATCCGGTCAACGCCGAGATCGCCAAGGACATGCTGGCCAGCCACGGCATCGCCGCTCAGGTTCGCAACCAGTATCTGTGGGGCGGCATGGGCGATCTCCCGGCCAACGTCTATCCCAGCGTCTGGGTCGAGGATCCGGCCGACTACGCCGCCGCACGCGCGCTCATACGCGCGTTCGAGCGGGGCCCGGTCGAAAGCGGCAGCACCTGGCGCTGTCCGAACTGCGGCGAACAGCTCGACGCCCAGTTCGATCAGTGCTGGAACTGCCAGACCGAACGCCCGGGCGACTGAGCGCGTCGATGCGGATCGTCCTGCACCAGCCGCGCATCCCGCCCAACACCGGCAACGCCATCCGGCTGTGCGTGAACATCGGCGCCACGCTCGACCTCATCCACCCGCTGGGCTTCTCGCTGTCGGACCGTCATCTCCGGCGCGCCGGGCTCGACTACCGGGAACGGGCGGTCATTCACGAGTGGCCGGATTACGCCGCCTGGCGCGACGCCCATCCGGGCATCCGCGTGTTCGCGGCCACGAAACACGGGGACACCCGATACGACACCGTCACCTATCGCGCCGACGACGCCCTGCTGTTCGGCAGCGAGACCGAGGGCCTGCCACAACACTTGATCGCCGCCGCGGATGCCGCCATCGTGCTGCCCATGCGGCCGGCCAACCGCAGTCTGAACCTGTCCAACAGCGTGGCGGTGATCGCCTACGAGGCCTGGCGCCAGGCCGGGTTCCGCTAGCGCCGAACCGCGCCTAGGCGCGATCCGCGCGGTCGAACAGCACCTCCCAGCCCGCGCCGTAGGCGGCCTCCGACAGGCGCCTGTCCGGCTGCACGGCCACGGCCTCACCGACTTCGTGGAACAGGTAGGTATCGTTGATCGAGTCGCCGAAGGCGATCGCCTGTGACAACGGCAGATTCGCGGCGGCGGCGAGCGTGCGCGCGGCGTCGATCTTGGTGGCGCCGTAGGGATGGCGCACCGGCGGGCCGGCGGTGAAGCGATCGGCACGGGCCTCGCACAGTGCACCGAGCGCGGCATCGGCCTCCAGCCACTGCGCGAGAGCATCGGCCAGGAACTGCGGGGTACCAGAGAGCAGCACCACATGATCCCCGGCGGCCTGATGGGCGCGCAGCCGTTCGACCGCGGGCGCATACAGCGCCGGCGCGACGACATCGGCGACGAAGTCGCGGGCGAGCGTTTCGATGTCCCGGCGCCGGTGGCCGCTCAGATACGCCTTGTTCTTCTGCAGCACATGGCGGCCGAAACGCGGCAGGTAGCGGATGCAGAACCACAGATAGGCGCCCACGCCCCGCAGCCCCAGGGCACCGCGCCGCCAGAGATAACGCGCGAAACGGGACTCCGAGCTGGCGCCGGGCACCAGGGTGCCGTCGATGTCGAACAGAACCAGGCGCATGCGACTAGTCCTCCTGCAGCGACGGCCGTGCGTTCATGCAGAATTCCACGATCACCGGCAGGCCGCGGACCACGCAGATCGCCGCCGAGGCCCAAGCCAGCGCCAGACCGATACCGCTCATGACGCCGCCCCAGTCGGCCCAGAACGCGGGCGCGAGCGCATCGAACGGCTGCCACAGCAGGATCCAGGCGAACGTCACCGCCTTGAGCACGGCATAGAAGCCGCGCATGAAGCGTCCGGCCACCAGGAACCGCCCCACCGGCGACTGCATCATGTCGAAGGCGGTAGTACCCGAGGCGGCGCCCTTGCTGCGGATCGCGTCGACCAGATTGCCGCGGATGATGAACAGCAGCGGAATCCAGACGCCGATGAAGCCCAGATGCGCGAGCACCACCCACAGCACCGTCTCGACGATGCGGTCGATGGCGATGTCGAAGGTGGCGCCGAACAGCGTCTCCTCGTTGAAGCGCCGTGCCACCCAACCGTCGACGCCGTCGAGCGCGATGATCAGCAGCGTCAGCGGCGCGTTCACGAGCTGGAGCGCCGGATTCCCGGAATAGACGATTCCCAGAAGCACGAAAAGCAGCAGGAAGCGCCCGAAAGTTACCCAGTTCGCCATACCCCGGAGTGTCCTGAGTCGGTGTGCCGCTCGGGCGGCCGAACCGGGCCGCCGCGATATCCGCCGCCACGGCGAACATCATGACCTGATGTCACATTTTAATCTTTTTCGGACCGGAACGGGCGATCCGTCAATCTACGCACGGCCTCGGGCGGCGAGACGCCCTCGTGCAGCACGCGATAGGCCTGGGAGGCGATCGGCATCTCGACGCCCAGCTGCTCTGCGATGCGATGCACCTCGCGGGCCACGCGCACGCCCTCGACCACCTGGCGGATCTCGCGCTCGGCCGACTCCACGTCGTGACCGGCGGCAAGGGCCAGCCCCATGCGCCGGTTGCGCGACTGATCGTCGGTGCAGGTGAGCAGCAGATCGCCGAGGCCGGCCATGCCCACGAGCGTTCCACGCTCGCCGCCGAGCTTCTCGCCCAGCCGCATCATCTCCGACAGCCCGCGGGTGATCAGCAGCGCGCGGGCGTTGGCGCCGTAGCCGAGACCGTCGGAGATGCCGACCGCGATCGCCAGCACGTTCTTCACCGCGCCGCCGACACCGACGCCGACGACATCGCTGGCGGTGTAGACCCGGAACACGCCGTCGTGGAAGGCGCCGGCCATGTCGCGGGCGAAATCCGCATCCGCGGAGGCGATCGTGACCGCCGTCGGCATGCCTCGGCCGACCTCGCCGGCGAAGCTCGGGCCGCTGAGCACTGCGGTCGCACGCGCCGCACCCAGCTCCTCGGCTGCGACCCGGTCGGGCAGCAGGGCGGATTCGGGCTCCAGGCCCTTGGTCGCCCAGATCACGCGCTGGCTGTCGGCCAACAGATCGCGCAGGCTGCGCAGACAGGCGCGCAGGGCGTGACTCGGCACGACCACCAACACATCGTCGGCCGCGGCCACCGCGCGTGCCAGGTCGGGCTCCGGCGTCAGACGCTCGGGAAAGGGACAGCCCGGCAGGTAGCGGCTGTTCTCGCGATCACGGGCCATCGCAGCGATGGCGGCCTCGTCGCGCGCCCACAGACGCACGTCGTTGTCGTTGCGCGCCAGCTGGATCGCCAACGCCGTGCCCCAGGACCCCGCGCCGACCACGGCCATGCAGCGGCCGCCACGGGCGGTATCGGTCGTAGCCACGGGCGCGTTCAGTGGGTCGCGTCGCCGGCGTCGGTGGCCGGCGACTCCGGGTTCTGCTGATGCTGGGCGTAGAGCCGGTCGAAGTTCACCGGCTGCAGCAGAAAGTGCGGAAAGCCCGCCCGCTGGACCATGTCGCCGATGCTTTCGCGCACGTAGGGAAACAACACCGACGGGCAGTAGGCCCCGAGCACGTGATTGCGCTCGCGCTCCTCGGTGAAGCCCTCGATGCGGAACACGCCGGCCTGCTGGACCTCGACGATATAGGCCGTGCGATCGGCCTGCTTGGCCGTGACCGTCACCGTGACCACGACCTGATGGGTCTCGTCGCTGAGGTTGTGGATGCGGGTGTTCAGATCGACGTTGACGTCGGGCTTGTACTCCTCGGTGAACACGCGCGGCCCGTCGGGCACCTCGATCGAGGCGTCCCGGATATAGATCTTCTGCAGCGCGACCTGCTTCTGCGCCTGCCCGTTGTCACCGCCGTTGCCGGCCTCGTCCGCCATGGGTCTCTCCTCGTTGATCTGAGCTCGCGGCTACTTGCGGGTCACCGGCAGGCCGTCCGCCTGCCAGGCGTTGATGCCGCCCTTGAGGGCGTACACGCGGGTGTAGCCCTTGCGCCGCAGCTTGTTGGCGGCCTGCGGTGCCACGTTGCCGATGCCGCAGTAGCAGATGATGGTGCGATCGGTCTTCTTCGTGATCTCGCCGGCGCGTTCCTCGATGCCGGCCATGGGCACGTGCACGGCATTGAGGATGTGGTTCTTCTTGTAGTCGGCCGCCGAGCGCGTGTCCACCACGACGGCGTCGTCGGTGTTCATCAGCCGCACGGCTTCGGTCGCCGGGATCGGCCGGTGCCCCTTCATCAGCCGATAGACCTCGTTGACCGCCAGGGCGATCAGCACGATCACCAGGGCGCTCCAGAGGAACGGATGATTGACGATGAATTCCTGAATCTGCTGCAGCATGGTGTCCGGTCGGGCTGGTGACGGGCCGGTTGTTTCACGAAATGACGCCCGGCCGGGCCGGGCGCCGGCGGCGATTATTGCATACCGGACGCTGGCCGCGTGGCTTACAATCCCGCCCATGCGCGTGTTTCGATCGTTCGGCGTCGCCCTGCTCGCCGCCACCCTGGCCGTGTCCGCGACCGGCTCGGCCCAGTCCGGCCGCTCCGAGCAGGCCCGGGCCGAGCTCGACGCCCTGCGCGATCGCATCGACGCCGTCCGCCAGCACATCGCCGCCGACAAGAGCCAGCGCGGCGACCTGGCGGACGCCCTCAATCAGGCCGAAGCCGACATCAGCGCCGCCGATAAGCGCCTGCGCACGCTCGACGATGCGATCGCCGCGCATCGCGAGCGCATCGACAGCCTCACCGCGCGGCGCGACGCCGAGCGCAACGACCTCGGCGACAAGCTGGACGTGCTTCGGGATCAGGTCCGCGCCGCCTATTCCAGCGGCCGCATGAACCGCATGCGTCTGCTGCTGTCCGGCGAGTCGCCCGAGAAGCTCGGCCGCATGCTCGTGTATTTCGAGTACTTCGCCGGCGCCCAGACCGAGCAGGTCCACGCGCTCCAGGACACCCTCGCCGATCTCGCGGTGCGCCAGCGCGCCCTGGAGCAGGAACAGGCCTCGCTGGCCGAACGCCGGGCCGACCGCGCCGAGACGCTGTCGCGTCTGGAGGCCAATCAGGCCGAACGCCGCGAGGCCATCGCGGCACTCGACTCGCAGCTGTCCTCGCGCCAGGCCAACCTGGAGAACCTGCGTATCGACGCCCAGCGGCTGGAGGATCTGCTCGGCTCGCTGCAGAGCGAGCTCGCGAACCTGCCGCCGGTCGACGAAGGCACGCCGTTCGCCGAACTCAAGGGCCGCATGAGGCCGCCGGTCGACGGCCGGGTGCTGGCCCGCTTCGGCGCCACCAAGGCCGGCGGCCCGCTGAAATGGCAGGGCCAGTGGCGGGCCGCGTCCGAAGGCACCGCGGTCCGGGCGGTGGCGGGCGGTCGCGTGGTCTATGTCGGCTACATGCACCGCTACGGACTGATCGTGATCCTCGATCACGGCAACAACTACTACACGCTCTACGGCCACGCCGAGAGCACCTACGTCGAAGTCGGCGACAACGTCCAGCGCGGCCAGGCGGTGGCCAAGGCCGGGCGCAGCGGCGGCCATCGGCGCAGCGGCGCCTATTTCGAGATCCGGCGCGGCAGCACCCCCGTCAATCCGTCGCAGTGGCTGTCCGGTTGACGCGCCCGGCGCCGGCCGACGGTGTGCTATCTTCTAGCGTCGTTCCGGAACGCGGTTCACGCTCCGATCGTTCGCGCCGCAGCTGCGGCCAGGGGGAGTCCTAGCGTCATGCGAGCCACAATCCGCAGCACGCTGCTGATCGCCTTCGGCGTCATCATCGGCACCGTCCTCGCCCTGCCGCCCGGCGCGCTCGCGCAGCCCGGCGACGATTCGCGAGACGAAGCCGCCGATGCCTCGGCGCACGGCCTGCCGCTCGAGGAACTGCGCACCTTCGTCGAGATCCTCAACCGCGTGAAGCAGGGCTACGTCGAGGACGTCTCCGACCAGGCGCTGCTGGAAAACGCCATCCGCGGCATGCTCGACGGCCTCGACCCGCACTCGGCCTATCTCAACAAGGCGGAGTTCAAGGAGATCTCGATCTCGACCTCCGGTCGCTTCGGCGGGCTCGGCGTCGAGGTGCAGATCGAGAACGGCTTCGTGCGCGTGGTCGCGCCGATCGACGACACCCCGGCGAGCGAGGCCGGGCTCCAGGCCGGCGACCTGATCGTGCGCATCGACGGCAAGGCGGTCAAAGGCATGTCGCTGATGGACGCGGTCAAGACGATGCGCGGCGATCCGGGCAGCGAAGTCACGCTCACGATCCTGCGCGACGGCCGCGACGAGCCTTTCACGGTCACGCTCGAGCGTTCGGTGATCCGCGTGGAGAGCGTCAAGGCGCGGATGCTCGACGACGGCTACGGCTATGTCCGCATCACCCAGTTCTCCAGCCAGACCGGCGAAAGCCTCGAACGCGAGCTCGAGCGCCTGAAGGACCGCGCCGACGAAGGGCTTCGCGGCATCGTGCTCGACCTGCGCAACAATCCCGGCGGCGTGCTGAGTTCCGCGGTGGACGTCGCCGACACCTTCCTGGACGCCGGCGGCATCGTCTCGATCAAGGGGCGGGCGGAGAACACCGACCAGCAGTTCGACGCCGAACCCGGGGACATGCTCGACGGCGCGCCGATCGTGGTGCTGGTCAACGAGGGGTCGGCCTCGGCCTCGGAGATCGTGGCCGGCGCCCTCCAGGACGACAGCCGCGCCGTGATCATGGGCACCCGGACCTTCGGCAAGGGCTCGGTCCAGACCATCCTGCCGCTGGCCAACGGCGCCGCACTCAAGCTCACCACCGCGCGCTACTACACGCCGAGCGGGCGCTCGATCCAGGCCGAGGGCATCGACCCGGACGTGGGCATTCAGAACGTCAACGTCACCGCCGCCCAGGGCAGCGAGGTTCTGCCCTTCTCGGAGGCTGATCTCGCCGGCGCGCTGGCCAACGACAACGACGATGAGAGCGCCGCCGCGCGCGACGGCGTGAAAGGACCTGACGGCAAGCCGCTGGCCGAGTCCGACTACGCCCTGTACGAGGCGCTGAACCTGCTCAAGGGGCTCTACATCCTGCGCACGCGCTGAGCGCGCCCGCGCTACCCGCGTCCGACGGCACGCCAGCGCATCTCGACATGCGTGTCGCTCTGTCCGCTGCGCCGGAAGCCGTGACGGACGTAGAACGCCTCGGCGCGGGCATTGGTGCGGAACACGCGCAGCGTCACCGCCCTGTCCAGACGCCCGGCCCGGGCCTGGAGATGACCCAGCAGCCGAACGCCGCGCCCCGCCCCGCGCGCCTCGGCCACGAGCACGATGTTCGCCAGATGCAGCGCACCCGCCCGCCACAGCACCTGCAGATAGCCCACCTCGCGGGCGCCATCGACGACGACCAGCGGCCGCACACGCTCGAACAGACGGCCGAAATCGCGCCGTTGCCAGGCGTCGTTCCAGCCCCAGGTCGCGTCGATGTGATCCCGATAGGCCGCCGCGTACCAGACGAACAGACGCGGGCATTCGTCACGGCGGGCCCGCCGCAGGGACAGGCCCGCATCCACCTGGCCCGGGCCGAGCGCGGGCCGCAGCCGGGTCACCCCCGCCAGGCGCGCACCCAGCAGGCCAGCCCCGCGACCGCGCCGAGGCCCGTCAGCCAGTCCGGGGCGGGTGCGTAGATCGCCAGGACCGCCGCCGAGACCACGAGCCCGGTACCGACGACGGTCCAGCGCATGGCGCGCCGCGCCGTACGCAGCTCGTGGGTGATGTCGCCGAGCGCGCGCTCGAGCTCGCGGGCGGCGGGGGTGCTGCCCTCGTCCAGCCGCTTGACCACGGTCGCGACCAGACCGGGCAGGCTGTCCATGATCTGCGGCGCCTGGCGACGCAGCCGCTCGGCGGCGACCCGCGGGCTGGCGCGGTGGTGCATCCATTCCTCGAGCACCGGCTTGGCCGTGGACCAGAGATCCAGCTGCGGATAGAGATCGCGCCCGAGACCCTCGACGTTGAGCACGGTCTTCTGCAGCAGGACCAGCTGCGGCTGGACCTGATAGCGATAGCGGCGCGCGATCCGGAACAGCCGTACCAGGAACAGACCGAAGGAAATCTCGGCCAACGGCTTGTTCATGATCGGCTCGGAGACCGTGCGGATCGCGCCCTCGAATTCCTCGACCCGGATGTCGGCCGGCATCCAGCCGGATTCGATGTGCAGCTCGGCAATGCGCTTGTAGTCCTGGTTGAAAAACGCCAGGAAGTTCTCGGCCAGATAGCGCTGATCCGCGCTCGTCAGCGAGCCGACGATGCCGAAATCCAGGCCGATGTAGCGCGGCCGATGCGGATGGGTGACGTCCACGAAGATGTTGCCCGGATGCATGTCGGCGTGGAAGAAATTGTCGCGGAACACCTGCTTGAAGAAGATCTCCACGCCGCGCTCGGCCAGCACCTTGAAATCCACGCCCGCCGCGGTGAGCGACTCGACGTCGTCGATGGGGATGCCGTGCATGCGCTCCATGACCAGCACGCTCTCGGTGCTGTAGTCGAAGAATATCTCCGGATGCACGATCAGATCCGAGCCGGCCCAGTTGCGCCCGAGCTGGCTGGCGTTGGCGCCCTCGCGCATCAGATCCAGCTCATCGGTGATGATGCGGTCGTACTCGGCCACGATCTCGACCGGGCGCAGCCGCCGGGCTTCCGGGTGAAAGCGCGCGGCCAGACCGGCCAGGCGATAGAGCACGGCGATGTCGCGGTCGATGCGTTCGTGCACATCCGGGCGCAGCACCTTGACCACGACCTCGCGGCCGGCCACCTCGCCGGCGCGGGGGTGCAGACGCGCGGCGTGCACCTGGGCGATCGAGGCCGCGGCCATCGGCTCGGTCTCGAAGGATTCGAAGAACACCTCCAGCGAGTGGCCGTAGGCCGCCTCGATCAGCCGGCGCGCTTCGGCGCCCTCGAACGGCGGCACATCGTCCTGAAGCTTCGACAGCTCCTCGGCCATGCCTTCGGGCAGCAGGTCGCGCCGGGTCGACAGCGTCTGGCCGAACTTGACGAAGACCGGGCCGAGCGCCTCCAGCGCCAGGCGCAGACGCACGTTCAGCGGTTCGTCGAAATCGCGCGGCTTGCCGAGCAGCCAGGTGGGCGCGGCGTCGCCCATCAGCTCGCCCAGACCGTAGCGGCGGGCGGTGCGCAGGATCTCGAGCATGCGGCGGCTGCGGGACAGCATCAGCGGGTGCCCCGCAGTCGCCGCAGCCGCGCGCCCAGCCGGTCGACGTCGTCGCGCAGCGTCTCGACCTCGCCGGCGAAGACGTCATGCTCCCAGCGGCCGACGACATCGCGCGATTCCTCCCGCAGATATTCCGCGGCCTGTTCGGGCACTTCCCGGGCCGCACGCGCGACCAGCGCCCGCGCCGAGGCCAGCCCGCGGCCGAGGACATAGGCCGGCACCGGGCCGAAGCGGGCATCCACGATGTCGGTGATGTCGAAATCCACGGCCGAGAACAGGTCGGCGAAGCGCTGGGCGACGCCGACGTCGCCCTCGATGCGCAGGCCCGCGCCCATCAGGCCCTCGCGGCCGCCGGAGAACAGCAGCCGTCCGAAGACCGTGCTCGCGCCGGTCAGCGTCACGTCCGCGGCTTCCGGCGGCGCCGCGCACACCTGCATGCCGTGATCCTCGGCCACGAACACCAGCCGCAGCCCCAGATCCGACAGCCGCAGTTCCAGCGCGCATCCGGCCAGCGCCGCGCAGCGCTCGAGCGCGCGGGCATCGCTGCCGAGATAGCGGGCCAGCGCGATCTCCACCGCCCCGAGCGCCGGCGTGGGCAGGCTGCGGTACTCGGTCACGGGCTGTAACCGCGATGGACGGCGACGATACCGCCGGTGAGGTTGTGATAGCCGCAGCGCACCAGGCCGGCCGTGCGCATCATCTCGCGCAGCGTGTCCTGGTCCGGATGCATGCGGATCGACTCGGCGAGATAGCGGTAGGAGGCCTCGTCGCCGGCGACGTTGCGGCCGAGCCAGGGCAGTACCGAAAACGAGTAGATATCGTAGAGCTTGTCCAGCCCCGGCACCGCCGGCTTGGAGAACTCAAGCACGATCGCGCGGCCGCCGGGCCGGGTCACGCGTCGCATCTCGGCCAGCGCGGCCGGCTTGTCGGTGACGTTGCGCAGCCCGAAGCCGATGGATACGCAGTCGAAGGTGTCGTCGGCGAACGGCAGCCGTTCGGCGTTGGCCAGACAGTAGTCGACGTTGTCGACAATGCCCGCGTCGATGAGCCGGTCGCGCCCGTGCGCAAGCATGGCGGGGTTGATGTCGGAGAGCAGCACGCGGCCGTCGGGACCCGCGCGACGCGCGAACCCGGCGGCGAGGTCGCCGGTGCCGCCGGCCAGATCCAGCACCCGCTCGCCCGGGCGCACCGCCGCCAGTTCCAGGGTGAAGTGCTTCCACGCCCGGTGGATGCCCATCGACATCAGATCGTTCATCAGATCGTAGTTGTCGGCCACCGAGTCGAACACCGCGCCGACACGGCGCTGCTTCTCGCCGCGGGCGACGCGTTCGTAGCCGAAGTCGATGGTGTCCGGATCGTCGCCGGAGGCGTCCCGGCGCGGGCGGCCGGTCTCGTCGTGCTGGGCCATATCGGACCTGGAAGCGGGGCTGCGGGAAGCTTACGCGAGGCGCTGTTCGCGGCCAAGCGCCTGCCGCGGCGTGCCCCGAGTCTAGTAGATTGGGCACCTCAATCGACTCGGGGACGCTCTCATGGAGACAACGCAGCACGAGGTCGTGGTCTTCGGCGCGACCAGTTTCGTCGGCCGCCTGACCTGCGCCTATCTCGCGGATCGGTACGGCGACGACCTGGACTGGGCCATGGCCGGCCGCTCGCGCAGCCGGCTGGAATCGGTGCGCGACGAGATCGGTGCCGGCGACGATGTGCCGCTGATCGTGGCCGACGCCGCCGATCCGGCCGCGCTCGAAGCGCTGTGCGAGCGCGCGCGGGTGGTTGTGTCCACCGTCGGCCCCTACGCCCTCTACGGCGAGACGCTGGTGCGGATCTGTGCCGAGACCGGCACGGACTACTGCGACCTCACCGGCGAGGTGCAGTGGATCCGGCGCATGATCGAGCGCTACGAGGCGGCCGCTGCGGAAAGCGGCGCCCGCATCGTGCACTGCTGCGGCTTCGACTCGCTGCCCTCCGACCTCGGCGTGCACTATCTTCAGCGCACCGCGCAACAGCGCTTCGGCGCGCCCTGCACGCGGGTGAAGATGCGGGTCAAGGCCATGCGCGGCACTTTTTCCGGCGGCACCGTCGCCAGCCTGGTCAACGTTGCCCGCGAGATGCGCGCCGACCCGGACCTGCGCCGCGCGCTGGCCGATCCCTACGCGCTCTGCCCGGCGACATACCGGCCGGCGACACGCCAGCCTGACGTCAAGGGCCCGACGTTCGATACCGATGCCGGCGCCTGGGTCGCGCCGTTCGTCATGGCCGCCATCAACACGCGTGTGGTCCAGCGCAGCAACGCCCTGTCGAAGCAGGCCTACGGCGCGGATTTTCGCTACGACGAGGCCCAGATGATGGGCCGCGGCGCCCGCGGCCGGCTGCGTGCATACGCCCTGACCGCTGCCCTGGGCGGCTTCATGGCCGGCGTCGCGCTCGCACCCACCCGCCGTCTGCTGGAGCGCTTCGTGCTGCCCGGGCCCGGCGAGGGCCCCTCGGCACAGGCGCAGGAAAACGGCTTCTACGACATCCGTTTCTTCGGCGAGACCGAGGCCGGCGAGAAACTGGCGATCAAGGTCGTGGGCGATCGCGATCCCGGCTACGGCTCCACCTCGAAGATGCTCGGCGAAGCCGCCGTGTGTCTGGCCCGCGACATCGACACCGCCACCGCCGGCGGTTTCTGGACGCCGGCCACGATCTTCGGCGACACCCTGGTCGAGCGTCTCGAGAACAAGGCGGGCCTGCACTTCGAAGCACTGACCTGACGCCGGCGCCCGTCAAACACGGGCCGGGGCCGCCTGCGCCCTGAGGCTTCCGTAGCGAGGTCGCGGCAGCGCGCCGGGACGAGCCGCGCCCTGCGGAACTCTCCGCGGCGCGCGTTTTCCAACGGGATCGACTCAGGCTGCAGGCCTGCCATGACCGCCGTGGCGAAACGGGCATCGGCGGCGCTCGCGGCAACCGACATGCCGGCGGCCGAGCCGATGGCCACGACGCCGCGGGCCCAGGGGGATTCATGTCTTGCCTTCCTTCTCTTCGAAGCGACACACCCGCGCAGAGCGAGCGCCGCGCGCTGAGCGTCGCCACCCTGCTGGTGGCGCTGTTCATGACCTGTCTGCATCTGACCGCCACGCGGCCGTTCGACCTCGCCAGCTTTCATCAGCTGGTGAATTTCTGGGCGATCGAGCCGTTCCAGCATCGGGTGCTGCTGCCGTCGCTGGTCGGCGAGATCCAGCGCCTGGCCCCCGTGGGCGAAAAACTGCTCTTCGGTCTGCTCCAGTTCGGCTTCTGGATCGCCCTGATCCAACTCGCGGACCGGGCGCTAGCGATGTTCGACATCGGCCGTACGCCGCCGGCCCGCCGCCTGCTCGCCCTGACCGTCGTGGTGCCGATGCTGCTGCATCTGATCATGCCGGACATCGAGCTCACCCGGACATTTGCGCTCGACGACGGCGTACTCGATGTCGGCACATGGGAAACGCGCGACATCTATTATTACGTGTACGACGTCCCGGCCGCGGTGTTCACGCTGGCCATGGCGATGCTGCTGATACGGCTCGCGCGCCGGCCGGACATCGGCGGTTTCATCGGCTATCTGGCCCTGTTCGCGGTGGCCACCCTCAACCGCGAAACCACGCTGTTCATGCTGCCGTTCTCCGCCCTGTTGTTCTGGCGGGTGCTCGGCATTCGCGACTGGCTGCTGCTGATGGCGGCCCAGGCGGCGATGTTCACGGCGATCCAGATGCCGCTGCAATGGCTGTTCGCGATCAACATCAACCCGATCGCCATGATTCAGGTGGGCGACTCCCAGTACGAGCTGCATCTGCTCGGCAATCTCGCCACCCTGAGCAACCCGCTGTACCTGATGACCTTCATCGCCCGGTTCGCGGCCGGGCTGTGCATACCGCTGTTTCTCTGCCGGCACTATCTCGACCGGCATCTGGCGCTGGCCCTGCTGGGCTTCGCGCTGCCGCTGGCCCTATCCGCCCTGGTGGTGGGCCGGATCGTGGAGCATCGCGTGTTCATCGAGATGATCCCGCTGGTCTGGCTGGCGACCCTGCAGGCGGTGGCCCGCCGCAGCGCCCACACGAGCCCCGACCGGCGGCTCGCGGCGATGACCTGAGCGCCGGATCTCAACCCGGCGCTGCCCTTGACGGCGGCCTCGGCCGGCGAATCGCGGTTGTCGCCACGATCGGCCGGCCCGCGGATTCTCGTATACGCTGCGCCTCGGCATGAACGGAATCACTCCACCCCACTGGCATCTTCTGGGCGCGGGCCATATCGGCACCTGGGCGGCCGGCCATCTGCTCTCGGCCGGCCATCGTGTGAGCGTGGTGCGCGCGACGGATGCGCCTATCGTGAACGCGCGCCTGATCGACGCCGACAGCGGTGACGAAACGCGCCTGCGGCTGCCCGTCGCCTCGCCCGCCGCGCTGAGCGCGCCGCTGTCGCATGTCGTCGTCGCCTGCAAGACGCCGTTCACCGAGACCGCGTTGGCCCGCTGTCTCCTGGCCGCCGACGCGACCGTGATCCGCCTCCAGAACGGCGTCGGCACGCTCGACGGCCGCTTGCCCGCCGGTGCCTGCCTGATCGAGGCCGTGACCACGGCCGCGGTGAAGGGCCAGCGTGACCGGCACGAGATCGTAGCCGACAACGAGACCTGGATGGGCGGCCCGGCGGCACGCCCGGGCTGGTTCGCGGGGCTGTCCGAACACTGGCCCGGACTGCAGTGGACAGCGCACATCCGGCATCGACAATGGCGCAAGCTGGTCGCCAACGCCGTCATCAATCCACTGACCGCGCTCCACGACGTGCCCAACGGCGCGCTGCTCACCGAGACGCCTCTCGCCGAACACGCGGCGGCACTGGCCGCGGAGGCCGATCGCCTGCTCGCTCGCATCGATCCGACCTGGCCGGGCGACTCGCTGGCCGGCGTGCAGGCCATCGCCCGCGCCACTGCCGACAACACCTCGTCGATGCGGGCGGACATGGCGCGCGGCGCCGCCACCGAGATCGAGGCCATCAACGGCTGGCTTCTGCGACAGGCCGATACCTGCGGGCTGGCCCTGCCCGCGCATGCGGCGATCGCCGAGGCCGTGCGTCGACAGAGTGGTCGAATACGCCAAAGGTAGACCCAGCCCACGCAGGCCCCAGTTCGGGCCGGCACTCCTGCAGCACGCTTGCCCGCCACTCGGCGACTGTCGACAATGCGCGCCCGCACGCGGTACCGGCGCCCGTACCGCCACCACGAGAGAGACACGGCATGGCCACCGCATCACCCGAGGACCGCGATCGCCGACGGCTCGGCCTGACGCTGGTCGCGCTGTTGCTGGTCGCACTCAATCTGCGGCCGGCGCTTACGAGTGTATCGCCGGTGCTGCAGCGCATCGGCGACAGTCTGGCGCTGTCACCGGTGATGCTGGGGCTGCTGACCACGCTGCCGGTGCTCTGTCTCGGCCTCGCCGCACCCGTTGCGCCACGGGCCGCGCGCCGCCTCGGTTCGGAACGCGCGGTGCTCGCCGCCCTGCTCGTGCTGGCGCTGGCGCTGCTGGTGCGTCCCTATACCGGCACGCCGGGCCTGTTCGCGGGCACCGCGCTGGCCGGCGGCTGCATCGGCGTGCTCGGGGTGCTGCTGCCCGGGCTGGTCAAGCGGGATTTTCCAGAGCGCGTCAGCGCCATGACCGGGCTTTACACGATGACGCTTTGCCTGGGCGCAGCGACCGCCGCGGGCGCGACCGAACCGCTCCGGCTGATCCTCGGCGAGGCCTGGCGCGGCGCGCTGGCGCTCTGGCTGACACCGGCGCTCGCCGCCGCGGTGATCTGGGGGCTGCAGCCCCGGGCGCCGGCAGCAGCCACCCGCGACGCCGGACCGCGCACCCGTCTGATGCGGGATCCGCTGGCCTGGCAGGTCACGCTGTTCATGGGCAGCCAGTCCGCGCTGGCCTACAGCGTGTTCGGCTGGCTGCCCACGATTCTGGCCGACCGGGGGCTGGCGCCGGTCACCGCCGGACTGGCGCTGTCCTGTTCCATCCTGGTTCAGCTGATATCGGCACTCGCCGCGCCGGCGCTCGGCGCCCGCATGCGCGATCAGCGCGCGGTCAGCGCGGGCGTGATGGCGCTGGTGATGATCGGCGTGGCCGGCTGCATTTTCGCGCCGCTGGCAAGCATCTGGCTGTGGATCGCCATCCTCGGGCTCGGCCAGGGTGGCAGCTTCGCCATGGGCCTGACGCTGATCGCCGTGCGCGCACGCGATGCCGACACCGCCGCGGACCTGTCGGCCATGGCGCAGGGGGTGGGTTATGTGCTTGCAGCCGCCGGCCCGCTGCTGGTCGGGCTGCTACACGAGGCCTTCGGCGGCTGGGGGGCGGTGGGCGTGGCCCTGTGCCTGATCGCCGCGGCTTCGATGATCCTGGGGCTCGGCGCGGGCCGCCGCGCCTGGGTGGGCCATAGGGACGCGGCCTAGGCGGTGCCAGAAGTCGAACCCCCGGCCGGCATCAGCTGCCGGCCGGGGGTTCTCGCGCAGGACGTCCGCCGGCGCAGCCTAGACCCGGCGGCGGCGCAGGGCGATCAGCGCCACCAGGCCCCCCATCAGCACGAACAGGCCGAGTGAATACGGCTCGGCCACGTCCACGCCGTCACCATCACCCGGCGACGGCAGATTCAGCAGCTGATCCCGCTGACCGAACAGCATGTTCTCGAGCGCGAAGCCCTCGGCCGCGAGGGTGGCGGTCAGCTGCACACCGGCGATATCGTTGCTGCCGTCATCGGTCACCAGTGCCAGCACGGAGTAGCCGAGAGCATCGTTGGTGATCGAGCCCAGCACGTTGCCCTCGCGGTCGAAAGCAGTGAGGCGCTCGGCGCCGATGGCGTTGATGAAGCCAACGGACAGGCCGATGCCGGCCTGGTCGGCCCCGAAGAGTATGGAGATCGGACCGTTGAACAGGGGCAGGCCGGTGAGCACCGGGTTGTTGCTGCTCGCACTGTCGGTGACGGTCACCGTGGACGACGACTGCAGGTCCAAGCTCAGGCCGGCATTCGGTGTGCCGCTGACGCAGGCGGTGCTGGCGCCGCATTCGGCCACGTTGCCGAGCGATTGACCGCTGAAGTAGCCCCCGAAGCTCACGCTGCCGCGGTTCGCCGCCCCATCGGCCGGAGTGTAGATCGGATTGGCGGTACCCAGAGGCACTTCGTCGAAATCGATACGCGAGGCATCGGCGCCGAAGGTGTCCGCACCGGCCGGGATCACCGCCGCTTGGGCGGAGATCGCGACGACTGCCAGCAGCAGCGATGCGCCACACCGAAGCCAACCACGTCGATGCGAAGCCAGAGCGGGGAGCGCATTGGGAATCATTGACTAACTCTACTAGTAGGATGTTGTAACGCGAGCGAGAGCAAGATCGGGACCAAGATCGCAACTACCTGTTTTAAATATACTATATTCAAGCAACAGTCTGGCGGGCGACGACTTGCGTAATATTTCCCGACAGGCGACATGCACATGGACGATCGCCAACCTATCGTCCACCATCGACTGGGCTGTGCAGACGTATTTGACAGGGTCGAAAGTAGTTCTTAGTTTCGCACAGCAGACCAAGGGCATCGCCGTCGAAAGACGGCCGCGCAAAACCACGGGTCTAACACGCTGTAACCCAGCGTCATGACGGCCGGGTTGCCTCATCCGCATTTCGGTGCCCGCTGTCCGCCTTTCCGACCGGCGAAGACAGCGGCGTACTGCACATCACTCTTTCTGCAACAAACGGACGGACAGCCCATGCGTGGAGCAATGTTTCGGTGGTGGCTTATCGGCGGCCTTGTGGCCGCCGGTTCGGCGCTCGCCCCGGCTTCGGCCGCCCCCTCTTATTCCGCCGCCGGAACCGGCGGATCGAACGCCTCATCGGCGAGCTCCGACGGTTATGCGGCCAGTTCGGACGGCTATTCCTCCGGCTCCGACGGTGCCTCACCGGACGCCGGGACCCCCGAAATCACCGGTTATGGCACCTCCGGCGAGTACGGTACCAACGCCGGGGATGACGGCGATACAGGCGATCAGGACGACTCGGATCAGGGCGATTCCGATCAGGATACGGACGGGAGCGACGGCGAAAACAGCGACCCGGACGATGACAACGAACAGACCCCGCCAACGAGCGACACCGACCCCGGCGACGTCGGCGACACGGTGGTCTCCGTACGGGCCATCCGCAGCGGCCAGTCGAACGGCGGCGCCGCACCGCTGACCTTCGGGCAGGTCTTCGCCCGGGGCGCCGTGCCCGAGAACGACTCGATCCACGCCCGGGTGGACGATCGTCTGCTGCCGACACAGGTCGACGCCAAGGCGCGCTGGGACGACGGTTCGCTGCGTCACGCCGTAATCTCCACTCGAGTGGCGCCGTCGGGCAATGACACGCGCATTGATCTGGCGCGGGTCGAGGGCGACGAGGACGGCGCCGGCTCGCCGCTGCGCATCGACGCCCTGCTCGCGAGCGATTTCAACGCCCGGATCGAGATCAAGGCCCGCGGCACGCGCTACACCGTCGACGCGCGCGATCTGCTCAACGATATCACTGCATCGTCGGGCGGCTGCTCGGACTGGGGCCGGCAGTGCAAGCAATGGCTGTCCGGGCCGCAGGTTTCGGAATGGATCGTCGGCGGTCCGCTGGAAGGCGCCGGCGGCGAGTCGTCCAGGCTCGCGGCCTATTTCCACATCCGCGCCTACGCCGACGACAACGGCGAGATCGAGCGGGCCCGTGTCGATACCGTGGTCGAGAACAACTGGGCCTATCCGGACGAGACACGCAACGCCCAGTACAACGTCACCCTCGAAGTCGGCGACGAGGAGTATCGCAACAACGGCCTCAAGCACTACCGGCAAGCACGCTGGCATCGGGTGCTGTGGTGGAACGACGATCCGGGCCTGTACGCCCGCATCGACACCGACTACCTGCAATCCACGGGCGCGATCTCGCAGTACGCCGATGTCGAGCCGACCAGCGGACTGCTCAACTCCGTGCGCCAGTCGGTGGCGCCGATGAACAACGGTGACCAGACCGATTACATGCCCACCACCGGGGCACAGGCGGCGATCGGCCCGCTCCCTCGCTGGACCTCGGCCTATGCCGTCTCCGGCGACCGACGTGCGTTCCGCTGGATGCTGGCCAACGACGATGCCATAGGCAGCTACGGCGTCCACTACCGCGACCGCGAAACGGGACGCCCGCTGGAGATCACGCGTCACCCCTACGTCACGATCGCCAATCGTAGCTACGCGCAGCGCGCCGGCTCCGATTATCAACGCGATCTGCTGCCCGGCTGCCAGGGCGATTGCAACAATCCCTATGAATTCGACATCTCGCACCATCCGTCGACGGGCTATGTGCCCTATCTCGTCACGGGCGATTTCTATTATCTCGAGGAAATGCAGTTCATCGCCTCCTACGTGCAGCTCTGGGCGAATCCGGAATACCGGGACTACAAGAAGGGCACCCTGCGCGGTGCTCAGAGTCAGGTCCGCGGGCAGGCCTGGTCGCTGCGCAGTTTCTCGGACGCGGCGTTCGCGACCCCGGACGACGATCCGATGAAGTCCTACTTCACCCAAATCGTCGACCACGTCCTGGACGACTACAACGACACGTTCGTGGACAGCGACCGCAGCCCCCTGCACGTGATCAACAACTATGGCGCCGTAATCTATCCGAGCGATGGTCGGGAGCGTGTCGGTATCGCCCCCTGGCAGGCGGATTTCTTCACCTGGGCGGCCGGGCACGCCGCCGAACAGCGCATGCCCGGGGCCGACAAACTGGTCGGCTGGCTCGCCGATTTCCAGATCGAACGCATGACGGGTTGGCAGGACGACCCGACCGAGGGATATTGCTGGCTCGAGGCTTCCACCTACTCGTTGCAGATCCGTCCAAATCGCGGCGCGGACGACTACGACAGCCTCGAGGAAGCCTACGCCGCCAACTTTCCCGAGCTGGTCGGCACGCGCTGCAACAGTGCCCGAATGCGTCTGCGCATGGGCAACATGGAAGGTACGAGTTACCAGACGGGCGAGATGGTCGGTTATGCCAACTCCACGACCGGCTTCCCCGCCAACATGCAGCCCGGTCTGGCCATGGCCGTCGACAGCGACCACCCCGACGCCGCTGCCGCGTGGCGGATCTTCGAGGACCGCGAGGTCAAGCCGAACTACGACAACCAGCCGAACTTCGCGGTCGTACCCCGCTCACGCTGAGTTGATAAGGACAAGGCCCTCTGCGAGTGCGCGGAGGGCCTCCTACGTACCGGTGATTGACTGCCGATGACGGCGGCCTGCCGGCCACATCCGGCTGCCATGGATGAGCGCCCGGTGCGGAAGCATCACCGTATCTCCCGTCAACCATCGCGACTGTCGATTGCCGTATCGGCCGCGGCGCGGCCCCCTCTTCAAGCACCCGGGCACCCGGTCTCGACGTATCGTGAAGCGTTTCGCGAATTCGAACGCCTCATGCCATCGCAACGCGAGCCATCGAGGCCGCGCGCCGCAGTAAACGCCATCGATGCACTCGGCAGTTCCCCACGGGGCATGTGTCGCCCGCCCTAGCGTTCCGACTGCCGCCGTTTCAGCTTCGAAACCGCGCCCACACCGCCGCCGGCTGTCCGGCGCAGGCCACCAAGCCGCAGCGGGTGCCGGCCTGCCCAGACCCACACGACATGCCGTAAGGCTACTCCCCGCCGAGGACGACTCGCCGGCCCGGGATCCAGAAGCCGCGATTCCGACCGACCGCTTCGGACCGCGCACTGCCAAGCAGTCGGCGGGCGGAAATCATCGAGAGATCCGGCCGCTATCATCTACTAAGCGGGACGGTCGTTGCAGACGCCCCGCGCGAATGGTTCAAGGCACCGGATTGCAGGAGTGGGCCGTGTCGGCCGCGGGTCACCCGTAGCAAGGATCTCGCAGGCGCCGTCGCCGTACGAGGGGCGCGTTTCGACGCGTTCGCAGGGTCGTGGCGGCGTGGCCGCTGTCCAACACGCAACGGTCTGCGCCGTCCAGCGCGTCGGAAGCCCGAACGAAAAACGGCACCGTCCGGAATCCCGAACGGTGCCGTGAAGAGCCGTGGCAGCAGAGTCCGGCTTGTACGCCGTACCCGCCTAGAACGCCACGTTGCTGTCGGCGCTCAGACCGAGCGACTGCGGCGCAGGCCGATGCCCGTCAGCAGCAGGGCGAGACCGAAGCCCAGAAGGCCGATTTCACCCGGCTCCGGCACGGCCACCGGCGGCGTGCCGCTGTTGACGATATCGGCGTTGTTCACCGTGCCCTCGAAGGCGCCGGTGTCCATGTCGAAGCTCGTCGTGCCAAGCGCGATGTTGGTGGACGAGAAGATGAAAGACGTATCCGGATCGATGCCGAAGTACGCCAGCAGTTCCTCATGCTTGGTGTCGAGACCGAAACCCGTGACGTTGACCGAACCCGGGGGCGTGCTCGGATCGACGTTCTGCGGCGCGGCCGTCGGCCGACCGGTGAATTCGCCGGTGAGCAGGATACCGTCGGCGATTACCGTGTTCGAGGAATCCAGCGCGTCGCCCGTAAGCACGAATGTGCCGCCGGCGCCGAACTGGTAGTCGCTCGTCTCGTCGCCCTCGATAATGTTGTTGCCGGTGGTGAAGTTCAGCATACAGCCGCCGCATGTCAGCGAACTCTCGGCCGGCGCGGTGCCGCCGCTGAAGCTGATACTGGTGAAAACGATGTCCGAGCCGGTGAGCACACCGCCGTCACCGTCGTAGCTTACGGTGCCGCCGTTGGCGCCGGCATTGTCGAAGTTGATCGTCGGAGCAGCCAGGGCCGTACCCCCGGCAGTCGCCAGCGCGACGAGCGCGCTTCCAAGCAGAATATTTTTGACTTTCATGGCTTTCACCCGGTTATCAAGGCATAGAAACAGTCAGGTCCTTCTTCCGTTGTGTGTGTGAGATGCGACCTGCACATCTCGGTTCACGCCTGCATCACAGCAACTTGTGTGCCATGAGCGAAGTCCCATGATTTCATAATGTATTTTCAAAAGGCTTGGGCCTAAACGCCACGCCAGTGCATTCTTTTCCGACACTTTCCCGGCCCAGGGCCTCGCCGCGACCGCCCCGCGAGCCGGCGGACGCGAAACCGAGCATTCCGCACTTTCGGAAACATCTTGAGCCGCAAGGGGTTGCCGCAACTCGGACATCGCGGCCGCGCCTCCCGGCGAATCTCTATTTGGTGTCGGTTTCTCTTACACCCGATCGCGTGCCGCGGCGATACGCGTCACGGCATGGCCCACGGGCCGCAGCACGGCGTCGATCTGTCGATGGCAACTGCAGAACGCGCCGGAACGGCGGCATCGCCGGAGGCAAGCGCCGCCGCCTTGGCGCGCCATACGGTGACTGCGCCCGCCCCCCAGAGCACCGAAACCGGAGCGGATCGCGGCCGGCGGGCCGGGCGATCAGAGAAGAATCACGACCAGGCAGGTCTTGACGCCCATCCGCACGACCGCGCAGTAGCGCAGATTGCTCGATCGGCCACCGCTCAGGTCCTGCACGTCGACGAGTTCGCCACCCCCGTCATCGACGACTTCGGTCATGCGCGAGCGCGCGATCCAGTGCATCTCGTAGGCGGGGATTCCGCGCAGACGTTTCCACCAGCGGCGGAATACGCGGCGGCGCAGGTTGTAGGCCCGCCAGCGCAGACTACCCGGCTCGATCCGCGGGCCGTTCGGCATCTGGAACACGGCCACGCCGTCCGGCCGGAGTACCCGGAAGAATTCGCGCACATAGTTCGCCGCCGCCTCCGGCGGAACATGTTGCAGAGTGATGCTGCTGTAGACGAAGTCGAAACTGTCGTCCGCGAACAGGGATAAATCCGCCCGCGCGTTGGCCACGAACCGAACGCGCTCGCCCCGATCGTTCCACCGGCGCGCGCAGTCGACCATGGATTCGGCGATGTCCACGCCGACGACTTCGTCGAAACGGTCGGCCAGCGCGAACGTGAGCCGCCCGACGCCGCAGCCGAAATCCAGAGCCCGCGCCGTCCCCGGGCGCAGCGACAGGCCGTCGACGTAGTCGATAACGTCGTCGACTTCCCGGCGACCGCGATCGAAGAAGACCTCGGGGTCCCACTGATTGCCGCGACGCCGCTTGGAGGTGAGCACCGCATAGAACGGATCCTCGCGCCCCCAGGTCTCGTAGGTGGCCTTCACGGGGGCCAGCGTGGCGTCTCGGCGTCGGTCGGTCTCGGGCATCGTCTCATCCACTCGAAGGCTGGAAGCACCGGGCACGTCGTGCCGGGCGACCGCTGCACGGCCATCGCCGGTACACGCGGCGCGGCAGGCGCTGAACAGAGAAAGTGGCGGGGCATCCGTCGGAGGCGACGAGCGCCGAATGCAGTCGTTACCCGGAATTCCGGTCGCCGGCGGCATAAGCAAGGCCGCGGCGCAAACAGGACCGGATGACGAGACGCTGACAGGGGACCGGCCGCCGCCACGCATCGCCCGCGCGCCGTGGCTTTAGGCACGGGCGCCGGCGGAGTGATCGGGTGCTATGGCGGAGTCAGCATGCCTCAAGGGTACGCAACCGGCCCGGGATTGCACAGCCGGGCCCGAACGCCTGCGCGTGGTCGTCAGTGCCGGCTCGCACCGAACTCCAGCAGCGAGACGAACAACGAGATCACGATCAGGCTGAATAGAAAGGCGAATCCGCTCTGATACAGGACCAGCGCCCAGCCGATCCCGTCGGCCGGCGTGAACGCGGGCGTCAACGAAAACTGGATCGACAGCGACTGGATCAGCGCATCGCCCGGCGCCAGCCCGGTCGCCGCCTCGCCGAAGCGGCCGGCCTTGGTATGCACGAACGCCATCAGAAACGCCGCCGCGGCGTAGTTCTCCAGCGCCAGCACGATCGTCCGGCCGGTTGCGGCGACCTGCCGGCCCGCGGTGATCTTGCAGCGGCCGAACAGGATCACGCCCAGCTCCTTGTCCAGAATGCCGAAGACCCGCAGCAGCGCCGGCCAGATCAGCCACGCCGGCAGACTCGCCTGCGCCAGCCACAGGCCGACGCCGAGTACCAGCCAGGCCACGATGTAGAGCTCGGAAAGCGCGTACCGCGCGGCCCGCAGACCCGCGGTGTCGCGGCCGCGGCGCTGGTTCGCGCTCTCGCCGGCCTCCAGCAGCGCGTCCACCCAGCGATAGGGCGACAGCCAGAAGCAGAGCACGATGAAACGCTCGACGAGCGCGACGCTGCTCACGGCCCAGTGCCCAGCGACAACCGGTCGCCGGGGGCGAAAGCCGCCAGCCCCGCCGGGGCCTGGGCGCGCGTGCCGTAACCGGTGATCCGGACCACCGTGTCGGGATAGGCCGCGATGTAGGCGGCCACCGCGCCGAAGCCGGCGTGCTCGGCGTTGCCCGTGGCACGGGCATCGAGAATCACCGTGGGCGCCTCGAACAGGCGCGCGTAGTAGGCCGTCGAGAAGGCCGAATCCCCGCCGTAGGCGAGCAGCGGCCGGTCCCCGTCCCACAGCATGAAGCCGCAGCTCGGCTCGCTGTGGCGCGCCCGCAGCAGGGTGATCGTCAGCCCCTCCGCGAGCGTCACCGGGCCGTCGGCCGCGACCAGTTCGCAGAAATCCGCCAGCGGCCGGCCGGTGCTGCGCAGTTCGTGCAGCCGATGCCGCTGCAGCCGCTCGACCACCGCCGGCGCGCCGATCACGCGCGGCCGGCGGCCGGCCGCCGCGGCCAGCGGCAGCACCACCGGCAGCTCCGCGGCGTGGTCACTGTGATTGTGGGTGACCAGGATCGTGTCCGGCACCGTGCCCAACCAGTGCCGGCACGCCCGCACCACGCCGAAGCCGACATCCACGAGCAGCACCGGGCGCCCGTCGAACAGCAGCGCGACGGCGCTGCTGGGCTCGCCCTCCCAGACCGCGGTCGCCCCGCGCCCGGTTCCCAGACAGCACACGGACAGTTCCATCGTCCCCCCGAGGATTGCGCGGGCCACCCCGCCCGCCGATCAGGATGATAGAAGGTTTGCCGGGACGGCGCCGGGCGCGCTCGAGCCGGCGGGCCGTCCCGACCGCCCGGATCCCGGGCTCATCCCGCCAGCGCATCCAGGATCGCCTCCGGCACGGCCCGCCGGCCCGCGGCCGTCACCCTGTAGAACGGGATTTCGGGGGCCGGCGGCGCCAGCGCGCGATGCACGGTCCCGGGCATCGCCAGATGCGCCAGCCCCGCTGAGAGAAAGGTCACGCCCTCACCCGCGGCCACTCGCGCGACGGCGTTCTGGCGCGGCGAGACCTCGGCCACGACCCGGGGCGAAAACCCCGCCCTGTCGCAGGCTGCGATCAACAGATCGTGGAAATGCGGATTCAGGTCGCGCGGAAACAGGATCCAGTCGGCCTCGGCGAGGGCACTCAGCGCCAGGGGCTCGATCGCCGCCAGCGGGTGGTCGTCGGGCAGCAGCACCCGGACGGGCTCCGTATCCAGTGCCAGCGCATGCAGCGCCGGGTCGGGCGGGGCGAACAGAACGAACACCACATCCAGATGCGCAGCCGGCCGGCCCGACCCGCACCGGCCGCTCGCGTCACCGCAATCGCGTCGCCGAAGCGCGTCAGCAGATCCGTGGCCTTCGGATACAGCACCCGCGCAGCGGGGGTCGGCCGGACCCCGCGCGATCCGCGCTCGAACAGGCCGACGCCCAACTGGCGCTCGAGTACCGCAATCCGCTTGGACAAGGCGGGCTGGGCCAGATGCAGCGTTCCGGCCGCACGGCCGAAGTGGCCCGCCTCGAAGACGGCGACGAATGCCCGCAGATGCGCAAGATCGAATCCGAACGATTCCATGAAGGCATCGTAGCGCGATTATTCGATATTGGATCAGACACGGGTCCGCGGCCAGTATCGCGTTCGTCCCCTGTTCAACCGAGCATCCCATGACGAATCGACATCCCGACAACGACCCCGCCACAGGCGTGACCGAGGCCACACGCCGCGCCCGCGGCACCGCCGCACTCGCGGCCATAACCGGCGCCTCCGGCGCCGCCGTCATCGACTCGCTGGCCGACATCGCGCCCGAGCTCGGCGAGTGGATCCTGGATTTCGCCTACGGCGACGTCTTCGCCCGGCCCGGGCTGGACCACGCCACGCGCGAGCTCGCCACGATCGCCGCCCTCACCGCCAGCGGCCACGCCGCGCCCCAGCTCGAGGTCCACATCGGCGGGGCGCTCAACGTCGGCTGCACGCCCCAGGCGATCATCGACATCATTCTCCAGATGGCCGTCTACGCGGGCTTTCCCGCGGCGCTGAACGGCGTCGCTGCCGCGCGCAAGGTCTTTGCGGAACGCGACCTGCTGCCGCTGACCGGCGTCGATCGCAGCTGACACGAGCGCCCCGGCGGGCGCCGGCCCCGGGGCGGGGCCCGCCGAAGCGGGGCCGACACGCCGAACGCCTCACCGCGAGGCCGGCGCCGGACGGCACTTCATGTGAACAACGCGTCCGAGACCGCGAATCGTGCCCTGCAATACGCGCCAGACCGCCGGACGGCCACGGTCGTCGCGTCGCCGGCGGCCCGTCGTTGCAGGACGGGCACGGTTTTGACCCGGGCCCGAGGCTGGCGTAGCTTACCTCCCGCTCCAATCCAACTCGCTCGAGCGATACGGGGAACCCGGTGAGATTCCGGGACTGACGCGCAGCGGTATGGGGGCACGACGATCGCATCACGGCACTGTCCGCACCGGATGGGAAGCCGCGATCGAAGGCCAGGCCGGTCACGCACCGGCGTACCCCCGAGTCCGAATACCCGGTTGGAGTCAGGCGCAACGGCGCCTGTCACCGAGCCTTCGCGTTCAAGGTCATCGGACTCGACAGCCAACCTGCCCAACGGGGCGACCCTGTCGTGCCGGTCTCGTTTACGACGTGAGGCTCCATCACGAATTTTTTGTGCATGGAGACCCGATGTTTCATCGACCCGAACGCGCGCTGTCCCGCGCGCTGCTGCTGTCCGCCTGCGGACCCGTCCTCGCTGCAGGCGTCGACACCCCCTCACCCGACGCCCTCGGCGGCATCGAGGTCGAGGGTTCCGCCATCGAGGAGACGCTGCCCGCCGAGCTCGCGGCCTACGGCGCCGAGCGCGAGGTCATCAAAGGCCGGACCCTCGAGGACACCGGCATGAGCGACGTGGCGCAGGCGCTGGAGCGCCTGGCCCCCGGGCTTTTCGTGGCGCCGCGCGCCGGCCGGGGCAGCTACGTCGACGCCTCGCTCGACGGTTCGCGCACCCAGGACGTGCTCTGGCTGGTCGACGGCGTGCGTATCAACAACCGCCTGTATGGCTCGACCACGCCGCTGGACTCGATCACCACCCAGATGATCGACCACATCGAGGTGCTGCGGGGCGGTCAGGGGCTGTTCTACGGCACGCAGGCCGTGGCGGGCGTCGTCAACATCGTCCTGCGCAAGCCGAAGGCCGAACGCGGCGGCGAGCTGCGCCTGGGCACCGGCACGCTGGGCGACCGCCGCGCGGCGGGTCACGTCACCGGCCCGGGCCCGCTGGGCGAGTGGCTGGTCTTCGGCGCCTATGACGAATCCGACGGCTACGAGCCGTTCGAGCGGGACGCCTATCAGGCCAATGCGCGGCGCCAGGACCGCGGCTTCAAGCGCCAGAGCATCGGCGCCAAGTACAGCGCCTCGCCCATGGCCGACAGTTCGCTGCGCGTACTCGCGCTCTACAACGACGCCGCGGCGGACAACGCCAAGCCGGTGAACAACCACCACTCGCTCAACGACCGCGACGAGGTCATCGCCTCGATCAAGTGGGATCAGCGCCTCTCGGACCGCTTCAGCTACTACGCCAAGGGCTACTGGCATTCGTGGTGGACCGACTACACCCAGATCGGCCTCGACGACGACGGCTCGCGGAACGTCATCAACGACCGCGAGGAGTGGGGCTACGACGACTACGGCGCCAACCTGGCCGGACGCTACATCGCACCGGGCGGCAGCGAGCTTCTGCTGGGCTACGACCTCCAGTCATACGCCGGCCGGGACTATGTCCTCCGAATCGACGAGCAAGAGGAGACCGTGCACGCCGGCTTCGCCCAGTTCCGGCCGGTCCTGGCCTTCTCGCCCGAGACCCGGATCGCGCTCGGCGCCCGCTACAACCATTCGGATTTCGGCGGCGAACACACGATCTGGAACGCCAGCCTCGACCAGCCGCTGGCCGAAGGCCTGCGCCTCAAGGCCTCCGCCGGCACCAACTTCATCCTGCCGAGTGCCTACCAGCTGTTCGTGATCGACCCGGCCTTCCCCGCCGGCAACCCGGATCTCGGGCCCGAGGAGAGCCGCAACGTGCGCGCGGCACTCGTCGGCGACCCGCGGCCGGGCGTGCACTGGAAGCTCGGCGGCTTCCACCGCGAGATCGACCATCTCATCACCGTCGAGGAGGGCACCTTCCGCAACGCCGACGAAGGCGTGCGCGTACGCGGCGCCCAGGGCGCACTCGAGCTCGGCGGCACGACCGGCTGGCAGTTCGACATCAGCGCCACGTATGCGGATTCGCAGACCCTCGACGGTGACGGCCAGATTCCCGGCATCCCCGAATGGGTGGCCAAGTCGAGCCTGGCCTGGGACAGCGACCGGCGAATGCGCGGCGCCCGCCTGAGCGTGCGCCACGTCGGCGAGAACACCGAACAGCTCGCCGATTACGGCGACCGCTCGTTCGGCGACTACACCCTCTTCGATGCCAGCACCTACCAGCGATTCGGCGATGACGGCGCGCACCGCGTGACGCTGCGCCTCGAGAATCTGACCGACCGGCGCTACGCGACCCGCGTCGCGCAGGACACGCGTCCCGACGGCGACACGTTCCGCTACGACTGGCTCGGCGTGCCGCGAAACGCCCAGCTGATCTACAGCTACACCTTCTGATGGCGCCCCAGGCACGCCGGTGGCAGCCGGTGCTGATCGTCCTGCATCGCTGGCTGGGCATCGGCCTCAGTCTGATGATGCTGGCCTGGTTCGCCTCCGGCGTGGTGATGGTCTTCCACGGCTATCCGCACTACGGCGACGGCCCGCGTCGCGCCGCGCTGGCCGACCTGCGGATCGAGACACTCCGGGCCGCGCCCGCGAGCGCGGCGCGAACACTGGATCTGCCCGGGCCGCCGAGCGCCATTCGCGTCACCCGGACCGGCGACCGCCCGCGCCTGCATCTGCGCACCGAGGGCGGCCCGTGGCGCAGCGTCTACGCCGACACCGGCGCGCCCGTGCCCGCGCTCGAGCGGGCCTCCGCCCGACAGCGCGCCCGGCGGCTCACCGGCGCGGCGGCGACCGAGGCCACGCGGCTGACGCGGCCGGACCAGTGGACCTTCGCCGGCCGGCTGTCGCCGTTCCGACCGCTCTGGCGCGTCGCGCTCGCGGATGAGGCCGGCAGCGTGGTCTATCTGTCCGAGCGCACCGGCGAACTCGTGCACCGGGCCGACCGCGCGGCGCGGCTGTGGGGCTACGCCGGGCCGGTCGTTCACTGGCTCTACCCGACCCGGCTGCGTCATCTCGACGGCCTCTGGCGGCAGCTCGTCATGGGGCTGGCCGGCGTCGGCGCGGTGCTGTGCCTGACCGGCCTGGCCCTCGGCGCGCTGCAGTGGCGGCGCCTGCATCGTCGTCGTCCGCGGGGCTGGCGCGGCTGGCACCACGCCCTCGGCCTGGTCTTCGGGCTGTTCGCCTTCACCTGGGTGTTCAGCGGCCTGCTGTCGCTCGACCCGTTTCACTGGGCCTCGAAGCCGTTGTTCGACGACGGCGCACGCAGCTGGATCGCCGGCGGCGAGCGCCCGCAACCGCCGACGCGGCCGATCGCGGCCCTGGCGGCGGCGCACGAGCGGCCGGCCCGTCTGCGCGAGATCGCCTGGCAACCCATCGCCGGCGAGAGCGGCTACCGGCTGTCCGCGGCCGACGGCGCCACGGCCTGGGTGGCCGAGGACGGCACCGGGCTGAGCGAGCGCCTGGGCGAACCCCGGGTCCGGGCGCTGCTCGCCCGGCGCGGCGGCCATGCCCTGACCGAACTGGACCGGCTGACCGCCTACGACGCCTATCACTATCCACGGCGTCGTGATCGACTCGCCGACCGCGACCCGCCGCTGCCGGTCTATCGGGCGGACTATGCGGACGGCGTACGGGTCTATTTCGACCCCGCTCGGGCCGAAGTCGTGCACGCCCTCGACGGCCGCCGGCGACTGGAGCGCTGGCTGTATCAGGGGCTGCACAGCCTCGCGCTGCCGCCCCTGGCGCCCGGCAGCACGCGCTGGTACGTGATCGTGCTGGCCGCGCTGGCCGGCGGCGGCGCACTCAGCGCCAGCGGCGTATGGCTGACCGTGGCCTGGCTGCGACGACGACGTCGACGCCGCGGCTGACGCCTGTATGCCGATACGCCGGGTGCCGAAGGACGGGAGCCGCGCGCTCCAGCGCGACGCCGGGCAGCCCGGCCGCGACGAGGGCGCCGTCCGGCGCGCGGTCGCGGCTCTTGAATGGACAGCATCCAGGCCACCATGTCTCTGGTTATGTATCGACACCAAGGAACGCCACGATGAGCGACTTCAAGAACACCGGCCCCGCGCTCGACCGCATGGGCTTCGGCGGCGCGCCGCTGGGTGACATGTTCGCCCACAGCGACGACGACCACGCCCGCGAGACACTGGCCGCCGCCTGGGATAGCGGCATCCGCTATTTCGACACCGCGCCGCACTACGGCGCCGGCCTGTCGGAGCAGCGCTTCGGCTCGTTCCTGGCGCGCAAGCCGCGCTCGGAGTACATCCTTTCGACCAAGGTCGGGCGCGTGCTCGAACCGGCACGCGAACCCGAGGCCACCGGTCCGTTCGTGGGCGGGCTCTACTTCAAGCGCCGCATGGACTATTCCTACGAGGGCGCGAAGCAGAGCGTGCACGACAGCCTGCAGCGCATGGGCGTGGGCCATCTGGACATCGTCTACATCCATGATCTGTCGCCGGACGCGCTGGGCGACGAATGGACCGAGCATTTCGACACCGCCATGTCCGGCGCGGCGGTCGCGCTCACCGAGATGCGCGAGGAAGGCCTCATCCGCGGCTGGGGGCTGGGCGTGAACACGGTCGAGCCCTGCCTGCGTGCGCTGGACGAGGCCGATCCGGACGTCTTCCTGCTCGCGACGCAGTACCACCTGCTCAACACCGCGGGCGCCGACGAGCTGTTTCCGCGCTGTCTCGAGCGCAACGTCGGCGTCGTCGTGGGCGCCCCGTTCGGCTCCGGCCTGCTGGCCGGCGGCGACCACTACATGTACGAAAAGGCCGACGACGAGATCACCCGCACGCGCGATCGCATGGCCGCCATCTGCGAGCGCCACGGGGTCGATCTCAAGGCGGCCGCGATGCAGTTCTCCGCCGCCCATCCGGCCGTGAGCTCGATCATCCCCGGCGCCAGCAAGCCCGAACGCATCCCGCAGAACCGGGCCCTGTTCGACGCCGAGATCCCGGCCGAGCTCTGGGCCGAGTTCAAGCGCGAGGGCCTGCTGTCCGAGTCCGCGCACACGCCGGCGTAGTCGCCCGCGAGCCCGGGCCCGGCCGAGGCGGCCGGGCCCGTTCCCCCGCGGCCGTGCTCGCGACCGCCCGGAGCCTCTATGATCACGGGTTCGCCGAGGACGACCCGTGTTCACCGGAGCCCACGTGACCGAAAACCCCGCCCCGAAGCTGTCCGATCCCACGACCTCGGTCGAGCACGTCCGCGCCGCGCTGGAGCGCCACGCCTACATCGGCTCCAGCCGTATCGCGACCGTGGTCCATCTCGCGATGCGGCTGCAAAAACCCGTCCTGGTGGAGGGCCCGCCTGGGGTCGGCAAGACCGAGCTGGCCCGGACCACCGCGGCCATGCTCGACCTGCCGCTGATCCGCCTGCAGTGCCACGAGGGCCTGGACGAGGCCAAGGCGCTGTACGAGTGGAAGTACGGCAAGCAGCTGCTATACATCCAGATGCTCCGGGAACAGCTCGACGACGTCCTCGACGGCGCCCGCGGCCTTGCCGAGTCGGTTGAGCGTCTGCACCGCCACGACGACATCTTCTTCTCGGAGGCGTTCGTCGAACCGCGGCCGCTGCTGCAGGCGCTGCGCGAGCCCGACGGCAGCGTGCTGCTGATCGACGAGATCGACAAGGCCGACGAGGCGTTCGAATCGCTTCTGCTGGAGCTGCTCGCCGACTATCAGGTCACCCTCCCCGAGATCGGCACCATCGCCGCCGCCGGCCCGCCGCCGCTGGTGTTTCTGACCTCCAACAACACGCGCGAGGTCTCGGACGCGCTCAAGCGACGCTGCCTGCATCTCTACATTCCCTTCCCCGACGCCGCGCTGGAGGCGCAGATCATCCGCGCTCGGGTGCCGGAGATCCCCGCCGCCCTGCGCGGCGAGCTGGTCGCCTTCGTCCAGGCCCTGCGCGAGATGGACCTGCGCAAGCTGCCCGCGATCAGCGAGACCATCGACTGGGCGCGCACGCTGTTGCTGTTGCACGTCGACGCGCTCGACGCCGACTGGGTCCGGGAGACGCTCAACGTCATCCTCAAGTTCCAGGACGACATCGAACGCGTCGAGCCGCAGCTGCCGGCCCTGCTGCGGCGAGCGGCCGGCGGCCGCTGACGCCCGGTGGAGGGCACGCTCATCCGCTTCGTGCGCGCCCTGCGCATGGCGGAGGTCCGGGTATCCACCGCCGAGACGCTCGAGGCCTTCCGTGCCACCGAACTCGTGGGCTGGCGCGACCGGCAGCGTTTCAAGGACGCCCTCGGCGCGGTGCTCGCCAAGAGCCGGGCGGAGCGCGACGCCTTCGACGACTGCTTCGACCGCTTCTTCAGGGTCGAGGACTTCAGCACCGATGACCGTGCCAGGTCCAACGACGATGCAGACCGGCAGCCCGACGCCATCCCGGCGCCGGACGACGGCGATGGCCGTGAAGCCGGGCGCGGCGACAGCGCGGGCAACGGCGCAGGCGGGGGTGGCGGCTCCGGCGGCGCCGAAGCGGATCGCGAGCGTAGTGCCGGCGGCGAGGGCACCATCGATCCGGCCGCGGCACGCGCCCCGAACACGACGATGGCCCCGCCGGTCTCGCCGCTCGGTCGCCTGCTCATGGCCGACGACCGCCCGGCCCTGGCGCTGGCGATCACGCGCGCGGCACGCGCCCAGCGGCTCGAGGACATTCGCGTGTTCACCCAACAGGGGCTGTACACGCGCCGGATCCTGGAGCACATGGGCCGGACCGATCTCCTGGACGAGATCGCCGCCCGCGAAGCCGCGATCGCCGCGCCCGAGCGCCGCCTGGGCGCGGCACTGCGGACCCGCTACGATCGCCTGCGCCGCCAGGTCCGCGACCACGTCGAGGACCGATTCAACCTGCATGCCGACGCCGACGGCAGCCAACTGCGCGAACGGATGCTGCGCCGCACCCGCATCGACAGCGTGCCCCGCCGCGACGAGGCGCACATGCGGCGGATCATCGCGCGGATGGCGCGCCGGCTCGTCGCCGCACACTCGCGCCGGCGCCGCGTCACCCGCCGCGGTCGGCTGGACGTGCCCCGCACTCTGCGCCGCAACATGCGCCACGACGGCACCCTGATCGAGCTCGCCTGGCAATCCCGCCGCATCGACCGCCCGCGGCTGTTCGTCGTCTGCGACGTCTCCGGCTCGGTGGCGCGCCACGCGCGCTTCATGCTCACGCTGCTGCACGGCCTCGGCGCGGTCCTGCCGCGAGTGCGCGCCTTCGTCTTCTGCGCCCGGCTCGGCGAAGTCACCGACGTGTTCCGCCAGCACGACCCGGATACGGCGATGCAGCATGCCCTGGCCGAACACGGCCACGGTGCGACGGACTACGGCCGGGCCCTGGCCGACTTCGAAACGCTGGCCCTGGACGATCTCGACCGCCGCTCGACCGTTCTCATCCTCGGCGATGCCCGCAACAACGACGCCGACCCGCGCACCGACCGGCTGCGCCGCATCCGCGCGCGCAGCGGGCGTGTGATCTGGCTCAATCCGGAACCGCGCGCGGCCTGGGACAGCGGCGACTCGGTCATCGGCCGCTATCGCGCGCATTGCCACCAGGTCAGCGAATGCGGCTCGCTCGCCCAGCTCGAGCGCATCGTCTCCGATCTGCTCCGGCGGGTCGGCTGAGGCCGTTCGCCGCGATCACGAGGCGCCGGCCGCTACCGCGTCCGCGCGAAGCCGGGGACAGCCCCGTCGCCCCCTCGACCGCCGACGCCTGCACCGGGCTGCGGCTTGTGGCTATTCGCGTCTCCAGGGTCTGTCAACACTTCATGCGAACGCCGCGTTGGAGACCGCCCACCGTGGGCGGCAAGACTGGCAACGCCGCAGCACAGCCATGGTCGATTGCTCATGCAGGGCCCGAGCCGAAGGGCCGCGCTTCGCTGCGCGGTTTCGTCGCAGCCCCGACGCCGGCCGGTCAAAGGCCGAGCTCGCCCGCGGAAACCCGGCGGAGGCGCTTCCCCGGCGCCGAGTGTCGCCCTCGGCTTGCTCATGCAACGGAACCTGTCGGCGCCCACGGATAAGGCCGGGCTGATCATGCTGCGGAACGCGAGACTCGATATCGAGGACAGCAGTATCGAAACGCGGTCGTCCCGCAGGATTCCCCGGTGTCGAAGGCATCCACGATCGGTGCCCAACGGCTTGGGTACGGGATCGCCCGATGACCACACAGGCGAGCGGTCCGACACCGACGGCGAATCCACGGGCCGATGCTTCGGACTAAAGCAGGTCACCGGCCGGCCGATAATGTGCAAAGCGCACGCAATACGCGATCCCCGCGTGCTCTATAACAAGAATCGCGGCACGCGATCGTAGAGGGTGCATGCTCAATGTCCGCACAAGACGATAGCGCGCTGTCGGATATCAGCAGCCTGGTGTCGCTGATCGCGGATTTCTACTGGCGCCAGGATGCCGCTGGGCGCTTCGTATCCGTCGAAGGGCGTGCCGTGGACGAGGCGACAATCGATGCCGCCGCCTGGATCGGGCGCACCGCCGCCGAGGTCGGTATGGAAGCGACCGACGATGACGGCTGGCCCGTCGCGCAGCCCGTGACACGCGACAGCGTCTGCGACCGCATCGTGTCGTGGTCCTCCGGCGCGGCCGACGATGAGCGCCGCTGTCTGAGCATCCATGCGGAGCCTCTGTTCGGTAGCGACGGCGTATTTCACGGCTGGCGCGGCCTCGCTCGCGACGTGACCGCCCAGCGCCGTCAGCAGCGCGAGTTGCGTCAGTTCCAGGCGGCGATCGATGCCTCGCCGGACATGATCTTCGTCATGGATCGCGCCCCCATGCGCTTCGTCTATGTCAATGACATGGCCTGTGAACTCACCGGCTATGCGCGCGACGTGCTGCTCGACGTCCCGCCCAACGAGCTGGTGATGCTCAGCCGAGAGGAACTCGAACGGGAATACGACGAGGTCGTGCGCCGCGGCCATGTGGCCAAGGAGATGCGCAGCCGTTCACGCGACGGCGTCCGGTCGATCGTCGAGGTACGCCGGCGTGCGCTGTTCGCCGACGGGCGCTGGCTGATCGTGAGCATTGTGCAGGACATCAGCGCGCGAAGGCAGGCGCAGCGGGCGCGCAATCGCATGAGCCGGATGTATGCCACGTTGAGTGCGACGAACGAGGCCATTCTACGGGCGACCACGCCCGCCGATCTTTACCAGCGGGTCTGCGAGGCGGCGACATCGGTCGGCGGCATCAAGCTGGCGTGCGTGCTTACGCCGCAGAGCCATTCCGACCGACTCGCGGTGACGGCCAGTGCCAGCGGGCCGACCGTGCGCATCGAACGGGTCACCATCTCGATCGACCCCCGGCGCCCGGAGGGACTGGGTCTGGTCGGACGCTGTTTTCGGGCGGGCGAACCCCAGGTCACCCACGACTACGCGAGAGACCACCGCACCGTGGCCTGGCGAGAGACCGCGAGCGCGCGCGACATCAGATCGGCGGCTGCAGTGCCGTTGATCAAGAACGGGGAGTCGATCGGGATTCTGTTCATCGCCGCAGCGCGCAAACAGAACTTCGATGATGACAGCGTCGCGCTCATGCAGCGCATGGCCGCGAATCTGGTCTTCGCGCTGGAGCACTTCGAACACGACGCCCAACGCAAGCAGGGCGAGAAGGATATCGAATACCTGGCCACCCACGACGCACTCACCCGGCTCCCCAACCGCACGCTGTTCAACCGGTCGCTGGTACGGGCCATCAAGACCGCGCGGCGCCACGAGCGGCGGTTCGCGCTCATGTTCATCGACCTCGATCGCTTCAAGACCATCAACGACTCGCTGGGCCATGAAGCCGGCGATTGTCTGCTCCAGCAGG
>NZ_AYKF01000069.1 GCF_003732545.1 Salinisphaera orenii subsp. halophila YIM 95161 | reverse complement strand
GTGCGCCCTTGGGTCGGGCGCATGCCGCCGATCGACAGCGGCAGCCAGTCGATCTGGGACTTGAATACGCCGGAGACGTTGCCGTGGCGCTCGGGGCTGCACCAGACTTGGCCCTCCGACCAGAACGACAGCTCGCGCAGCTCGGCGACTTTCGGGTGTTCGGCGTCGGTCTCGTCGGGCAGCGGCAGGCCGTGCGGATCGAAGATGCGTGTCTCGGCTCCGAACGCCTCGAGCAGGCGGGCGGCTTCCTCGGTGAGCAGCCGGCTGTAGGAGCGCTCGCGCAGCGAGCCGTACAGCAGCAGGATACGCGGCGCATGATCGCTAGCGCTGGGCGTCGCGTCGGCGCGTACGGTCAGGTGTTCGGGGTCGAGATTGGGCAGGTCGTTCATGGGCATGTCGATATCGGTTCGCGGTCTAGGACAGTCACTGGCCCAGCACTGCCAGCCAGCCGGCCAGCGCGGTCAGGGTGGCAAGCAGCACCGGCACCGTCAGCACGATGCCGATCCGGAAATACTGGCCCCAGCCGATGGTCAGGCCCTTGCGGGCGAGCACGTGCAGCCAGAGCAGGGTGGCGAGGCTGCCGATGGGCGTGATCTTGGGCCCGAGATCCGAGCCGACGACATTGGCATAGATCATCGCCTGCTGGGTGAGATCGGACACCTGGCTGGCATCGATCGACAGGGCCACCACCAGCACCGTCGGCATGTTGTTCATGATCGACGACAGGAAGGCGGCCAGAAAGCCGGTGCCCACGGTCGCCACCCACAGCGACTGGTTCGACAGCAGATCGAGTACGCCCGCGAGCTGGGCGGTCAGGCCCACGTTCTGCAGGCCGTAGACCACCAGATACATGCCCAGCGAGAAGACCACGATATCCCAGGGCGCGCCGCGGATGACCTTGACGTTGTCCACCACGTGCCCGCGGGCGGCGACCGCCAGCAGCACGGCCGCACCGATGGCCGCGACCGCGCTCACCGGCACGCCCAGCGGCTCGGCGACGAACAGGCCGACCAGCAGCAGGGCCAGTACCCACCAGCCGGCGGCGAACACGGCCGGGTCGCGGATCGCGGACTGCGGCTCGCGCAGGTCGCTCGGGTCGAATCGCGCCGGGATATCGCGCCGGAAATAGGCATAGACCACGCCGATCGAGGCGAGCACCGAGACGATATAGACCGGCGTCATCACCGCCGCATAGCGGCCGAAGCCGAGATCGAAGAAATCCGCCGAGACGATATTGACCAGGTTCGAGATCACCAGCGGCAGGCTGGCGGTATCGGCGATGAAGCCGGCGGCCATCACGAAGGCCAGCGTCGCGCCGGCCGAAAACCCGAGCGCGAGCAGCATCTCGAACACGATCGGTGTGAGGATCAGCGCCGCCCCGTCGTTGGCGAATACCGCCGAGACCAGCGCGCCCAGCAGCATCACCAGCACCAGCAGGCGCGGGCCGCGCCCGCCGCCGTAGCGGGCCACATGCAGCGCCGCCCATTCGAAGAACCCGGCCTCATCGAGCGTCAGGCTGATCAGGATGATCGCCACGAACGTGAAGGTCGCGTTCCAGACGATCCCCCAGACCGTGGCCACGTCGGACAACCCGACCACGCCGGTGGCCAGCGCGACCAGCGCGCCGGCCGCTGCGCTCCAGCCGATGCCCAGCCCGCGCGGCTGGGCGATCACCAGCGTCAGCGTGGCGACGAAGATCAGAATGGCGATGACGGTCATGAACGATCCTGGACAACGAGACGGGCCGGCCGCGGCACGGCCGGGGACGGGCTAGCGCGAGGTGGCGCTTTGCTCGGCGAGCAGGGCGCGTACGTGCTCGCAAACACGATCGCGCGTGCCGGCGAACACGGCCGCGACCTCGGCCGCGCTACCGGTGGCCCCGGCGGGATCGTCGATGGGCCAGTGCTGCTTGTTCGTGCCGGCCGGCAGCAGTGGGCAGTGCTCGTCGGCGTGGCCACAGACCGTGACCACCAGATCGGCCCAGTCCAGATCGGCGTCGGCCAGGATCGCCGACTGCTGGCCCGAGATATCCACGCCGGCCTCGCCCATGGTCGCGACCGCGTTCGGGTTCAGGCCATGGGCCTCCAGGCCGGCCGAGCGCACGGCGATCGCGTCGCCGCCCAGATGCCGGGTCCAGCCTTCGGCCATTTGCGAGCGGCAGCTGTTGCCGGTGCACAGGTAGAGAATATTCATCGAAAGTCCTTGACAAACGGGGCGGATCAGTTGCTGCAGCGCCCGTCCGGGCGGTCGGCCATATGAGCCAGCCGGCGGGCGTCATCGGCGAACGGCGGGCTGTCGGCGTGTTCGGCGACCACGGCGTCCAGTGTCGTGCGTGTCCAGAAAGGCAGCGTGTCGGCCAGGCGGTAATGCACCCAGATACGCTCGCGGCGGTCGGCTACCAACCCGGTCTCGCGCAGCAGCTTGAGATGGCGCGAGATCTTGGGCTGGGACAGCTCCAGCGCGTGCACCAGTTCGCAGACACACAGCTCGCCGTGGGTCACGATCAACGCCAGACAGCGCAGGCGCGTGCTGTCGGCCAGGGCCTGGAAGACGGCTTCCGGCGCCGGCGCGACGGCCGAATGTTCTGTCGCAGCGGGCGCGCTCATGCCTCGGCCCCGGCCGTGTCGCTGGCATCCACGCGGCCGATGGCATCGACCTCGGCCTGCAGCCGGAACCGGTCGAGCGAGGCAATCGGCAGATTGGCGAACAGCTGGATACGCGCGCGCATGGCGTAGAACGCCTTGCGAAATGCCTGCCGGCGTCTGGCCTCCTCGCCTGCGATCTGGGACGGATCGTCGATGCCCCAGTGCGCCGTGACCGGGCGCCCCGGCCAGGTCGGGCACGTCTGGCCGAGCGTGACGTCGCAGACGCTGAACACGAAATCAATGGTCGGGGCGTCGTCGCGCTTGAACACGTCCCAGTGTTTCGGGTAAAGCGCGTCGGTGGCGATCCGCATGGACGTCAGCAGCTCGGCGGCGAGCGGGTGGATGTGTTCGCCCGGCTCGCTGCCGGCGCTGAACCCGCGCAGATGCGTATGCGAGAGGCCGTTGAGCAGCGCCTCGCCGAAGATGCTGCGCGCACTGTTGTGCTGGCACAGGAATAGGACGTTATAGGTTCGCTCGGTATCGCTCATGGATGCGGCTCCCCGTATATTCGAAATTTAGAATATACGGAAGATCGAATATTGCAAGCAGCGAGAGGTCGAAGCGCGCGCAGCGTGGGTTGTCGTAAAGGCTCGCGGCACGCACGCGGGCAGGGCGCCACGATAGCCGTGCCACCGAGCGGGCCGATGCGGTGGCCGCGCGCTGAATTCAACGCGCGGGCGTGCGAAGCGTGAGTGGGGCTACGCCCCGGCGCTCAGCAGATCGGGCAGGCGGCGATAGTCGGAAAAACGCGTCAGCACGGCCTGGGGATGGGCGCCGATCGCGCCGTGCGGGTCGTAGCCGAACACGCGCATGCCGGCACGCCGCGCGGCCTCGACGCCGGCGTCGCTGTCCTCGATCACGGCACAGCGTTCGGGGGCGACGCCGATCGCATCGGCGGCGTGCAGGAACAGGTCCGGCTCGGGCTTCCAGACGCCGAGGGGGTAGGCGCTGAACACGGCCTCGCCGAAATAGCCGGCCAGCTCGGTGGCGGCGAGTGCGGCGGCCAGCTTCTTCTCGGGGCCGCTGGAGGCCACACACAGCGACAGACCGCGCTCGGCGAGCGCCTCGATCGCGGCGTGCACGCCCGGCATCGGCTGCAGCGCCTGGCCGAACAGCTCGATCATGTAGGCACGATAGCGGGGCGTGAAGTCGTCGGCCACGCGTATCCCGTGGCGCGCGGCCAGGGTGTCGATCATGGTCTCGAAGCGGCCGCCGCGAAACTCGGCCTCGATCGCCGCGGCATCGAGCTCGATGCCGTGATCGTGCGCGAACAGGTCGGCCATGCCCTGGGCGTTGAGCCGTTCGCTGTCCACGAGGGTGCCGTCGCAGTCGAAGATCACACCGTCGAACGGGCGGGCGTCGTCGCGGTCGGACATGGGCTCAGCCGGGACCGGGGTGGTCGTCGTTTTCGGCGCGGCGTTCGAGCGGGCGCAGGCGGCGCTCCTCGGTGGCAAAGCGCAGAACGCCGAACAGCGCCGTGAGCACGCCGGCGGCGACCATCACGATCGCGGCCGCGAGCGCGGCATCGTGCTCGAACCACTTCGCCACGATCGCGCCCAGCCCGGCCAGGGCCACGGCGGTACGGATATAGGCCAGCAGCGTGCGCTCGTTGGCCAGGCGCGAGCGCGACAGTGCCAGCCAGTCGCGGGCGATCAGCTGGGCGGGGTCGATGGCGTCGTAGGGGCTGCGGCGGCGTTTCAACGGCGTGACGATGGCGAGGCGGGAGCACCATTGTACGATCCGTACGTTTTCGGTTCCTTGAACGGCCCCGGCCGTCGCCCCGCTTCAGTGCCCGTGGTGTGCGCAGTGCGCTGCCGGTGCCTGACGCGACAGATACCACAGTCCCAGGCCCACGACGCCGAACACGAGGTTCAGCCAGAAGGTGTAGTCGAGCTTGAAGAACTCCATCGAGCCGACGCCGGTCGCGGCCGCATCCGGCGCCCAGCCGGCGAGCGTGAAGACCACGTCGATCAGAAAGCCGGTGAGCACCATCGCGACATACAGCAGGACGCCGAGCTGCGCGGCCAGCTTCGTGCCGTAATAGCGGCGATAGACCAGCAGCATCGGGATCACGATCAGATCGCCGTAGATGAAGGCCAGCGCGCCGCCGAAGGAGATGCCGCCGTTGAACAGGGCTGCGGCCATGGGCACGTTGCCGACCGAGCAGACGAAGCTGACCACCGCGACCAGCGGTCCGACCAGCGCGTTCTCGATCATCTGCAGCCAGCTCACGCCGTCGCCGGAGGACAGGAACACCGCCTGCCAGAAGCTCTGCGGCACCCAGACGACGATGGTACCGGCGACCACGATGCCGATCACGATGTCCTTCCAGATCATCGACCAGTCCATGGCGAAGCGCGCCGCGGCCGTGCGCCAGCCGTCGAGGCTCAACGGGCTGGGGACATCGCCGGCATCATCCGCCTGGTCATCGGATTCCGACTCGCGCACGCGCTCGAAGGCCGCGATCGGGCCGAACGCCTTCATCAGCAGCGCCATGATCGCGATCAGCACCACGCCGCCGACGAACTCCGCGACCACGAACTGCCAGCCCATCAGCGACCAGAGCACGAAGCCCAGCTCGACGACCAGATTGGTGGCCGCGATCATGAAGGCGAGGGCCGCGGTGACGTGCGCGCCGCGTAGAAAGACGCTGCGGCTCATCGCCGCCGCGGCGTAGGAGCACGAAGAGCTGATCGCGCCGAAAAAGCCCGCGCGCGCCAGTGAGGCGGGGCGGTCGTCGCCCATGACCTGCGCCATGCGGCGCTTGGGCACGAACGCCTGCACCGCGCCGGAGATCGCGAAGCCGAGGACCAGCGCCCAGAGCATCTTCCAGCCCATCCCCGCGATGGTGTAGAGCGTGTCGCCTGCCATGGAAACGAGATCCATAGGTGCCTCGTCGTCGGATGCAATGCATGAAATCGATAACTCGACCGTAGCCGTCGCCCCGGGGGTGGGATCAATCCGGATTCTTACGAGGGTCGTTCGGAGCGTTCAGTATTGATTGAACGCTGGCGACCGCATAGGCTGCGCGCATGCCGACCGATCCGCCCGCCGCCGTCTCCGTGTTCATCGAACGCATGGGCCTGTCCGCGCAGGCCGACGGCCTGCCGCGCATCGCCGGGCGCATGCTCGGCTGGTTCATTCTCCACGGCGGGCCGGCGAGTCTCGCGGACCTCGCCGAAGCGCTGGAAGTCTCCCGTGCCAGCGTCAGCACCAACGCCCGGGTGCTGCGCGACCTCGGCGTGCTCGAGGCCACGGCCCGCCCCGGCGACAGGCAGGACTACTACCGCCTGGCCGATCGCCACTATCTGCCGATGCTGGAAGGCTACGTCGAGCGCATGGCCACACTGCGCGATGCGCTGGCCACCGCCGAGCGCGATCTGCCCGACGACTGGCGCGACGCGCAGAGCCGGCTGGTCGACATGCACCGGTTCGTTGACACCGCGCGCGATCACACCCGCGATCTGATCGAGCGGCTGCGTCGCGACGATCGAGGACCGCCGGAGGGTGACGGTCATGGCTAAGGCGCCGACGGTGCGCCCGATCTGGATCGTCGCCGCCATCGTGGCCGCGCTCGCGGCCTGGCTGGCTTCGGGCATGATCGGCGGCGACGAGCCGGCGGCCGATGCCCCGGCCCCGGCCGAGACCGAGGCGCGCCCGGTGAGCGTGGCGGTGCGGGACTCGACCGCCGAGCCGGTCTGGCGCGAAGTCGAACTCAACGGCGAGACCGCGCCAGACCGCGCGGTCACGCTCCGGGCCCAGACCGCGGGCCGGGTCGAGGCCGTGGAAGCCCGGCGCGGCGCCCGCGTCGAGGCGGGCGAGGTGCTGGTGCGCATCGCCCTGGCCGACCGCGTGTCGGCCCGCCAAGAGGCGCGCGCCGTGGTCGAGCAGCGGCGGCTGCAGTACGAGGCCGTGCGCCGGATGTCGGAGAAGGGCTACCAGACCCGTACCGATCTGGCGCAGGCGAAATCCGATCTGGAGGCCGCCCAGGCGCGGCTGGCCGAGGTCGAACAGGATATCGACGACACCGTCATCCGCGCGCCCTTCGACGGCGTGCTGGAGACGCGGCCGGTGGAGATCGGCGATTACGCTGCGGTGGGTGACGAGATCGCGCGCGTGATCCAGCAGGACCCGTTCGTGGTCGAAGCCGACCTGGCCGAGGGTGACGTCGCGTTCGTCGAGACCGGCCAGTCCGGCCGCGCGCGCCTGATCGACGGCGAGACGGTCGAGGGGACCGTGCGCTACGTCGCCACCGAGGCCGACGAGGCCACCCGGACCTATGCGGTGGAACTCGAGGTCGACAATCCGGGTGGTCGCCTGGTCTCCGGGGCCTCGGCCAAGCTGTACCTGCCGCTTGAGCGGGTCGAGGCACACGCGGTGCCGGCGGATCTGCTCACGCTGGACGAGGCCGGCCGCATGGGCATCAAGACCGTGGACGCCGACGGCCGCGTGGCCTTTCACGCCGCGCGCGTGGCGCGGAGCACGGCGGACACGCTGTGGCTGTCGGGGCTGCCCGAGCATCTGCGCCTGATCACCAGCGGTCAGGGGTTCGTGCGCGCCGGCGACGCCGTGCGGGTGGTCGAGGAGGCCGAGGCTGCCGCCGGCGACCAGCGCCCCGCGGCGGCGGGGGCGGAGGGCGCCGGCACGCAATGAACGCGCTGATCGCGAGCGCCTTCTCGCGGCCGCGCACGGTCGTGCTCGGTCTGATCGTGATTCTGGTCGCGGGCGTGATCGCCTACAACGGCATCCCCAAGGAGTCCTCGCCCGATATCACCATCCCCACGATCTACGTGTCGATGACGCATCAGGGGATATCGCCGGAGGACGCCGAGCGTCTGCTGGTCAAGCCGATGGAGCAGGAGCTGCGCGCCATCGAGGGCCTGCAGGAGATGAGCGCGACGGCCTCCGAGGGTCACGCCAGCGTGATCCTCGAGTTCGAGGCCGGCTTCGACCCGGACGCGGCCCTCGACGATGTCCGCAACCAGGTCGACATCGCCAAGTCGGAACTGCCCGACGAGACCGACGAGCCCACCGTCAACGAGATCAACGTCGCGCTGTTTCCGGTGCTGGTGGTCAATCTCTACGGCAACGTCGCCGAGCGGGTGCTGGTCACCCTGGCCGAGAACGCCCAGGACGAGATCGAATCCATTCCCGGCGTGCTCGAGGCCGACATCGCCGGCGACCGCGAGGAGCAGATCGAGATCAACATCGATCCGCTGCGCCTGGAATCCTACGGCCTGTCGCTGGAGGAGGTGTTCAACTCCGTCCAGCAGAACAACCAGCTGGTGCCGGCCGGGGCGCTGGAGTCGGGTTCGGGGCGCTTCTCGATCAAGGTGCCCGGCGTGATCGACAACCTCGACGCGCTGCGGGCCACCGCGGTCAAGCGCGCGGGCGATCAGGTGGTCACGGTGGCCGATGTGGCCAGCGTGCGCCGGGCCTTCGCCGATCGCGAGAGCTTCGCCCGGCTCAACGGCCAGCCCACGGTCGCCCTCGAAGTGACCAAGCGCATCGGCGCCAACATCATCGACACCAATCGCGCGGTGCGCGCGGCGGTGGCCGACATGCAGCAGGGCTGGCCGGCGGCCATCCGGGTCAACTTCTCGCAGGACGAGTCCGAGGACGTCACCCGGCTGCTGGGTGATCTCCAGAACAACGTCGTCAGCGGCATCGTGCTGGTGATGATCGTGATCGTGGGCATTCTGGGCCTGCGCGCGGGCACGCTGGTGGGCGTGTCGATTCCCGGCTCCTTTCTGCTCGGCATCCTGGTGCTGGCCGGGCTCGGGCTGTCGGTGAACATCGTGGTGCTGTTCGCGCTCATTCTGGCGCTGGGGCTGCTGGTCGACGGTGCGATCGTGGTGGTGGAACTGGCCGATCGCTTCCTCGCCGAGGGCGAGACCCGGGCCTCGGCCTATAGGCACGCCGCCCAGCGCATGGCCTGGCCGATCATCTCCTCGACCGCGACCACGCTGGCGGCCTTCGCGCCGCTGCTGTTCTGGCCGGGCGTGGTCGGCGAGTTCATGCGCTACATGCCGATCACGCTGATCGCGGTGCTGTCGGCCTCGCTGGCCATGGCGCTGGTCTTCGTGCCAACGCTCGGCGCGGTCATCGGCGGCTCGGCCCCGGACGGCGCCGCCGCGGTCTGGCAGCCCGGCCAGCCACTGCGCGGCTTCACCGGCGCCTATGTGCGCACGCTCGAGCGCTTCGCCCGACACGCCGGCAAGACCCTGTTTGCCGCGGTGCTGCTGTTCGTGGCCGCGATCGTCGGCTACGCCACGTTCGGCAAGGGCGTGGAATTCTTTCCCGACATTGCGCCCGACAACGCCGTGATCCAGGTCCATGCCCGTGGCCAGCAGTCGGTCGCGGAGTCGGATCGGCTGGTGCGGCGGGTCGAGGAGCGCGTGCTGGCCATGGATGCCTTCGAGTCGGTCTACACCCGCACGGGGTCGGGCCAGTCGTCGTTTCGCGAGGGCGCCGCGGAGGATGTGATCGGCCAGATTCAGATGGAATTCAAGCCCTGGGGCGTGCGTCGGCCGGCCGACGCCGTGCTCGCCGAGGTGCGCACGGCCATCGCCGGCATTCCCGGCGTGCAGACCGAGGTCCAGGAACAGGCCCAGGGCCCGACCCAGGCCAAGCCGGTCGAGATCCAGATCGCGGGGCCGGGGATGGATGCGCTGGAAACGGCCACCGACTTCGTCCGGCGCGGCATGGCCGAGGTCGGCGGGTTCACCGACGTGCAGGATTCGCGCAGCGCCCAGGGCCTGGAGTGGCGCATGGACGTCGATCGCGCCGAAGCCAGCCGTTTCGGCGCCGATGTGGCCACCATCGGCCAGGCGATCCAGCTGGTCACCCAGGGCATCAAGGTCGGCGAATACCGGCCCGACGACGCCGACGACGAGATCGACATCCGGGTGCGTTTCCCGGAGTCGTCGCGCACCCTGGCCGACCTGGACGCCCTGCGGGTGCAGACCAGCGACGGCCGGGTGCCGATCGGCAACTTCGTCGAGCGCGTGCCCGCGCCCAAGGTCGAGAGCATCGAGCGCACCGACGGCCAGCGCACGATCACGGTCGAGTCCGGCGTCGCCGAGGACGCGCTGGTCGCCGAGCGCCTGGGCGCGCTGCGGGACTGGATGGGCGAGCACGTGGAATCGGCCGGGCTGGACCCGCGCGTGGATATCGCCTTCAAGGGCGAGGACGAGGACCTGCGCGACGCCGAAGCCTTCCTGTCCAAGGCCTTCGGCGTGGCCGTGGCGCTCATCGGCGTGATCCTGCTGACCCAGTTCAACAGCTTCTACCAGTCGTTTCTGATCCTCTCGGCGGTGCTGTTCTCGACCATCGGCGTGCTGCTCGGGCTGCTCGTCGCCGGCCAGCCCTTCGGCGTGGTGATGAGCGGTATCGGCGTGATCGCGCTCGCCGGTATCGTGGTCAACAACAACATCGTGCTCATCGACACCTTCAACGTGAACCGCGCGGCCGGGCTCGATGCCTGGAACGCGGTGCGCCAGACCGGCGCCGAGCGCCTGCGTCCGGTCATACTCACCACCGTGACGACGATATTGGGCCTGCTGCCCATGGTGCTGCAGATGAACGTGGACATCATCGGCCGTTCGATTACCTTCGGCGCGCCCTCGACCCAGTGGTGGACCCAGCTCGCCACCGCCATCGTGGGCGGGCTGCTGTTCTCGACCGTGCTGACGCTGATCCTGACCCCTTGCCTGCTCGTGCTCGGCGCCCGCGCCGGGGACGCCTGGCAGCGGCGGCGGGGGCGCACCGCATGAGACGCGGCGCGCGGGCGGCTGCGCTGGCGCTGGGCGCGATGCTGGTGCTGGCCGGGCCGGCACAGGCGGCGCAGAATCTGCTCGACACCTACGAGCAGGCGTTGCGCAACGACCCGGATCTGCTCGGCGCCGAGGCCGAAGCCGGGGCCGCGGGGGCGCGCTATCGCCGGGCCCGCGGACAGCTGCTGCCCCAGCTCTCGGCGAGTGCGAGCTATTCGACCGTCACCCAGGATCAGACCTTCGAGCGCCCCGAGAACGACGGCGCGACCGGCGCCGATTTCTTCGCCACCGACGACGGCGCGACCACCTCCGACCAGCAGTCCTACTCGCTTGATCTCACCCAGCCGCTGTTCAACTGGCGCGCCTGGCAGGAAAAGGATGCCGCCGACGCCGACCGTGCGGCGGCGCGCGCTTCGCTGTCGGTCGCCGAGCAGGATCTGATCGTGCGCGTGGCCCGGTCCTATTTCGACGTGCTCGCCGCGCGTGACGCCCTGCGGGCCGCGCGCGAACAGCGGCGCTCGATCCGGCGCCAGCTCGATCGGGCCGAAGCCGCCTACTCGGCCGGCCTGGAGCCGATCACCGATCAGCAGGAGGCCCGATCGAGCCTGGACAGCGCCGAAGTCGACGCGATCACCGCCGAGAACGAGCTGGCCTCGGCCCGGGATGCGCTGATCGCGCTCACCGGCCGGTCGCCGTCGGCCCTGTCGGGCATCGACGTCGACACCGCGGTGCCCGAGGCGGAAAGCCCGGCGCAGCGCGACCGCGAGGCCTGGCTGGTCACCGCGCTGGATCGTTCGCCCCGGATCGCCTCGGCGCGGGCGAGCTGGCGCGCGGCGCGCCAGCGCATCGCGGCCGAGCGCGGTGGTCACCTGCCGACCGTCGACCTGGTCGGCAGCGTCGGCCGCCAGGAGCAGTTGTTCCCCATCGGCGGCGGTCAGGCCAATCTCATCGACGAGACCCGCTCGATCGGCGTGCAGCTGCAGATGCCGCTGTTCTCCGGCGGTGCGACCAGCGCCGCGGTGGCCGAGGCCGAGTACGAGGCCGAACAGGTGCGGCTGGATCTGATCGCGGCACGCCGGCAGCTGATCATCGACATCAACGACGCCTGGCGCGACGTGGACGCGACCCGGCGCCGGCTGGCCGCGCTCGAGCGCGCCATCGACTCGGGACGGACCGCGCTGGAGGCTGCCCGGGCCGGCTATCGACTGGGCAACCGCACGATACTGGACGTGATCGACGCCGAGATCACGCTCGTCCAGCGTCGCGCCGATCGCAAGCAGGCGTGGTACGACCACGCGCTCGCCCGGCTGGAGCTGCGGGCGGCCGCGGGGGTGCTCGGTTTCGACGGACTGGCGCGCATCAACGCACGTCTGCACGGGGCGCCGGCGATGGCCGGAGACGGCGCCCGGGGCTGAACCGGTGGTGGGCTGCTATAGTGACAATCCGTGCTGTCAGACCGGCCGCCGCCGCGCGCCGACGCCGGTTTCGAGGGCGCGTCATAATTCGATGAACGACGACTGCGAGGAGACGGCCGCGCCCGCCCGGCGGCCCCGGCCATGGACGGACATTTTCTCTATCTGAGCATCGATACCTGGAAGTATCTGTCCATGCCGGTGATCAGCGCGATCGTCGGCTACGTGACCAACGTGGTCGCGATCCGGATGATGTTCCATCCGCTCCACTTCGTCGGTCTCTGGAAGCCGTATCTGGGCTGGCAGGGCATCGTGCCCCGCAAGGCCTCGAAGATGACCGGCATCGCCGTGGACACCATCACCGAGTCCCTGATCACGGAGGCCGAGATCTTCGGCCGGCTGGACCCGGAGCGCGTGGCCGCCGAGCTCGAACGCCCGATGATCGAGCTCACCGACGAGATCACCGACAGCGTCATGCGCCGTCATCACCCGGGGCTCTGGGAGGCGCTGCCGCAGGTGGTGCGCAGCCGGATCAAGCACCGGGTGCGGGCCCAGGCCCCGGCGATCATCCGCGAACTGATGACCGAGGTGCGCACCAACGTGCGCTACATGTTCGATCTCAAGGGCATGATCACCCGCGTGCTGGTGCGCGAGAAACACCTGCTCAACCGCATCTTCCTCGAGACCGGGCGCGCCGAATTCGTGTTCATCGGCCGTTCGGGCGCCTATTTCGGCTTCGCCTTCGGCCTCGTGCAGATGCTGATCTGGATGTTCTTCCAGCCCTGGTGGCTGCTGCCGGCGTTCGGCCTGCTCGTGGGCTGGGCCACCAACTGGCTGGCACTGAAGATGATCTTCAACCCGAAGAATCCGATCCGCATCGGCCCGTTCCGGATCCAGGGGCTGTTCTTCAAGCGCCAGGGCGAGGTCGCGGCCGACTACGGCAGCCTCGTGGCCACCCAGATCCTCACGCCGGCCAACATCCTCGAGGAGATCCTCACCGGCCCCTACGCCGAGAAGTTGTTCGAGCTCGTCCGGCGCGAGGTCGAACACGCCATCGACGACAGCGCGAGCGTGGCGCGCCCGTTCGTGACCTGGACGCTGGGCAGCGCGGACTACGAACGCATCAAGGCCGAGGCCGTGCGCGAGGTGGTCGCGCGCATGCCGGGAACGCTGTCGCACATGACCGGCTATGCCGAGAACGCGATGGCGATCCAGGACACGCTGGTCTCACGGCTGCAGCAGCTCACGCCGCGCCAGTTCGAAGGCATGCTGCGTCCGGCCTTCGAGGAGGACGAGTGGATCCTGATCGCGGTCGGCGCCGCGCTCGGGCTGATGGTCGGCTGGTTCCAGCTCGTCGTGCTGTTCTCCAGTGTGTTCACCGAGCGTTTCGGCAGCCTGCCCGGCTTCGGCTGATCGGCCTGCTGGCGCCGGACCGGTCCCGTCCGGCACGATGCCGGGCTTGTCGCGGCGCGCGCCGCAACCGAGAGCGAGTATCGCCATGGCAACCAGGAAGAATCTGCGCCCGCGCACGCCCCGGCCGCTGCAGATGCTGCGGCAGGCCGCCCGCGCGGCCGAGGAATGGCCGGTGACCGGCTCGGCCGTGCGCCGGTTTCACGACGCCGAGAGCTGGGCGCTCACCGAGCTCAAGCAGCGCCTCGACGCGATGGAGGCGGGGGCGACCGATCGGGCGCGCGTCGCCCGCGATCATCCCGAGCTGAGCGAACCGGCCGAGATGATGGCCGACCTGCTCGCGGCCTCCCGCAGCGTGGATCCGGACGCGGCGCGCATCCAACTCTATCGGCAGACGCTGTCGCGGCTGGTCCCCGATCAGGTCGCGATGCTGGCACTGCTGGCCGAGCGCGAGATCGCGCCGCTGTGTCATGTCGCCGCCGGCCGGCTGCCGGCCGGACCGGTGAGCGTGAACGTACTCACCAACGCCAGCTCGCTGGGCCGCGACGCCGGCGTGCTGCTGCGCGAGTACGTGCCGCAGTACATGACCGAGCTGCTGGCGCTCGGCGTGTTCCAGATCGGGCCCGAGGACGAGCGGCTGAGCGATCAGTACGAACTGCTGCTTGCCGACACCCAGATTCGTCGGACCATGGATCACGTGCGCCGCGAACTCAAACTCTATCCGCGCCTGCAGCGGCAGTCGGTGCACCTGAGCGCCTATGGCCTGGCGCTGTGGCAGGACTGCAGGCCGACCCCGCCGGCACGCGAGGAGGGCACGCCGGCCGTGCGCTGATATGCTCCTTGTCAGTGCCGGATGAGACGGCAACTGCTGACAGGATGCTGACAGAACCGATGGAGGAGAGGCCCATGGCCGAAGCCGAGCGCGACACGCTGAACGTCTGGGATGTGCTCAAGCCCACGCCGGACAAGCTGCGCGGCGCGGACCGCCTGCTCAAGGGGGCCGGGCTGCTGCTGCAGTCGAAGTTCCGGGATCGGATGACGATCGCGACGCTGCTCGAGGCGCATGCGGGCCGGCGGCCCGAGCATCCGGCGCTCACCTTCGAGGGCCAGCGCTGGACCTACGCCCAGTTCAATGCGCTGGCCAACCGCTATGCGCGCACCTTCAAGGCCGGGGGCATCGGCGCCGGGGACGTCGTCGGCGTGCTGCTCGACAATCGGCCGGAGGCGTTGATCGCGGTCGCGGCCCTGGCCAAGCTCGGCGCCGCCGCGGCCATGTGCAACACCAAGCAGCGGGGCGATGTGCTCGCCCACAGCCTGGGCACGGTCGAACCGCGGGCCCTGCTCGTCGGCGGCGAGCTGTACGCTGCCTTCGACGCGATCCGCGATGACCCGCGCGTGGCCGGGCTGGACCCGGTCTGGTTCGTCCCCGGCGGCGACCTGCGCATGCCGCCGGCCGGCTGTCGCGACTTTCTCGCGGAAGCCCGCAATCGCGCCGCCGGCAACCTCGACGACGCCGCCGCCGTCAGCCGCGACGCCACCTGCTTCTATATCTTCACCTCCGGCACGACCGGCATGCCCAAGGCCTCGCGGATGAGTCATGCGCGCTGGCTGCGCGGCGGCGCGGCGATGGGCCTGGCCGGCCTGCGGCTGACGCCGGCGGATCGCTTCTATTGTCCGCTGCCGCTGTATCACAACAACGCGCTGACGGTGTCGTGGTCGTCGGTGCTGTGCGCCGGGGCCACCTTCGCGCTGGCGCCGAAGTTCAGCGTGTCGAACTTCTGGCCCGACGTGCGCCGCCATCAGGCCACGGTGTTTTGCTACATCGGCGAGCTGTGCCGTTATCTGCTCGCCGCCGAGCCGAGCGCCGACGACCGCGATCACGCGGTGCGGGCGGTCATCGGCAACGGTCTGCGGCCTGATATCTGGGACGCGTTCAAGTCACGTTTCGGCATCGAGCGCATCTGCGAGTTCTACGGTGCCAGCGAAGGCAATCTGATCTTCGTCAACGGCTTCAACATGGATCGCACCGCGGGCTTCTGTCCGCTGCCGTTCGCGGTGGTGGACTATGACCCCGAGACCGAGGCGCCGGTCAGCGACGAGCGTGGGCGCATGCGTGAGGTCGGCAAGGGCGAGGTCGGTCTGTTGCTCAACAAGGTCACGGACTTCGCGCCGTTCGAGGGCTACACCGACCGCCGAGCGAGCGAGGCAAAGCTCTTTCGCGGCGTGTTCAAAAAGGACGACTGCTACTTCAACACCGGCGATCTGGTGCGCCGCCAGGGCATGCGCCACATCGCCTTCGTCGACCGCCTCGGCGACACCTTTCGCTGGAAGGGCGAGAACGTGGCCACCACCCAGGTCGAGAACGCGCTCAACGCCCATCCGGCGATCGAGGAATCGGTGGTCTACGGCGTCGAGGTGCCGCATAACGACGGGCGCGCGGGCATGGCCGCGATCACGCCGGCGAACGACATCGCGGATATCGACTGGGCGGGCCTCGTGGCGCACCTGCGCGAGGAGCTGCCGGGCTATGCGATCCCGGTGTTCATCCGGCCGCGGCCCGAGCAGGAGGTCACCGGGACGATGAAATACCGCAAGGTCGAACTCAAGAAGCAGGCCTACGCCCCCGAGGACGGCGAGCCGGTCTACGTGCTCGTCGCCGGCGCCGAGCGCTACGCCCGCCTCGACGACGAGACGCGCCGCGCGCTCGAGGCCGGTGACCTGGCCCTCTGAGCTCGGCGTGGCGCAGACCGGTCGGGGTCAGTCCCCGGCGGGCGCCTGCCGGTCCAGCGGATCGTGGGCGCCTTCGGTGGGTTCGTAGTGCTGGGCGCCGAAGATCATGGCGCGGAACAGGATCTTGGCTTCGCGCGCCATTTCCCGGTCCGACAGGCCGGTGCCCTCGTTGAGCCACTCGGCCACCAGTTCGTTGAACATGCCCACCAGGGCGATCGCCGGCAGGTGATAGTCGCGGGCCGGGAGCATGCCGTTCTCGGCCATCAGATCGGCGTAGCGCTGGATGATGTCGGCCAGATCATGGGTCATCTGCCGGCGTTTCTTCTCCATGACCTCGGAAACGCCGACGGCCTCGATGCAGAGGATGCGGCCGCGCCGCGGATCCTCCAGTAGAAAGAAGATCGCGGATTCGATCGTGTCCGCCACCCGCTGGGTCAGCGGGGTACGCGGCTCGGTCAGCGCCGTGCGGATGATCTCCTCCATGCGCGCGACCAGGAAGCCGTGTACGGCGTGGAGGATGGATTCCCGGCCTTCGAACTGCTCGTAGAAATGCCGGGTGGAGACCTTGGCGTGGGAGCAGACCGCCTCGATCGGCGTGGCGGCATAGCCGCGCTCGCCGAAGAGTTCGATGCCGGCGGCGATCAGCCGGTCATGGCGCTGGGCACGCAGTTCCTCGGCCGACAGGCCGCGATAGCCGCGCCGCCGCTGGCGCTTGCCCGGAGAGTTCTGTCGAGTGTCTGTCACGGATTCATCCCTGTTGACGCCTCGTAGGGGCTTGGTATTATCTGAAAACTCGTATTTTTGAAAATAGATGTTGTCGGTCGTACCCTTGACATGGGGACGGTTCCGCCATCGGCAACCCGCTGGACTCGAGGCCGCCATGACAGGCTCTATCATCGCGCTTCTGCTGCTCGGACTCTATTGGACATTGCTCTACCGCGGCGTGTCGCTCGCGGTGTTCACCGGCGTGACTGCGGCGGTGGTCGTGGCCCTGGCCGCGACCGGTCTGATCGGCCCGGTCGGGTTCGTGATCACCGCCCTGGTACTGGGGCTGGGGCTCGCACTGTTCAACATCGTGCCGCTGCGCCGGCGTGTGCTCACCCATCGTCTCTACGGCATCTTTCGCAAGATCCTGCCGGAGATGGGGCAGACCGAGCAGCAGGCGCTGGAGGCCGGCGACGTCTGGTGGGAGGCCGAGCTGTTCCGCGGTCGCCCCGACTGGCAGCAGCTGCTCGATTTCCAGCTCACCCGCCTGAGCGAGCGCGAACAGGCCTTTCTCGACAACGAGACCGAGCAGCTGTGCACCATGCTCGACGACTGGCAGGTCAACTTCGAGCTCAAGGATCTGCCGGAAGAGGCCTGGGAATACATCCGCAACGCCGGCTTTCTGTCGATGCTGATTCCCAAGGAACACGGCGGTCTGGGTTTCTCGGCCTACGGCCAGTCCTGCGTGGTCGCCAAGATCGCGACGCGCTCGATCGCCGCCGCGGTGACCGTGATGGTGCCCAACTCGCTCGGCCCGGGCGAGCTGCTGGTGCATTACGGCACCAAAGAGCAGCAGGACAAGTGGCTGCCGGGGCTGGCCTCCGGCCGGGAGCTGCCGTGCTTCGCGCTCACCGGCGTGGAGGTCGGCTCGGACGCGGCCAAGATGCCGGACACCGGCGTGGTCTGTAAGCGCAGCGTCGACGGCGAGGAGGTGCTCGGGCTGTCGCTGACCTTCAACAAGCGCTATATCACCCTGGCGCCGGTGGCCACGCTCATGGGCCTGGCCTTCAGGCTCAAGGATCCGGACGGTCTGCTCGGCGATCCCGACACCGTGGACTACGGCATCACCTGTGCGCTGCTGGCCACCGACACGCCCGGCGTGAACATCGGCCGCCGCAGCTATCCGGGCAACGCCTTCATGAACGGGCCGATCGAGGGCAGGGACGTGTTCGTGCCGATCGATGCCATCATCGGCGGGCCCAAGCAGGCCGGCAACGGCTGGCGCATGCTCTTCGAATGCCTGTCGGCGGGGCGCGGCGTGTCGCTGCCGGCACTGTCGACCGCCACCGGCAAGGGCATGTACGGCATCACCTCGGCGTATTCGCGCATCCGGCGCCAGTTCGGCACCGAGATCGGCAACTTCGAGGGCGTGCAGGAAGGCCTGGGCGTGATCGGCGGCTATGCCTATATCCTCGAGAACGTGCGCAATCTTACCGCCTCCGGCGTGGATCACTGCACCCCGGCGGTGGTCACCGCGATGATCAAGTACCACTCCACCGAGATGATGCGCACGGTCATCAACCACTCGATGGATATCCATTCCGGGCGCGGCATCATCATGGGCCCGCGCAACTACTTGGCCGCGGCCTATCAGGCGCTGCCGGTGGCGATAACCGTCGAGGGCGCGAACGTGATGACGCGCAGCCTCATGGTCTTCGGCCAGGGCGCGATCCGCTGTCATCCCTACGTCTACAGCGAGATGGAGGCCGCCCACAATCCGGACTTCAGCGCCGGGCTGGTCGAGTTCGACCGTCTGCTGTTCTCGCATATCGGCTATTCGGTGAACCGCATGGTGCGGGCCTTCACGCTGGGTCTGACGAATGCGAAGCTCGCTAGGGCGCCGGTGAACAACGAGATGACGGTCTACTACAAGCACATGGAGCGTTTCTCCGCGGCCCTGGCGTTCTGTTCGGATCTCGCCATGGGCACGCTCGGCGGCGCGCTCAAGCTCAGGGAATCCACCTCGGCGCGTCTCGGCGACGTGCTGTCGCATCTGTACATGGCCTCGGCCACGCTCAAGGGCTTCGAGGTCAACGGTGGCACCGAGGAGGACAAGGTCCATGCGCGCTGGGCGATGGAATATCACCTGCACGAGATCGAGCAGGCCCTGCACGAATTCGTGCGCAATTACCCGGTCAAGGCCGCCCGGCCGCTCCTCAAATGCGTCGCCCTGCCGCGCGGACGCCGCTTCCACGGCCCCAGCGATGCCACCAACAGCGCGCTATGCCGCATGATGCTCGGCATGAAACTCGATTCCGAATTCGGACGCCGCATGACCTACGACATCTATATCGGCCGGGGCGAGAACGACCCCACCGGCCGGCTGATCGGTGCCTACGAGAAGCTCCAGGCCATCGACGACGTCTACAGCGAGTTCCTGCGCGCGGCCAAGCACGGCGAGATCGAGGGCGAAAGCGTCGAGGCGCAGCTGGCCAGCGCGCTCGAGCGCGGCGTGCTCGACGCCGGGCAGGTCGAGGCGATCCGCGAGTACGACCGCATGCGCTACGACGTGCTGCTGACCGACGACTTCAGCAAGGAATACCTGGCCAATCCGCTCTCCGAAGACACGCGTCGAGCCGAAGGCCGACCGGTCGACCTGCGGCAGGCCTCATGAGCCGGACGCTGCTCGGTGCGCATCGGGTGGATGTGCCCGCCGGCTCGCTCGACGCGATCACGGGTATCGATCGGGCGGCCGAAGTCGATCCCGCGCAGGCCGGCCTGTCGCCGGCCGCGGTCGAGTCGGTCTGGGAGGGCGTGCGCGGGCTCTACCGCAGTGGCGCCTATCCGGCGATCACCTTCTGTCTGCGCCGGCGGGGGCGGATCGTGCTCAACCGTTCGCTGGGCCACGCCTACGGCCGCGGGCCGGACGAGCCGCCGGAAACGCGCGCGCGGCTGGCCGAGCCGGACACGCCCATGTGCCTGTTCTCCGCGAGCAAGGCCGTCACCGCCATCCTCGTGCACAAGCTGGCCGAGGAGGGCGGCATCGACCTGGATGCGCGGGTCTCGCGTTATCTGCCCGAGTTCACCGGTGCCGGCAAGCAGCGCACCACCATCGCCCAGGTGCTCTCGCATCGGGGCGGCTTTCCCATGTTCGACATCGATCGCCGTCGCGCCGGCCCGGAGACGCTGGCCGACTGGGACGAATGCCTGCGTCTGATCTGCGCGGCCCCGGCCGAGACGGGCCGCCGGCGGATGGCCTATCACGCGATCACCGGCGGCTTCATCCTCGGCGAGCTCATCCGCCGCGTGACCGGCGCGCCGCTGACCGAGTATCTCGACACGCGCCTGCGCCGGCCGCTGGGGATGCGCTATTTCACCTTCGGGCTGGACGGGCGCTCGCGTTCGCGGGTCGCGCGCAACTACGCCGCCGGCCAGCCGGTGCGCTTTCCGTTGTCGGTGGTGGCGCGTCGGGCGCTGACCGTCGGTTTCGAAGAAGTCGTGGATGTTTCCAACCGCGATCTGTTCATGGACGCCGTCGTGCCCGCGGGCAACCTCTATTGCACGGCCGAGGAACTGTCGCGCTTCTATCAGATGCTGGCCGACGACGGTGTGTACGCCGGCCGGCGGATCCTGCAGCCGGCGACGATCCGGCGCGCGACTCGCCCCGCCAATCGTCTGCGCTACGACCACACGCTCAGGATTCCCATGCGCTACAGCGAGGGTCTGATGCTGGGCGCCAATCCGGTCGGTCTGTACGGGCCGATGACCGGGCGCGCCTACGGCCATCTCGGGTTCATGAACATTCTCGGCTGGGCGGATCCGGCGCGCGAGGTCTCGGCCGGCCTGCTGGTCAGCGGCAAGGCCATCCTCGGCGGCCACCTGATCGCGCTGGGCCGGCTGCTGGCCACCATCTCCTGGCGGTGTCGCGGCTGATGCGCGCGGATCGCCCCCCGGTCGATCGCCGCGACGCGGGCCCGCCCGCGGGCGCGGTCTGGCTGCGTGGCGGCATTGCGCTCGCCGCCGATGCCTTCACCGGTACGGTGGGCCTCGTTCAGGGCGTGCATCGCTCGATCACGCGCAGCATCGGGCGCATCAATCCGGCCGCCCATCCGGTCGGCCGGGTCAGCGACTTCGTCTACGGCCGCGTGCGTGATATCGGGAGTCTGAGTTTCGCCGGTGCCGGCCAGCTCGCCGGTCTGGCCGAGACCCTGGTGCCGGCGCGCAAGCGCGAGATACCGGCGCGGCTGTCGCTGGGGCTGCACAGCGCGCTCAACGGCGCCGTCGGCGATCATCTCGAGGCCAGCGGCAACGAACTCGCGCTACCGATGGATTTCGTCGCGGCCGACGGCCGGCCGATCGCGCTCACCCGGCACGGGCTCTCGGTCGGCCTCGACGACGCGCCGTCGCCGCGGCTGGTGGTGCTCATTCACGGCCTGGGCATGAACGACCGCCAGTGGCGTCGCGCCGGCCATGCCGACTTCGGCGAGCGGCTGGCGCGCGATCACGGCTATACCGCGCTGCGGCTGCGCTACAACAGCGGTAGGCATGTTTCCGAGAACGGGCGTGATCTGGCCTTTCGGCTGCAGGCGCTGGTGGATGCCTACCCGGTGGCACTCGAACGGATCACGCTCATCGGGCATAGCATGGGCGGTCTCGTCGCCCGAAGTGCGGCCCATTACGCGCACGAGGCCGGTCTCGGCTGGCCGCGGCGGCTGGCGGACATGGTGCTGCTGGGCTCGCCGCACCTCGGTGCGCCGCTGGAACGGCTCGGCAGCCGCGTGACCCGTTCGCTGACGCGGGTGCCCTACACTCAGCCGTTCGCGCGCCTCGGCGATATCCGCAGCGCCGGGGTCAAGGATCTGCGCTACGGCTATCTGCGAGACGAGGACTGGCAGAAGGACGAGCGCGTCGGCGGCGACTACACCGCCAGCCCGGCCCTGCGGCCGCTCGATCACGTCGGCCATTTCCTGGTCGCGGCCACGCTCGGCCGACGCGAGGACGACCCGCTCGGCCGCTGGTTCGGCGATCTGCTGGTGCCGGTCGGCAGCGCCTTCGGCCATGCCCGTATCCCCAGCCGGCGTTTCGTCGCCCGCGATCAGGACGGCCGCGTCTTCTACGGCATGAATCATTTCGCGCTGCTGCACCACGACGATGTCTATCGTGCGATCAGCGACTGGCTGGGCCCGCGCCTGGACGAGGCCTCGTCCGGCGACCGTTCAATCCGCCGCACAGGAGAGTGATCATGTCCGATCTGGAGCGCCGATTCCAGGAGGCCGTCGACAAGGTGCGTCATGCGCCGGCGGACGGCGCGTTCAAACCCTCCAACGATTTCAAACTGAAGATGTACGCCCTCTACCGGCAGGCGACCGACGGCGACGTCACCGGTCGCAAGCCGGGGATGCTCAATCCCGTCGAGCGCTACAAGTGGCAGGCCTGGAAGGATGTCGAGGGCCAGTCGCGGGAACAGGCGATGGCGGCGTACATCGCCGAGGTCGAGGCCGTCGAGGCGCAGTACGGCTGAGCGACTCAGCTCGCGGCCGGCTCGGCGATGAGCCCGGCCAGCGTGGTACGGCCGCTGGCGGCCGCGGCCTCGGCGCGTACGGGGGCGGCCAGATGCGCCGAGCCGGCGCGCAGGGTGTCGGCGCAGGAGTCCTCGGCGGTGACCCGCTGGCCGAACTCGGCGAGAAAGGCCCGGCGTTCGGTGGCCGCGACCTCGAGAAGCCGGGCGCAGCGCGTCGGGCCCATCAACGGCAGCTGGGTCTGGAGGGCGTCCCACAGATCGTTGGCCACCACCGAGTCGATTACGCTGCGCACCACGCGGGCGTCGTCGAAGGCGGGCTGGTCGGCGAGCCGTTCCACGGAGGCGTCCGGCAGTTCCCGGCCGATCGTCAGCAGCGACGGCCACAGGTCGTGCTCGGCCGCGGCGCGGATGAGCGAGTCCAGAATCTCGGCGCGCTGTGCCAGCGCGAGTTCGGCCAGCGCATGACGCGCCTCCGGGCCGATGCGCCGCAGGGTGGCGATGACTTCCGGCCAGAGATCCTCGGCCGCGGCGGCGTCGATCACGGCCCGGCGGCGTTCGGTGTCCAGATGCGCGATCACCGCGTCGAGGCGCTGGCTGTCCTCGACGAAGAAACTGATCTTGAGCAGATCCGCGCCGCTGTCGATGGCGTCGGTGGCCGCGAACAGCGTCTCGTCGGGCAGCACGTCGACGAAGCGGCCCATGGTGATGTATTCGCCGCGTGCGAGCAGCAGTCGGGTGATCGCCACCGAGCGCGCCACCGGAAAGCCGGCGATGATCGGCTTGGCCCGCTCCGGATCGAGTTCGAGGCAGGTGTCGGCGAGAAAGGTGTCCGACAGCCGCGACGACAGTTCGATCGCGCGGTCGGGCGGCATCTCCCCGGCGATCCGGCCGGAAAGCATGGGGCCGAGCACGCGTTCGGATATCTTTGCGCTGATCGTCAGCGGCAGCAGCGACGACAGCCGCGCAAAGCCGCTGAAACTCGGCCGGAACTTTTCAAACAGCGCGTCGGTGATGCCCTCGCGCAGCGTCCGCAGCTGGCCGGCTTCCAGATAGTCGAGAAAGGCGAGGCTGGCGGTATCGGTGTCGAGAATGCGGGCGAGCTTTTCCAGCTCGGCGCGCGCGGCCGGATCGTTCATCCGAGGAACAGCTTCTGCACGCGCCGGCGCAGAGGCGACGGCACCATCCGTACGGCGTCTTCCAGGGCGGTCTCGAGCATGCGCCGCTGGCCGGCTGCGGCCTGTTCCATCAGCCGTTCGAGGCGTTCGCGATCGTCCGGCGGCAGCCCGTCGAGAATGGCGCGGGCCCGCGAATTGAGGACCAGCCGATTGTCGTCTTCGCTCATGCCTGCCTCCGACGCGGCGGCCCGTGCGCGTTGACTGCGGCCGTCAGCGTTGTCGTCATCCGGCGATGGTACAACACGGGGCGCGCGGGTGCAGGCCGGGCGTGGTGGCGGCGCGCTGAGGCCCGCAGGCGAGGGCCATGAAAGACGGATTGATGAAAAATACGGCCTCAGACTTTTATTTGACGCTGGGCCGGATTAAACTCAAACATGTTGCAGTGCACTAAAACAGGCGGCCGTCGTTTTCGGCGGCCGGCACCCGAGGAGTCACCATGAGCGATTATCTAGTCCGCGCCGCTGCCAATCCGACCGTGCGCCGTGTGATCGACACCGTCGGTCTGCCGACGCCGCAGACGCTGGCGCGCGCCGAGCCGCCCTATCAGGCGCGTTTTCTGGAGGGCCAACGCGTGCTGGTGGGTGCAACCGCCGCCAGCGCGGCCTTCGATCGCGTCTCGGCCGCGCTCGAGACCACCGGCGCGCGGGTCGAACGCGCCGACACGCCGAGCCCGGCCGACGATGAGCGCTACGACGCGCTGGTCTTCGATGCCACCGGCCTGGCCGGCGCGGCGGATCTGCGCGCGCTCTACGACTTCTTCCACCCGGTCGCGCGCAAGCTCACGCCCAACGCCCGCGTGGTCGTGCTCGCCAGCCTGCCCGAAGCGATGACGTCGGTCGCCGGCGCGAGCGCGGCGCGCGCGGTCGAGGGCTTCGTGCGGTCGCTGGCCAAGGAGATCGGCAAGCTCGGCTCGACCGCCAACATGCTCTACGTGGAGCCCGGTGCGGAGGATCGCATCGTCGAGCCGCTGCGCTTCTTCCTGTCGGACTACAGCACCTATGTGGACGGCCAGCCGCTGACCGTCACCCGGGCCGGGATCATGCCCGAGCGTGTGCCCGACACCCAGCCGCTGGCGGACAAGGTCGCGCTGGTCACCGGCGGCGCCCGCGGCATCGGCGCGGCGACCGCCGAACGCCTGGCCGCCGAGGGCGCGACCGTGGTCTGCCTGGACATTCCCCAGGACAGCGATACGCTCGAGGAGACGGTGGCCCGATTCGGCGGTACCGCCCTGGCGCTGGACATCACCGCCGACGACGCGCCGCGCCGGATCGCCGATTTCTTCAAGGAGCGGTTCGGCGGCGTGGACATCGTGGTCCACAACGCCGGCGTCACCCGCGACAAGACGCTGGCGAACATGCCCGAGCACCACTGGGACATGGTCGTCGCGATCAACCTGCAGGCGATCCTCGCGGTCGACGAGCTGCTGAGCGCCGAAGGCGTGATCAACGACCACGGCCGGGTGACCTGCCTGTGCTCGATCGGCGGTATCGCCGGCAACCGCGGCCAGACCAACTACGGCGCGACCAAGGCCGGTCTGATCGGCTTCGTCGAACGCCGCGGGCAGACCGAGCGCGACCGCGGCATCTGCGTGAACGCGGTCGCGCCGGGCTTCATCGAGACGCGCATGACCGCGGAGATGCCCTTCGGCGTGCGCGAGGCCGGCCGCCGGCTGTCCTCGCTGTCCCAGGGCGGCGAACCGCGCGACGTGGCCGAGGCGATCACCTTCCTGTCCACGCCCGGCGCCGGCGGCATCTCCGGCAACGTGCTGCGGGTCTGCGGCCAGAGCCTGATCGGCGCCTGAACCGCGTTCGATCGATCGCGACGGGCCGCGGCCCGATCACGACACGGCCGGCCGCGGGCGATGCGACCAGCCGTGCTCATGCGTCGCGTGCGGCTATCCAGTCGGCCACGCGGGGCCAGATTTCGCGGCGCGCGTCGCGGCTGACCACGATGCCCGGATGATCGTAGTCCCGGGCGTAGCCGTTGCCCCGCCCGGCGCGTATGAACGTGCGGTCCCGGCTCGCGAAGTGGCCGATGAAGCGCTCGCAGCCGATGCTCGGGTCCACCTGGTCGGCGGCCCCGGAGATCGCCAGCACCGGGGCGGTGATGCGGGCCAGGGCGGCGCGCAGCGCCGGCTCGCGGCGGCCGCGGACCACCCAGTCGGTCGCATCCTCGATCGCAGCGACGGGTTCGTTCTCGGGCCCGAGGCCGGCGGCCCGCGCCGGGAAATGACCGCGCAGCCGGGCCACGCCGCGGGTCAGCAGGCAGCCGGGCCAGTCGAGCATGCGCTTGCCGACCTCGAACTGGCTGGCGAACAGCACGAGGCCGGCGACGCGTCCGGCATCGAGATGTTCGGCCGCGGCCCGGGCGGCCATCACGCCGCCGAAGGAGTGGCCCACCCAGAACGCCGGCGGCGCCGCGATCGCGGACACGGCCGCCTGGACCGCGGGCAGGTCGTGGGCGATGTGTTCGTGCATGCCGGGGCGGCCCGCGCAGGCCGGCGAGTCCGACAGCCCGCGCCGCTGGACGATGAACACCGGGTGGCCGCAGCGCGCCAGATACGCCGCCAGGCCGACGCCGCCGTCGGACAGCCAGAAGCGCCGGCCGCTGAACATGCCGGGCAGCATGACGACCGGGGCGCGCGTCGCAGCGGCCTCGGCGCGGACCCGCGTGAGCGCGCAGCAGCCGCCGTCGGCCGCGGCGACCGTGTCCGTGGCCACTGTCAGCGGCGCCGGTTCAGCCACGAACCACGCGCCAGCCCATGGCGATCACGCAGAGCGCGACCGCCAGCGTCAGCACGCGCCGCAGCTGCAGGAAGCCGCGTTTCTGCCAGCCCTGGCGGGCGCCGTGTTCGTCGATCAGCCAGGCCGCGATCAGCGCGAACAGCAGCAGCAGGCCGCGCCAGGGCGCGGCGGTCAGCAGCGCGCCCCAGGCGATCAGGGCGGGCGTGACCGCCAGCGCCATGTCCAGCGGTGCGGCGCTGCGCTGGGCGAGCATGCGGCCCCACTGCACGCCGCCGATGAAGGCGACCACGGTCGCCAGATAGGGCAGCAGCCAGCGCAGGGCGCTGCGGGCGTCCAGCGACGTCCCGGTCCAGGCGACATAGACGCCGACAGCGAAGGGCACCAGGGCGGCGAGACCGAGCACGACGGCCAGCGACAGGGGGGAGCGCTTGTTCGGCATGGACGAGGACGGCTGAGGGCGGCCCGTCGATGTTACAGCCGGCGCTGTGATTGTCGATGGGCCTCAGTCGGCGAAGTGCTCGACCAGGGCGCGTACCAGGGGTTTCATGAAATAGCTGGATTCGGGCATCAGCGTGACGGCGATCCCGGCGTCGTGCAGCCGCTCGGCCACCAGCGGGCCCACGGCGGCCACGCAGCGCGCGTTCATCGCCGCGATCAGTTCGGTCTCCCGCCCCTGCCCGCGCGCGACCTTGAGCAGGCGTCGCACCTGCGGCGAGCTGGTGAAGGCCAGGCCGTCGAGTTCGCCGTCGACGAGGGCGTCGATGAACGCCAACACCTGCGGTTCCTCGGCCTCGTCGGCGTAGACATAGGGCGCGACCACGCGCACGTTGGCCTGCTTGCGCGCCAGAAAATCCATCAGCGGCCGGTTGGGGTCGCTGCCGTAGAGCTGCACGCCGACGCGATGGCCGGCGAGGTCGACCGCTTCGAGCGCATCGATCACGCCGGCGGTGGTCGGCTCGGTCGCTGCGATGTCGGATCGCAGCCCCATCGCCCGCAGCTCGCGCGTGGGCTTGGGCCCGCGGGTGATGGCGCGCGTGGCCGCCAGCCGCTCGGCGAAGCGTTCGGGGTAGGGCGGGCCGGCGCGCTCGGCGAAGCTGCGCAGGCGCCGCAGGCCTTCGCCGGTGAGCCAGATCATCTCGTCGAGACCGTGCGCGATGACGTCGTCCAGCCAGGCCGTGACCGCCGCCGTGTCCGGGGTGTCGCGGATGTCGACCAGCGGGCAGCGGCGCACCGCCGCACCGCGGCGCTCGAGCATGTCGGCGAACAGGTCCAGCTGGCGCGATTCGGGCACGCCGATGCGGCGGCCGCTCAGCGGCATGTCCTCGGCGGGGGCGGTGTCGGCGGTCATCGCAGGCGCCCTGCATGGGTTCATACTCGAGTGTAACGCGCCGCCCGCGGCTCCGGTTGCACGATCATGTTGCAGCGCGGCATCATGCCATTGCACGTTGACGAGGTTAGAAGATCGTCATGACGCTACTCGTTGGGATCAGTCTCTTGTTCGGCGCCGCGCTCGCGGTGGCGACGGCGCTGCTGTGGCGTGCCTATCGACGTCTGCACGCGCTCGAGGCGCAGATCGGCCGGCTCGCCCGCGAGCTGGAGTCGTCCGACGAGGAGCTGGCCGCGCTGCTCGGCGAGGTCGGCGGCAGCCGCATCATCGTGGACATCATCAACCCCATGACGCTGGCGCGCAGTCGTTCGCGCTGGGGCGCCGCCTTCGTGGGGGTGGCCCCGCGAATGGTCCGGCGCCGGGTCTACGACACCGTTGCGCGCGAGATGAAGGCCCAGCTCGCCGCGCAGCAGGTCGAGGCGCGGCTCGAGATCTTCCACCCCTCCGGCTCATGATCGTCGCGGTCCTCGTCGGCCTCGGCCTGGTCGCGCTGCTGGTGGCGGCCCTGCGGCTCGAGCGCGATGTCGCCGACGCCCAGGAGCGATTTCGCGTGCTCATGGGCGGCTATGCCGATGCCGGTCTGCTCGCGGAGTCGCGCCAGCGGTTTCGCCGTCGCCAGCAGCACATGGAGCAGGCCGTGGATACCGGCACCGCGGGCGTGGCCGGGGTCCACCGCACGCTGGCCGGCCTGCTCGGCCGCAGCGAGCGTACCGGCAGCGGCTTCTACAGCGGCGTGCGGGCGCTCAATCGCGGCCTCGGCCGCACCGTCTCGGGCCTGTTCGCGCCGCGGCCGAAGAAACACAGCGACAGCCTGGCGGACTGGCGCGCGGCCGACGACCGTCGCGATCGCGATGCGGACTGACCGCCGTTCGGTCCGCGCAGCGGCTCAGCTGCGTGTGGGCGTGCGCCAGGCCAGCGGCAGAAACACCAGATTGCAGCCGAGAAAGACCCACAGCGCGGCATCGATGCGGCCGAAGAGGTCGCTGGCCGCGCCCGCGATCAGCGGAATGACGAAAGCCAGCACATAGCCGATCGCGAACATGCCGGCGGCCATGGCGCCGGCGGCGTCGGGGCCGCGCAGCAGCGGCGGCAGCATGGTCAGCGCGATCAGCTGCAGGGCCGCCACCAGACTTAGCACGAACGCTACCGTCAGCAGCGGCACGAGCCCGTCCAGCGTCATGAAGCCGGTCAGCGCGGCGACGTGCAGCGCCAGCGTGATGAACAGCAGCCGCGGCACCCGCAGCACGGCGCGGGCCACGAACACCATCAGCAGCGAGCCGCCCAGCTGCGCGATGTTGAACACGAACAGCACCAGATCGAGTTCCGGGGCCAGGCCCTTGCGGGCCAGCAGCGGGCTCATGTACGCGTTGATGCCGAAGAAGGTGGCCGCGGTGGCGCCGAGCGCCGTGCCGTAGAGCCACATGCGCGCGTCGCGCCAGTCCGGCAGGCGCCGCCGCAGCCGGTCCATGTCGGTGCGGGTGCCGTGCAGGGTCGGCCACAGCAGCGCCGGGGCGATGATCAGCACCGGCAGCGAGAACAGCGCGAGCGCGAGCCGCCAGTCGCCACCGGCCGCGGGCAGCAACAGCGGCAGCGTCAGCCCCGCACCGGTGAACTCGCCGACCATCATGCCGTTCATGTAGACCGCGCTGGCCAGCGCCACCGAACCCGGACACCAGCGCCCGACCAGGGCCGGCAGCGCCGGCTGCATCGCCGCGATGCCCAGGCCCATGGCCGCGGTCGCGACCAGCAGGGGCACCAGATCCGGCGCCAGCGCCCGGGCCGCCGAGGCCGCCGCAGTCAGCGCGATCGCCGCCACCAGCGTGTTGCGCGCGCCGAAGCGGCCGATCAGCCAGGCCGCGGGCAGGGCGCCGAGTCCGAGCATGAGAATGGGCGTGGTCGTGAGCGCGCCCAGCCCGGTGTCGCCGAAGCCCAGGGCCTCGCGCACGCGGGCCCCCAGCGCCGACATCATCAGGATGGGCGCGCGCATGTACACGCCCGCGAGCCACAGCAGGGCGAGGGTCGCGATGCGTCTGCCGAGAGCGGAATTCGCGTTCATGCATCCGGTGGCCGCGGGCGGGGCGGCCGATTCTACGGCGGATGCCGGCGCCGATGGGCGATGCCGTCATCCGTGGGCCGGATGGCTGTGCTAGCGTCTGCCGCCATGAACCGAAAAACCAAGATCGTCGCAACGCTCGGCCCGGCCTCGGATCCGCCGGAAGTGCTCGCCGAGCTGCTCCGGGCGGGCGTCAACGTCGTCCGCATCAATTTCTCGCACGGCAGCGCCGACGACCACCGCGCGCGGGTGGCCCGGGTGCGCGAGACCGCCGCCGAGCTCGGGCTGCCGGTGGCCGTGCTCGCCGATCTGCAGGGGCCCAAGATCCGGATCGAGTCGTTCGTCGACGAGGCGGTCGAGCTCGCCGACGGTCAGACGTTCACGCTGGACACCGGTCTGGCCGCGGATGCCGGCACCCGCGAGCAGGTCGCGATCCACTACGAGCCGCTGCTGGCGGACGTGAAACCCGGCAGCGAGCTGTTGATCAACGACGGCGCCATCGCGCTCACGGTGGATTCCGTGGACGAGCGGCGCATCGTCTGCACGGTGAACGTCGGCGGCCGCCTGTCCGGACGCAAGGGCGTGAATCTGCGCGGCGGCGGCCTGTCCGCGAGCGGGCTCACCGACAAGGATGCCGACGACATCCGCCTGGCCGCCGAGATGGAGGCCGACTATCTCGCGGTGTCCTTCGTGCGCGACGCCTCCGATCTGCATCAGGCCCGACGCATGGTCGAGGAGGCCGGCGGCAGCGCCAAACTCTGCGCCAAGATCGAACGCGCCGAGGCCATCACCGCGCTCGACGAGATCATCGGCGCCTCGGATGCGGTCATGGTCGCCCGCGGCGACCTGGGCGTGGAGATCGGCGACCCCGAGCTGCCCGGCGTGCAGAAGCGCATCATCGCCCGCGCGCGGGAGATGAACCGGCTCGTGATCACCGCGACCCAGATGATGGAGTCGATGATCGAGAACCCCGTGCCGACGCGCGCCGAGGTGCTGGACGTGGCCAACGCCACCCTCGACGGCACCGACGCGGTCATGCTCTCGGCCGAGACCGCGGTCGGACGCTACCCGGTCGCCACGGTCGCGGCCATGGGCCGGATCTGTGTCGGCGCCGAGCGCGAGGCCACCGCCGATCGCCCGGCCAGCGGGCTGGCCGCGCACTTCAAGCGCACCGACGAGGCCATCGCGATGGCCACCATGTACACCGCCCGCCACATGCATGCGGACGCCATCATCGCGCTGACCGAATCGGGCGCCACGGCGCTGCTGATGTCGCGCCAGGACACCCATATCCCGATCTACGCGCTGACCCAGTACCCGCGCACCGAGCGCTACCTGGCGCTGTGCCGGAACGTGCAGCCGGTCGCCTTCACGCCGTCGGAGCTCAACGGCACGGTGCCGGTCGACGAGGCGGTCTCCTGTCTGCGCGAACGCGGCGAGCTGGCCTCGGGCCAGCGTGTGCTGCTGACCAAGGGCGACTTCACCGGTCCCGGCGGGACCAACGCGATGAAGATCGTCATCGTCGATTAGGGCCCGGCGACACGGCATGTCAGCCACCGCGCTAGGCGCCGCCGTGCGGCGGGAAGCGGCGTAGCGCCGCGCAGCCTCCTCGGTGATCGTGTGCCACGATGCCGGCCTGTCGCACCCGGTTTATTGCACGGGCGCCCGGCCCGTTCCGATCGGGCCGCCGATCAACGATCGGCCACGGGTGCCCTGCGATCTCGACCGTCCGGACCGTGGCACGCCACGATCAGCGACTCGCGCCGTGCAGACCACGATATGCGGCGTTCGTAAAAGACGGTTCCAGGTCCCGGATTCGCTCAAGCGCGGCGGGGGGACCGGCGCGCCTCGTAGCCGCGAGCGGCCGGATGGCCGATCCCGGCAGCGCACACACGCCGCGGCCGGACACGTTGGTCGCGGCGCAGGGGTCGCGGGTTTGATGTCGTGACGGCTCCGATCGGGCCCACGATCGGGGTCGGGCTCATCGCGCCCCCGCCTCGCTCGGCGGGCGTGCGCCCCGGCGCCGGCGCGCCGCCGAGCGTTTCCCGGCGCCGGAAGCTACACTGCGGCGTTTGCCGAACGCGGACCCGGGTATGGCGACTGCGGACATTCTGACCCTGCGCGCCGGGCCGGCCGCCCGCCGCGCGCTGGCCGAGGGCGGCCTGACGCCCGATCGGATCGGCGCCATGGCGGGTGCTGCCGGCGGGCCGAAATGGCTGATCCTGTCGGCGCTGGATCGCTATATCTTCGGCGACTGGCTGGCGCGGTCCGATCAGCCCGTGGCCCTGGTCGGATCGTCGATCGGTGCCTGGCGCTTCGCCGCGGCCTGTCACCCGAGCGATCCGGCGGGGGCGATCGCCGATCTGGAGCGGGGCTACGTCGAGCAGCGCTACAGCGACGGCGCCGGCCGCGACGAGATCACCGCCACGGTGCGCGGCATACTCGAGGCTTTCTTCTCACCGGCCGTGCGCGACGGTGTACTGCAGCATCCGCGCTATGCCCTGCACGCGATCACCGTGCGTTCGCGCGGGTTCACCGCCAGCGAGCGTCGCGGCACGCTCGCCGCCGCCTCCGGGCTCGGCGCGCTGGCCAACGCGGTCTCGCGGCGCACGCTCGGCGCGTTCTTCGAGCGCGTGGTCTTCGCCCGCGACGGCGCCGCGCTGGCCGCGGCCGGCGACGGCCTGCCCACGCGCACGGTGGCGCTCTCGTCGGCCAACGCCCGCGACGCCGTCTATGCCAGCGGCAACATTCCGCTGCTCATGCGCGGCGTGGTCGATCCGGCGGGCGCGCCGCCGGGGGTCTATCGCGATGGCGGCATCGTCGACTATCACATCGATCAGCCGCTGCTCGCCCCCGGCGGCGACGCGCCGCTGGTGCTCATGCCCCATTTCGACACCCGTCTGGTGCCGGGCTGGTTCGACAAGTCGCTGGCCTGGCGCCGGCCCCGGCTGGCGACCAACACGCTGCTGATCGGGCCCGGCCCGGGCCTGCGGGCGCGTCTGGTCGACGGACGGGTGCCCGACCGGCGCGATTTCCACCGCTACGCCGGGGACGATGCCGGGCGTCTGCGCGCCTGGCGCACCGCCATCGATGCCGGCCGTATCATGCGCGATGCCTTCGTCGATCTCGTCGAGGGCGCCGATGTCCTGCGTCATGTGAAACCACTATGAAACCGCGTCTGATCCTCGCCTCCGCCTCGCCCCAGCGGGCCCGCCTGCTCGAGCAGCTCGGCCTGCGGCATACCGCGATCCCGGCCGACATCGACGAGACCCCGCGGGCGGGGGAGAGCGCCGAGGCGCTGGCGGAGCGCCTGGCGCGGACCAAGGCCGAGGCGCTGTCGATCGCCTATCCCGAGGCGGTGATCGTGGGCTCGGACACCGTGGTGGCGCTGGAAGGCGACAACTACGGCAAGCCGGCCGGCGACGCCGAAGCCCGGACCATGCTGACGGCGCTGGCCGGTCGGACTCATCGTGTCGCCACCGGGGTGGCGGTGTTCGCCAACGCCCGCACCGCGGCCCGGGTGTGTGTGAGCCGGGTGACCCTGCGGGCGATGTCGCCGGCCGAGATCGCGGCCTATGTGGCCACCGGCGAGCCGCTCGGCAAGGCCGGCGGCTATGCCATTCAGGGCCGCGGCGCGCTGTTCGTCGAGCGGCTCGAGGGCAGTTATTCGGCGGTGATGGGCCTGCCCCTGTTCGAGACCGGCGCGCTGCTGGCGGCCGCCGGCGTCGACGCGCTGGAGGCGCCGTGAGCGCGCCGTCGTCGGCCCGGATCGCCGTGCTCTTTCCGGTCTGGGCGGGCCTGCTTGCGCTGTTGGCCTATCTGGCGCCGCCGCTGTTCACGCCGTTTTCGGGCGCGATCGTGCCGCTGCTGGTGATCATCATGTTCGGCATGGGGTTGACCCTGCGGCCGGCGGATTTCGCCCGCGCCGCCGGGCGCTGGCCGCTGGTGCTGCTGGGTGTTGCCCTGCAGTTCGGGCTGATGCCGGCGGTGGCCTGGGCCATCGCCCAGAGCATGGCGCTCGACCCGCCGCTGGCCCTGGGCCTGATCCTGGTCGGCAGCGTGGCCGGCGGCACGGCCTCCAACGTGATCTGTTTCCTTGCCGGCGGCGACGTGGCGCTGTCGATCACGCTCACCAGCGTGTCGACGCTGGTGTCGGTGGTGGCCACGCCGGTGCTGACCTGGGCCTACGCGGGCGCGGAGATCGCGGTTCCGGTCGCCTCCATGCTGGTCAGCATCGGCGAGATCGTGATCCTGCCGGTGGCCGGGGGCATGGCGGTGAATCTCGCCCTCGGCCCGCGCTGGCCCGATCGCGACGGCTGGTGCGCGCTGGCCTCGGCGGTGGCCATCGGCGTCGTGATCGCGATCATCGTCGCGCTCAACGCGGAGGCCATTGCGACCCTCGGGGCGCTGGTGCTGGTCGCGGTCGTGGTCCACAACGCCATCGGCCTGGGCGCGGGCTATGCGATCACCCGGGCGGTCACCGGCGACGCCGTCGCCGCGCGCACGGTCGCGATCGAGGTCGGCATGCAGAATTCCGGGCTGGCCGTGGCGCTGGCCCAGCAGTACTTCACCGCCACGGCGGCGCTGCCCGGCGCGATCTTCTCGGTCTGGCATAACGTCAGCGGCGCGGTGCTGGCCGCCCTGTTCGCACGTCGCGCGCGGTCGTCCGAGGCGCGCGTGGCCGCGCACTAGCGGCGCCGGAATCCGGCCGGGCCCTGGCGCCGACCGTGCGCAGCGCGAGCGGGCCCGGAACCGGCCTGCCGTCGGCGCGCGCCAGGCGGCTCGCATCGCGCCTTGCAAGACACGATTCGAGGTCTCCAACGCGGCGTTCGCATAAGCGTTAGCAGGACCCTAGTCCGAGCGCGCGGCCAGCCAGTCGGCGGCGATGCGCCAGCTGTGTGACGGGGCCTCGCGGCCGGCGAACACGCCGGCGTGCCCGCCGGGGGCGCGCACGAAGCGTCGATCGGCGCTGGTGACCAGGTCGAGCACGCGCGCGACGCTGTTGGCGCCGATCAGGCGGTCGTCGTCGCCGGCGATGGCCAGCAGCGGGCAGTCGATGCGGCCCAGATCGGACTCGGTGTCGCCGAAGGTCACCCGGCCGCCGGCCAGCGCATTGTCGATCCACAGCGTGACCAGAAAGTCCTGCACGATCGCGCCCGGGTAGTCGAGCATGTCCGACAGCCAGCGCCCGGTCGTGGTGTGGGCGGCGACGTAGTCGCGATCGCCCAGGCGCCGGGCGAGCCGCAGATAGGTGGTCAGGCTGCCGATGGGGCTGGTCGCGCGGAAGGCGAGGCTGTTGAGCCAGCCGGGGACCTGCAGCAGGCGCGGATCGACGTCGTGCAGCCGAAAATCACTGTGCCGACGGAGCAGCCGCGCCGGGCGATTCAGCCATTTGAGGGTGGTCGCGGCGAGGGTGGCGTCGTGCATGTCCACGGGGCTGGCGACGACCACGAGATTGCGCAGGGCGCTGTCGGCCGCGGCGCCGGCGTGGATGAGCGAGAACAGCCCGCCCATGCAGTAGGCCAGTATCGAGACCTCGGGTTCGCCGCTGTGGGCGCGCACGGCCGTCAGCGCGTCGGGCAGCAGACGCAGCGCGTAGTCGCGTACGCCGAGGGCGGCGTCGGCGCGGCGGGGGGCGCCCCAGTCGACCAGATAGATCGCGAAGCCGCGGGCGCGCAGATAACGGACCAGACTGCGTTCCGGCAGCAGGTCGAAGATGAGCGTGCTCGCGGCCAGCGGCGGCACCAGCACGACCGGCGTAATGTGTGTCCCTTCGGCGACCGGCAGGGTGGTGTCGCCCAGGCGGATGCGGTCCTCGGCCAGCGGCGGATAGTAGCGCACACGCATGAGGCCGAAACGATGGATGACCTCGTAGGGCGTGCGCTCGGCGCGGAACAGGTCGGGGTCGCCGCCGAACCAGTCGGCGGCGTTGGCCAGGGTGGTGCTTGCGGTCTGGCGTGCCTGACCGAGACGCCGGCGTAGCGGTGCGAGCATCCCGGCAGTGTCGCATGACACGGCCCGCGAAGCGCGCCCCGCGCCCGCTCAGTCGTGCGAGCCGGTCTCGCCCCAGCGCTCCTCCAGCACGGCCTCGCGCCGGCAGGAGGCCTTGTAGAACTTGTACCGCAGCGGATTCTTCTCGTGATAGTTCTGGTGGTACGCCTCGGCGGGATAGAAGGTCGTCGCCGCAGTGATCTCCGTGACGATCGGCGAGGGCGCGTCGGGATCGTTCTGCAGTGCGCGTTTGGACGCCTCGGCGGCCTTTCGCTGGGCATCGTCGACCACGAATATCTCGCTGCGGTAGGAGTCGCCCCGGTCGCAGAACTGGCCGCCGTCGTCGGTCGGATCGATGTTGTGCCAGAAGGTTTCCAGCAGGGAATCGTAGTCGACGGTCTCTGGCCGATAGACCACTTTCAGGGCTTCGGCGTGCCCGGTGTTCTCCTGACTGACCTGCTCGTAACTGGGGTCGTCGACGTGGCCGCCGGTGTAGCCGGACGTGGTCGAGACCACGCCGTCGACCTTGTCGAAGGCCTCCTCGACGCACCAGAAACAGCCGCCGGCGAAGATCGCCACCGCCCGGTCGTCCGCGACGTCGGGCTCGAACGGCCGTTCGGCCGGGCTGTCGCCCGCGGCCGCCGCGGTCAGGCCGACGCACAGCAGCAGGGTGGCGAGCAGGCAACGGCCGGCTACGGTATGGCGGCGGGGGGTGTTGGTCGTGTTCTGCTTCATGGTGCGACTATACGCGCGGCACCGCGTCCGCGATGCGCGCTATGTCGTTGCCGGCAGGCCGGCGGCGAGCACTGCGCCCGCCAGCGCCGGGACCGCCAGTGCGGCCACCGCGATCGCCGCCCCCGCGGTGCCGATAGCCGCGATCAAGCCGCCGCCGGCGAGCAGGATCACGCCGATGCTGGTGTTGGCGAGCGCGGTCAGTCGGGCGCGATCGTCGGCGCTGCCCAGATCGGTGAGATAGGTCTTGCGGCCGAGGCGTACCCCCGCGTGCAGGCCGGCCAGCAGAAAATAGCCGAGCGCGAAAGGCCAGACGCCCAGCGCCTCGCCGGCGCCGAACAGCGCGCACAGGGCGACGCCGAGGTTGAGGGCGGCCGCCAGGGCCCCGGTGACCATCAGCACCGACTTCGACGACCGGTCCGAGAAGCGGCCCCAGAACGGCGAGGCCACCAGCGAGGCGAGCCCGGACAGGGCCAGCAGCACGGCCAGGTTGCCGATGGCATCGCCGCCGCTCGCCCGCGCCAGTTCCGCATAGTAGGGCGCGGCCAGCGCGGTCGCGATCAACAGCCCGCGCACGGCCACAAAGCGTGCGAAGCCCGGCTTGTCCCGGAACAGCGACAGGCTCTGCCAGGCCGTGGCCAGCGCGTTGCCGCCGCCCTCGGTCGCGCCGGGGTGCTCGCGCAGGCCGGCGAAGACCGCCGCCGCCAACAGCCACGCCACCCCGGCCACGCCGAGCAGCAGCAGGATGGGCACGAGCCCGGGGCCGCCGTCGGCCAGCAGCCACAGGCCAACGCCGAGCCCCACCGCGATCGCGCCCGCCGCACTCGCGGCATAGCCGGAGAGCGTGCCGCGCCGGGTCTTGGCGATGGTCTTGCCCTGGACGTCCTTGTACGACACCGAGCAGACGCCGCGTCCGAGCGCGAAGACCGCGAGCAGCAGCAGGATGACGCCGCCGCCGAGCGCACCCGACCACAGCAGCGCGGCCGCGATCATCGCGAGCACGGCCGTGCCCTGGATCGCCGCGCCGGCGACCCAGAAGCCCTTGCGGCGCGGTCGGGCACGCATCCAGCCGGCGACCGCCAGCTGCGGCAGCAGCGCCAGCGCCTCGCGGATCGGCACCAGCAGGCCGATCATCGCCACCGGCGCCCCGATCGCGCCCAGCAGCCAGGGCAGCACGAGCTTGGGGCTGGCGATCAGATCACCCGCCTTGTTCGCGACCAGGGCCACCAGGTGAATGAAGAAATTCGCCGGCTGCTCGCGGCAGGCCGCATCCGAGATGTCGCGGCACACGCGCGCGTTCTCGTCGCCGGTCACCAGATCGTAGAGATCGCGTACCGGGCCGTCGGCCGGCCGGGGCGCGCTGTCGGTCGGGCTCAAGCGGGTGTCCTCGTTCGTGGTCGGGCGTCAGGCGGACACGTGACGGCGGCACCAGTCGCCGTGGGCGATGACCGGCCAGGCCGGATCGCGGCCCGCGATCCAGAGATAGATCCAGGCCGTGCCGTGCGCGGTCTCGATCAGCCGTCGCGTGTAGCGCACCGGATAGTCCTCGAGTACGTCGAGCGCACCGAAGGTGGTTGCATCGACGGCGTAGACGTCGCCCACCAGGGCGGTCGTGCCGGCGTCGAGCGCGGCCGGGTAGGGGCCCGTATCGAGCAGCGTGAACGCCGCCGCGGTGACCGCGTCGCCGAGATGCGCCGCGTGCGCGAGATAGTGCGCGTTGCGCTCGCCCGGCCGCAGCGTGCCGTAGACGAAAACGCGATGCGCCGGCTGGCCCGTCGTCTGTTTCATACAGGTATGCTAGCCGACATGTTTTGTCCCGCAACAGTCTCATGAGCGACGGGGTCACGGTGCGCGACGCGGCCACGGCCGCGGTGCTGCGCGACGGTACCGAGGGTCTGGAAGTGCTGCTGCTGCGCCGTCACGGCGGTCACGTGTTCGGTGCCAACGCCTATGTCTTTCCCGGCGGCGCGGTGGACGACAGCGACGCCGACGCGGTGCTGGCCGCGCGCGTGAGTGCGGGCGTCGACTACGCCCGGGCCTGTCTCGGCGAAACCGGACGGCCGCTGGCGTTCTGGCTGGCGGCGATCCGCGAATGCTTCGAGGAGGCCGGGCTGCTGGTCGGCTGCAGCCACCTGCCGGCCGAGATTCCGGCCGGCGAGCGTGATGCGCTTAACGCGGGCGATCGCTCTTGGGCGGACGTGGCCGCGCGCCTGGAGCTGCGCTTCGCGCTCGACGATCTGGTCTACTTTGCGCAGTGGACGACGCCGCCGGGGCGACCGCGGCGCTACGCGACCCGCTTCTTCGCCGCGCGGGCGCCCGAGGGCCAGCGCGCCGCCTGCGACGGCCACGAGACCGTCGACCATTGGTGGGCCGGCCCGGCCGCGGCGCTGGCCAGTCACGACCGCGGCGAGATCGAGATGATGCATCCCACGCGGGTCACGCTCGAACGCCTCTGCGACTACGAGGACGTCGAAAGCGCGCTGGCGGGGCTGATGGCCGACGGCACGGTGTCGTCGTGACGCCGGCCGCGCCCGAGACGATCGCGCCGGGCGTCCTGCGGCTGACCGCGCCCAACCCCGGCCCCATGACGGGCCCGGGAACCAACAGCTATGTCGTGGGTACCGGGCCCTGCGTGATCGTCGACCCCGGCGTCGACGACGACACCCATCTGGAGGCCCTGGTCGCGGCCGCGCCCGGCGCCATCGAGGCCGTGCTCGTGACCCACGCCCATCCCGACCACACCGGCGGTGCGCGCCGGCTGGCCGCGCGGCTCGGCGTGCCGGTGCGCGGCTGCGATCTCGCGCTCGCGCAGCCCTACGACCCCGACCACCGGGTCGACGCGCCGCTGGCCGACGGCGACGTGCTCGATCTCGGCGCGGTCACGCTCGAGACGGTGCACACCCCGGGTCATGCGGCGGATCATCTGTGTTTTTTCGCCCGCGAGGCGCGTCTGCTGCTGGCCGGTGACACCGTCATGGCCGACGTGACGGTGGTGATCCTGCCGCCGGACGGCTCGATGAGCGACTATCTGGCGAGCATCGCGCGGCTGCAGGCCATGCCGATCGACGCCATCGCGCCGGGCCACGGCCGGCGGCTGGACGACCCGGCGGCGACGCTGGCCCACATCGTCGCCCATCGTGAGCAGCGCGAGGCCCAGGTGCGCGACGCCCTGGCCTCGGGGCCGACCACGGCGCGCGCCATCGCCGCGCGGCTGTATCCCGATCTCGACCCGCGGCTGACCGGCATGGCCGCGACCCAGGTCGAGGCGCACCTCATCCGCCTGGCCGAAAACGGCGAGGCCGCGCGCGACGGCGAGTCCTGGCGCGCAGGAAACTGATACCCATCACCGCGCGGTTACCCTGCGCCGGCCGCTCGAGGCGGGCGCGCCAGGGTCCGGTCGTGCCTCGGGCGATCCCGCGGCAGGCGCTTCCTGAAGACTGACGGTCAGCGGCAAGACACGGCGTCGTGCGCGCTGCGCAGTCACTATGCGCCCGCATGCGACAGCGCCGGATCGCCGCAGCTTGTGAATTCACGGGGCGCCCGGCCCCTCGGCCTTGGCCGCCAACGAATGGCGCATATCGACCATGGGCACCCGGCGGCGTGGCCCGTCTCGATCGTGGCGCCCCGGTCGGGGACGCGCGTCTGGCAGGACATGCTGCGCGGTGTCGAACGCGGCCTTGCCAGGCTGGCTCCACGAGCCTAGAACGACGGCCCGGCGTCCAGGAACGCCCGTTCGGCCGCGGTCGACGGCCGGCCGAGCGCGGCGTTGCGCTGCGGATAGCGGCCGAAGCGCTCGAGCACCTCGAGGTGGGCGCGCTCGTGGCCGAGGGCGGTCTCCAGGCCCGGCTGGTCGTACAGCCGCAGCGCCTCGGCGTGCACGCGGCGCGATTCGCTGTGCATGTAGGGCATGTAGGCGAAGTGCTTCTGGTCCGGCGTGAGCGCGGCGTCGTGGCCGCCGGCGACCAGCTCCTGGGCCAGCGCGAGGGCCAGCAAATCGTTGCCGAAGGCCGCGGCCGTGCCGCGATGCACGTTGCGCGAGAACTGGTCGAGCACGAGGATCTCGGCCAGCCGGCCGGTGGCGTGCGCGCGCCAGGGCCAGAGCTCGCAGACCGTAGCGGCGGCCAGAGTGTCGCCGAAGCGCTCGGCGATCCGTCGATCGAGGGCCGGATCGGCGCGGAACCACTGCGTCGGACGCAGCTGTCCGAACCAGAAATCGAGCACGGCCTCCGGGGCGGCCATCGTCACGGTGGAGCACCTCTTCATAAGGTGAGCGGTGGCAGACGCGTCGCCGGGCAGTTCGATACGCGATTATTTGGCGAGTATCGCATTGTCGCCTACTTGTTATGCCGCTGGAGACGTTTGCGTTTAGTTAGGACAAGTGAGTGGGTTAGGCTCACTGGCGATGCGTGTGCAAATCCTTGAGCAAATTCTGCAGCATCAGGTTTTGCGTGCTGCCTTGGTCAAAGGATACTGCAAACTCTATCGAAAGTTCGCGCTAACACGATGATGTAAGTCGAAAAATATCATTTAGTCTGATGGAGGCCCTATAAAGGCGATCACGAGGTCGGTGCCTGATGTATGCATTGGGATTGATCGCGCTGATAGAACGGCCTGCTGTTAGTCAGGGGGAAGTCTAGTAGCGCCTTCTGTAGGCCCTATGGATTGCAGGTCGATCCATAGGGCCTAACTAAGCAATTTGATGCAGAAAGCCAAAATAATGCATTGAACAATTTCAGGCTAATAGTCTTATTAAACCGGCTAATAGAGCGAAAGCGCCTACGTCGAAGCTGGAGTAATGTGCACTATCGTTAGCTTACTAAATTTAAACGTATCTCCGCCGTAGAAAAGCCGTAGATATGGCCCCTAAAGCCCCTATGAGAAAGAAGGCCAATGAGCTCGATTCCGGAACGTCGTTTACCGGATTAGATGGTGTGACGACTTCTCCAGCTCGTGCAAAACGGAGGTTGTCGATACCGAATCCGGCGGGTTCATCAGCGACAAGACTGAATAGTAGGCCGCCAATCTGTGGTGTGCCGTCTTCGGTTGCAAGCCCCAAAAAGTTGTAGCCTGTATTTAGATTTGCCACCGAACCAAGCGAGTTTCCATCAAGGCTAAATGCCTCGATTTTAGTTGAGCCGATGGCATCGAAGAAGCCGCCATCGAGTCCAACTCCGACGAGTGGATCATTGAACAGAATACCGATGGGGCCGCTGAATCGCGGGCTTCCGGATAGAACTGGGCTATCCGGGGCCGCTCCGTCGTTGGTGACAAAGGTGTCGGGTGACGTCGGATCGAGCGCAAGCGGACCGGTGGGAGAGCCAACCACGCAACCTGTCGCCGCTCCCCCAGGGCAATCCGTCGCCGGAGCGTTGGAAATCTGCTGACCACTGAAAAAGCCGCCAAAGGTAACCATCGGCGAATTTGCGTCGCCTCCATAGTCGGAGGATGTATAGGAGGGGTTTACGGTATTTAGGCCAAATTCGCTGAAAGTGATCAGGCCGGCCGCTGGTAAAAAATCAGACTGATCGACTCGAACCGCATCTGCAGTTGCGGATACAGGAATGCAAATGGCGATCGCTGACACAAGGGTTGCTGCCAATTGGTTGAATTTATTCACGAGGTTGCCTCATTTGTTATATATGAGTAGTCGGCAAACTGGATTGCCGCTTAATAGAGAGGCAAGTGACGTGCCACAAGTAGCATTTTTCTATGCTTGATAGTTTATATTATCCCGCTTTGTAGATTGTTCTTGGTTTTTTTGTGATAAATAATAATTATTTATAACGGTTTAATTGTTTGTGCGCTAGTGTTAGCGATGGATCATAAGCGGTTTTGGATGGCGAGCACTGCGACCTTTGAGATGCGTCTTTCTTTGATTGTGTAAAAAAAATCGACGTTTTAGGTCGCCCCACTGATTCATTTTCTCGGTTAAGGGCGAAACTCAGCCTGGTCTCGAAATGCCTCAGTCTTGCCGGATAATCAGACCATGACAGCACGGGGCAAATGTTACGGCGTTCAATCGGGCCCAAACGCCACGGGGATAGACCTACTGGATTCCCTTCTATTGTCTTTGACCTGGTGTTCGATTCGACAATGAGCTAATGCTCTGGTCGGACTGAGGCGTCGCTCTGGCGCGAACTGCCCACCAGCAGCGTCAACGGGATGAGCGCGGCGAAGATGACGCCGAGCAGCCAGAAGTCGTCCAGATACGCCATGATCTGGGCCTGTTCGGAGACCAGTTGGCCGATGGTCGCGACCGCCTGCTGGCGGGCGGCCTCGATACCGGCGCCCATCTGGGCGAAATGCTCGGTCAGCGATTGCACGAGCGCGTTGTACTGGTGGTCGTAGGGCGTGATCTCGCCGACCAGCACGTTCTGGTGAAACTGGGCGCGCCGGGCCAGCCAGGTCGTCACCAGCGAGATGCCCACGCTGCCGCCGATGTTGCGCGCCAGATTGATGAACGCGGAGATCTGGTCGGTCTTGTCGGCCGGCACGCCGATATAGGCGATGCCGGTCAGGGGGATGAACAGAAAGGCGATGCCCAGCGTCTGGTAGATGCGCGCCACCACCAGCTGGGAGAACGACACATCGCCCGTGAATCCGGCGATATGGAACATCGACAGCGCGACCACGCCGAGCCCGAAGGCCACCATCCAGCGCGCCTCGATGCGGTTCGACAGAAACCCGACCAGCGGCATCATGAGCACGATGGCGATGCCGCCGGGCGAGATCACCAGCCCGGCCAGCGTCGAGGTGTAGCCCAGCACCGACTGCACGAACTGGGGGATCAGCAGGGTCGAGCCCAGCAGCACGAAGCCGAGCATGAACATCAACAGGTTCGCGACGGCGAAGTTGAAGTGCCGGAACAGCCGGATGTCCATGATCGGATGGGGATGAAACAGCTCCCAGAGCACCAGCGCGGACAGACAGCTCACCGCGATCACCGCCATGGTGAGGATGAACGACGAGTCGAACCAGTCGTTCTGCTGGCCCTTGTCGAGCATGATCTGGAGACAGCCCAGCCCCGCGGCCAGCAGGGCGAAGCCGACGTAGTCGATCCGGAAGCCGGCCATCTTGGCGCGGCGCGCGGCCTCGTAGGCGGCGGTGTCGCGCACCAGCATGCCGGCGACCACGAACAGCATCACGCCGACCGGCACGTTGAGCAGGAATATCCAGTGCCAGCTGGCGTGGTCGGTGATCCAGCCGCCGAGCGTGGGCCCGATCGCCGGCGCGAAGACCACCGCCACGCCGTAGATCGCGAACGCCATGCCGCGTTCCTTGGGCGGAAACGAGTCGGCCAGAATCGCCTGCGAGACCGGCTGCAGGCCGCCGCCGCCCACGCCCTGGAATATGCGCGCCACGATCAGCCAGCCCAGTGAAGGCGCGAGGCCGCAGGCCAGCGAGGCGACCGAGAACAGCACGATGGAGATCAGAAAGAAGCGCTTGCGCCCGAGCACCTGCGAGAACCAGCCCGAGATCGGCAGCACGATGGCGTTGGAGACGAGATAGGAGGTCAGCACCCAGGTGGCCTCCTCCTGGCTCGCCGACAGGCTGCCGGCGATGTGCGACAGCGACACGTTGGCGATGGAGATGTCGAGCACCTCCATGAACGCGGCCATGCCGACCACCGCCGCGATCAGCCAGCGGTTGGCGGGATAGGCCGCCCGGGCGGCGAGCGCCGCACTGTCGCCGGAGGCCGCCATCGCCGCTAGTGTCCGCCCGCGTTCGTTGGGGCCATGACCGCCGACTGGCGTCTCGTGCCGGGCCGGGCGCGCTCAGGAGCCGCATCGGGACATGCGGCGCATGGCCGCAATGCCGCAGGGCGCGAAAAGGCGCCGACACGGCGCGATGAACGGGCGTCGCGGGACACTAGGCTAGGACCGGCTCGAGGCGTCGGCGGTCGCGGTGGCCGGCCTCGGACGCTCGATCGGCTCGGGCCGAGCGCCGACGTCCACCGTCGGCACGACCGACATGCCGGGCGCCAGACCGAGGTCGTCGACCGCGCCCGGATCATCGAACACGATCTTGACCGGCACGCGCTGCACGATCTTGACGTAGTTGCCGGTGGCGTTCTGCGGCGGCAGCAGGCTGAAGGTCACGCCGGTGCCGGGCTGGAACGACTCCACGCGGCCGTGCAGGGGATGATCCGGCAGGGCGTCGACCTCGATGTCCACGGGCTGGCCGACACGCATGCGGCTGAGCTGGGTCTCCTTGAAGTTGGCCACCACCCACGGGTCGTCGGCAACAACCGCCAGGGCCGCCTGGCCGGCGCCGAGATGGCTGCCGGCGAGCACGGACTTCTCGGCGATCGTGCCGGCCTGGGGCGCGCGGATCTCGGTGTAGGACAGGTTCAGCCGCGCCTGCTCGACCTCGGCCCTGGCCTGAGCGATGCGGGCCTTGGCGGTCGAGGCCTGGGATTCGCGCAGCGCGATCTGGTCGGGTGCGGCCCGGGCCTGTGCCAGCCGGGCCTTGGCCTCGCGGACCCGGGCCCGGGCGGAGGTGGCGGTGGTATCGGCCTGGTCGAGCTGCTGGCGCGAGACTTCGCGCTTGGCGTAGAGTGCCCGATAGCGCTGGGCATCGGCGGAGGCGCGATCGGCCTCGGCGCGGGCGGTCTCCAGCGCGGCCTCGGCGCGTTCGATGTCCGCATCGCCGGTCTGGCGGGTCACCGACAGCTGCTTCTGGCTGGCGTCATAGGATGCGCGCGCGGCCTCGAGGTTGGCCTCGGCCCGAAGCAGGGCCGCCTGGTAATCCGCCGGGTCCAGCGTGAACAGGGGGTCCCCGGCCTCGACGTGCTGGTTGTCGCGCACGAAGACCTGGTCGACCGTGCCGGTCACGCGGGGCGCGACCTGCACGATGTCGGCCTTAACGAAAGCGTCGTCGGTGCTCTCCTGATCGTGGGTGAGAAACCAGTAGGCCAGCGCGCCCAGCGCACAGAGCAGGGCCAGCAGCGCGGCGATGATCGCGACTCGTCGACCCTTGCCGCCGCCGTTGCCGGATGGTGGCGGCGCCGTATGCGGCGAATCGTGCGTGTCGGCGGTCTCCGGGGCGGTGTCGCTCATGGCGTGCTGGACTCGTGCAGGCTGAATTGCCGGGCGCGGCCGAGCGCCGCGGCGAGATTGATCCGGGCGCGGGCGTATTCGGCCAGGGCGCTCACGCGCGTGTCGCGGGCCTCGGCGAGCGCGGCCTGGGCGTCGACCACCTCGACGTTGTCGCTGACCCCGGCGGCGAAGCGATCACGGGCGAGCTCGAGCTCCTGGCCCGCGAGGTCGAGGCCGGCGCGGGCGGCGGCGACCCGGTCGCCGAGCGTGGCCAGCGTGCGTCGCGCCACGCGCACGTCCTGCTCGACCTGGATGCGCGTGTCGCGATAGCGGATCCGCTGCTGATCCAGACGGCTGGCCGCGCCGTCGATGTGGGCGCTGATCGCGCCGCCGTCGAAGATCGGCAGCTGCAACTGCGCGCCGACGCTGTAGGTGTCCTCGAGATTCTCGTCGTAGGTGTTGCCGGATTCGCCGTAGGCGGCCGATATCGCCACCGTGGGCAGACGCTCGCCGCGGGCCGCGGCCAAGCGCCGGCGCCCCTGCGCGATGCGGTCGGCGGCCAGACGCACTTCGGCGCGGGCGTCCAGGGCCGAGGCGATCGACGCCGCCTCCGGCGGCACGGCGACCGGGGCGTGGTCGAGATCGTCGCTCAGGGCCAGGGGGGCGTTCAGCGGCAGGCCGGCGGTCCGGGCCAGCCGGATGCGTGCCCGGCTGCGCTGCGTGCGGGCCGCGGCCAGGCGCGCCTGGGCCCGGGCCCGGCGCGCCTTGGCACGGGTGACGTCCACGCCGGTGGCGATGCCCGCGTTCTCCTGGTCGACGGCCAGCCGGACCAGGCGTTCGGCCAGTTCGAGGTCCGCGCGGGCGGCGTGCACCGTTTCGTCGCTGGCCGCGGCCGCGACGTAGTCCAGCGCCGCCTGGGCGGCGACCTGTTCGCGGGCGACGGCGAGCTGGTCGCCCGCGATCGTCTCGCCCACCCGGCTGCCCTGATAGCGCTGCCAGGCGCTGTAGTCGAACAGGTTCTGGCGCAGCCGGGCCCGGGCGTCGAAGCTGTTGTAGGTCATCACGTCCGGCACCTCGATGTCGGCGCCGCCGGCCGCGGGGCCGAGGCGTTCGAGTGCGGATTCGATGTCCAGCCCCTGAGCGGCCGGGTTGATCTGCTGGCGCGACTGCCCGGCCTCCGCGGACAGATGCGGCAGGAACGCCGAGCGGGCCTCGCGCCGCTGGCCGGTGGCCTCGTCGCGGCGGGCGTCGGCGAGCAGAGTCTGGACATTGCGCGCCAGGGCGCTGTCGACGGCCCGGCGCAGCGACAGCTGTTCGGGCAGCTGCAGCGCCTCGGCGCCGGGCGGCGCGGCGAGCGCGGTGGTGGCGAGTACGAGCGCGAGCAGGAGGGCAAGCGTGGAGCGCATGGTCAGTGTCCGAGCAGACGCGTGAGCAGGGCGCGCAACTGGTCGCGTTCGGTCTCGTCCAGCGGCGCGAGCACCTCGTCGATGGCCGCGGCCGCCGCCGGGCGAATGGATTCGAGGGCCGTCCGGCCGTCCGCGGTCATGGTGACGACATGGGCCCGGCGGTCGGCGGGGTCCGGTTCGCGGGCGACCCAGCCGCGCTTCTGCAGGCTGTCGACCAGATAGGTCACCGTCGTGCGGTCCAGCCCCATCAGGTCCGCGATCTCGCTCTGCCACAGCCCGGGGTTGGATTCGAGCATCAGCAGCAGGCCGTAGTCGCGGCCGGTGATGTCGAAGTCGCGGGTATGGGCCTCGAACAGTCGCTGCTGGCGCTGATAGGCCCGCGCCAGCAGGTAGGGCAGATGACAGCGGATCGAGGGCGGAATGCGGGGCGGCACGGCGTGTTCCGGGGTGGCCAGGCAATAATAGTGCACTATGCAGCAGTCGAGAATCAAGACTATCTGCCTAAAACAAGATCGACGCCATCGACGATGCCGACGTACCGGACGCGGTCGGCGTGTGGCCGGGCGGGAAGGGCCGGGCGCCGGTGTCGGCGCCCGGAGCGATCAGGCGGGGCTGTGGTGGACTGCTGCCCGCTCGATCAGGGCGGCGACGTCCAGCGGGGCGCCGATCGTGCCGTAGGCGATGCCGTGGTCGCCGCCCAGTCGGGCCGCGCAGAAGGCTTCGCCGACCCAGGGCGCGGCGCCGGTCAGCAGGATGCGCGCCTGCAGCGCGCGGGCCACGGCCTCGGCCACGCGCCGGGCCTGCATCGGCTCCTCGGCGCGGTCGCGCAGCAGCGTGCGCAGGTGCGCGCAGTGGGCGTCATAGGCCGGGTGCGCGCCGGCGGCGCCGGCCAGTTCGGCCTCGAGCGCGTCGAGCGTGTCCGGGCTGCGGCTCATCGCCCGCAGCATGTCCAGGCACTGCACATTGCCCGAGCCTTCCCAGATCGAGTTGAGCGGGGACTGGCGGAACAGCCGCGGCAGGATCGATTCCTCCACATAGCCGGCCCCGCCCAGGCATTCCTGGGCCTCGTTGACCAGCGGCGGCGCGGTCTTGCAGACGAAATACTTGCCCACCGGCGTGGCGATGCGCGCCAGCAGGCGCGACGAGTCGTCGTCGGATTCGAAGGCGCGGGCCAGACGCATCGACAGCGCCATCGCGGCCTCGGACTCCAGCGCCATGTCGGCGAGCACGTGCTGCATCAGCGGCTGCTCGCTCAGGCGCGCGCCGAAGGCCTCGCGGTGGCGGCAGTGGTGGATGGCCTGCACCACCGCTTGGCGCATCAGGCCGGCGGAGCCGAGCATGCAGTCCAGCCGGGTCTGGGAGACCATGTCGATGATGGTGGGCACGCCGCGGCCGGGCTCGCCGACGCGCCAGGCTTCGGCCTCCCGGAACTCGACCTCGGAGGAGGCGTTCGAGCGGTCGCCGAGCTTGTCCTTGAGCCGCTGAATGTCGATCGCGTTGCGGCTGTCGTCGGCGCGCCAGCGCGGCAGCAGAAAGCACGACAGGCCATCGTCGGCCTCCCGGGCGAGCACCAGAAAGGCATCGCACATCGGCGCCGAGAAGAACCATTTGTGGCCGGTCAGCAGATGCATGCCGTCGCCGGCCGGCACCGCCCGGGTGGTGTTGGCGCGTACGTCCGAGCCGCCCTGCTTCTCGGTCATGCCCATGCCGATGGTCAACCCGGTCTTGTCGGCGATCGGCCGGCAGGCCGGATCGTAGGCATCGGCGAGGATGCCCGGCAGCCAGCGCTCGGCCAGCGCCGGCGCATGGCGCAGCGCCGGCACGCAGGCGTGGGTCATGGTGATCGGGCACATCGTGCCCGCCTCCATCTGGTTGTGCAGGTAGAACAGCGCGGAGCGCACCACCTGGGCGCCGTCCCGGCCTGCGGTCCAGGTCAGACCGTGCAGGCCGTGTGCCTTGGCCAGCTGCATGCTGCGGTGGTAGGCGGGATGGAAATCGACTTCGTCGATGCGCTGTCCGTAACGGTCGAAGGTGCGCAGCGCGGGCGGGTTCTCGTTGGCGTCGAAACCGATCTCGACGAGTTCCCCGCCGGCGATCGCGCCGTAGGCCTCCAGCCGCGACCGGCCCCAGTCGCCGCCCTCGCGCCCGACCGCATCGATCAGCGCGACGTCGGAGCTATAGGCGTTGTAGTCGACCAGCGGCGGCGGCTGGTTGTCGACGGCATGGGTGGCCAGCGCGGTGCGGGGGCGGTAGGGCGTTGCGGACATGGCGGGTCGGGATCGGCTGCGTACCATCGGGCTTCATTGTGCCCAAATCGGGCCGGCTGCCCAGTGAAATTCCGATTACCGACGGGCGCCGCCGGCAGCCGCGCCGGCAGGCGTCGGCCCGGCCGGCGCGGCGCGTCCGCGCAAAAAAAGGCCGACCCGGAGGCCGGCCGTGGCACGGGGCATACCCCCGAAACCACCCGATAACGGTCAGCCGTCCTTGCTCAGCGATTGTTCGGTCACCCGTTCGCGTTCGTCCCAGTGCTTGCGCATCGCCTCCAGTTCCTCGGGCGGCAGCGACACCAGGCCGAGGGACTTCAGCATGCCGCGGTCGCTGGCCATGGCGTCGGACAGGAACAGGGTCACGTATTCGTCCACGCCGGGGACCTTGTCGATGTGATCGTTCTTGACGTAGAAGAACAGCGAGCGCGAGACCGGGTATTCACCCGAGGAGATGAGCGCGCGTTCGGGTTCCACGCCGCCGATGGTCGCGGCCTTGATCTTGTTGCGGTTCTCCTCGAGGAAGGAGTAGCCGAAGATGCCCACGGCGCTGTCGTTCTGGGCCAGCTTCTGGACGATCAGATTGTCGTTCTCGCCGGAGGGCACGTACTGGCCGTCCTGGCGGATCGTGGTGTAGGCCTCGTCGTAGCCGTCCATGTTCTCGGTGGCGTGCGCCATGACCAGTTCCTCGAACGCGTCGCGCGTGCCGGAGGACGTCGGCGGGCCGTAGATCATGATCTCGCGATCGGGCAGCGACGAGTTGATCTCGTTCCAGCGGTCGTAGGGGTTGTCGACCAGTTCGCCGTCCTCGGGGACCTGCGCGGCGACCGCCAGGGTGAGCTGCTCGCGGGTCAGGTCGAGGTCCGCGTTCTCTTTTTTCTGGCCCACCACGATGCCGTCGGCGCCGACGATGATCTGGGTGATGTCCTCGACGCCGTTGTCCTGGCACATCTGCAGCTCGGAGGGCTTCATCTGGCGCGATGCGTTGGTGATGTCCGGGGTGTCTTCGGCCAGGCCGGCGCAGAACAGCTTGAAGCCGCCGCCCGAACCCGTGGATTCGACCACCGGCGTGCGAAAATCCGTGGTGGCGCCCAATTCTTCGGCCACATAGGCGGCGAACGGATACACCGTCGACGAGCCGACGATGCGCATCTGGTCGCGCGAGAAGTCGCTGTCGGTCGCCGCGGCGTTGTCGGCGCTGCTGTCGTTTGCCGTATCGCCGTCGTCGTTGCTCGCACCGCAGGCGCTCAGGGCCGCGCCGGCGACGGCCAGCAGGCACAGCGAGCGCACGAGGGCGATGGGTCGGGTCGGGGTCATTGATACTCCACGGGCCGGCGGCAGCCGGCGGTTATCGAAGCCTTGCAGGCCGAGGTTACATCTTCGTTTCGGCTGCCGCGCGGCTCTCCGGCGCGATCCGGCGCACCGGGCCGAATTCGCCGATGAACGAGATCTCGGGTGTCAGCCAGTAGCCGGTGTCGGCGTGGACCGTGCGCTGGACGTGCATAATCAGCGCGCAGACGTCGGCTGCGCTCGCCCGGCCGTGGTTGACGATGATGTTGGCGTGCCTGGGGGATATCTGGGCATCGCCGCAGGTCAGGCCCTTGAGACCGCATTCGTCGATCAGCCGGCCGGCGCCGATGCCCTCGATCTTGCGGAAGATCGAGCCCGCCGAGGGTTCGCTGTCCAGCGGCGGATGGCGCTCGGCGCGCCAGCGCAGGTTCTCGTCCATGATCCGCGCGAGCATCTCCGCGGGCGCCGGCTCCAGTTCGAAGGTCGCCGACAGGACCACGTCGTCGCGGGTGTGCAGAATCGACTGGTCGTAGCCGAAATCGAAGTAGTCGACGTCCACCCGACGGCGTCGGTTGTCCGCGGTCAGCAGTTCCGCGGACTCCAGGATCTCGCCGATGAACATGGTGCGCTCGCGCGCCGGGGCGGGCGACAGAAAGTGCAGGTTCTGCCAGAGCGCGCCGCCCACGGTCGACGGGATGCCCACATAATGTTCGAGGCCCGAGAGGCCGTGGCCGGTCGCGGCGTCGATCAGATCCGGATAGATCATCGCGCCGCTGGCCGCGGTCACGCAGGTGCCGCGCACGGTGATCTCGCGGGCGTGGTTGGCGATCACCAGCCCCGGATAGCCGCGGTCGCCGATGAGGATGTTGGCGCCGCTGCCGAGCAGGAAGTGGTCCACCTCCAGGGCGCGGGCCGCGCGTACCGCGATCGCCAGCGCCTCCGGCGTGCGCGCCTCGAAATACAGCGCCGCGGGTCCGCCGATGCGAAAGCTCGTCTTCGAGGCGAGCGGCACATCACGCTTGAGTTCCCGGCCCAGACGTCGGGCCAGAGCGCGCCGCTGGGCGGGCGTGGGCGTACGGGGCTTGCGCATGGAACGGCGTCGTGGAAGCGGTCAGCCCGCAATATTCAGGGCGACTGTGTGCGAACACAAGCCGGCGCGGACCGGTCGGGCCGGCGCAAGCGCGCCGGTTTGGCTTAAGCTGGCGGGATCACCCGTTGTCGAACGAGCCCGTCTTGCCCCAGTCGCCGCCCATCGTCGTCTTCGATCTGGACGTCACGCTCACCCGGTACGACACGTTTCTGCCCTTCGTCGTCGGCTATCTGCGCCATCAGCGTCGGCGCCGCAGTCTCGCGCTGTGGCGGCTGCCGGTCAGTCTGCTGCGCTTCTGGCGCTGGGGCGACCGCACCTGGGTCAAGACGCAGGTGCTGCGCGCCTTCCTCGGCGGCCAGCCGCGTCATCGCGTCGAGTCCTGGGCCGAGCGCTTCGCCGACGAGCTGCTGGCCGACGCGATGCGCGAACAGGGCATGGTCCAGTTGCGTCGTCATCAGGCCGAGGGCGCACGGGTGATCCTGGCCACCGCGAGCTTCGACGTCTACGTGAGCAAGCTGGCCGACCGGCTGGGCATCGACGAAGTGCTGTCCACCCGCGTGGCCTGGAACGCCCGCGGCCGACTCGTCGGCATGGACGGCGAGAACTGCCGCGACGACGAAAAGCTGCGCCGGGTCCGGGCGCTGCTCGGCCAGCCCGACGAGGGCACCAACGTCACCGCCTATTCCGACTCCCATGCGGATCTGCCGCTGTTGTCCTGGGCCGAGAACGGCGTCGCCGTGTGCCCGTCGAAGCGCCTGTTCCACCAGGTCGGCGGTCTGGGGCTCGAGGTCGCACGCTGGTAGGGCCCGTATCGAACGCACCGGGGGCGGTCTCGTGCGCGGCCCTTTTGATCGACGCGGGCCGGGACGCGCCAGGATGCAGTAGCGTGAAACCGCCACCTCATTTGATCCACATGCGGCCCGGCGGACGACGACAGGTTCCAGCTTCAGGCGCGGATCAGCTGGCCAGTGGAGGCAGGGCAATCTTGCCATTCGTGTCTGACCCCTTATTCCCGCTGGCGCGTGGCGCGTAGACCCGTCGATATCGTCGGCGCCGGCCAGCTGCTGCTCGCCGTATCGCTCATGGCAGCCGGCCAGCTGTTCATGCGGCGCGGCATGCTCGACTTCGGGCCCGTCGACTCGTTCGCCGACTTCGGCCGGCTGGTCCGGGGCGGGCTCGCCTCGCCCGCCAGCATCCCGTTCGTCTGGGCCGGCATGATCGTCTACGCCGCCGCGGTCATGGTCTGGCTGCAGGTGCTCTCGCGCATGGCCCTGAGCATCGCCTTCCCGCTGATGGGGCTGAGCTATGTGCTGGTCTATCTCGGTGCCGCCGCCTGGCCCGCGCTGGACGAGCCGCTTTCGCTTCAGCGCTTCGCGGGCACCGGGTTGATCATGTGCGGCGTGGCGCTGGTGGCCGACTCGGGAAGCACACCCCGCTAGTTTTGCTCATTCGAGTTCCGCGTTCCGCTGAGGCGTCGAACGATGGGCCAGTCGGCGACCGCGCCGTCGGTGGATATGTCGGCCGTCCCTCGCGGCAACTTTGCCGGTTGTACCCTTGTGCGCCCGCTTGTTTGCCAGGCGAGCCTTTTTCGTCAGCTCATTGGCGTATGACGGCCTGACTAGCGTCGATGGGCGCGGTATAGCGTGGCCGGCGCGACCCTTCCAGGCTATTCTCTGTTCGTGTCTGCGCCTTTCCCTGATTTACCCCTTTTCCTGCAAAATGTCAGCGATCTGGATAACAATCGAATGCGACCCCGTTCGTAACGATTTCATTCCAATATGGATCAATATTGATCAGTGCCACGGAGTCGGCCTTGTATTCCTTTGCGGCTTTCTCACGCATTTGTACCTTAGCTTTTTCTAGAGCATTCTCCTTCGAGATTAGTCGTGATCCCGAACCGCGAACGGGACCCATACGACGACAATCCTGAAGCAGGCTGCTCATTTGGTTGTGGAGCTGTACTCGAGCAGCTTCCGGTGGAACGGTTACGCACGCACCCAGCAATAGCAACAGCGGCAATACAAAGCTTTTTACTATTCGATTCATAATCCCTCGCAAATTTTATTAGTGCTAGTGCTAGCGCCCAAGCTCAGTTGCCGCCGTAGCGGGGAAGCCCGTGGAGGGTGCCCGAAGCGCGCCAGCGCTTTGGGCGGTCAACTGCAGCGATATGTCATGCGCGGCTATTCTTTGAATTTATGATAATTTCGAAATTTAACACCAGAATCAATTTTATTTTTCCATTCTTTTTCAGATATAAAGTTGCTGTCGACGGTAGAAACCCACAAAACTTGGAAGTTCGAGTCGGTCATGCACGCGATATGAAGGTCAGCGTATACGACGCTATGATGAACAGCAAAAAATAAGTCTGTGCCGTAGTTCTGGTGATTTTGTTTTACCGGCATAGGCTCTTTCGCAGTATAAATCTTTAACTCGCTATTCGGGACGTCGTATTTCTCAAGCCAGGCATTGGTGCAATTGTGGTAAATCGCGCGTGAGATGACTAAATCGCGTGGCTCACTACAGCCAGTGGCTAGTGTCAAAATGAAGATAAACGGTATGGCTATTTTCATATCGAGGAAGTTTGACTACATGCCGTTAAAAATCAAATTTGGGTCAGATTTTGCCACAGTCACTGGGGTCTAAACTTGACCCCTGCGGTAACCTAGAATGTTCTAGGCGCGACGGAAAATTTATCCAATCGCAGCGTTCTATTATTCGACATCAAAAATTTTATAAAGACCGCTGAGAGAAGCTCCGGTAGCATTTTGCTTTATGTGCCGCACTATCGGCTCGAATTGGCGCCCCCATTGTTGAAAATTGTACCGACTAGAGCAGCTATCCCGGGGTTCGTCTGGATTGAAGCATTTGGAAAGAAAATGTAGTATCTCGCTCCCCTTTAGGCACCAGCGCTGTGAATCTCGATCGGTGGCAGAAGGGCAACAAAGAAGTGGCCGGATTCGCGCATTCGCTTCAACTATTCCTGTCTTTGCGCAGTCCTCTTTCGCTTCATCCTGAAGTAATGGATGCAACCTAGCGATTACTTCCGTCAGACATTTTTCTGGAAATAAGCCGGACCGCCTCAATATGGAAGCCAAGGCGGCGCTATCTTCTTTTAAAGCTCTGTTAAAGCCAATCATCTGCGGGTCGCTCTTTACTTCGCACAAGATTAGGTCTACCTCATCTTGGTTCATTCCGAGAAATTCAGACGGACCAATCTGACGCTCTGGCTCAGAATAGTAGGGGTGCCGAACAGCAAGGCAGTCCACTTCGGTTCTTGCCTGTCCCCACTCGGTAGAATGAACGATAAATCCAGTTGTGAAGTATCCATTCAATCTCAGGTATAACTGCGTCAGGCTCTCGTCCACATCGGATTTAGTCATATTGATTCAACCACGTATAGAGCGCATAACGCCGTGCATGAGGGGCGTTTTTGGAGCGCAGCGCGAAGCGCGTAGCGGAAAAAACGTCCCACTCCATGCACTTGTTAGGGCTCAATTCGTACACAGCCTAGAATTGCCCC
>NZ_AYKF01000068.1 GCF_003732545.1 Salinisphaera orenii subsp. halophila YIM 95161 | reverse complement strand
GGCTCCGGTTCAGGCTCCGGTTCAGGCTCCGGTTCAGGCTCCGGTTCAGGCTCCGGTTCAGGCTCCGGTTCGGGCTCCGGTTCGGGCTCCGGTTCGGGCTCCGGTTCAGGCTCGGGGGCTGTCGTGGGTTCGGGGTCGGGTGTCGGTTCCGGCTGCGGCTCGGGGAGCGGTTCCGGCGCGGGCTTTGGCTCGGGCTCGGGTTGGTCTTGTTCGGCCGGCTCCTCGGGTTCGCTCGGCGGCTCGCGGGGGGTGTCGTCCGCGGCCCGCTGTTCGGGCTGCGGCGCCCCCTGTTCGGAGGCGAGCGCGATACGCACGCCCTGGTTGCCGGCCGAGCCGCCGGCCAGCGTCGTCTCGACCTGGAAACGCACCAGCAGCGCGGCGTGCGCGACGAGGGCGATCGCGAGGACGACCAGCCAGTGTCGAAAACGGATTCGCGTCATGAGTCGTCGTGGCGCGTGAGCAGATTGACCTCGGCGATGCCGAGTTCGCGCAGCAGGTCGAACACGGCGGTGAGTTCACTCGCCTTGAGCCCGCCGTCGGCTCGGATCTGCAGGGGTTTGTCGTCCGGCCAGTCGGCGAGGGCCTCGCGCAGCGCCGCGTCGTCGATGCGCTCGCCGCTCATGGCCAGTTCACCGTCGGCGGATATCGACAGCACCCGCGATTCCAGCTGGGCCGAATCCTCGGTCTCGACGCTGCTCGGTGGCGTCAGGCTGAAGGGCGGACTCTGGGTGAGCACCCCCGCCAGCATGAAGAAGATCAGCAGCAGGAAGACGACGTTGATCAGCGGCAAGATGTTGTCTTCCGTGGATCGCGGCCGCTTCGGCGGGGGTACGATCATGGGGCGGAACCGCCGGTGGTCGACAGCGACATCGGTGCCACGCCCGCGCCGGACAGCGCATCCAGCGCGGCGACGGTCGCCTCGAGATCGGTCTCCGCGTCGGGCTGGACGATCACCGCCGAGATTTCGTCCGTCTCACGGGCGGCGATCAGCCGCGCGGCCAGCTCGCCGGGCGCATGGGTTTGTTCGCGATAGCGCAGGCTGCCGTCGGCGAGCACCCGGACCACGGCGGGCGGCGTCTGGCCGGGGGTGGCCTCGGTGGTGCCGGTGGCCAGCCCGATCGGCCGCCAGTCGGTGAAGCTCGTGGCGAGCATGAAGAACACGAGCAGGATGAATACGACGTCGATGAGCGGCGTCAGGCTGATCGTGTGCTTGCGCCGCTTGAGCGTTTCAATATGCATGCGAGGCGCGGCGGCTGCCGGCGTCGGCCTCGCCGGGGGATTCGTTCGAACCGGGCTTCGGTTCCGCGAACGGCGTCGCGGCGTGATCGAAGCCGGTGGCCTCGTGGCGGGTGAAAAAGCGGGTGAGCGTGTCCTGCATGTCCTCGTGCAGGCGCTCGACGATCCGCTCGAACCAGTTGAGCACGGCGACCGCCGGGATCGCCACGATCAGGCCCACGGCGGTGGTCAAGAGCGCCTCCCAGATGCCGTCGGACAGCACCGACGGGTCGACCTGGCTGCCGGCGCTGGCCAGCTGCTGGAAGGCCGAGATCATGCCCATGACCGTGCCCAGCAGACCGATCAGCGGCGCCAGGGCGCCGATGACCTCGAGTGGGCGGAAGTAGTGGCGCATCCGGCTGAGGTGGCGCGCGCCCACGCGGGCGGCCTCCTCCCGCACGATGGCCGTGTCCGCGCCGGAGGCGACCCCGCGCATGGCCACCGCCAGCGTGTCGGCGATGGGGTTGCGCTCGGCGGCCAGCGCGGCGATGGCCTGGTCGCGTTCGCCCGCGCGCCACTGCGACAGCGCCGGCGTGATGAACCGCCGCCGGCCCACGCGAACGCTGGCGTACTGCCAGAGCTTGAGCAGCGCGATGGCGAAGCCGAAGATCGACATCACGCCCAGAACAGCGACCACCGGACCGCCCAGACGCAGCAACTCGAACAGACCGGCGAGATCGAGAATGGGCGAACTGTCTGGCGTCATGGCGTCGTTTCCTTGGCGTGAGTGCAGCGCGATGCGGCGCAAACAAGGCGAAGCAGTATGGCGCAAAAGCGCGCTAGATGCGAACGATTATTATTAACCGGCCTGGCTTCTTGTCCTTGCTGATGGCGGCGAGGACGCGTTGCAAAGACACGGGCCTACGCCTTTCGTCTTATGCAGACAAAGCCTCCAGATGCGTATGCTGACAGTGTTTGCGATCGCTTCACGGAGTATTCATGGCCGACAACAAGATCGAATCCGTCCTGAAGGAGGATCGTCAGTTCGATCCGCCCCAGGCGTTTCTCGACGGCGCACATCTCAAGCCGTCCGAGATCAACGCCCTTCGCGAGGCCGCCGAGGCCGATCACGAAGGCTTCTGGGCCCAGCAGGCCAAGGATCATCTGGATTGGCACAAGCCCTTCTCGCAGGTCCTCGATGATTCGGACGCCCCGTTCTTCAAATGGTTCGCCGATGGCGAGATGAACGTCGCCTACAACTGCCTCGACCGGCATCTGGCGACCCGCGGCGACAAGACCGCGATCATCTTCGAGGGCGACGATGGCGAGGTCGAGCACATCTCCTATCGGGAGCTGCATGCGCGCGTCTGTCGCTTTGCCAACGCCCTGAAGGCCAAGGGCCTGGGCAAGGGCGATCGGGCGGTCATCTATCTGCCCAACATTCCGCAGGCGGCCGTTGCCATGCTGGCCTGTGCGCGCATCGGTGCGATCCACTCGGTGGTCTTCGGCGGCTTCTCCGCGCCGGCGCTGCGGGACCGCATCGACGACGCCGAGGCCAAGATGCTGATCACCGCCGACGGCAACTATCGCGGCGGCAAGCTGATCGCGCTCAAGGAGGTCGCCGACCAGGCGCTGTCCGAGGGCTGCGCCTCGATTGAGACGGTGGTCGTCTACAAGCGCTCGGGCACCGACGTGACCATGGCCGACGGTCGCGACGTGTGGTGGCACGATATCGTCGACGGCCAGGCCGACGAGTGCGAGCCGGAATGGGTGAACGCGGAGCATCCGCTGTTCATCCTCTACACCTCCGGTTCCACCGGCAAGCCGAAGGGTATCCAGCACGCCTCCGCGGGCTACCTGCTCGGGGCGATCTGCAGCTGCCGCTGGGTCTTCGATCTGGGTGACGATGACGTCTTCTGGTGCACGGCTGACGTCGGCTGGATCACCGGTCATACCTACATCACCTACGGCCCGACCGCCTGCGGCGCCACCCAGGTCATGTTCGAGGGCGTGCCCACCTATCCGGAGCCGGATCGCTTCTGGAAGATGGTGGACACCCATCAGGTCAGCATCTTCTACACGGCGCCGACCGCCATCCGCGCGCTGATGAAGCAGGGCGACGAATACCCGCAGCGCCACGCGCTGGACAGCCTGCGTATCCTCGGTACGGTCGGTGAGCCGATCAATCCCGAAGCCTGGATGTGGTACCGGCAGGTGATCGGCAAGGAGCGCTGCCCGATCGTGGACACCTGGTGGCAGACCGAGACCGGCGCGCACATGATCTCGCCGCTGCCGCAGACGACGAGCACCAAGCCCGGCTCGGTGACCTATCCGCTGCCCGGCATCGTCGCCGACATCCTCGACGAATCGGGCGCCCCGATAACCGATGCCAACGCCGGCGGCGTGCTGGTCATCACCAAGCCGTGGCCGTACATGCTGCGTACGATCTGGGGCGACCCGGACCGCTACAAGGAGACTTACTTCGGCATGTACGACGCCCACACCTATGTGGCGGGCGATTCGGCCCAGCGTGATGAGCAGGGCAACTTCCGCATCCTCGGCCGCATCGACGACGTGGTGAACATCTCCGGTCATCGCATGGGCACGATGGAGGTCGAGTCCGCCCTCGTGGCCCACAGCGCGGTCTCCGAAGCGGCGGTGGTCAGCCGCCCGCACGACGTCAAGGGCGAATGCATCGTGGCCTTCGTCATCCTCAAGAACGACGACGGCAACGACAAGCTGGCCAGCGATCTGCGCGACTGGGTCGCCCAGCAGCTGGGGGCCATCGCCAAGCCCGAGGAGATCCGGTTCGCCGACGGTCTGCCGAAGACGCGCTCCGGCAAGATCATGCGCCGGCTGCTGCGGACCGTGGCCCGGGGCGATGAGGTGACCCAGGACGTGTCGACGCTGGAGAACCCGCAGATCCTCGATCAGCTGCAGGCCAAGGGTAGCTGACCCGCGCCTGCGCCCCGTCAGGGGGTGGCCGGGCCGGTTACGGTGCATCGCGCCGGCCGGTCCGGCCTTTTTTATGGATATCGCCCGGCCGCGGTCGCGAGCGGCGGCCGGGCGCGGCGTCATCGGGCCGCCTTTTTGGTTAGACTGACGGTCATCAGAGCCCGGCTTGCGCCGGGTTTTTCGGTTTATCGGGAGGCATTCCAGTGAACGACCCAGTGAACGACAATATCGTCATCGCCGCCGCCGGGCGCACCGCCATCGGCCGCTTCGGCGGCACGCTGGCCGACGTGTCCGCGGTCGATCTCGGCGCCCACGTCATCCGTGGCCTGCTGGCGAATCACGGCATCGCGGCCGACGCCGTCGACGAGGTGATCATGGGGCAGGTGCTCACCGCCGGCGAGGGCCAGAATCCGGCTCGTCAGTCGGCGATCCGGGCCGGTCTGCCCGACACCGTGCCGGCCATGACCATCAACAAGGTCTGCGGCAGCGGTCTCAAGGCGGTCATGCTGGCCGCCCAGGCGGTCGCGCTCGGCGATGCCGAACTGGTGGTCGCCGGCGGTCAGGAGAACATGAGCAGCGCGGCGCACGTGCTGCCCGGCTCGCGCACCGGCAAGCGCATGGGCGACTGGGCGCTCGTGGACACCATGATCCGCGACGGCCTCTGGGACGCCTTCAACGGCTATCACATGGGCCAGACCGCCGAGAACGTGGCCCAGAAGTACCGCATTTCCCGCGAGGAACAGGACGCCTTTGCCGCGCGTTCGCAGCAGCGCGCCGAGGAAGCGCTCAAGCACGGGCGTTTCGAGGACGAGGTGCTGCCGATCGAGGTGCCGCAGAAGAAGGGCGATGCCATCGCCTTCGCCCGCGACGAGGGCCCGCGTCCGGGGGTGACCGCCGAGGGGCTGTCCGGCCTCAAGCCCGCGTTCACGCGTGACGGCAGCGTCACCGCGGGCAACGCCTCGGGGCTCAACGACGGCGCCGCGGCCGTGGTGGTGACCACGCAGGCCCGGTGCGAAGCGCTGGGGCTGACGCCGCTGGCCACGCTCGCCGGCTATGCCAGCGCCGGCGTCGACCCGGCGCTCATGGGCATCGGGCCGGTGCCGGCCAGCCAGCGCTGCCTGGCCCGCGCCGGCTGGACGATGCCCGATCTCGACCTGATCGAGGCCAACGAGGCCTTCGCCGCCCAGTCGATCGCCGTCGGCCGCCAGCTGGATTGGGACATCGAGCGGGTCAACGTCAACGGCGGGGCCATCGCCCTCGGGCACCCGATCGGTGCGTCCGGCTGCCGCATTCTGGTCACGCTGATCCACGAGATGCGGCGGCGCGACGCCCGGAAGGGGCTGGCGACGCTGTGTATCGGCGGCGGTCAGGGCGTGGCGCTGGCGCTGCAGCGCTAGGCCACACGCGCACCAGGACGGGGCGCGGACGACCGCGGCGCCGGTTCCGGGGCCGCGTCGAAGGGCCGGTTTGCGGCTGTCGGCCGCCGGTCGGCGCCCGAAAAGCCGGGTGAGCGGCATCGCGTCCGGCCGAAAACTGGCACCAGTCTTGCTTTAGCAACAGTGCACAGCGACCTGCGCCGTATTGCTCTCCTCCAATGCGCCCGCGCGACATCTCCTCCGGTCGTTGTGTCAATCGCGGCTTCCGGCCGGTGCATCGCACCGGCCGGTTTTCTATGGTCCGGCGGCTTTGATCAGTCGCGCCACGGCGTCGTTGGCGAACGATCCCCCGGGGCCTCGATCAGACGACGGGTGAGCAGCGTTCCGTCCGCCACGTACAGCTCGATCAGCGCCTGGCGATAGCCGATGAAGGCATCGATGCGATCCAGCCGTGCGGTGAGCAGGTCGCGCTGGGCCTGGGCCACCAGCAGGGCGGTCGAACGTCCCACTTCGAAGCGCGCCCGCTCGGCCTCGAGCGTGCGTTCCCGCTCGCGCACGGTCACCGCCGACGCCTCGATCTGGGCGGCCGCGCGATCGGCCTCGATCAGCGCGTAGCGGACATCCGACTCGATCACCCCGGCGAGATTCTCCAGGCTGGCCTCGGCCTGCCGCCGGCCGGCCCGGGCGCGCCGATCGCGGGCCCGGGCCGCGCGGTTGCCCAGCGGATACTCGAATTCCAGCGCCCCGGACAGATCGTAGGTGTTGCGATTGTCGAGGGTGTCGTAGGCGCGGCCGTAGTTCTCGCCGAAGCCGGTCTGGCCGAGGGTCACGAACAGGTCCAGCCGCGGCAGCAGCCCGTTGCGGGTGGCCACGACCTCGAGTTCGTTGCGGGCCAGCTCCAGCCGCGCCTGGTTGATCTCGGGGCGGCGCCGGCGGGCCAGGTCGACGTATTCGCCGGCGGTGTCGAGCGGCGCGGCCTCGGTGGCCACGGGCGTGGTCGGCTCGATCGCACGCTCGAAGCGGGTGCGGCCGGGCACGCTGATGAGTTGCAGCAGCCGCGTGCGCAGCCGGCGCGCCTCGGCGCGGCCGTCGATCAGGTCCTGGCGCCGGCGGGCGGCCTCGGCGGCGAAGGCGGCCTCCTCGACCTCGGCAACGGTGCCGGCCTCGATACGGGCGCGGGCCTCGCGCGACTGCCGTCGGGCGACTTCGAGCGCGTTTTCGAGGATGTCGATCCGCCGGCGCGCGCCGAGATAGTCCCAGTAGGTGGATTCCACGTCCGCGACCAGTGACGTCACGAAGCCGCGCAGCTCGTAGGCCGAGGCCTGGACATCGGCGCGGGCCTGGCGCAGCGCGACCAGATTGGTATCGATACCGAAACCGCGCAGCAGGGCCTGGGTGATGGAGAGGCCGGCGCGGGTGCCCGCCTGTCGCGGCGAGCGGTTGGACTCGGACAGGTCCTGTTCCAGGCTGATCTCCAGCTCGGTGCCCGTGGGCAGGGTCTGGCGCAGGCCGGCGCGGGCCGTCTCCTGCTCGCTGCGGACATCGAAATTCTGCTGGATGTCCTCGGAGACGCGCTCGGTGACCTCCCGCGAGCGTTCCACGGTGGCGAACACGCTGGGGTCGAACACGGCGCGCTCGACGGCCGCGAAGGTGCCGGCGATGATCGGCTGCTGGCGTTCGGCACGCAGCGAGGCGTTGTGCTGGATCGCGAGGGCGACCGCTTCCTCGACCGACAGGTCCAGGGTGCCGCGGGCGCCGACCTCGGTCAGTTCCGGCGGCAGCACGAGATTGTCCGCCTCCACCGCGGCGGCGGTCAGGCTGGCCGCGCTCGTCGCCAGCAGGAGACCGGCCAGCGCCGCGATGCGCCGGCTCATGCCGCGTGTCCGCGCGGCGGCCAGGCGCGATGCACGCCGGCATAGACCACGGGGATGACGATCAGCGTGATCAGCGTGGCCGTGGTCATGCCGCCGATCACCGCCCGCGCCAGCGGCGCCTGCGATTCCGAGCCCTCGCCCGCGCCGATGGCCAGCGGTACCAGCGCGAACACCGTCGTGGCCGCGGTCATCAGGATTGGGCGCAGGCGCCGCCGTCCGGCTTCGCGCACCGCGGCCAGCGCGGCGAGTCCGTCGCGCTGCAGGGCGTTGGCCTGATCGACGATGAGAATCGCGTTGTTGACGACGATGCCGATGAGCATGAGACAGCCCAGCAGCGACTGCGAGTTGAGCGTGGTCCCGGTGGCGGCGAGCGTGGCGACCACACCGATCAGCGCCAGCGGCACCGTGGTCATCACGATCAGCGGATCGATCAGGGATTCGTAGAGACAGGCCATCACCATGTACACCAGCAGCAGGGCGAGCGCGACGTTGATGCCCAGCTCGCGGAACGCCTCCACCTGTTCCTCGTATTCGCCCACCAGCTGCATGTCGTAGTTGGCCGGCAGCGCGATGTCGTCGAGGGCGGCCTGCACGTCGGCGACCACCGAGCCGAGATCACGATCGGCCACGTTGGCATAGACCGAGACCAGGCGCTGCTGGTTCTGGCGCTCGATCACGATCGGGCCGACGGCCTCGACGATCGTCGCGACGTCGCCCAGTCGCACGCGCGCGCCGTCGCGGCCCGAGCCGCTGACCGGCACCGGCAGATCGAGGATCTGCTCCGGGGCGACCTGCATCGGGTCGTTTAACTGCACCCGCACGCGCACCTCGTCGCCGTCGTCGAGATAATAGCCGGCGTTGGTGCCGGCGATCGCGGTCTCGACCGTCTCGCCGATCGCTTCGACCGTCACGCCGCGGTCGGCAGCGGCATCGCGGTCGATGATGATGTCGCGCTGGGGCGCGCCACCGGTGCGCGAGGCGCGCACGTCGGTGATGCCGTCGATGCCGGCGATCTCGGTCTGCAGCCGGCCCGACAGCCGTTCGAGCACGTCGAAGTCGTAGCCGCGCACCTCCACCTGCACGCTCTCGTCCTCGCCGCCGAAATCCAGCATGCGGAAGAAGAACGGCTGGCGCACCCGCACGCGCACCTCGGTGTCGGGCAGGGTGCCGATCGCGGCCCGCAGGTCGGCGGCGACGTCGGCGCTGGAACGCTCGCGCGCGGCCGTCGGCGGCAGTTCGATGCGGATGTCGGCCTCGGCGCCGGCGTCGGCGCGATAGCCGCCGCTGCCCACGCTCGTGACCACCGACAGCGCCTCCGGCACCCGCGCGCGCACGATCGCCTCGGCCTTGCGGGTCTGGGCGTCCATGACGTCCAGACGGGTGCCCGGCGGCATCTCCAGATCGACGCGGACCTCGCCCTCGTCCGAGGCGGGCATGAATTCGGTGCCGAGCTGGCCGAAGCCGGCGAGCGCGGCGAGGCTGGCGAGAACGGCCACGAGGAGCACCCGCCGCGGTGCGACCAGCGCGGCGTCGAGCGCGCGCCGGTAGCCGTGGTGAAGGCGATCGTAGAGACGGCCGGCGCGGGCGAACAGCGACTGGACGGCGCGCGAGCGCGGCGGCTGCGCGACCCCGACCACACGCGCGGTGAGCATCGGCATGAGCGTCAGCGCGACCGCCAGCGAGCAGGCCAGCGCGAAGGCCACCACCACCGCGAGCGTCTGGAACAGCTGGCCCGAGAGCTCGCGCGCGAACAGCATGGGGATGAAGATCGCGAGCGTGGTCAGCGTGCTGGCGATGATCGCCCCGGCGACTTCGTCGGTGCCCGCCACGGCCGAGGCGAGCGGATCCTCGCCGAACTCGCTGCGTCGTCGCTGGATGTTTTCGAGCACCACGATCGCCGAGTCGACCATCATGCCCACGCCCAGCGCCAGTCCGCCGAGGGTCATCAGATTCAGGGTGTAGCCGGCGCCGTACATGAGTCCGAAGGTGGCGATCAGCGACACGGGGATGGCCAGCGAAACCGCCAGCGCGGCGCGCAGATGGCCGAGGAAGACCAGCAGCACCACGAACGCCAGCACGCTGCCGTAGATCAGCGCCCGCGAGACGTTGGCGATCGAACGATTGATGTAGTCCGCGGTGTTGAAATAGGCGCTGATTCGGACCTGGGGGAACTCGCGGTTGAGCTCGGCGATCTCGTCAGTGAGCCGGCGCGCGACCTCGACCGTGTTGGCCCCCGACTGCTTGCGCACGCCCATGCGCACCCCGCGCTCGCCGTTGATGCGGATCAGGCGTTCCTCGCGCTGCTGGGTGTCGACCACGGTGGCGATGTCGCCGAGCGTGATCGGCGTGTCCTCGCGCATGAGCACCACCGCGCTGCGCAGATCGTCGAGGTCGCTGAAGCGCCCCGGTGTGCGCAGCACCAGTTCCTGGTTGCCGATCTCGATCGAGCCCGCGGGCAGGTTGCGGTTGGCCGCGGCGAGCGTGTCGCGGATGTCGGTCAGCGACAGATCCAGCGCGCGCACCCGGTCGAAATCCAGATTCACCTGAATCTCGCGCTCCGGTTCGCCCCAGATCTCGACCGCGGCCACGCCCTGGATCTGCTGCAGTCGATAGGACAGCTGGTTGTCGATCAGCCGGCGCAGCTCGATGGGATCGATGGTGCTGGCCAGGCCCAGCCCCATGACCGGCAGATCGGCGGTGTCGAACTTGCGCAGCCGCGGCCGGCTGGCGTCGTCGGGCAGGTCGTCGAGTTCGGAGAACAGCCGGTCGCGGACGTCGTTGGCGGCGGCGTCGATGTCCACACCCCAGCCGAAGCGCAGGGTGACGTCGGCCGTGCCCTCGACCGAGGTCGACTCCATCTCCTCCAGCCCCGGGGTGGCGGCCACCGCCTGCTCGACCGGCCGCGTGACCAGTTCCTCCATGGTCTCGGGGGCGGCGTTCTCGTAATCCACCGACACCGTCAGCGTGGGGGTCTCGATGTCGGGCAGCAGGTCCACCGGCAGCCGCATCAGGGCCACGCCGCCGAGCAGCAGCGCGATCGCCATGACCATGCAGGTGGTGATCGGCCGGGCGACCGCGAACGCCGGCAGCGATCTCATGGCGTGGCCGGCGGCTCCGCGGCGTCGGCGCCGCCCGCGTCGCCGGCGTCGAAGTCGACCGCGATGCCGTCCTCGAGCTGCGCCTGGCCCAGGGTCACGACCTGGCCGTCGAGCGTGGCCGGGCTGCGGATGGCGGCCCGCTCGCGGTTGCGGAAGGCGACCTCGACCGCGTGGAAGCGGGCTACGCCGGCTGCCTCGTCGACGAGGAACACGCCGGTTTCGCCGCCGCGTTCGACCAGGGCGGCCCGCGGCACCACGGGCGCGGCCTCGAGGTGCTCGGCGACCAGACCGATGCGCACGAACATGCCCGGCGCGAGCCGGCCGCCCTCGTTGTCCACCGACAGTTCCACGCGGGCGCGCCGGGTGTCCGGATCGAACACCGGCGCGATGCGCTCGATCACCGCGTTGTGGGTGGCCTCGGCCGCACCGGCCACGCGCAGGCGCGCGCTCCGGCCCACGGCCAGGCGGGTGTAGATCGCTTCCGGGACCTGGATCACGGCGGTCAGCGGCGTGACCGACACCACGCTGAGCAACGAGGTGTTGGCCGCGACCGTGTCCCCGGGCTCGACGCTGCGTTCGCCCACCACGCGTTCGTCGTCCGCGCCGGGCCAGTCGGCGTCGATCTCGGTGTAGCCGAGCCGCACCCGCGCGGTCTCGACCCGGGCGCGGGCCTCGGCGATGCCGGCACGCGCGACCGACAGCGCCGAGCGGGCGTTGGCCGCCTGCGACTCGGCGTCGTCGAGCTCGGCGTCTGGGGCGATGCCCTTGTCGTTGAGCGAGCGTACCCGCGACAGCGTGCGCCGGGCGTTGGCGGCGTCGCTCTCGGCCCGGTCGAGCTCGGCCCGGGCGACTTCCAGCTGGGCTTCGGCCTCGGCCAGCGCCTGGCGGTATTCGTCGTCGTCGAGGGTGACCAGCAGGTCGCCGCGCGCGACCGTGTCGCCGATATCCACCGCCACGCGCTCGATCTGGCCGGCGATCTTGGGGGCCACCGTCAGCCGGGCGCTGGCCTCGAGGCTGCCGGAGAACTCGCGAAGATCGTCGATCGCGGCGCGCTCGACGGGCGTGATCTCGACCGCCACTTCCCGGGTCGCCGCGGCGGCCTCGGTCGGCTCGGGCGCCGACCGCCAATACAGCGCCGCGGCGACGAGCGCGGCAACGCCGAGGATGACAAGCAGGCGACGCGTCGTCATCCGGACGGGGGATTCGGCGGAGCGGAGCGCATCCGCCTAGTGTAGATTAAAGTAGTATCGAATAATCGTTACGCACCGGGCGATTGCGCGAGGCGATGGATATCCGGTACAACAGATCATGCGTCAAGGCGCGGTCACATGCCCGCGCGAGAATGACGACGCGGCAACCGAAGAGGATGATCCCGTGGACGTGATTCCACGCATACTCAAGCTCGATGCCGGCGGCCTGCCCGTGGAATGGGTGGATTGGCGGGAGGCGGTGAGTCTCTACTTCACCGACAAGATCGCCTGGGAGGCCGGCAGCGAGAAGATCTGCCTGCGCGGCGGCCGGTCGCGCGAGACCGGCATCCGCAGCGAGCTGGCGATCGATTCCATCATCGCGGTGCGCGACCGCTCGCATCGCTTCGCCCGCAATCTGGTCCCGGCCCTGACCCGGCGCGAGCTCTATCACCGCGACGGCGGGCTCTGTCTGTACTGCGGCACCCGCCTCGGCTTCAGCCAGATGCAGATCGAGCACGTCGTGCCGCGCTCGAAGGGCGGGGTGCACGAATGGACCAACGTCGTGTCCACCTGCGAGGCCTGCAACCGCTACAAGGACGACCGCACGCCCGAGCAGGCCGGCATGTCGCTGCTGGCGCTGCCCTACGAGCCCAATCTCGCGGAATGGCTCATCCTCGCCAATCGACGGATCCTGGCCGACCAGCAGGCCTTTCTGGAACGCCTCGCCCCGAGGCGCCAGCGCTTCACCGCCTGAGCGTCGGCGCCTGCGAAATCGACGGTCGCGCCGTCGTCGGGTGGGCCGACGACCGTGGTCGCGTCGCCGGTCTCGCGGTCAGCTGGAGGTGGCCGAGAAGACCTTCTCCAGCAGGGCCGTGCCGCGCTCGGCGGGGTTCTCGCGAATCGCGCGCTCCTGCTTCCCGATCACGGCGAACAGACCGTCCAGCGCCTGCCGGGTGACATAGTCGTCGAGATTCAGGTCCATCCCGGGTACGAACGACAGCATCGGCTTGGCGCGCGAGGTCAGCGCGCGGTAGGCGGAGGCGGCGTGGGACTGGGCCGTGGTCCGGGCCACGATCGGCTCGAACTTGTCGGCCAGCGTCTCGCCGGCGTGGTCGCGCAGATATTCGGTCGCTGCGGTGTCCGAGCCGCGGAGCACGGCAAAGGCGTCGGCCACGCTCATGGCGTTGATCGTCTCGCGCAGAATCGGTCCGGCCTCCGCGGTGGCCTGTTCGGCCGCCCGGTTCATGTGGAGTTGCAGGCCGTCGAGCCGCTCGCCGTAGCCGGCCTGGCGCAGCATGCCCGCGGCGCTGTCCATCCAGCCGGGCAGCGCGATGCGGCGGGCCTCGTCGCCCCAGAATCCGTCGCTGCGGCCCAGCTGCGTAACCGCCGCCGAGGCGCCGTCGGCGAGGGCGGCCTTTAGGCCGGAGACGACCTCGCTCTCCGGCAGCTGGCGAGCCGCGCTCGTGCTGTCGTCGCCGTTGACCTGGTCGACGAAGGCCTTGAAGCGATCGCCCAGATCCTGGGCGCCGGCCGCGGCCGTGGCGAACAATGCGCCGGTGGCGAGAAGAGTGACGAGTCGGCGTCGCATGGCGGCTCTGATCGAAGGCTGTGACGGCATGGTAGCGCGCGCGCCTGACCGCCGGCTTACGCGCTGCGGATGGCGTTGTGGGGTGGTGACCGGATGCGCGCGCCGCGTCACGACCGCGTCTGCGTAGGCAACGATGCGGCGACGGGCCCGTGGCCGTGCCGTGCCGTGCCGGCGCCCTATGTGCCGATCGGTCGGCCGCGTTGTCGAGAGGGCGTGTCGGCGTCAGGATATGGGCCATGAACATCGCCCGCGATCGCATCACGGCCGGCGTGCTCGCCGGCGGCCGGGGCCGGCGGCTGGGCGGGGTCGATAAAGGCTGGTACCGGCTCGACGGACAACCGCTGATCACGCGCACGCTGGCGCGGGTGGCGCCCCAGTGCGCCGCGGCGGTGATCAGCGCCAACCGCAGCCTGGCCCGCTATCGGGCGCTCGGGCATCGCGTGGTTCCCGACGACCGCACCGATTTCGATGGCCCGCTGGCCGGGATCGCGGCGTTGCTGCACGCGGCCGCCACGCCGTACGTGCTGATCGTGCCGGTCGACACGCCGGCGCTGCCGCTGGACCTGGCGCCACGGCTGGGTGAGGCGCTGCATGCCTCGGCCGACCTGGCCGTGGCGAGCTGCGCGGGGCGGACACAGCCGCTGCACGCCCTGCTGCGTCGCGCGCTGCTGGCGGATCTCGAAGCCGCGCGCGCCGACGGCGTACGGGCGGTCCACGCCTGGCATCGGCGGCTGACATGCGTGTCGGTCGCCTGGCCCGACTGCGACGCCTTCGCCAACGTCAACGCCGAGGCCGATGCCCGCGCGATCGCCGCGCGGCTGTAGTGTGGCCATCCGCCCACCCCATTTAGGAGTCGATCATGGCCGAGTCCCGAAACGGCCCGATGCCGCTGGCCGAGGCACGGGCACGCATCGTGGCCGCCATCTCGCCGATCACCGACACGCAGACGCTGGCGCTGCCCGAGGCGCTGCACCGCGTGCTCGCCGAGACCGTGACCGCAGGCGTGGACGTGCCGGGGGCCGACAATGCCTCGATGGACGGCTTCGGCTTCGCCGCCGCGCAAGCGCCGGCCGACGGCGCGCGTCTGCGGGTGGTCGGCGAGGTCCTGGCGGGTCATCCCTTCCCCGCGCGCGTGGGCGCGGGCGAGTGCGTACGCATCATGACCGGGGCGGTCGTGCCCGCGGGCGTGGATACGGTGGTGATGCAGGAGAACACGCGCACGGAGGGCGACGATGTCGTGATCGAGCGTGTGCCCGCGCGTGGCGACAACATCCGCCCGGCCGGCGAGGACCTGGCCCGCGGCGAGGCGGTGCTCGGGCCCGGCCACTATCTGCGGCCGGCCGATATCGCGGTGCTGGCCTCGGTCGGCGCGCATCGGGTGGCGGTGTATCGCCGGCCGCGGGTGGCGTTTTTCTCCACCGGTGACGAGCTGCGCCCGATCGACGGGCCGCTGGCGCCGGGCGAGATCTACGACAGCAATCGTCACGGTCTCGCCGCGGTGCTGGCCGAGCTCGGCATGGAGGGCGTCGATCTGGGCGTGGTCGGCGATTCGCGCGCGGCGCTGGCTGCGGCGTTCGACCGGGCGATGACGGCGGATGCGGTGGTCACCAGCGGCGGAGTCTCGGTGGGCGCGGCCGATTTCGTCCTGGACGTGCTCGCCGACCGCGGCAGCGTCGACTTCTGGCGCGTGGCGATCAAGCCGGGCAAGCCGCTCGCCTTCGGCACGCTCGGTGACGCGCGCTTTTTCGGCCTGCCTGGCAACCCGGTGTCGACCGCGGTGACCTTCGTCCAGCTGGTGCGGCCGGCGCTGGTGCGCCTGGCCGGCGGCACCCCCGCGGCGCCGGTGCGCTTCACGCTGCCCACCCGCACGGATCTGCGCAAGAAACCCGGCCGCGAGCACTACCTGCGCGGCTGCATGGCCTTCGACGGCGCGGCCTCCGAGGTGGTGGCCGTCGATCATCAGGGCTCGGGCGTGATGCGTTCGATGAGCCGCGCGGACTGCTTCATCGTGCTGCCGGCGGACTGCGGCGACGTCGCGGCCGGCACGCCGGTCACGGTCGAGCCGATGGCGCAGCCGGTCTGGGGCCAGCCGGCGCCGCCGATCGCCTGAGCGGCCGGTCTCGGGTTGCACGGCGGGGTTAGACTTTCGTGCGATACATGCGCGCTACATGCAGTCTGAGTGGTAGGCTTCGGTCGCGCGCAATCGTTTGCCGCGCCCACTGACCACCGGGGGAAATCATGGCCGGATTCTTCGACAAGTCCAGCATCGTCGCCAAGCCCGGCTTCAATCGCTGGATGGTGCCGCCCGCGGCACTGTGCATTCACCTGTGCATCGGCCAGGTGTACGCGTTCTCCGTGTTCAAGCTGCCGCTGACGCGTGTCGTCGGCGTGAGCGAATCGGCGGCGGCGGACTGGTCGCAGCCGACGCTGGCTTGGATCTTCTCGCTGGCGATCGCCGTGCTGGGGCTGGCCGCGGCCTTCGGCGGGCAGTGGCTCGAGCGCGTCGGGCCGCGCAAGGCGATGGCGCTGGCCGCGTGCTGCTTCGGCGGCGGCTTCATCATTTCGGCCTTCGGCGTCTGGACGCATCAGATCTGGCTGATCTATCTGGGCTACGGCGTACTCGGCGGCATCGGTCTGGGCATCGGCTACATCTCGCCGGTCTCCACGCTCATCAAGTGGTTTCCCGACCGCCCGGGGCTGGCGACCGGCATGGCGATCATGGGCTTCGGCGGCGGTGCGATGATCGGCTCGCCGCTGGCCACCTCGCTCATGGCCTTCTTCGACGGGCCCGAGTCGGTCGGCGTCGGCTCGACGTTCGTGGCCATGGGCGTGATCTACTTTCTGTTCATGATGATCGGCGCGCTGATCGTGCGCATACCGGCCGAGGGCTGGAAGCCGGCGGGCTTCGATCCGGAGGCCCAGGGCCAGCAGAGCCGCATGATCACGCGCCACCACGTGCACGTGAGCCAGTCCATGCGCACCCCGCAGTTCTATCTGATCTGGCTGGTGCTGTTTCTCAACGTCACCGCCGGCATCGCGCTGCTGGAGCAGGCCTCGCCCATGGCCCAGGAGATGGTCGGCGTGAGTTCGGCCGCGGCGGCCGGCTTCGTGGGCGTGCTGTCGATCTTCAACATGGCCGGGCGTTTCTTCTGGGCGTCGCTGTCCGATTACATCGGCCGCAAGATGACCTACATCTGTTTCTTCGTGATTGGGATGGCGCTCTATGCGCTGGTGCCCAACGTGGCGGCGGCCGGCAACATCGTGCTGTTCGTGCTCGCCGCCTGCATCATCGTGTCCATGTACGGCGGCGGCTTCGCGACCGTGCCCGCCTACCTGCGGGACATCTTCGGCACGATGCACGTCGGGGCCATTCACGGCCGGCTGCTCACGGCCTGGTCCGCGGCCGGCGTCGTCGGCCCCGTGCTGCTCAACCAGCTGCGCGAGGGGCGCATCGAATCGGGCGTCGCGCCCGCCGATGCCTACACCACGACGCTCTATGTCATGGTCGCGCTGCTGGCCGCGGGACTGGTCTGCAACCTGCTGGTGCGTCCGGTTGCCGAAAAGCATCACTACCAGGGTGATCCGGATGACGCGGCCTGACGGGCCGGTGCGGTCGAGGCCGCCCGGGTCGTTGTTTCTACGGATTGAATCGTCTGCATCCTGCAGGAGAGACTGATGAGCGAACACAGCACCACGCCGACATGGCAGGTCGCGGGCCTCTGGGCCATGGTGACCCTGCCCGCGCTCTGGGGATTCATCGAAACATTGAGCGGCGCGCTGCGCCTGTTCACCGGCTAGCGGCGCCGCACCCGGTCCCGACCGGCCGGCGGCGGCCGGGCGATCGCAGCCCGGAGGCGCCGGGCACGCGTGATGCATGGCCCAGACCAGTGGCAACCAGGAGACGCAGATGGACGACGTCGCCGAGCGGATCGAGATCACCGTCGACGGCCGCGCCGTCGAGGTCGAGACCGGGCAGCTGCTGCCCGATGCCCTGGAGGCCGCCGGGCTGTATCTGCCGCATCTGTGTTACCACCCGAGCCTCGGGCCGCTGCAGACCTGCGATACCTGTTTCGTCGAGGTCGACGGCAACCTGGTGCGCGGCTGCGGGGTCACGGTCAAGCCGGGCCTCGAGGTCGGGCTGGACACGGACACCGCCGAGCGCGCCCGCCGCGAAGGCATCGATCGGGTGGTGTCCAACCACGATCTGTACTGCTCGGTCTGCGACAACAACAACGGCAACTGCGACGTGCACAACACCGTGCGCGACATGCAGGTGCCGGGTCAGCGCTACGAGTTTCGCGGCAAGCCGTACGAGAAGGACTACTCCAACCCCTTCTACATCTACGACCCGGACCAGTGCATCCTCTGCGGACGCTGTGTGGAGGCCTGCCAGAACCTGCAGGTCAACGAAACGCTGTCGATCGACTGGGACCGCGACCGCCCGCGGGTGATCTGGGACGACGACGTCGCCATCGAGGACTCGTCCTGCGTGTCCTGCGGCCACTGCGTGACCGTCTGCCCCTGCAACGCGTTGATGGAAAAGACCGCGATCGGCCGGATGGGGCCGATGACCGCACTCTCGCCGCAGTCCCTTAGCGGCTATCGGGAACTCGGTCGTGCGGCCATCGATCTGGTCAAGACCGCCGAGCACACCACCGGCTTCGGCCCGATCTTCGCCGTCTCCGAGGTCGACGCGGCCATGCGCGAGACCGAGCTCAAGCGCACCAAGACCGTGTGCACCTACTGCGGGGTGGGCTGTTCCTTCGAGATGTGGACCCGCGGGCGCGAGCTGCTCAAGGTCCAGCCGCAGCCGGAGGCGCCGGCCAACGGCGTCTCCACCTGCATCAAGGGCAAGTTCGGCTGGGGCCACATCAACAGCGAGCACCGTCTGACCAAGCCGCTGATCCGCGACAACGGCGCCTTCCGCGAGGCCGAGTGGGACGAGGCCTATGCGCTGATCGCGCGCCGCTTCGGCGAGATCAGAGGCGAGTCCGGTCCGGACTCGCTGGCCTTCATCGCCTCCTCCAAGTGCACGAACGAGGAGGCGTACCTGATGCAGAAGCTCGCGCGTGCGGTGATCGGCACCAACAACATCGACAACTGCTCGCGCTACTGCCAGGCCCCGGCCACCGAAAGCCTCTGGCGCACGGTGGGCTTCGGCGCCGACACCGGCTCGATCGCCGATCTGGAGGCCGCCGAGCTGCTGCTGATCGTGGGCTCGAACACGGCCGAGAGCCATCCGGTGATCGCCACCCGCATGAAGCGGGCCGCCAAGCTCCACGGCCAGAAGCACATCGTGGCCGACTTGCGCGTCAACGAGATGGCCGAGCGCGCGGACCTGCACATCCGCCCCGAGCCGGGTACGGATCTCATCTGGCTCAACGCCGTGGCCAAGTACATCCTCGACAACGGCCACGCCGACATGGACTTCATCAACGACCATGTCGACTGTTTCGAGGATTATCGGGACAGCCTGGCGAAGTTCACCTTCGAGTTCGCGGCCGAGCGTACCGGGCTGTCACAGGACGAGCTGCAGGCGATCGCCGATAACATAATCGCGGCGAAGACCGTCTGCGGCGTGTGGGCGATGGGCGTGACCCAGCACACCATGGGCGCCGACACCGCCACCGCCCTCTGCAACCTGCTGGTGCTCACCGGCAACGTCGAACGCTTCGGCACCGGCGGCTACCCCATGCGCGGCCATAACAATGTCCAGGGCACCAGCGACTTCGGCTGCATGCCGGACCGGCTGCCGGGCTACGACTTCATCACCGACGACGGCATTCGCCGCCAGTACGAACAGGCCTGGGGCGTCGATCTGACCACCCGCAAGGGGCTGAACAACCACGAGATGGTCAATACGATCCACGACGGCGATCTCAGGTCGCTGTACGTGATCGGCGAGGACATGGGGATCGTGGATTCCGACGCCCTGCACGTGCAGTCGGCCTTCGAGAAGCTCGACTTCTTTGTCGTGCAGGATATCTTCTTCACCCGTACCTGCGAGTTCGCTGACGTGGTGCTGCCGGCCAGCCCCTCGGTGGAGAAGGAGGGCACCTTCACCAACACCGAGCGGCGCATCCAGCGCCTCTACGAGGTGTTTCCGCCGCTCGGCGACTCCCGACCGGACTGGCGCATCATCACCGAGCTGGCCAACGCGCTCGGCGCGGACTGGCGCTACGATCACCCGAGCGAGATCATGGCCGAGTCGACGTCGCTGTGCGACCTGATGTCGGGCGTGACCTACGAGCGGCTGGCCGGTTTCGGCTCCCAGCAGTGGCCCGTGCGCGAGAAGGGCGCCAGCGGCGCCGAGCGGCTGTACAACGACAGCACCTTCCATTTCAAGGACGGCAACGCCCGCTTCCATCCGGTGGACTGGACCGAGCCGACCGACCAGGTCGACGCCGAGTACGATCTGCATCTGAACAACGGTCGCCTGCTGGAGCATTTCCACGAAGGCAATCTCACCGACGAGACGCCGGGGATCGTGTTCAAGATCTCGCAGGCGTTCGTGGAGGTGTCGCCGGATCTCGCCGCCGAGCGCGGGGTGCAGCCGGGCTCGATCGTGCGGCTGGTGTCGCGGCGCGGTGCGATCAAGGTGGCCGTCGAGGTCACCGACCGCGTGTCCGGGCATCAGCTGTATATGCCCATGCACGGGCGCGCCAACAGCGAGGCCATCAACGTGCTCACGAGCTTCGAGGCCGACAAGGACACCGATACCCCGGCCTACAAGGAGCTCGCGGTGCGCATGGAGGTGCTCTCGGCCGACGGCACGCCGCCGCTCAAGGCCAACAACCAGCGCAATCAGCCGCGGCATCCGACCAGCGGTGTCGAGGTCGGCCGCAAGTGGGATCGCGACGACTATCGACGGCCGCCGAAACCGCGGCCGACCGGCAGCGGGCTCTAGGCCACGCAGGCGCCACTCAGCGAATCGAGGCACGTACCGATGGCAGAACAGATCCAGTACCGGCCGGCCGATGCGAAGCGCTTCCGGTCCGAGACCGAATCCGAGATGGCGCAGTTCGAAAGTCGCGTCGCCGAGATCAACGGTCTGCTCGACGAGCTCTACGAGTCCGGCGTGATCCGCTGGCTCAAGGATTTCACGGGTGCCATGCCCGAGATTTCCACCATCGCGCTCGAAGGCATGAACACGCCGCAGGGCCGGGCCGGTTTCCGCAATCTGCTCGTGCTCGCCCAGCAGCTCGGGCGCATCGATCCCGATCGGCTCGAGCGCACGCTGGCCGCGGCCCAGGTCGGGCTCGACAAAGCCGGCGAACCGGCTGACGAGAACACGCCCTACAATCCGCCGGGCATGACCGGCGTGTTCAAGCTGATGCACGATAAGGAACTCTGGTCGGCCCTGGCTCCCCTGATCGCCGGCGCCAAGGCCTTCTCGGCGGCGCGTCGCGAACAGGCCGAGGGATCCGAGCAGACGGAGACCAAGCCCGAGCCGGGCGAGACCTGAGCCGCGGGGCGCGCCGCGTGCGCCGGGCCGTGGCCTGTCGATGCCATAAGCGCAGGTCGCGTTGCCGCCGGGCGCCGCGATTCCGTCGACCGTGCAGATCGGGCCGGGTCGTTCCCGGAGCGTTCCTGGGTCGGCCGGCGTCACGCTGGTGACCGAACGCGGGCACCGTCCGAAGGGCGGGACGATATCCCGTCAACCGGCATTGACGATTCTTCGTGCCGCGGGCTGCATTCAGGTGGCGCCTTTCCCCGGCATACCCGAACAGGCGCCGGTGCGGTCGGAGGTGGCAAATGGGAACGAAGGGTCGGGGCACCCGCGCGCAACCCGCCGCGGACTGCGTGAACTGAACGGACCGCTGTGGCTCAGATCGGCGGTCAGGGCCTGTTGGCACGTCATACGCGCCGCGCCAGGGGCTGTGGCCCGGGAAGACGAGGCGTCGTGCGCGCCACGCCGTCACGCGCGCCAGCGTGCGGCAACGCTGGGTGGCCGCGCGACAGCGCTTGGCCCGTCGGGTTGGGGCGCCCATGAAAATCAACCATGCGCGGCCCGCGACGTCGCCAGTCTTCGTCGTGGCTCGCCACGATCGGCGACTCGCACCTTGCCGCCCACGACGTGCGGTTGCCGACGCGGCGCTCGTGTGACGTGTCGTCAGGCTCTAGATCAGTCCCGCGAGGCGTAGGCCGAAGACGCCGCCGGTCATGGTGATGCTGGCGGCCAGGGTCGTTACCGCGACGATGTTGGCGGCGAGCTTCGCGTTGCCGCCCATGGCCTGCACCATGATGAAGCTGGCCGCCGCCGTGGGCGCCGAGAAATACAGGAACAGCAGCCCCAACTCCCGGCCTGCGAAGCCGCACAGCCAGGCCACGAAGGTGGCCAGCGCCGGAAAGATCACCATCTTGATCATGGCCGCGCCGAAGGCGATGCCGCGGGCCTCGTAGAGCGCGCCGAGCGACAGCGTGCCGCCGATGCAGATCAGCGCCAGCGGCAGCGTGAGCCCGGCGAAATACTCGCCCGAGGTCATCAGCCAGTCCGGCAGCGACAGGCCGCTGGCGGCCACCGGTATCGCGACCACCGTGGCCAGGATCAGGGGGTTGGTGGCGATGCCGCGGCCGATGCTGCGCCAGTCCGCCGGCTGGCCCGGCTGATACCAGCTCAGCACGATCACCGAAAGCACGTTATAGAGCAGGATCACCAGCCCCACCAGGATGCCGCCGGCGGACAGGCCCCAGTCGCCGTACATGCTCGCGGCCAGCGCGAAGCCCATGATGCCGCAGTTGCCACGAAAGGCCCCCTGGACGTAGACACCCCGCTCGGCCTCGGGCACGCGCCACAGCGCCCAGCCCCAGGTCAGCGCGAAGCTGGCCACGGTCGCCAGCGCGAAGTAGGCCATCAGGTCCGGCAGAAAGGCGGTGGCGAGATCCGCCTTGACGATGCTCACGAAGATCAGCGCCGGCATGCAGATCTTGAACACCAGCGCCGAGGCGGTGCCGATGAAGCGGTCGTCGATCCAGCCGGCGCGGCGGAGCACGATCCCGGCGAACACCATCAGAAAGACCGGTAGCGTGATGTTGATCGACTGGAAGAAGACGTCGGACAGGGCCATGGGCGCGCGGGGTCGGCTGACGGGGCGTGGCGCGGCCGGCAGTCATCGGCGCGGGCACGCGAGGACCGCGCATTGTAGCCGTGCGCGTTGCTGTGCGATACATGAACCCGCGTGCCGGGCGCCCGGCGCATCGGTTACCGTAAGGTGATGAACGCGATCGACGATCTCCCTTACCGCTCCGACGCCGAGACACGCGACGACGCCTCGCGGCAGAAGGCCACCATCCAGGCCTATGCCGACGGCGAGCTCGCCGCCTGCGACGACCATCTGGCGGTCGAACGGGCGCTGGAGATCCATGTCGCCGGGGCCGATCCGCTGATCACCATGCGTACCCCCGGCGCCGATCGGGAACTGGTGGCGGGGCTGATGCACGGCGAGGGCGTGGTGCGTTCGCCTGCGGACATCGTCTATCTCAAGCCCGCGCCCGGCGAGGCCGATGTGATGCGCCTGATGCTCAAACCCGAGGCGCGCGGCCGGCTGGACCGAATCGAGCGCAACACGCTGGCCACCAGTGCCTGCGGGGTCTGCGGCAAGCCGAGCTTCTCGCCGCCGCGCCCCGGTCGCGGCCGGGCGAGCGAGACGCCGGCGCCGGTACTCGACCCGCAGCTGCTGCTGTCGCTGCCGGACCGGCTGCGCGCGGATCAGGGCGTGTTCGAATCCACCGGCGGGCTGCATGCCGCGGGGCTGTTCGATGCCCGCGGCGAGCTGATCGCCCTGCGCGAGGATGTCGGCCGGCACAACGCGCTCGACAAGCTGGTGGGCTGGGCGCTGCTGAACGACCGGCTGCCGTTGTCCGATCACATCCTGCTGCTGTCCGGCCGGGCCAGCTACGAACTGCTGCAGAAGAGCGTGATGGCGGGCCTGCCGGTGGTCTGCGCGATCTCCGCGCCGAGCAGCTACGCGGTGTCGCTGGCGCGCGATTTCGACATCACGCTGGTCGGTTTCCTGCGCGCGAACCGCTTCAACGTCTACGCCGGCGACTGGCGGCTGACGGCCGGCTGACCAGCCTATGCCACCATGGCCGCATTGCGGACGGCGGCGCCCGGCTGGTACACAGACGGCGTCGAATCCGATCGGTACGCGGGCCGTGCCGATCATCAACGCATCATAACGAGGTGAAACATGGGGAATCGCGTCTGGAAACCGGCTGTGATGACGGCCATCGCCGCCGTACTGCTTGTCGGCTGCGGCAGCGGCGGGGGCGACGACGAGACCGCCTCGGCGGATGCGTCCAACGGCTCGGACGGGGCCAGCGAGCCGGTCAACCTCATCTTCGGCACCGGCGGCACGTCGGGCAGCTACTATCCCATCGGCGGCGCGCTCAAGGGCGTGTTCGAGGCCAGCGACGCCGTGGATAACGTGCAGGTGGTGTCGACCGGTGCGTCGGTGCAGAACATCAACAACATCGAGGACGGCACCAACCAGATCGCGCTGGTGATGAGCGATGTCGCCTATGACGCAATCAACGGCCAGAACCAGTTCGAGGATCGCGAGGCCGACATCAAGACCATCGCCGGGCTGTATCCCAACGTGGTCCAGATCGTGGCCACCGCGGACAGCGACATCGAGAGTGTGGCCGACATGGAAGGCAAGCGCATCGGCGTGGGCAAGGTCGGCTCCGGCGTCGAAGCCAGCGCCAAGAAGGTGATCGAGGCGGCCGGCATGACCTACGACGATCTCGGCAAGGTCAGCCACACCGGCTACGCGGACAGCGTCACCGAGATGGGCAACGGCAATCTGGACGCGGCGTTCTTCACCTCGGGCGTGCCCAACTCGAGCATCACCGGGCTGATGCAGAACACCGAGGTCAACTTCATCGAAGTCGACGGCGACACCGCCTCGAAACTGCTGGACAAGTATCCGTACTACGAGGAATACGAGATCCCGGCGAATGCGGCCGAGCGCTACGATCTGGACGAGGCCGTGAATACGGTCGCCATCCGCAACATCCTGATCGTGCCCGGCTCGATGGAGTCCAGGGTGTCCGAGGAGCTCGCCAGCCGTCTCTATGACTACCTGGGCACCGACAAGGTCTCGGTGGGCGCGCTCAAGGGCTTCGACCGCAGCACCATGGGTCAGGATCTCGTGGTACCGCTGGCCGACGGCGCCAAGACGTTCTACGAGCCGAACGGCGACAGCGAGGATTCCGGCGACGAGGGCGATACCTCCTCGTCCGACGACAGCGACAATAGCGACGACAGCGCCTGATCGCGGGCGGGGCCGGCCGGCATGCGCCTGCGGCCGGTCGGCCTCGTCGGTGTCGCGGCCCTGCTCATCCTGGCGGCCGTCGCACTGCTCTGGCCGCGGCCCTGGTTGGTGGTTCGCCACGACGGCGTGATTCGCGCGGCCTTCGCCGGCGGCGAGGGTGCGCGCTTCGCGCTGCGCTGGACGCATTCCGTGGAGAAGGAGGCGTGGATCGAGGCGTTCGTGGTGCGGGACGGTGCGATCGAGCTCGTGTCCACCCGTTTCAAGACCTTCGGTGCGGGCGTGCCGGCCGCCGCCGGTCGGCGCACCACGCTGGAGGACGGTTGGGTGGTGATGCACGACATCCACCGCATCGTCGATCCGCTGGCCGTCCAGGCCGCCGCCGCCGAGGATTACAGCCTCCGCCACGACGGCCACTGGCATGCCCTGTCCACGCCGGGGAAGAAGCCGATCCTGGTGATCGAAAACAGGCGGTTGCCGTTGTATCGTGTGCTGCCGGCGCTGATTGCGCGCTGTTCCGGATGAGGTAGGCCCGCTCCATGAATACGTCCGATCGCCGCGATGCCGTGGCAGACGATGCGCCCGAGCCGGACAGCGCCGCGCGCGAGACGCTCGAGAAATACGACCGCGAGAGCCTCGTGCGCCACCGCCTGCCGGGTATCGTCATGCAGGGTGTGGTGGCGGCCTGCGTGCTGCTCGGCCTGTTCCATCTCTACACCTCGTTCGCCGGTCCGCTGGTCGACGTGGTCCAGCGCAGCATCCATCTCTACACGCTGCTGGCGCTGACCTTCGTCCTGTTCCCGCTGACCCGCAGCAGCCCGCGCGACCGGGTGCCCTGGCTGGACGCGCTGCTGGCGCTGGCGGCCTTCGCCATCGGCGTCTACATGCTGTTCGCGGCCGACCGGGTGATTGCTTCGGCGGGACGGATCACCAATCTCGACATGGCGGTCGGTTTCGCCGCGGTGCTGCTGGTCATCGACGCCGCGCGCCGGGTGACGGGCTGGGGGCTGCCGGGTCTGGCCCTGATCTTTCTGGGCTACGCCTTCTACGCCAAGCTCTCGCTGTATTCGGTGCTCAACGCCGACATCGTGCTGGCCACGTCGCGCCAGATCATGTCGCATCTGGTCTATATCACCGAAGGGCTGCTGGGTACGGCGATCGCGGTGTCGGCCAGCTACATCATCCTGTTCATTCTCTTCGGCGCCTTTCTGGTCAAGTCGGGGCTCGGCCAGCTGTTCAACGATCTCGCCCTGGCGGTGGCCGGGCCCTCGCGCGGCGGCCCGGCCAAGGTGGCCGTGGTCGCCAGCGGTTTTCTCGGCTCGATCAACGGCTCGGCCATCGCCAACGTGGTCACGACCGGCGCGTTCACGATCCCGCTGATGAAACGCACCGGCTACAAGGCGAACTTCGCCGGCGCGGTGGAGGCGGCCTCCAGCGTGGGCGGCCAGATTCTGCCGCCGATCATGGGCGCGGCGGCCTTCATCATGGCCGAGGTGCTGGGCGTGCCCTACACCCAGGTGATGCTCGCGGGCATCATCCCGGCGCTGCTGTTCTATCTCGGCATCCTGTTCCAGGTCCATCTGCGGGCACTGCGCAACGGCCTGTCCGGCATCCCGCGCTCGGAACTGACGCCGCTCAGCGACGTCATGCTCAAGCGCGGCCATCTGCTGCTGCCGATGGTGATCCTGCTGTGGCTCATCTTCGAGGGCTATGCGCCGTTCTTCGCCGCTTTCTGGTCCATCGCGGCGACGGTTCTGATCTGCGGCACCTGGCGTCTGGTCGCGGCTCTGTCCGCGGTGCTGGCCGCGCTCGTTCTCGAGCCGCAGATTCTGGCCGTGATCGACGGGCGGGCGATGCCGGGCCTGCCGGCGAGCCGGCTCTGGCTTTTCGCCATCATTGCGCTGCCCGCGGCGATCAACGCCGTGCGCTCGCGCCTGCCGGTGACCTCCGAGGTCATGGATCTGGCCGCCTGTCGCGACGCCATGACCGAAGGCGTGCGCAACGCCATCCCCGTGGCCATCGCCTGCGCGGCGGTGGGCGTGATCGTCGGTGTGGCCACGCTGACCGGCATCGCCCTGGACGCGGCCGATGCCGTGGTGACCATGGGCGAGGCGATCCCGTTCGACATGCTGCGCCTGCTGGTCACGCTGGCGCTGACGATGGCGGCGTCGATCGTGCTGGGCATGGGGCTGCCGAGCATTCCCTGCTACATCATCACCTCGACCATGGCCGCGCCCATCCTGCTGGAACTGCCGTTGTTCCGGGAGCTGGCCGGTTCGAACGACACCGCGATCTTCGTCGCGCACATGTTCGTGTTCTACTTCGGCATATTCGCGAATCTCACGCCGCCGGTCGCACTGGCGGCCTACGCCGGCTCGGGGATCTCCGGCGGCTCGCCCAACGCCACCGGTGTGCAGGCCATGAAGCTGGCGATCGCCGGCTTTGTCGTGCCCTATATGTTCGTGTTCGCCCACAGCATGCTCATGATCGACGCCACCTGGCTCAACGTGACTGCCGTGGCTCTGACCGGCGCGCTCGGCGTCGGCCTGCTGGCGGTGGCGGTCGAGGGCTATCTGCGGGCGCCGCTCGGCGTGTTCTGGCGGCTGCTGGCGCTGGTCGGCGCGCTCGCGCTGATCTATCCGGGGCTGATCAGCGATGCCGTCGGCGCCGTCGTGGCGGTGGCGCTGCTCATGGTGCGCGGCGGTGCCGGCGGTGCGCGCCCGGCGGGCGCCTCGTCGGCCTAGCCGCGGCCCGGTCGCGACACGCCGGCCAGGGCGACTCCAAAGCGGCGGCGCCGGAACCCGGCGGTCGTGGACAATTCGCCGTCGCGGCTCGTCCCCCGCACGGCTGCGGGACGCCTCGCGCCCCGGCGACTCGGGCGCCTCAGGCCGGGTCGCGCGTGCGCCGGGTCGGGGCGCTGACGAGAACCACCCCCGCGAGGATGGCAATACCGCCGAGCACGAAGTTGGCGGTCAGCGGGTCGCCGAGCAGGAGGGCTCCGAACAGGACGCCGAACACCGGCGACAGGAAGGAGAACACGCCCAGCCGGGAGGCCAGATACCGCCGCAGCAGCGCGAACCAGAGCAGGAGCATGCCGAAGGCGATGCCCAGCGTCTGGAAGCTCATGCTCGCGAGCATGAGCGGCGTCACGCGGATCGTCGACAGGTCGCCGAACAGCCCGGCGACGACTACCAGTGCGACTCCGGCGATGGTGAGCTGGTAGGACAGCGTCAGCACCGGGCGCTCCTCCGACAGACGCGTCGTCCGGATGACGATCGTGGTCGCCGCCCAGCCCAGGCCGGCCAGCGTGCCCAGCAGATCGCCGATGATCAATCCGGCCACGTCAGTGCCGTTCGAATTCTGCCAGGGCGCCATCGCGCAGACGATGCCCGCGAAGGCCAGGGCGATGCCGGCCCAGTGGCGCGGGCCGAGCTGTTCGCCGGGTACCAGGAAATGCAGCCCGAGCGCGGCGAAGATGGGGGCGGTGTAGAGAAACACCGACATGTGCGAGGCCGTGGTGTAGCCCAGCCCCAGGGCCACGAGGCTGAATTCGCAGGCGAAGCCGATGCCGGCGGCCACACCCGGCCAGAACACCGCGCGGGCGTGGGTCGGACGCACGCCGCGGGCCCAGGCGACGCCGACGACGAGCACCGCGGCAAGCAGCGACCGGATGCCGATCTGCGCCAGCGGTGCGATGTCCGCGGCCACGGCCTTGATCGCCACCTGCTGCAGCCCCAGTGCGGCGCAGAACACGAGCATCAGCAGGCTGCCCTGCGCATCGAGCGCGCGGCGCGTAGCGGGGGCGGCATCGGTTGGCGAGGCGGTGGTTGCGCGGGTCATGCGGCGGGCCGTGGCGAAAAGACGCGCCCAGTGGATCACCCGGCGCCCGGGGCGGCAAACGATTAAACTGCGGGTTCAGGCTCAGGAAAACGCAACGCCATGCCCGCGCGACTGCCGCTCAACGCTCTCCGCGCCTTCGCCGCCGCCGCGCGTCACGAGAGCTTCAGGGCCGCGGCCGACGAGATGAATGTCAGTCCGGGGGCGATCAGCCGCCAGGTCCGGCAGCTGGAGACGTATCTCAACGCGCCGGTCTTCGAGCGCTTCGCCCACGGGGTCGCCCTGACCGCACGCGGCCGCCGGCTGGCCGATGAGGTCGAGTCCGCACTGGCGCGGCTGGCGGCCGGCGTCGACCGCGCCCGGGTCGCGGACGCCCCGGCGATGGCGCTGACCGTGAGCGCCTCGCCGTCGCTCATCCAACACTGGCTGCTGCCGCGGCTGGCCGACTTCGAGGCCCGTCACCCCGATATCGATCTCGCCCTCGAGGCGAGCCCCGCGCTGATCGAGCCGGACTGGAGCCCGGATCGTGCCCAGCTGGCGATCCGCTACGGCCAGGGGCCGTGGCCGGGCGTGCGCAGCCGCTCGCTGATGACCGAGACCGTGTTCCCGGTCTGCGCGCCGACGCTGCTCGAGCACGGGCCGCCGCTCGAGCAGCCGGCCGACCTGGCCCGGCACCGGCTCCTGCACGTCACCTGGCTGTCGCATCAGGCGGAGCTGTTTCCGGGCTGGCGGCAGTGGCTGGAGGCGGCCGGTGCCCCGCAGGTGCCGGTGGCCGTGCGCCGGCGTTACTCACTGTTCGGCATGGCCCTGGATCAGGCCATCGCCGGGCGCGGCGTGGCCCTGGCGACCAGCGTGCTGGCCGCGGACCGGATCGCCAGCGGCGTGCTGGTGCCGCCGTTCGGGACGCGATACCGGCTGGCCTCGCCGTTCACCTATGAGCTGCTGCTGCCGGCGCGTGGCGAGCCGCCGCCGCCCGCCGCGGGGTTCATCGACTGGCTGCTCGAGCAGGCCGCGGCCTTCACGACCGGGGCGCCGTGAGCGGCGGCGCGGCGATGGTGGCATGGCGATTGCGGCATGGCGTTGTAGCATGAGCGCGGGCGGCCGCCGGCGGCGGTTCGCGGCGACGCGCCGTCTGCCGCCCGATGCCCGCACAGACACCAGGGAGAGCCCGGCCATGGACGACAACGTCACCGTCATCAATCATCCGCTGATCGCGCACAAACTCACGCTCATGCGCCGCAAGACGGCGTCCACGCAGAAATTCCGCAGCCTGCTGCGCGAGATCGCCCATCTGCTGACCTACGAGATCACCCGCGATCTGGAGTTGACCACCGAGCGTATCGAAACGCCGATGGAAGAGATGGACGCGCCGCGGCTGGCGGGCAAGAAGCTGTGCTTCGTGTCGATTCTGCGCGCGGGCAACGGCCTGCTGGAGGGGATGGTGGAGCTGCTGCCCTCGGCGCGGGTGGGCCACATCGGCATGTTCCGCGACCCGGAGTCGCTGGAGGCGGTCGAGTACTACTGCAAGGTGCCGGCGGACATCGGCGAGCGCCGGGTGATCGTGGTCGACCCGATGCTGGCGACCGGCAATTCGGCCATCGCCGCGCTCACCCATCTGAAGAAACAGGGCGCGCGCCAGATCAAGTTCCTGTGCCTGCTGGCCGCGCCCGAGGGTGTGGCGGCCCTGCGCGAAGCTCATCCGGACGTGCCCGTGTTCACCGCCGCCCTCGACGAGCGGCTCGACGAACACGGCTATATCCGGCCGGGGCTGGGTGACGCCGGCGATCGCATGTACGGCACCAAGTAGACCGATCACAGCAGCACGGCCGGCTTCGACCGGCCGGATGGATCCACTCCGGGGGAAGACATGGCGAATACGCTCGAGGCCGGCGCCAACGATTATCGCTTCAGGCTGCGCGACGGGCTGCTGGGGGCCCAGATGCTGTTCGTGGCCTTCGGCTCGCTGGTGCTGGTGCCGCTGCTCACCGGGCTCGATCCGAACGTGGCGCTGTTCACGGCCGGCCTGGGCACGCTGGTCTTCCAGGTCGTCACCCGCGGTCGCGTGCCGGTGTTTCTCGGGTCGTCGTTCGCCTTCATCGCGCCGATCCTCTACGGGGTCGAGACCTGGGGCATACCGGGCACGCTGTGCGGCCTGATCGCGGCGGGGCTGGTCTACATCGCGCTGAGTCTGGTCATCCGCTGGCGCGGCGTGGGCGTGATCACGCGCCTGCTGCCGCCGATCGTCACCGGCCCGGTGATCATGGTCATCGGGCTGGTTCTGGCGCCGGTGGCGGTGAATCTGGCTACGGGACACAACGGCGACGGCACCGACGTGCTGGTCGCCGAGCCGCTGGCGCTGGTGGCAGCCGGCGTGTCGCTCGCGGTGACCGTGGCCGTGTCGCTGCTGGGGCGCGGTTTCCTCTCGCTGGTGCCGATTCTCTGCGGCGTGCTCGCCGGTTACCTGGTCAGCCTGCCCCTGGGGCTGGTGGATCTGGCGGCCATCGCCGAGGCGCCGTGGTTCGCGGCGCCGGAATTCGTCGCCCCGAGCTGGAACGGGCAGGCCGTGCTGTACATGATACCGGTGGCGATCGCCCCGGCGATCGAGCATTTCGGCGACATCATCGCCATCCGTTCGGTCACCGGGCGCGACTATCTCAAGGACCCGGGTGTGGATCGCACCATGCTCGGCGACGGCCTGGCGACCTCGCTGGCCGGCTTCATGGGCGGGCCGCCCAACACCACCTACTCGGAGGTCACCGGCGCGGTGACGCTGACGCGCGCCTTCAATCCGGCGCTGATGACCTGGGCCGCGGGCTTCGCCATCGCCTTTGCCTTCGTCGGCAAGCTGGGGGCGCTGCTGGCCAGCATTCCGACGCCGGTGATGGGCGGCATCATCGTGCTGCTGTTCGGCGCGATCGTGGTCGTGGGCATGAACAGCCTGATGCGCTCCGGCGAGGATCTCACCGAGCCGCGCAATCTCGCCGTGGTCGGACTGGTCCTGATCACCGGCATCGGCGGGCTGAGCTTCTCGGCGGGCGATTTCACGCTGGAGGGCATCGCGCTCGCCGGCGTGCTCGGCGTGGTGCTGAATCTCGTTTTGCCGCAGACGCGCCGCGGCGACTGAGGCGACGACTCAGCCGCTCGCACTCGCCGGTGCGGGCGGATTGCGATAGCGCATGAACACCAGCACGCCGGCCAGCACCGCCGCGCCGCCGATGTAGTGGCTGGCCTGCGGCAGCGTGCCAAACATGAGCCACGCCAGGGCCGAGGCGCCGATCGGCTCGCAGAGGATCACAACGGAGATCACCGTGGCGCTGACGTAACGCATGCTCCAGTTGAACACCGAGTGGCCGAGCAGGGTGGGAAACACGGCCAGGGCCACGAACACGCCCCAGTCGGCACCGGCGAAGCCCGTCAGCGGTACGCCCGCAACCGCGCAGTAGCCCAGCAGCACCACCGCCGCGGTGGCGTAGACCACGAACGTGTAGGCATTGAGCGACAGATGCTGACGGGCGCGATAACCGGCGAAGAAATAGCCGGTGGCGAGTGCGGCGCCGAGCAGGGCCAGCGCGTCGCCGAGCAGCGCCATGCCCGAGACCGCGATATCGCCCCAGCCGATCACCATGGCGCCGGCGATCGAGAGCAAAGCGCCGGCGAACGCTCGGGGGCGCAGCCGCTCGCCGAACATGAAATAGGCGAGCATGAAGGCGAACAGCGGCTGCAGGGTGGCCAGCGTCACCGAGCTGGCCACCGTGGTGTAGTCCAGCGACACGAACCAGGCCAGGAAATGAAAGCCGAGCAGCGTGCCCGCGACCAGGCAGTGGAGCAGATCGCTGCGGCGCATGCCGGCGAGCTCGCTGCGGTGGGCCAGCGCCACGACCGGCAGCAGCAGCAGGGTGGAGAAGAGCATGCGATAGGCCGCGACCGCCGCGGCCGGCGCTTCGGCGAGCTTGACCAGCGGCGCCGAGGCCGAGACCCCGAGCACCGCCACGAACAGGGCGAAGGGGACTTTCCAGGTGTTGTGTTCGGACATGGCGCGGGCCGCTTTCGGCATCGGCCGGCGCCGGCCGCGGTCAGGATCGAGGCCCGCGCCGGCGGCGGACGGGCCTCGTGTCGGCGGCGTTGTCGCCCGGCACCGGGCGTGGGTGGCGGTCTACTTCACGACATCGGCGATGGCGTTGCAGACGTAGTCGAGATTGGCTCGGTTGAGCCCCGCCACGTTGGCGCGGCCGGACTTGACCATGTAGATGCTGTGCCGGTCGCGCAGCGCCTCCACGTGTTCCGGCTGCAGGCCGGTGAACGAGAACATGCCGCGCTGCTCGGCGACGTGGGCGAAGCGCCGGTCGAGGCCGTGCGGCGCCAGCGCCTTGACGAAATCGCTGCGCAGGTTGTTGATGCGGCTGCGCATCTCGTCGAGTTCCTCGCGCCACATCGCGGTCAGCTCCTCGGACTCGAAGATGGTGGCCACGATCGCGCTGCCGTGGGCCGGCGGATTGGAGTAGTTCTCGCGCGCGGTGATCGCCAGCTGCGAGCGCACGTCGGCCATGTCCTCGGCGTCCTTGGCGATCGCGATGAAGCAGCCGGTGCGCTCGCGATAGATACCGAAGTTCTTCGAGCAGGACTGGGTGATCAGCATCTCGTCGAGATGCTCGGCCAGCAGCCGCACGCCGTAGGCGTCCGCCTCCAGCCCGTCGCCGAAGCCCTGGTAGGCGAAGTCCACGAGCGGCAGCAGCTCACGCTCCTGAACGACCGACAGCACCTGCTGCCACTGTTCGGCGGACAGATCGAAGCCGGTCGGATTGTGGCAGCAGGCGTGCAGCAGCACGACGTCGCCCTGCGGGATCTGTTTGAGCGCGGCCAGCATGCCGTCGAAATCGAGCCGGTTGTCGGCGTCGACGTAGGGGTAGAACTGCATGTCGAGACCGGCCGCCCCGAACACGCCCTTGTGGTTCGGCCAGGTCGGGTCCGACAGCCAGATCGATTTGCCCGGCAGCTGTGCGGCGATGAAGTCCGCGGCCAGGCGCAATGCGCCGGTGCCGCCCGGGGACTGGGTCGCGCTCGCGCGGTTGTCGGCCAGCACCGCGCTGTCGGCGCCGAGCACGGTCTCGAGTACATGCCGGCCGTAGTCGGGATCGCCGTGGGAGCCGATGTAGGCCTTGGTCGCCTCGGTGTCGACCAGCCGCTGCTCGGCCGCCTTGACCGCGCGCATGATCGGCGTGCCGCCGTCCTCGTCGCGGTAGACGCCGACGCCCAGATCCACCTTGTCGGGATTGGGGTCGTCCTTGAACGCCTGGATGAGCCCGAGAATCGCGTCTCCGGGCACCCGCTCGATCGCTTCGAACATGCGCTTTCGTTCCTCGTTGAATGCGGGCCCGCGCGGGCCGGGCGCCGCCTGTGTTCGGTTCGTAGTCTAACCGCTCGCCGAGGCGGTTGCCGAGCGCGCCGGGTCGTGATCTGACCCACCGCCGGGGCGAGACTGGGCACATGACCGACACCGCCCATCTCGAGGATCTCAACGAACGCCAGCGCAGTGCGGTGACCTTCGCCCGGCCCGATACCGCCGCGGGGCTGACCAGCGATCCGCTGCTGGTGATCGCCGGTGCGGGGACCGGCAAGACGCAGACGCTGTCGCACCGCGCGGCCCATCTGGTGCTGTCCGGCGTGGACGCGCGCCGGATTCTGCTGCTGACCTTCTCCCGGCGCGCGGCCGAGGAGATGACCCGGCGTGCCCGCGGCATCTGCGACGCCGCGCTGGCGGCGCGCGGGCGTCGCGGTCAGGCCGTGTCGCTGCCCTGGGCGGGCACGTTTCACGCGATCGGCGCCCGCCTGTTGCGCGAATACGCCCCGGCGCTCGGCCTGAGTCCGAACTTCTCGATCCTGGACCGCGCGGACGCGGCCGATCTGATCGATGTCTGCCGTCAGCAGCTCGGTCTCGCGCTGCGCACGCGCCGTTTCCCGCGCAAGGACACGTGTCTCGCCATCTACTCCCAGGTCGTCAATCGGCGGGCCAAGCTCGCGGCCGTGCTCGAGACGCGTTTTCCCTGGTGCGTGGCCCATCACGATGCGCTCAAGCGGCTGTTTGCGCACTACACCGAGCGCAAGCAGCATCTGGCGCTGCTCGACTACGATGATCTGCTGCTCCACTGGGCGCTCATGATGCGCGAGCCGGGGCTGGCGGCCGGTCTGGCCGCGCGCTTCGATCACGTGCTCGTCGACGAGTATCAGGACACCAATCTGCTGCAGGCCGAGATCCTGCGCGGCCTGGCGCCGACCGGCGCCGGGTTGTGCGTGGTCGGCGACGACGCCCAGGCCATCTACGGCTTCCGGGCCGCCGATGTCGACAATATTCTAGGCTTCGCGGACCAGTACGCCGGTGCGCGCGTGGTGCGGCTGGAGCGCAATTACCGTTCGACCCAGGCGATCCTGGACGCGGCCAACACGCTCATGGCCGACGCCGCGCGGCGCTACGACAAGCAGCTCGCGAGCGCGCGCGGCGCCGGCCTGCGACCGCGTCATATCATCGCCCACGACGGCGCCGACGAAGCCCGCCACGTGATCGAGCAGGTGCTGGCCCGGCGCGAGACCGGCGTGGCCCTCAAGCAGCAGGCGGTGCTGTTCCGCAACGCCCACCACGCCAACGAGGTGGAGATCGAACTGGTCCGGCGCGACATTCCCTACCGCAAGTACGGCGGCCTGAAGTTTCTCGACGCCGCCCACGTCAAGGACCTGCTGGCGCTGGTGCGCTGGGCGGCCAACCCGGCAAACCAGATCGCGGCGTACCGCGCGCTGCAGATCGTGCCCGGCGTCGGCCCGGCCTCGGCCCAACGCGCGTTCGAACGGCTGGAGGCCGACGACTGGTCGCTGGTGAGGCTCGGTCGGCAGCCGGCGCCCCGGCAGGCCGACGCCGAGGCCTGGTGCGGGCTGGTGGATACCGTGGCGGCTCTGGCGGAGGGCGCGGGGGGCTGGCCGGCGACGTTGGAGCCGGCCGCGGAATGGCTCAAGGCGCAGTTGCCCGACCGCTACGAGGCGCCGACCACGGCGCGCGCCGGCGACATCGACGATCTGGTGCGCATCGCCGCTCGCTACCGCGATCGGGACCGGTTTCTCACCGAGCTCACACTCGATCCGCCGGCGGCCACCGGCGACCACAACGACGACGCCCACCTCGACGAGGATTATCTGGTGCTGTCGACCGTGCACAGCGCCAAGGGGCGGGAGTTCGACAGCGTCTATCTGCTTCACGTGGCCGACGGCACCTTCCCGAGCGAGTACACCGCGCGCTCGCCGGCCGACCTCGAGGAGGAGCGCCGGCTGCTGTACGTGGCCTTCACGCGGGCGCGGAACGTGCTGGAGGTGGTCTCGCCGCTGCGCTACCACGTGACCGAGCAGCGCCGCCTGGGCGATCGCCACGTCTACGGCGCGATCAGCCGCTTCATGACCCCCGCGGTACGTGCCTGTTTCAGTGCCCGCGATGTCGGCACGCCGGTCGACGCGCCAGTGTCGGCCGCCGCACCGGCCTCGCTGCGCGCGGCCCTCGACGTCGGCGCGGCCGCGCGCCGTCTCTGGGACTGAGGCGCTCGGCTCAGGCCGGATCGGGCAGCCGGCCGCGCACTCCCGGCGCCGCCTCCGGTGCGGGCTGTTCCGGCATGCCGCGGCCGCCGCTCAGGCGCTCGGCGAGCCCCGTGCGCGCCCGCCGGGTCGGGGGCTCGTGTCGCAGCGGGCTGTCGAGATAGCTGATGCGATTGCGCGCCGCCTGCGGGTCGTCGAGCCCGGGGCTCAGATGCAGGCCGACGGCGCTGCGGATCAGGCTGCTGGGGCGGCCGCCGTAGCGGTTCAGACGATTGCGCAGGTTGGAATCCTCGCCGCCGCAGCCGACGAAGCGCTCGTCGAATCCGTTGACGCCGAACAGCAGGCCGCGGTCGACCGAGAAGTTGCCGCCGAGCAGTCTCGGGCGCATCGTCTTGCGGCAGAGCATGTGGAAGCGGGCCCGGGCGGCGCGCTTGAACAGGTAGCGCCGCTGCGCGGCCACCAGGGTGGCCCGGCGGTCGTCCAGCCGGTCGCCGTCGGCGCGCAGTGCGTACAGATCGAGACTGTCGCGGCGATCGAGGCGGACGTAGTCGCCGACCGCGTATCCCATCGGCCGATAGCTGGCGCGGTGGCGCTCGATCCAGTCGGGTGACGGTATGACGTCGCCGTCGAGGAACAGCAGCTGCTGGCCGCGACTGGCGAGGATCGCGCCGTTGAGCGCCACGGTCTTGCGAAAGCCCTCGTCGGGCTGGGTCAGCACACGGATCGGCGGTAGCGCCGGATGCGCCGCGAACCGCTCGATCGCCGCGAACGTCGGCGGCCGCGAGCCGTCGTCGGCGATGATGATCTCGTCGGCACGCCAGCTCTGTCGCGTGAGCGCATCGAGCACCAGCGCCAGCGATCGGGGCTGATTGTAGGACGACACGATCAGGCTGATGGACTCGGGGCGGCCCCGGTGGGCCAGCGTGCACGGGTTATCCTGCGGGCGCCGATGACGGGTCACTTCGATCCTTTCTGATTCTGCCATGAATCATGAAAGACCTTGGCCCGTTCTATGGGTTCCTTCGAGTTAATCGATACGAAAAAAATAATTTATTTCATAGAGATGAAACAATACTTAAATATATGAATGATTCGTTTCATTGTCTTGAACAGGCATTTCAGGTGGTATTTTGAGAATTAAATAATCATGTCTTTATCCGTTCCTGAATAAGATCAATTATTTGTTAGTCTGGAATTAACGCGACGCTGGCGCATCGTCTTGTTCCGCGATGTCCTCATGCCAGAGCGACGGCTTGTCCGCCATGAAGCGCTGAATGAGAGTGCGGCAGTCGTGGTTGTTCAGAACGCTGACCTGCACGCCGCGTTCGATCAGCAGATCCTCCTCGCCCATGAAGCTCTCGTGTTCGCCGATCACGACCCGGGGAATGCCGTAGAGCAGAATAGCGCCCGTGCACATGGCGCAGGGCGAGAGCGTGGTGTAGAGGGTGACGTCGCGGTAGAAGGCGCCGGGCTGTCGACCCGTGGCCTCCAGTGCGTCCATCTCGGCGTGGAGGATGGCGCTGTCGCGCTGCACGCGCCGGTTGTGGCCGGCACCGACGATCTCGCCGTCGCGCACCAGCACGCAGCCGATCGGCACGCCGCCCTCGTCGTGGCCACGCCGCGCCTCGGCCAGAGCCTCGGCCATGAATGTGGAATCGTTCATCGTCTCGCTGCGTCCAAAAGTCCGATTCTAGAGCGGTCGACGACGCGCGGCGAGCGCCGCAGGGCACGCCTGCGTAGTTGCCCGGGTAGGCAGGCGCGCGCGATCGGGCTACAAAAGGAGGTCGAAACGCCCGCGCGATGGAGGGCCCATGGCCCGCGATGACAAGCTCCGGCAGTATCGTGATCGACGCGACCCCGAGCGCAGCCCCGAGCCGCGCGGCGAGGCGGGGCGCAGCGCGAAGGACGAGACGCCGATCTTCGTGATCCAGAAGCACGACGCCTCCACGCTGCACTACGACTTCCGGCTCGAGATCGACGGCGTGCTCAAGTCCTGGGCGGTGCCCAAGGGCCCGTCGACCGACCCGCGCGACAAGCGCCTCGCCGTCGAGACCGAGGACCATCCGCTCGACTACGCCGATTTCGAGGGCACCATTCCCGACGATCAGTACGGCGGCGGCACCGTGCTGGTCTGGGATACGGGCACGTTCAACAACGCGAAACGCAACGACGACGGCGAGATCGACAAGACCCTGGCGGAGTGCTTCGACGACGGCCATCTCACCGTCACGCTGTACGGGCACAAGATCGCCGGCGGCTATTCGCTCACCCATTTTCGTACCCAGAAGGGCAAGCGCCAGTGGCTGCTGGTCAAGATGGACGACGACCGCGCCGACGCGCGCCGCAACCCGGTCAACACCGAGCCGGCGTCGGTGATCAGCGACCGCGAACTCTACGACATCGTGCGCGACGAGGGCCACGGCGATGGCTGACTGGCGCGACGAACTGCCCGACCACGTACTCGACGTGGCGCGGCGTTCGCGCATGCCGCGTCATTTCGAGCCGATGCTGGCCACGCTCGCGGATACGCCGTTCTCCGACGACGACTGGCTGTTCGAGCGCAAGTTCGACGGCATCCGTCTGCTGGTGTTTCGCGACGGCGATCACGTCGAGTTGCTCACCCGCAACGGCCAGTCGCGTAACGACCATTTTCCGGAGCTGGTCGATGCGTTCGCGGCCCAGCCGCACCGGCGCTTCGTGCTCGACGGCGAGGTCGTGGCCTTCGATGGCCATGCAACGAGTTTCGCGCGGCTGCAACAACGCGCCGGCATCAGCGAGCCGCAGGCCGCACGCGACAGCGGTATCGCGATCCATTTCTATGCCTTCGACTGCCCCTGGCTGGACGGCCTGGACTTGCGCCGGGTCGCCCTGCGCGATCGCAAGAACCTGCTGCGCGGGCATTTCAGCTTCGGCGGCCGGCTGCGCTATGCGGCCCACCGTAACGGCGTCGGCGAGGCCTATCACGCCGAGGCCTGTCGCAAGGGCTGGGAGGGCGTGCTCGCCAAGCAGGCCGACAGCCCGTATCGGCGCGGGCGCTCCCAGCGCTGGCTCAAGCTCAAGTGCAGCCAGGGCCAGGAGCTGGTGATCGGCGGCTACACCGAGCCGCAGGGCAGCCGCAGCGGCTTCGGCGCGTTGCTCGTGGGCTACTACGAGGACGATGCGCTGCGCTACGCGGGGCGTGTCGGCACCGGTTTCGACGAGGCGGAACTCACGCGCCTGCATGACGTGCTGGCGTCCCTCGAACGGGCCACGCCGCCATTCGCGGATGCGCCGAGCGAGCGCGGCGTGCACTGGGTCGAGCCCGAACGCGTGGCCGAGGTCGCGTTCACCGAATGGACCGAGGACGGGCGCCTGCGCCACCCCAGCTATGTCGGTGAGCGCGACGACAAGGACCCGCGCGAGGTCGTGCGCGAAGTCGCCCCGGCGCGCACCTGAGGAGTCCGCCATGCGTATCCAGATCGACAACGCCGACAAGACGTTCTTTCCCGAGGCCGGCTACAGCAAGGGCGATCTGGCCGACTACTACCGCCGTATCGCGCCGACGATGCTGCCGCATCTCAAGGATCGGCCGCTCACCCTGCATCGTTTTCCCGACGGCATCGACGGCGTGAACTTCATCCAGAAGAGCGTCGCCGATCACTACCCGGACTGGATCGAGCGCGTGACCGTCGACAAGGAGGACGGCCGCATCACCCACGCGCTGGCCAACGACGCCGATGCGCTTGTCTGGCTGGTGGACCAGGCCGCGATCGCCTTTCACGTGTGGCTGTCGCGCCATGATCGCCCGCATCATCCGGACCGGCTGATCTTCGATCTGGATCCGGCGGACGACGATTTCGCGCTCGTGGTCGACGCCGCCAGGGCGGTGCGCGAGCGCCTTGCCGCGCTCGATCTGAGCGCGTTCGTGATGACCACCGGCTCGTCCGGCCTGCATGTCGTCGTGCCGCTGGATCGCAGCGCGGATTTCGACGCCGTGCGCGATTTCGCCGAGCGGGTGGCCGAGCGGCTCGCCGACGCGCGCCCCGACGATTTCACCACCGCCCATCGCAAGGCCAAGCGCGGCGGGCGGCTGTATCTGGATATCCGCCGCAACGCCTACGCCCAGACCGGCATCGCGCCGTATTCTGTGCGCGCCAAGCCGGGCGCGCCGATCGCCACCCCGCTGGACTGGGACGAACTCGGCGACGCCAAGCTCGGCCCGCGCCGTTTCCATATCGGCAATATCTTTCGCCGGCTGGCCCAGCGCGACTGCCCCTGGGCCGATATCGACCGCCATCGCCAGAGTCTGGCCGACGCCGCGGACCGGCTCGAGCGCGCCTGAACCGCCAGCACGAAAAGGGCCCGGCACGCGTGCGGCGCGCCGGGCCCGGTCTGACTGGTCAGGCGTCGTCGAAGGAAGCGATTACGGCTCCTGTTCGAGTTTGGCGAAGTAGAACAGCCCGGAGCCGATGCCGATCGCCACCAGCGCGAGCATCACCCCGAACAGCGGCCAGGCGCCGAAGTTGTAGATCACCGGCAGGGCGAGGCCGGTGACCAGTCCGCCGCCGAAGAACGGCTCGAACACCATCTGCTTGTAGCCGAACGCCTCGTAGGCCGGCGTCTTGTTGTCCGGATCGGCGATCTTCATGAGGATCAGCCCGGTCGCGGTCACGCCCATGGACTGGCCGATATCGCCGATACCGCGCTCGAACCAGTACTTGGGGATGATGCGCGGCGCCAGCCACAGGAACATGCCCACGTTCCAGGCGATGCCGGCGAGCCCGAGCAGGAGGAACGGCACCAGGTTGTCGGCGATCACCTTCAGCGACAGGCTGGCGATCGCGGCCGCGATGAGCAGGTCCAGCGCGAACCCCTGGATGCGCACCATCAGATCGCGATCGAGCAGGTTGTGGGTGTCGAAGCGCGTGAGCAGCTGCTGGACCACCAGGCCGCCGATCATGGCCAGCGGGAACAGTGGCACCGCGCCGAGCAGCTCCACCCCGTTCTCGCCGGCGCCCCAGGTCACGCTCTCGACCCAGGCCATCGCCTCCAGAAAGCCGAGGCCGATGAGGATCGCCATGGCGATGAATGCGAAGTGCAGGGTCAGCGGCTCGATCGATTCCGAGCGTACCGTCATGCCGCCGGCGGAAAGTGGACGCTCGTCCTCGCTGACCAGTCCGCGGCGTTGATGGTGTGGGATGCTGTCGACGGCCTTGTCCAGTACCGCGCTCTTGCCGGTGCGCACGCCCCAGTTGATCAGGATGATGCCGAACACGATGCCCGAGATCACGCCGACCGTGGCCATGCCCACGGCCAGATCAGCGCCGTCGGCGAAGCCCAGTTCCGCGAAGGTTTCCTGCAGACCGGCGGCAGTGCCGTGGCCGCCTTCGAAGCCGATCTCGATCAGCGCGCCGGCCATCAGCGGCAAGCCGAAGAAGGGCGCGAGGATGAAGGCGGCGATAAGGATGCCGATCACGTACTGGCCGGCGCCCAGGGTCACGCCGAAGGCAAGCTGCGGGCCGGCCAGGCCCCAGACCCGTTTCCACTTGGGCAGCGGCACGCCGAGCAGCAGGGTGGCGAAGACCACGTTGATGAGCAGGCCCGGCAGGTCGCTCCAGACGTCGAGCATCGATGCCGGAATCGCGCCCTGGGCGAGCGGCGCCTCCTCGCCGCCGACCGTACGCATGATCGCGCCGAGCACGCCGGGTCCGAGCAGCAGCCCGATCGCACCGGCCAGAATCGAGGCGGGCAGAAACAGCTGCTGGGCGGGGCGCCAGTGCATGCGCACCCATTTGCCGGCGTACAGCAGGATCGCCAGCATCAGCAGGGAAAAACCAATCCAGTCGGCAGTCATAGTCGGACCCTCTCACGATGTCGTGTACCGAAAGATCGTCTGCCATGGACGACAGACACCGGTCGGGTCGCTGCATCCGCCCCCGAATGCCACACAGCTGATTCAACGACAGCGCCCATCCGCGGATGGCGGGCCGAAAAATCCCCCTGGCCCCAGAGTAGTCCGATTGCCTCGCTCCGGGAATACGCGTTCGATAAAGCAAGATGCCGGCCATGCCGATCGGCGGGATGCCGGCGCGCCCGGCAGATGCGGCCCGCGGCCCGCGCCACGGGCACGATCGCCGGCCGCCGATCGTCTGCCGCAACCGCGCCGACGCGACGCCCGCCCGGTCGATGGCGGCGTCAGCGCACCAAGTCGGTGAACAGGCCCTCGATCAGTGCGCACAGCGTGTCCGGGCCGATCTCGATCTCCAGGCCGCGGCGGCCGCCGCTGACGAAGATCGTGTCGAACGCCTGCGCCGAGGTGTCGATGACGCTGCGCAGCGCCGTCTTCTGGCCCAGCGGGCTGACCCCGCCGAGCACGTAGCCGGTGGTCTTCTCGACCCGGGCGCGATCGGCCATGAAGGCCTTCTTTGCACCGATGGCGCGGGCCAGGCTCTTCATGTGCAGGCGATGCGACACCGGGACCACGGCGACGACCAGTTCGTGCGTGTCGAGTTCGGCGATCAGCGTCTTGAACACGCGTTCCGCGGGCACGCCGAGCTGCGCCGAGGCGTCGATGCCGTAGTCGCTGGAGGCGCGCGCAGGCTCGTAGCCGTGCACCGCATGCTCGATGCCGAGCTGTTCGAGCCGCTGGATGGCGGGTGTCATCCGGGCCGGCGGTCAGCCGCCGATATAGGACATCTCGACCTTGCCGTCGGCGCCGCCGTCGCGTCGGGCGGTCTCCTCGCCGCGGCGTTCGGAGTAGCGGTCGTCGCGGGCCTGCCAGATGCCGGCGAGCATGTCGGCGAGTTCGGCGTCGCTGGCGCCCTCGCGCAGCGGCGTGCGCAGGTCGCGGCCGTGCACGCCGAACAGGCAGGTATAGAGTTCGCCGATCGCGGACAGGCGTGCGCGCGAGCAGCCGCCGCAGAAGGGCTGGCTCACCGAGGCGATGATCCCGATCTCGCCGGCGCCGTCGTCGAAGGTCCAGCGGTTGGCGGTCTCGCCGGCGACTTTCGCGGGCAGGCGTGTGACGGCATGGCGCGTACGGATCGTCTCGACGATCTCGCGCGCGGTGACGACTTCTTCCATGCGCCAGCCGTTGGAGGTGCCGACGTCCATGAACTCGATGAAGCGCAGCACCACGTCGCTATGCCGGAAGTGCTCGACCATCGGCAGGATCTGGTCTTCGTTGACGCCGCGCTGGATCACGCAGTTGACCTTGACTGGGCCGAGGCCCGCGGCCTGGGCGTTGTCGATGGCGGTGAGCACTTTCGAGGCCGGGTAGCCGACATCGTTGATGGCCTTGAAGACGTCGTCGTCAATGGCGTCGAGGCTGAGGGTGACGCGGTTCACGCCGGCGGCGGCGAGTTCGCGCGCGCGTTGTTCGGTGAGCAGCGAGCCGTTGGTGGTCAGGCAGATGTCGTCGATGCCGTCGATCGCGGCCAGCCGCGCGATGAGCACGTCGATATCGCGGCGCAGCAGCGGTTCGCCGCCAGTCAGGCGCAGTTTGCGCACGCCCAGGCCGGCCGCGATGCGCGCCAGGCGCTCGATCTCGTCGAAATCGAGCAGTTCGCGCCGGGGCAGGAACAGGTGCTCGCTGCCGAACAGTTCCCGCGGCATGCAGTAGGTGCAGCGGAAGTTGCAGCGGTCGGTCAGCGAGATCCGCAGGTCCTGCAGCGGGCGGTCGTAGGTGTCGTGAACAGCGGTCATGGGTGACGCCGTTTGATGGATTGATCCTGATGACATGATCGGGCCTGTGGCGTCGACTCACAACCCTGGCCCCGGTCGGCGCGTTCGATTCCGCCCGGGGCCGGCCGCCGAGATCGACCGGTAATACCCCGCCGGGTATAATCCGGAAACGTTGAGTCCACGTATGATGGGGACCCATCCCGGGGCCCGCTGGAGCCGCGTCCGATGTCTCTCGATCCGGAAATCCTGTCCCGTGTTCAGTTCGCCTTCGTGGTGTCGTTCCACATTCTGTTCCCGGCCTTCACCATCGGCCTGGCGAGCTGGCTGGCGATGTGCGAGGGGCTGTACCTGTGGACCCGGCGCGACGTGTATCGGCGCCTGTATCACTTCTGGGTCAAGATCTTCGCGGTCTCGTTCGGCATGGGCGTGGTCTCGGGCATCGTCATGAGCTTCCAGTTCGGGACCAACTGGTCCCGATTCGCGGAGGCCACCGCGCCGGTGCTGGGGCCGTTGTTCACCTACGAGGTGCTCACCGCCTTCTTCCTGGAGGCGACCTTCCTCGGCATCATGCTGTTCGGCTGGAACAAGGTGGGGCCGAAGCTGCACTTCATCGCCACGGTGACGGTGGGGCTGGGCACGACGCTGTCGGCGTTCTGGATCCTGTCCGCCAATTCGTGGATGCACACGCCGGCGGGCTTCGAGATCCGCGACGGCGTGTTCTACCCGGTGGACTGGTGGAAGATCGTGTTCAACCCGTCGTTCCCCTACCGGCTGGTGCACATGGTGCTGGCCGCCTATCTGACCACCGCCTTCGTGATCCTCGCGGTGGGGGCCTGGTACCGGCTCAAGGGCACGGCGCACGAGTCCGCCCGGGTCATGCTGACGATGGGCGTCGGGTTCGTGTCCATCGTCACGCCGCTGCAGATTTTGGCCGGTGATCTGCACGGGCTGAAGACGCTGGAGTATCAGCCGGCCAAGATCGCGGCGATGGAAGCCCACTGGGAGACCGAGCGCGGCGCGGCGCTGGCGCTGTTCGCCTGGCCCGACGCCGAGGCCGAGACCAATCACTACGAGATCGCCCTGCCCAACGTGGCGAGCCTGATCCTGACCCATGAGTGGAACGGCGAACTCACCGGGCTGAAGGACTTTCCCCGCGACGAGCGGCCGCCGGTGGCGCCCATCTTCTTTTCGTTCCGGATCATGGTAGGGCTCGGGCTGCTCATGCTGGTCGCGGGGGTGACCGGCCTGTGGCTGGCGTTCCGGCGCCGGCTGTACGATTCCCCGCGCTATCACCGTTTTCTGGTGGCGATGGCGCCTTCGGGTTTCGTGGCCGTGCTGGCGGGCTGGATCACCACCGAGATCGGGCGCCAGCCCTACACCGTCTACGGGCTGATGCGCACCTCCGACTCGCTGTCGCCGGTGGCCGCACCGAGTGTGGCGGCCACGCTGGTCACCTTCGTGGTGGTCTATGGCATCGTCTTCGGCGCCGGGCTCTACTATATTCTGCGGATCATCCGCACCGGTCCGGAGCGCCGCCCCGACGTGACCCAGTCCGAGACGCCCGCCACCCCGGCGCGGCCGCTGGCCTATCCCGACGAGTCGACGAGCGAGACATGACCACGACGATCGATCTCCTGCCGCTGGTCTGGTTCGGCATCATCGGCTTCGGTGTGTTCATGTACGTGCTGCTCGACGGGTTCGTGCTGGGCATCGGCATCCTGTCCGGGTTCGCCCACGGCGAGTACGAGCGCGACATCATGATGAACTCGGTGGCGCCGATCTGGGACGGCAACGAGACCTGGCTGGTGCTCGGCGGCACCGGCCTGCTCGCGGCGTTCCCGGCCGCCTACACGGTGCTGCTGCCGGCGCTGTATCTGCCGCTGTCGCTCATGCTGATCGCGCTGATCTTCCGCGGCGTCGCCTTCGAGTTCCGCTTCAAGGCCGAGCGCAAGTTCGGCTGGAACACCGCCTTCAACTTCGGTTCCATCGTGGCCACCTTCTGCCAGGGCGTGACCCTGGGTGCGATCGTGCAGGGCGTGGCGACGGACGGCGCGCAGTACGTGGGCGGCGTGTTCGACTGGCTGTCGCCGTTCTCGCTGCTGACCGGGGTGTCGCTGGTGGTGGGCTATGCTCTGCTGGGTGCGACCTGGATGGTGATGAAGACCGCCGGCAACCTGCAGCAGAAGGCCTACGGCTGGAGCCGCATGCTCCTCACCGGCGTGATCGTCTGCATGGCGCTCGTCAGCCTGTACGTGCCGTTTCTCGACGGCGACTACGCCCAGCGCTGGTTCGGCCTGCCGCATGCGTTGCTGCTGGTGCCGTTCCCGCTGGCCGCGGTCGCGGTCTCCTACGCGCTCTACGCCAGCGTGCTGCGGCGGTCCGAATACTGGCCGTTTTTGCTCTCGCTGGCCATGTTCGCCGTTGGTTACGGGGGGCTGGCGGCCAGTTTCTGGCCGCATATCATCCCGCCCGATCTGACCATCTGGAACGCCGCGGCGCCGCCCGAGAGCCAGCGATTCCTGCTTGTGGGCATGGTCTTTCTGCTGCCGTTCATCCTGTTCTACACCGGCTGGTCGTACTGGATTTTCCGCGGCAAGGTCAGCCGGGACATGGGTTATCACTAGCCCGCGCTTCGGAGTGTTCGTATGGGCGAAACCACACGCCGGCTGCTCTGGTTCGTCGGCCTCGCCGTGGCCAGCCTGGCCGTCTGCGGCACGGCGGCATTCGTCTTCCGCGAGTTCATATTCTTCGTGCTCGCGCACTGAATCCCCTGCCGGTTTCCGCGAAGACGGGCCGCCTTCATGAAGACAGAGGCGCATGCCGGGCGGTGGACGCTGGCGGATCTCATCGATTTCGAGGTCGAGCTCGCCCGCGGCGTCGCGCCCGACCCGCATGAGCGCATGGTGTTCGCCCGGGACGTTCGCCCGCGACTGCCGGGCGGCGACGAGCGGGCGCGGCGCCGCGCCGGGCTGCGCGCCTGGCTCGAAAGACGGCGTGCCGACGCCGCACTCGCACCCGGCGCGCTCTGGCTGCGCGGGCTGCGGCTGGCGCGGCTGCTGCTGTTCGGGCTGATGGCGGTGAGCGCGTTCGCGCTCATTGGCGGGCTGGTGGCCGGCAACGCCCAGGCCGTGCACGTGATCGTGTTCGCGGGTGCCACGCTGGTGCTGCCGTGGCTCGTCTTCGTCGCCGTGCTGGTCGCGCGTCTGGCCGGTCGGCGCACGGGGGCCGGGCTGGAGGCGGGGGTCGGCGCGGTGACGGCGCTCGCCGGGCGGCTCGGCGGTGATGCCTCGCGGACCGCGGCCCTGCGCGATGCCCGCCTGCTCGACAGCGGGGGCGCGCGGGTGTTCACGTCGGCGCTGTCCGGCACGCTGCAGTGGGGCGGGCTGGGCTTCGCCACCGGTCTGGTGCTCGCCTTTGCGGGGGCGCTGCTGGTCTACGACGTGCGTTTCTACTGGGAGGCCACGCCACAGACCGGCGCCCTGGTCGAACGCGTGGTCGAGGGCGCGGCGGCGCCCTGGGCCTGGGCCTGGCCGGCCGCCCGGCCGGATCCGGCCACCATCGAGGCCAGCCGTGCACGCTTCGCCGAAGGCGTCCGGCAGGTGCCGGGCGGTGCGGCGGTGGTGGGCCCGTGGTGGCGCTTTCTGCTGATGGCGCTGCTGGTCTGGGGCGTGTTGCCGCGTCTTCTGCTGCTGGCGGCGACGGAATGGCGCCAGCGGCGGGCGCTGGCCGCGCTCGACTTCCAGGCGCCGCGGCATCGGGCACTCTGGCGCGGCCTGACCGCGGTCGAGCGGGGGGCGGTCGCCCCGGCCGCCGCCGACGGCGCGCTGGTGCTGGATGTCGGCGGTCATGGCGTGCGCGGGGCCGACGTGCGCGGGTTCCTGCTGCGTGGCCTGCGCGTGAATCCCGAAGCCGATCATCGGGTCAATGTCCTCGACGACGAGGCCGAAGCCGCGGCCGAAGCCGCCCTCGGCACCGACCCGGACCATGTCGTGCTCCTCGTCGAGGACTGGGGCCTGTCGCCGCGCCAGGCCGCGAGCCTGCAGGCCCGTCTGCGTGCGCGCCTGGGCCCGCGCACGCCGTTGACTTGGGTCGTGTTCGCGCGTAGCGAGGGGCGGCCGGCGCCGCCGGCGCCGGCGCATCTGGAGCGCTGGACGGCCTTCATCGACGGCCTGCGCGATCCGGCCACCGAGGTCGCGGCTTATGCCCCGGAGCGCTGACATGGCCGAGCCGCACGAGTGGGTGACGCCGTCCGTGCCGTGCTTCGCGGTGGTGGGCAAGGTCAACATGGGCAAGTCCGCCGTGCTCGCGACGCTGCTTGAGGAGGACGATGACCGCATCATCCGCATCTCGCCCGAGCCCGGCGAGACCACCCGCTGCCAGCGCCTGTCGCTGGTGCTCGACGGCGTCGAGCGGCTGCGCTTCATCGACACGCCCGGCTTCCAGCAGCCGATCGAGGCGCTGCGCGCGATCCGTGCGCTCAACGAGGACGCGCGCACCGCGCCGGGATTGGCGACGCTGCGCCGTTTCGTCGAGGCCTATCGCGGCACGCACGAATTCGAGGACGAATGCCGGCTGCTCGAACCGCTGATCGAGGGCGCGGGGATCGTCTACGTCATCGATCCGGACGTACCGGTCTATGACAGCTTTCTCGCCGAGATCGAGATCCTGCGTTTCTCCGGCCGCGCCCGGCTGGCCGTACTCAACGTGCACGGCGACGACGCGGCACGCGACACGCCGCAGCGGGACGAATGGCGCGAGCATCTCGGCAAGGCCTTCAATCTCGTGCGCGTCTTCGATGCCCATCAGGCGCGTTTCGCCGCGCGCCGCGACCTGCTCGCCGCGCTCAATCAGATCGACGAGCGTGATCGCGACCATCTGGAGGCCACCACGGCCCTGCTCGACGCGGAATGGGTCCAACGGCGCGAGCGTGCCGCCGAGCATATCCAGTCGTTTCTGCGTGCCGCGCTCACCCGGCGCGAGAGCGCGAGCTTCGCCGAGGACGGGCCGACGCCTGTCGCCGACCGGCACGCCGCGGTCGAACGGGCGACCCGGCATTACTTCGAGGCGATCGCGGCACTCGAGCGCGAGACCGCGGACGCGCTGCTCGATCTCTATCGCCATCACGCGGTACGCGCCGAGGCGCGGGCCGGCTTCGGCGACGACCTCGATCTGGCCAGCGACGAGACTTGGCGCCGGCTCGGCCTGACGCGGCGTCAGCTTACGGTGGTCGGGGCTGCGGTCGGTGCCGGCGCGGGTCTCGGGGTGGACGCGATGACGCTTGGCCACAGTCTGGGCGTCGGCGCGTTGCTCGGCGGGCTCGGCGGCGGCGCGCTCGCCTTCTTCAAGGGCGAAGCACTGCCCACGCTCAAGCTCGATTTCGCACCGCGCGGTGTCTTCGGCGGCCGGCGCATCACGCTCGGTCCGCCCCGCAATCCGAACTTCGCCTGGGTGCTGCTGGATGCCAGTCTGATCCGCTATCGCCAGGTGCTGTTGCGCGCCCACGCCCGCCGCGGCGAAACCCGCCTCGCGGCCACGCTGGAGCACGCCGAGGGCATCGCCCAGAACATGCCCTCCGCGCGCCAGAAGACGCTGGCGCGCTGGTTTCGGGCCGTGGCCCGCGATCGCGACGAATCCGTCTACAGCGGCGAGGCGCTGACCGCGCTGATCGATACCCTCGCCGACGTCGAGCGCGACTGCTAACGGCAGGGAGCCGGGGCATGCGAACGGTCTCTTTTCGGGGAACGTCGGTCCGCCTCATGCGACAGGCCTGGCTCTGACGCCGCGCGCATCCGGACCTTGGACGTTGTTCCGTGGCTCGTGGTTGCCGCCATGGAACAAAGGTCCGATTTCAGGGGCCGGGATGCCGGAATCGTCCCCAGCCCGTGTCCGCTTATCGATGATGGTTTTCGAGATGGCCGTCATCGTTGCACCGACAGGCGCTCCTGCCGGTGCGGTGCAATCGGTTCAGCCTCGGGCCCGGTGGTCGGCGGCTCGCTGCGCGGCTCTCGATGGCGTATTGATCCGCGGTGTCATGCGGCTGGCCGCTGGCGACTGCGTCCGACGCTAAGCGGTGGTGTGATCCCGACTGCGAAAGCCGCGGCAGGCGGTGCCATCGTTGACCGGGTCCGGCCCTCGCCGCGTCGGGCTATCAGTCCGCGCCGTCGGTCTGGGCATCCACAGCCCGCTGGATGCGCTCGAAGCTGACGCCGCCCGAGAAGAGGCGGTTGCCCACGAGGATGGTCGGTGTGGCGCGCAGGCCGATGGCCTTGCCGGCCTCCAGATTCTGCGCGATCACGTCGTCGGTCGCGCCCTGGGCCAGGCACTGCTCCAGGCGGTCGGCGTTGACGCCGGTCTCCACGGCCATGTCCAGGAACAGGCTGGTGGGATCGCCGGCCTGGGCCCACTCGCTCTGGGTCTCGAACAGGCGGTCGTGATAGGCCCAGAACCGGTCCTGACGCGCGGCGCAGCGCGCGGCCGAGGCCGCCTGCCGGGCGTGATCGTGCATCGGCAGAGGGAAATCGAAGAACACGAAGCGAGCCTCGCCGGCGTCCACGAGGTCTTCGCGGATCTGCTTGGCGACGGGCGCGAACGAGGCGCAGGCCGGGCACTGATAGTCCGCGAATTCGCGGATGGTGATCGGGGCATCGGCATCGCCCACGCTCACTCCCAGGTCATCGAACTCTTCATTGAAACGGGCGAGCGTGTCCGAGTCGACCTCACGGGTGTTGTCGTTGCCGGTGCGGGTGGGCGTATCCGAGCCGCTCTGGACGCTGATGACGATGAGGGCGAGCACGATCAGTCCGCCCAGGATGAGGGCGGGCATGAACAGCACGCCAAACAGACTGGACCGGCCGTTGTTCTGACTCATGCGGCGGCTCCTTGTGCCGACGGGTGAAGATCAGCCCGGATCATACCGCGGCCCGGCGTTCGATCAATGATGGAGAACGCCCGGGGCAGCCTGAACGGCCGTCACGGATCGTCGGTCGGCATACGGCCCGTCGGCGCGCTCCGGGAAGTTTTGCGGGCCGGTTCCCGCGCACAAAGGACGAGGGGCCGTGGCCCCTCGTCCTGCAACCCGGTCATGCGGAACGCCGTGTGGCGATCAGTTGGTCGCGTCCTCGGCGGAATTCTCCATGGCGTCGGCCGAGTCGTCGACGGCGTCAGCCGCATCTTCGCTCTGACCCTGGGCGCGATCGATCAGGTTGTTCGTGCCTTCCTTGAGCTCTGTCCAGGCATTGCTGGCGCTCTCTTTGGTCTGCTGCCAGGCGTCGACGGCCTGGGCCTGGGTGTTGTTCCACCAGCTGTCGTTGTAGACCGGATACTGCGAGATCGTGTCGGCGTCGCCTTCGATCGTCACGCGGTACTCGGGCTCGGTGGCCTCGTCGCCTTCCATGGTTTCGACGCTCAACTGATCGGGCGCGACGACATACGATTTGCCGGCCAGGCCGAAGCTGTTCTCGGTCTCGACCACGAACGACTTGATGGTCATGTTGTTGTCGAACACGATGTCGTCGATCTCGCCGATCTCCTCGTCCGAGTTGCTCATGTAGACATCGGCATCGAGCAGCTGATCGGCCGAATAGACGCCGTCCGGCTGCTCCGCGAAGGCCGTCGTGCCGGCGCTGGCCAAGATAAGGCCGGTGACGCCGGCGAGCGTGGTGCGACGAATGTTCATGGGAATCTCCGGTTCCTCGAAATCACCTCCGCAAGGCTAGGCGAAGCCGATTAACATGCGCTTAAGCGTCTGATTCGTCGAAGTCCACGCCGATCGCTCCGTCGAGCGTGGCGCGGAAGCGCTCGATCAGCGGCGAGTGCGCATGGCCGGCGCGCGACAGGCACCACAGGGGCCGCTGCAGCGACAGGCCGGGCAGGTCGAGACACTGCACGCGGGCGTTGGCGCTGGCCTGTATGGCGGCCAGCCGGCTCACGCAGGCCAGGCCGGCGCCGGCCGCCACGGCGCGCACGATCGCGCCGCTGTCGTCGATGACCAGATGCGCCTGCGGAGCCGCCAGCCCTGCCAGAGCGAGGCTCTGTTCGAACACCGCCCGGGTGCCCGAGCCGGGCTCGCGGGCCACCCAGGGGTGGGCGGCGAGGTCGGTCGGCGACACCGCGGCCACCGGATAATCCGGCGGCGCGATGATCTGCAGCGTGTCGGTGCGCCAGGCGGCGGCGTGCAGGTCGTCGCGTGTCGGCGGGCCCTCGATGAAGCCGATATCGGCTTCGAGTGCGGCCACATGCGCCTCGGCCTGGCTGCTGTTGCCGGAGATCACGGCCAGGTCGAGCGCCGGGTGTTCGCGGCGTACGGCGGCGAGCGCCGACGGCAGAATGTAGCGGGCGATGGTGCTGGAGGCGGCGATCCGGATGTCGCCGGCCAGTTCGGCATTGTCCGCCGACGGCCGCAGCCGGCCGGGGAGGGCGTCGAACTCGGCCATGGGTGCTGCAGCCAGCCGCAGCAGCTGGCGCGCCGCCGCAGTGGGCACGATCCGCCGGCCGTCGCGCTCGAACAGGGTGAGGTCCAGGGCTTCGGCCAGTTCGCGCAGTGCCTGGCTGACGGCCGCCTGGCTCAGGTGGAGCGCCGCGGCGGCCCGCTTGACCTGGCCGGTGCGCACCACCGCCGCGAATATCTCGAGCTGGCGCAGGGTGAAGTGCAGCGTCGTCATGTCCGATGCCCCGATTCGGCGATGCCGAATCATGGAATAGAAAGTATTCGATTTTTAATAATAACTGCCGGTTTTATGGTCATGCCATTCCATTCTTCAGGAGTCCGGCATGGCGACGAGACCAGCGGAGGCGCTTTCAGCCTCGCGCGGCGGAGACGGGGCGTTTGCCCGGCTGCCCGCGATTCTGCCCGGGCTGGTGCTCTGTGTCGGGCTGGCGGGGCTGTCCTACGCGGTCGCCGCCTGGCCGGCGCTCAATGCGGTCGTGCCGCTGAGCGCGCTCACCGTCGGCATTCTCTTCGGTGTGGGCGTGCGTCTGTGCGTGTCGCTGCCGGCGGCGGTCGAGCCGGGGGTGCGCTGGACGCTGCACTATCTGCTGCGCGCGGGCATCGTCCTGCTCGGTTTCCGGCTCGTGTTTCAGGACATGCTCACCGTCGGCGCCGGCGGTCTGGCCCTGGTCGTGCTCGCGGTGGCGAGCACGCTGGCGCTGGCGGTCGTGGCCGGCCGTGCGCTCGGCCTGCCGGACACGCTCAGCGTGCTGGTAGGGTCGGGTACGGGCATCTGTGGCGCCTCCGCCGTGGTCGCGGTCGACGGCGTGATCCGGGGCCGCGAACAGGATGTGGCCTGTGCGATCGCCATCGTGACCGTGTTCGGCACCGTCGCAATGTTCGCCTACCCGGTGATCGCGGCCCATCTCGGCCTGAGCGAGGCCGCCTATGCCGCCTGGGCCGGCAGCTCCATCCATGAGGTCGCCCAGGCGGTGGCGGCGGGCTTCGCCGTCGATGCCCAGGCCGGCGTGGACGCCAGTCTGTACAAGCTCTCGCGCGTCGCACTGCTGGCCCCGGTCTGCGCGATACTGGCGTTCTGGTGGCATCGCCGGGCCGGCGGATCGGGGCAGGAAACGGCGGCGGGCCGCGCGCCGTTTCCATGGTTCGTGGTGCTGTTCGTGGTCATGGTGGGGCTGAATTCGGTGCTGCCCTTGTCGACGGATCTGCGCGACGGGCTCGTGGCGGTGGATTCGGCGCTGCTGGCCGCGGCGATGGTCGCCATGGGCCTGCAGACGCGTCTGGTCGCGGTCGCGCGGCTCGGCTGGCGGCCGTTGGCGCTGGGCGCGCTGGTGGCGGTCTGGATCAGTCTGCTGGCACTGGGCGGGGCGCTGATCGTCAGCTGAGCCGCTGCCGGCGCTCGCGCCCGGGCCGACGCTCTGATTTAATCGCCGGTCGATTCGATTCTCGACGGTGAAGCGATGTCGATTCCGGTCTCGATGTTCGCGATCGCGCTGGGCGCGGCCTGTGGCGCCAATCTGCGCTGGGCGCTGGGCCTGGGTCTGAACGCACTCTTTCCCAACCTGCCCCCGGGCACGCTGGCCGCGAATCTGCTCGGGGCCTGGCTGATCGGGATCGCCATCGCGGTGTTCGCGGCGCTGCCGGAACTGTCGGCGTTCTGGAAGCTGGCGGTGATCACCGGCTTTCTCGGCGCCCTGACCACCTTCTCGACCTTCTCCGCCGAGATACTCACCCAGATCCAGGCCGGCCGCCTCGGCTGGGCTGTCGCGGGCATCGCGGTGCACGTGGCCGGCTCGCTGGCCATGACCGCGCTGGGACTGGGTACAGTGGCCATTCTGCGTCAACTGCTCGGAGTCGCACGATGAAGGGTTTCGAAGTGATATTCATGGCCCCGCGCTCGCGCGCGCACGACGGCCGGCCGGTGCTCGATACGGTCGCCGACATTGCCCGCCGTCAGGGCGTGACGCGCTCGACCCGACGGGTCGACGCCGAAGGTACCGGGGTCAGCGGGCATGCCCATGCGGCGCACTTCTTCGAGCTGGCCGACGAGCCCGAGGAGCTGATGTTCGTGCTCGACGGCGGCGAGGCGGACGCGCTCATCCGCGCGGTCGAGGAGGAGGAGATCGCGGTGTTCTGTCTGCGCCGCGCCATCGACTACTGGCAGTTCGGCTCGGCCGAATAGCTGCCGCGGCACCCGAGGTGTGTCGAGCGCCTGCGGCACACGGCGGGCGAGCCGGGCTGAGACGGGCGCCGCTTGCCGCCCGCGCGGCAAGGGTGGCGGGCTCGAACGGGCCATCCGGGCCCGATCCGAACGCTGTTCCGCGGCGGAACGAGGTGAAGTCAGTGCCGCACGGTCGCGCTGCGCGAGCGTACCGGGACGCTCCGGTTTGGCTTCTCGTGCGTGTCATGAGCGCCTGGTCCGAAGGGGCGCGCCGCCCATCGCGCCCCGGGGCGTGGCGAGTCTCGAACGTCGCTCGCCACGCGTGCCGAATCAGCCCCGCGGGGGCGATCGGCGATCGGCGGTCTGCGACGCGGCGTTCGGACGACGTGCCGACAGGCTTCAGATCGCTTTCTGATTGACTCGCTGTGAGAGCGTTTCGGGGCTTTCGCGGCGCTCCGAGTAGCGATCGGTCAGATAATCCGTGTGGTCGCGCAGCAGGCGCGTGAACTTCACCAGCTCCTCCATCACGTCCACCACGCGGTCGTAGTAGGGCGAGGCGTGCATGCGCCCGGCCTCGTCGAACTCGTTGAACGCCTTGGGCACCGACGACTGGTTGGGGATGGTGACCATGCGCATCCAGCGCCCCAGTACGCGCAGCGTGTTGACCACGTTGAACGACTGCGAGCCGCCGCACACCTGCATCACCGC
>NZ_AYKF01000067.1 GCF_003732545.1 Salinisphaera orenii subsp. halophila YIM 95161 | reverse complement strand
GCCGTCCGCAAGGACGGCGGGCCGCCGCTCCGCCGACCGAAACGGCCGGCTCATGGCAGCGGCCACCGGAAAGGGCATGCGGCCTCGAGCCCAGCGGCGATGGCACCCTGACGCGGATCGCTCGGCCAAGTGCCCCGCCCTCGCCCTGTGCCGGACGGCCGAACGATCGATGGCGACCGCCACCAGGTCACGCGCGTCCCTCGAACCTGTGTGATTGCAAGGGTCCGAACCGTCACGTACCGCGATCTGTCGGCCTCCTCCAAGGACCAGCGGTTCGTGCGCACGGGGCCACCCCGCCCGCGATCCGGCCGTGGCGTAGCGCGCCGTACGCATCGAAACGCAACGCCGGAGCCGCCCCGGTCACACGTCAACCGCACCGATCTCAATCCCGCGTAACGTCTCGGACGATCCTGCACGAGCCGAGCGCGCACCGACCGGGCTGCCGGCGATAGAGGCGCCGAATCGCACATCCACGGCGTCGACGCCGGCCGCGCTCGCCTCGCACCGTCGTAACGGCATCCTTCGGGTTCGCGGGCCGATGGCGCGACCGTGACCGCTCGTCGAGCCGAGTCGGCGTCGGCGCAAGTCAGCGCCCGGGGCCCGCCGAAACGGGCCCCGTACGCAGATACGCGGTATCGAAACGGCTCACTTCTTGATGCCGCCCTCGGTCAGGTCCTTGGGATCGAGCAGCCGATCGAGTTCCGCCTCGCTGAGATCACTCTGCTCCATGGCCAGCTCCTTGACCGGCCGGCCCTCCTTGTAGGCCTGCTTGGCAATGGCGGCCCCCTTGTCGTAACCGATCACCGCGTTCAGCGCCGTGACCAAGATCGGGTTCTTGGACAGCGCATCGTCCAGGTTGGCCTCGTTGACCGTGAACCCGGCGATGGCCTTGTCGGCCATCACGCGGCTGGTGTTGGCCATGAGCTCGATGGACTGCAGGAGATTGTAGGCGATCACCGGCAGCATCACGTTGAGCTGGAAATTGCCGGACTGGCCGGCCACGGTGATGGTGGTGTCGTTGCCGATCACCTGGGCGGCCACCATCGCGGCGGATTCGGGAATCACCGGATTGACCTTGCCCGGCATGATGCTCGAGCCCGGCTGGAGCGCGGGCAGCTGAATCTCGCCGAGCCCTGCGAGCGGGCCGGAATTCATCCAGCGCAGGTCGTTGGCGATCTTCATCATCGACACGGCGATGGTCTTGAGCTGGCCGGACAGCTCCACCGCGGCGTCCTGCGAGGACAGGCTCTCGAAATAATCGTGGCTGGCGTGGAAATCGCAGCCGCTCGCCCGGCTGATGGCCCGGGCGAAGCGCTCGCCGAATTCCGGATGCGCGTTGATGCCCGTGCCCACGGCCGTGCCGCCCTGGGCGAGCCCGCGGATCCGGGTCAGCGCGGACTCGACGCGGGCGATGCCGGATTCGATCTGGGCGGCCCAGCCGCCGAGCTCCTGGTCGAAGCGCACGGGCATGGCGTCCATGAGATGCGTCCGCCCGGTCTTGACCACGTCGGCGAGCTCGTCGCCCTTGCGGTGCAGCGTGTCGCGCATGTGCCGCAGCGCCGGCAACAGGCGCTTTTCGCTCTCGATCACCGCGGCCACGTGGATCGAGGTCGGGATCACGTCGTTGGACGACTGGCCCATGTTGACGTGATCGTTGGGATGGACGGTCTGGCCGGCGGCTTCGGTCGCGAGATGGGCGACCACCTCGTTGGTGTTCATGTTGGTCGAGGTGCCGGAACCGGTCTGGAAGATGTCGACCGGGAACTGATCGTCGTGGCGCCCCGCCGCGACCGCGGTCGCCGCCTCGATGATGGCCTCGGCGACGGCCTTGTCCAGCAGCCCCAGATCGCGGTTGACCTCGGCCGCACTGGCCTTGATCAGCCCGAGGGCGTTGATCATGGCGCGCGGCGCGCGCAGATCGGAGATCGGGAAGTTGTCGACGGCCCGCTGCGACTGCGCGCCCCAGAGCGCGTTCTTCGGCACCTTGAGCTCGCCCATGCTGTCTTTTTCGATCCGGTAGTCGTCGTTCGCGGCCATCAATCGCTCCGTTGCAAGCCTGTGTCTTTCAGCCCGTGCCGCCCGACGCGCGTCGGGCCGGCGGCAGTGCGATGCGCACCGCAGACCGTGTCGATTCGGTAGAATCGCGGATTCTATCACCCGCTCGATTCACCGGATGCGTGCCCATGGCGATGCAATTGACCGCGCTGTCTGCGATTTCCCCCATCGACGGCCGCTACGCCGACAAGACCTGGGATCTGCGCGAGATCTGTAGCGAATACGGGCTCATCCGCTATCGCCTGATCGTGGAGATCCGCTGGCTGCAGGCGCTGGCCGCCGAACCCGATATCCCAGACGTCGGTCCGTTCTCCGAGCAGGCCGACGCGTTTCTCGAACGCCTTATCGCCGACTTCGACATCAACGAGGGGCAGCAGGTCAAGGCGATCGAGGACACCACGAATCACGACGTGAAGGCGGTCGAGTACTACCTGCGCAACAAGATCAAGGCCGTCGACGAGATCGCCCACGTCAACGAGTTCATCCACTTCGGCTGCACCTCGGAGGACATCAACAATCTCGCCTACGCGCAGATGCTGCGTGACGCCCGCAACGACAATCTGCTGCCGGCCATCGATCGGGTGATCGCGGCCATCGGCGCGCTCGCCCACGACTACGCGGACGTCGCCATGCTCTCGCGCACGCACGGCCAGTCGGCCTCGCCGACCACGCTCGGCAAGGAGATGGCGGTCTTCGCCCAGCGTCTGGCCCGCCAGCGGGCGCTGCTCGCCGAAGTCGAGATCTTCGGCAAGATGAACGGCGCCGTGGGCAACTACAACGCCCATCTGGCCGCCTATCCGAACGCGGACTGGCCGGCGATCGCGGCCCGCTTCATCCGCGGCATGGATCTGGAGATCAGCCCAGCCACCACGCAGATCGAGCCGCACGATTTCATCGCCGAGTTCTTTCATGCCGTGATGCGTGTCAACACGGTGCTCGTCGATTTCGCGCGCGACGTCTGGGGTTATATCTCGCTCGGCTATTTCAAGCAGTCGACGGTCGAGGGCGAGATCGGCTCCTCGACCATGCCGCACAAGGTCAATCCGATCGATTTCGAGAACGCCGAGGGCAATCTCGGGCTGGCGAACGCGATCATGGACCATCTGGCCGCGAAGCTGCCGATCTCGCGCTGGCAGCGCGATCTCACCGATTCCACGGTACTGCGCAACCTCGGCGTCGGGCTGGCCCACGGCGGCGTCGCCTATGCGTCGCTGCTCAAGGGCGTCCGCAAGCTCGAGGCCAATCCCGAGCGGCTCGCGGCCGACCTGGACGCCAACTGGATCGTGCTCGCGGAGGCAGTGCAGACGGTCATGCGCGTGCGCGGCATCAGCGGCGCCTACGAACAGCTCAAGGCGCTGACCCGCGGCAAGGTGATCGACGCCGACGCCATGCACACGTTCATCGACAGCCTCGACATCCCCGCCGACGACAAGGCGCGACTGCGCGCCATGCGTCCCCAGGACTACGTCGGCAACGCCCCGGCGCAGGCCCGGGCGGCACCCGGCGGCGCGGTCTGAGCCGGTGGACGTCTTCGAGGCCATCGCCACCCGGCGCTCGGTGCGCCATTTCGACCCCGCGCACCGCATGAGCGACGACGAGATCGACACGCTCATGACCCACATCCTGCTGTCGCCGACCGCCTTCAACATCCAGAACTGGCGGTTCGTGGCGGTGCAGGATCCGGCGCTGCGCGCCGAAATCCGCAAGGCGGCCTGGGATCAGGCCCAGGTCACCGAGGCGTCGCTGCTGCTGGTGATGTGTCTGGACCTCAAGAGCTGGGCGAAATCGCCCGAGCGCTACTGGCGGCACGCGCCGGCGCAGGTCAGCGAGTCGATGGTGCGCGAGATCCGGCATTTCTATCGCGACGACGAGATGCTGCAGCGCGACGAGGGCATGCGCTCCTGCGGCATGGCCGCCCAGACCGCCATGCTGGCCGCACGGGGCATGGGATACGACTCCTGTCCGATGGACGGCTTCGACTTCAAGCGGGTCGGCCATCTGATCAACCTGCCGCCGGATCACCGGATCTGCATGATGATCACTTTCGGCAAGGCGCAGGCGGCCGCGCATCCGCGTAGTGGCCAGCTCGACCTGTCCGAGGTGTTCGTGCGCGACCGCTTCACCGAAAGCGAGCGCTGAACCCCGCGCACGCGGCGCCGATGGCATGCGCCCGGCTGTATACATCATCTCGACCGCCCTGTTCGCACTAACGGGCAGCCGTCGCAGCATGGCAAGCCCTGCGCGGCCGCGGTGCGGCGTCTGTACGACCGCGCTGGACCCCGTTACTCCTCCGGGGGCACGTGCTCGAGCGTCCGGATGCGTTCACGCACCGTCTCGGGCACCCGCATGCTCGTCTGCGCGCCGAAATCGAACCACACCACCACGGTGTCGTAGACCGCGATGACGTCGTCGGTCTCGGCGTAGAACAGGCACTGCTCCAGCTCGAAGCTGGATCGGCCGATGCGTTTGACGCGGGTGCCGATCTCGATCTCCGCGGGAAAACGCAGTTGCTGGCGAAAGCTGCAGCGCAGATCGGCCAGAATCGGGCCATCGCTGGTCTGGGTATCGCCGTCGTCGGCGATCGTATGCATGTAGTCGATGCGCCCGTCCTCCGAGTAACGATAGAAGACGGTGTTGTTGACGTGGCCCAGGCTGTCCATCTCGCCCCACTTCACCTTGATGGCGACGTAGTGCGCGTAATCGGAACGCGTCGGTTGGCGCATGCGGTTTCTTCCTTCCAGCTGTGCGGTTCCATACGGCGCCGTATTGACACGGCCCGGCAACTCGACGACATTATACGGGAGTCCAATTGTGCAGTGCGCAATGCCGAAGCCTCAGAAAACGATGCTCACCAGCCGGGACTGGGCCGAAGCCGCCCTCGATGCGATCGGCCAGCGCGGCGTCGAGGGCGTGGCCGTGGAGCCGATCGCGCGCGATCTGGGCGTGACGAAGGGGAGCTTCTACTGGCATTTCGCCAACCGCGAAGCCCTGCTCGTGGCCGCGCTTCAACTCTGGGAGGCGCGCGAGACCGACGATGTGCTGGAGCGGGTCCGCCAGGAGACCGACCCCCGCGCGCGCATCCAGCGCCTGATCACCGAGGTCAACGCCTCCCGCCGTGCCAGTCGTATACACACCGCCCTGTCGAGCGCTACCAAGCCCGGTTTCGTGCGCGATTACGTCGAACGCGTGTCCAAGCGCCGCCTCGATTTCATCCAGGATTGCTATGCCGGCCTCGGCCTCGGGGCCGAAACGGCGCGCCGCTGGGCGCTGATGACGTTCTCGGTGTTTCTCGGCGCGCTGCAGATCCGGCGCGACCTGCCGGGTGAATGGCCGACCGCCGACGAGCCCGCCTTCGGCGATTACGTGAAGTTTCTGATGGTCACGCTCGTCCCGCCCGATCTGGACGGTGACGACGCGGCCACGACCGACGCGGCGCCCGCTGGCACAGCGGCTCGCAACGGTTGAGTCTTTTACTACGGAGGTTCCCATGACAGCTCTGTTATCGATACTGGTCGCGATCGCGGCTGCCTGGACGCTGGCCTACCTCGGCGTCTCGCTGGTGGTCTGGAGCGCAGCGGTCGTCATCTACTTCGCCGCGCTGGCGGCGGTGGGCGCGATCGGCTGGGTCGGGCTTCTGATCGCGGCCGTGGTCTTCGCACCGCTGCTGATCCTGTTCAACAGTACCCCGCTGCGGCGTCGCTTTGCGTCCAAACCCATATTCAAGGGTTTCAAGGCCGTACTGCCGCCGATGTCGGACACCGAGCGCGAAGCGCTCGAAGCCGGCAGCACCTGGTGGGAAACGGAGATGTTCCGCGGCAAACCGGACTGGCAGTACCTGCTGGATTTCAAGCGCACCCAGCTCACCGAGGCCGAGCAGTCGTTTCTCGACAACGAGACGGAAACGCTCTGCGGCATGCTCGACGAGTGGGAGATCAGCGCCGAACTCAAGGACATCCCGCAGGAAGCCTGGGAATACATCCGCGCGCACAAGTTCTTCGCCATGCTCATTCCCAAGGCCCATGGCGGTCTGGGATTCTCCGCGGTTGCGCAGTCCACCGTGGTGGCCAAGATCGCCTCGCGCTCGCTGACCACCGCGGTCACGGTGATGGTGCCGAACTCGCTGGGCCCGGGCGAACTGCTCGTGCATTACGGCACCAAGGAACAACAGGACAAATGGCTGCCGGGCCTGGCCGACGGCAGCCAGATCCCCTGCTTCGGGCTGACCGGCCCCGAGGTCGGCTCCGACGCCGGCGCGCTGCCGGATACCGGCATCGTCTGCCGCGGCGAGTACAACGGCGAGGAGGTGCTCGGCATGAAGCTCGCCTTCTCCAAGCGCTGGATCACGCTGGCGCCGGTGGCGACGGTCATCGGCCTGGCCTTCAAGCTCTATGACCCCGACGGCCTGCTGGGCGACCCGGACACGACCGACTACGGCATCACCTGTGCGCTCATCTCCGCCGACGAGCCGGGGGTGGAGATCGGCCGCCGCCACTCACCGGGCGCCTTCATGAACGGGCCGATCTACGGCAAGGACGTATTCGTGCCGCTGGATGCGATCATCGGCGGGCAGGAGAAGGCCGGCGGCGGCTGGCGCATGCTGGTCGAGTGCCTGTCGGCCGGCCGCGGCATCTCGCTGCCGGCGCTGTCCTCGGCCGCCTCGAAGACGGCCTATCGCATGACCGGCGCCTTCGGTCGCATCCGGCGCCAGTTCAAGGTGCCGGTGGGCAAGTTCGAGGGCGTGCAGGAGGCCACCGCGCGCATCGGCGGCCTCAACTACAAGATGGAGGCTGCGCGCATCTTCACCGCGAGCGGCGTCGATCAGTGCACGCCGGCGGTGGTCACGGCCATGGCCAAGTACCACATGACCGAATGGATGCGCCAGATCGTCAACGACGCCATGGACGTACACGGCGGGCGCGGCATCCAGCAGGGGCCACGCAACTATCTGTTCTCCTCCTATCAGTCCATCCCGATCGCGATCACGGTGGAGGGCGCGAACATCCTGACCCGCAGCCTGATGATCTTCGGTCAGGGCGCGATCCGCTGCCATCCCTACGTCTTCCCCGAGATGGAGGCGGCACGCAACGACGATCTCGAGGAGTTCGACACCCTGCTCTGGTCGCATGTGGGCCACTCGGTCAACCGGGCCGCGCGCACGCTCACCTTCGGCCTGTCCGGGGCGATGACCGCCAAGGCGCCCGTGTCGGGCGTGGCCGCGCCCTACTATCGTCAGCTGGAGCGCTTCTCCTCGGCGCTGGCGATCTGTTCGGACATCACGATGGGCATGCTCGGCGGCGAACTGAAGCGCAAGGAACTGCTCTCCGCCCGCCTGGGCGACGTCCTGTCCGAGCTCTACTTCGGCTCGGCGACGCTGAAGTTCTTCTATGACGAGGGCGAAAAGGACGAAGACATCGAACACCTGCACTACGTCATGCAGGACTGCCTGCACAAGATCGAACAGGCATTCGACGGCTTCTTCCGCAATTTCCCCAACCGGTTCGTCGGCGGCGCGATGCGCGTGCTCGTCTTCCCGACCGGTCGTCATCACAAGGGACCGAGCGATCGCCTGATCAACACCATCGGCGACGCCATCCTCGAGCCGTCGAGCTTCCGTGATCGTCTGACCGCGAACATCTATCTCGGGACCGACGAGCACAGCGCAACGGGCCGCATGGAAAAGGCCTTCGACAAGCTGATCGAGGTCGAGCCGGCCTTCGAGAAGTTCGCCAAGGCGGTCGGCAAGGGCGAGGCCGAAGGCTTCACCGTGGACGAGCAGCTGGCCAGTGCGGTGGCGGCCGGCGTGCTCACGGACGCCGAGGCGCGCCAGGTCAAGGAATACGACGACCTGCGCTACGACGCGATCCTCACCGACGCGTTCAGCAAGGAATATCTTGCCGATCCCGTCAATCACCGCCACGAGGACCATCGCATGGAATCGCGGGTCGCCTGAGACGCGTCCCGCTTTTCCCACAAGACCCCGGGCCACGGCCCGGGGCTTTTCACGCATGGACTCATCGCTCGAAACCGCCTTTACCACGACCCGCTACTGCATTGCACACGAGGGCGATCGCTGCGTGATCCGAATCGGCGAACCCACGCCCGCGCGACTGGCAGGCTGGGTGCGCCGATATGACGGCAGCGGCCGGGCATGGCTGATCACCGCCTGCAATCCCGGTGCCGCGATTCTCGATACGGATCGCAACCGCGGACGAACTGAGTTTCTGCGCCACTGGGTTGCCACGCGCGCCACAGCGTGGCTTTCGAGCGTCAACGAGGCTGCGGACGGCCGCTGGCCGGACGAGCCCGGCGTGCTCGCTGCGGGGCTTGAGGAAGGTCGGATGCGTGCCCTGGCGCGGCGACTGGGGCAACTGGCCATCGTGCAGGTGCCGGCTGCGGCACCGGTGTCATTACTCTGGCTGCATAAAGCGCCGGCCTAGCGTTCCGAGTGTCCGAGATCACGCGACGGTGTCAGGCGATCGCGGATCTGCTGCTTGATCGGCTTGGGCTCCGGGAAACCGCCGTCGCGCTCGCGCGAGTGCAGACATTCGCCGTCGAGCCGGATCTCGAAGGTGCCGGGTGACGACGGCACGAGCGCGACTTCGCCAAGGGTGTCGCCGAAGGTCGTGAGCAGTTCCTGCGCCATCCAGGCGGCACGCGCCAGCCAGCGACAGCCCGGGCAGTAGCGGATCTCCACCCGCGGCGCGTGGATGGCTGCCGGCGCCTCAGCCACCGGCTTCTGCGACCGGTCGATAGGCGTCGACAAAACGCTGCGGCATACGCTTCGGCCGACCGTTCGACAGACCGACCGTCACGTACTGGGTCCGCGCTCGCAGCAGTGTGCGGCCATCGCCCACGCGACGAATCTGGAACGCGCGCCACATGGTCAGTCGGCCGTCGTTGTCCACGATCCAGGTCGCCACCTGCAGCCTGTCGCCAAGTTCGGCGGGCAGCAGGTAGTCGAGCTCGTGCCGGCGGACCACGCAGGCGGCATCGAGGGCCTGATAAGTCGTCCAGTCCAGGCCGAGCGCTTCGGTGTGCGCCCAGGCGGCCTGTTCCAGAAAACGCAGATAGACCGCGTTGTTGACGTGCTGCAGCCGGTCGATGTCGGCTTCCAGGACGTCGATGTCGATATGAAACGGGACCTCGATGTCCCAGCGATCGCTTCGCGGCATCGTGCGCTCGTCTGCGGCAGGATCACGCGCCCACATCCAGTGGGCGCAGCGGACGCGGCCGATGCGCCATGCATCGGCCGGCCGGAGACAATGGCGATCAGCTCGCCGTGCCGCTCGCAGCGACCTTCATGTCCGGCGGCGTGCCGACCGTATCGTAGAGGCGGGTGAGCCACTGCTCGGCATCCGCTTCACCGGAAAACAGGTCCTGATAGTTGGCCTGCATCTCGGCCTGGAAGGCGTTCGCATCGTCGGCATGCATCAAATAGGCGAGTGTCTCCAGATGTTCACCCTGACCGCGGGCGGCCTCGCGCTGCAGCATCGCCATCTGGGATCCCACGAATTCACGACGAGCCGCATGCGTGCGCGCATCGACATCGTTGGCGGTGTCGGTGGTCACCGCGCTGGTGCCTTCGACCGCGTTCGTCGTGGCGTCGGCGATACGCGCCGAACCGTCGACGATGGTGTCCGAGGTAATCGTGATCTGAGAGCAGCCGGCAAGTGCGCCGCCGGCCAGAGCGAGAACGCCCAGACGAAGAACGTTGGACCGCATGGGGTACTCCCTGATTGGTGTAATGCATTGTCATTAAAGCGCGTATTGCCATACGGCGCAAGCTCGCACGGGCATCCGGCAGCTTGAACACGCATGATAGCGCCCCACTATCATCCGAGGCGCGAATTCAAGTCACCGGCTAACCGCGGTTTCGCGTTATACTTGCGGGTATTGCCGAATACTTCCACGACCACCCGAGTCGCTATGGCCGCACATCAGGAAGACGTCGAAACACTCGTCGCCGAGCGCGAATACGAAGCCGGCTTCGTCACCGATCTGGAATCGGATACGGTGGCGCCGGGCCTCAATGAGGATGTGATCCGATTCATATCCGCCAAGAAGGATGAGCCCCAGTGGATGCTCGACTGGCGGCTGGAATCGTATCGCCAGTGGCTGCAGATGCGCCATCCCAGGTGGCCGCACCTGCACTACCCGCAGATCGACTTCCAGAGTATCTCGTACTACTCCGCGCCGAAGAGCGCGAAGGACAAGCCGAAGAGCCTGGACGAGATCGATCCGAAGCTGCTCGAGACCTACGAGAAGCTCGGCATTCCGCTGCACGAGCAGGAGATGCTCGCCGGTGTCGAGGGTGCCGAATTCCCCAAGAGCAATAACGTCGCGGTCGACGCGGTCTTCGACAGCGTGTCCGTGGCGACCACGTTCAAGCAGAAGCTTGCCGACGCAGGCGTGATCTTCTGCTCGATCTCGGAAGCGATCCGCGAGCATCCGGAGCTGGTCCAGAAATATCTGGGCACGGTCGTCCCGCAGGGCGACAACTTCTTCGCCGCGCTCAACTCCGCCGTGTTCACGGACGGCTCGTTCGTCTATATCCCCAAGGGCGTCACCTGCCCAATGGAGCTGTCGACGTACTTCCGAATCAACGCCGAGAACACGGGCCAGTTCGAGCGCACGCTGATCATCGCCGAGGAAGGCAGCCATGTGAGCTATCTCGAGGGCTGCACCGCACCGCAGCGCGACGAGAACCAGCTGCATGCGGCCGTGGTCGAGCTCGTCGCCGCAGACGATGCCGAAATCAAGTACTCCACGGTCCAGAACTGGTATCCCGGCGACGAGAACGGCAAGGGCGGCATCTACAACTTCGTGACCAAGCGGGGCGAATGCCGCGGTGATCGCTCGAAGATCTCTTGGACGCAGGTCGAGACCGGATCGGCGATCACCTGGAAGTACCCGAGCTGCGTGCTCACCGGTCGGGATTCGGTCGGCGAGTTCTACTCGGTGGCCGTGACCCGCGGCATGCAGCAGGCCGACACCGGCACCAAGATGATCCACGTGGGCGAGAACACCAAGTCCACGATCATCGCCAAGGGCATTTCCGCCGCACGTGGCGAGCAGTCCTATCGCGGCCTGGTCAAGATACTGCCGAGCGCGCACAATGCGCGGAACTTCACCCAGTGCGATTCGCTGCTGATCGGCGACCAATGCGGAGCCCACACCTTCCCGTACGTCGAATCCAAGAACTCGACCGCCAAGCTTGAACACGAGGCCACGACCTCCAAGATCGGCGAGGACCAGATGTTCTACTGCCAGCAGCGCGGCCTGTCCGAGGAGGACGCGGTCAATCTCATCGTCAACGGCTTCTGCAAGGAAGTCTTCAACGAGTTGCCGATGGAGTTCGCCGTCGAGGCGCAGAAGCTGCTCAACGTGACGCTGGAAAACGCGGTGGGATAACGCCGCTTCCGGCGCCGCGATGTTGTCGGGCCCGCGTCCACGACGCGGGCCTGTCCTATTCTTAAATCCGCAAACACCTTTTATGCTTTCCATCAAGAATCTACATGCCGAGGTCGAAGGCACGCCGATACTGCGCGGCATCGATCTGGAGGTGGGCCCGGGCGAGGTCCACGCCATCATGGGGCCGAACGGCTCCGGCAAGTCCACGCTGGCGAGCATTCTCGCCGGCCGTGAGGACTACGAAATCACCCAGGGCAGCGTTAACTACCAGAACAAGGACCTGCTCGATCTCGATGCCGACGAACGCGCCTGCGAGGGCGTCTTTCTGGGTTTCCAGTATCCCGTCGAGATTCCGGGTGTCTCGAACCTCTACCTGCTGCGCGCCGCGGTCAACGCGCGCCGTAAGTATCGCGGCGAGCCCGAGATCGACGCCATGGAGTTCATGCAGCTGGTCAACGACAAGCTGTCGCACGTCGACATGAGCATGGACATGGTCAAGCGCGGCGTGAACGAGGGCTTCTCCGGCGGCGAGAAGAAGCGCAACGAGATCTTCCAGATGCTGGTGCTGGAACCGAGCCTGTCGATCCTCGACGAGACCGACTCCGGGCTCGACATCGACGCCCTCAAGATCGTGGCGCGCGGCATCAACGCCCTGCGCTCGCCCGAGCGCTCGACCGTGCTCGTGACCCATTACAAGCGGTTGCTGGAACATGTCGTGCCCGATCGGGTGCACGTGCTGGCCAAGGGTCGAATCATCCGCTCCGGCGGCCCAGAACTGGCCGACGTGCTCGAGTCCGAGGGTTACGTCAACCTGGAAGTCGACGCGCCCGAAACCACGTCATGAACGATATCGCGCCGCTCATCGATCATTATCTCGCCGAATACGCCCGCGTCGAACGCGATCTGCCCGGCGGCGAGGCCGGCAAGAAGGCGCGCCATGTCGACTTGCGCGCGTTCGCCGAGACGGGTTTCCCGCACACGCGCATGGAGGACTGGAAATACACCAGCCTTCGCCCGCTCGAAAAGCGCCGTTTCGAGATCGCGGACAGCGCCGAGGATATCGACGCCGACGCGATCGCCCCCTTCCTTCCGGACGAGCTCGACGCCTATCGGCTGGTTCTCGTCGACGGCCACTTCAGCAAGCGGCTTTCGGCGCTGGAGGGACTGCCGGACGGCGCCCGCGTCGAGTCCTTCGCCGCGTTTCTCGATGCCGAGCCGACGGCCCAGGTGCGCGCCGAGGAGATCGGCGACGAACCCGGCAGCCTGACGGCCATGAACGCAGCGTTCGCCACGGATGGCGCCTTTGTCGCGCTTGGCCGGGGCGTGTCGCTCGACAAGCCGCTGCATGTCATCACCGTGGCCAGCGGCGCGCACGACGACCGCATGTCCCAGATCCGGCATCGCTTCGTCATGGGCGAGTCCAGCCGGGCGACCGTGATCGAGCACTATGTCGGGCTCGGCGACAAGCCCTATTTCACCAACGCGGTCACCGAAGCGGTGATGGGCGCCAACGCCGAACTGACCCGCTGTCGCGTGCAGCAGGAATCCGAGCGCGGCTACCACATCGCCAGCTTCTTCGCGAGCCAGACCCGAGACAGCCGCGTCTACAATCACGGCTTCGATCTGGGCGGCCGGCTGGCGCGCACCGACACCAACACGCGGCTTGTCGCGGAGAACGCGGAGATCCATCTCTACGGTGTCTACGCCCCGACCGGCCGCCAGCACATCGACAACCACACCCGCGTGGATCACGACACCGAGCACAGCATCTCGCGCGAGATCTACAAGGGTGTGCTGGCAGACCACGGCCGCGGCGTGTTCAACGGCAAGATCATCATCCATAAGCACGCCCAGAAGACCGACTCCGAGCAGGCCTGTGACGCCCTGCTGCTGTCGGACAAGGCGGAAGTGGACGCCAAGCCGGAACTCGAGATCTACGCCGATGACGTCACCGCCGCGCACGGCTCCACCGTGGGCCAGCTCGACGAGGACGCGGTCTTCTACCTGCGCAGCCGAGGTGTCGACGAAGCCGGCGCGCGCGCGATCCTAACCTACAGTTTCGCCAACGCGCTGGTACAGAAGGTCGGCATCGCACCGCTGGAACGCTACGTCGAAGCCGCCCTCCTCCACAAACTGCCGGGCGGCCGGGGCTACGCCGATCTCGCCTGAGAGGTAATCATGGCCAGTACCGCAGCACCAATCGCGACATTCGACGTGGAGCGCGTGCGCGCGGACTTCCCGATTCTGTCCGAGTCACTCGCCGAGGGGCGACGTCTGGCCTATCTCGACAACGCGGCCACGACCCAGAAGCCGCTGTCCGTGATCCGTGCCAGCGACGACTACTATCGGCACGCCAACGCCAACGTGCATCGGGCGATCCACGCGCTGTCACAGCGCGCGACCCGCGCCTACGAGAGCGCCCGCGACCGCATGGTCGATTTCATCAACGCGGCGTCGCGCGATGAGATCGTCCACACCCGCGGCACCACCGACGGCATCAATCTCGTGGCCCAGTGCTACGCCCGGCCGCGGCTCGCCGCCGGCGACGAGATCCTGATCACCGAGCTCGAGCATCACTCGAACATCGTGCCCTGGCAGATGGTCGCCGAAGCCACCGGCGCCCATCTGGTCGTGGTACCGGTCGAGGACGACGGCAGCGTCTCGCTGGCGGCTTTCGAACAGCGGTTGTCCGACCGCACGGTGATCGCCGCCATCGCCCACATCTCGAACGCGTTGGGCACGGTGCTGCCGGTGGCGGACATGATCGCCGCGGCCCACCGTCGGTATGTCCCGGTGCTGGTCGACGGCGCCCAGGCCATGGCCCACACGCCGGTGGACGTGCGCGCGCTGGGGGCCGACTTCTACGCCATGTCGGGGCACAAGATATTCGCGCCGACCGGCTTCGGCGTACTCTACGGCCGGCGTGAGCTGCTGGAGGCGATGCCGCCCTACCAGGGTGGCGGCGACATGATCGAGACGGTCTCGTTTGCCGGCACGACCTACAACGAGCTGCCCTACAAGTTCGAGGCCGGTACGCCGAATATCGCCGGCGCCGCCGCTTTCGGCGCGGCGCTCGAATACGTCGGCGGACTGGATCTCGACGCCGTCGCCGCCCACGAGCACGCGCTGCTGGAATCGGCGACGGCAGCCATGAACGAGATCGACGGCCTGCGCATCATCGGCACCGCGCCCGGCAAGGCGGCGATCATCTCCTTCGTGATGGACGGCGTGCACGCGCACGATATCGGCACCCTGCTCGACGAGACCGGCGTGGCCATCCGGACCGGCCATCACTGCGCCATGCCGCTGATGGAGCGTTTCGGCGTCTCGGCGACGGCGCGCGCCTCCTTCGCCGCCTACAACGACCAAGCCGACGTGGACGCCTTGATCAAGGGCCTGCACAGCATTCAGCGGATCTTCGGCTGAGGCCGACGGAATCGAAACCACACGAGAGGCAAAGCATGAGCGACTGGGTCGATGTCGCCAGGGACGGGGAACTCAAGGACGGTCAGTGCCGGGTCGTCGACGTGGACGACACCATGATCGCCGTGTTCTATCGCGACGGCACCTACTATGCGATCGAGGACATGTGCACCCACGACGGCGGCGAGCTCGCCAGCGGTGACGTCGAGGGCGACGAAGTCATCTGCCCCCGCCACGGCGCACGCTTTTGCATCAAGAACGGCAAGGCGCTGACGCCACCGGCCTACGAGGATGTCGACAGCTTTCCGACCCGGGTGCAGGACGGCATGATCCAGGTACGCGACGACCGCTTCGACTGAACACGGCGCAACACGCCGTCAGTCCGCCGGCCGCAGGTGGGTCACGATGAGATTGGCGCGGCTCTGCTCGCGAAAGGTGTTGACCGCCAGCCTGTAGACCAGTCGATAGGCCGCCCCGGTCTCCAGCCGTTCCGTGCGGTTGAAGCACATCGCCTCGAGTCGCCTGCGGCCGGCGCTCGGCTGCACGGTCAGCTTGAGATGCTTTTCGCCAACGATCCGCTGATCGACCACCACGAACAGGCCGTGGAACAGCGGCTCCTCGAAATCCTTTCCCCAGGGGCCGCCATCCCGCAGGATTTGCGCGGTGGCGAGTGACAGTTCGGCATCCGTCAGTTCGCCGTCGGTTAACAACGTCCGTGTCGCCATCGCCGGCGTCAAGCGCTCGGCCACGGCCGCGTCGAAGGCCTGCGCGAAGGCCTCCAGCCGCTCGGGTGCAAGCACCAGCCCCGCCGCCTGGGCGTGGCCGCCGAACTGGGCGATCACACCCGGCGCTTGCGCATCGACCCGTGCGAGCACATCGCGGATGTGCAGGCCCGGGATGGAGCGGGCCGATCCCTTGAGTTGCCCGCCGGCACCGGGCGCGAACGCGACGACCGGCCGATGCCGGCGCTCGCGCAGCCGCGCCGCGACGAGCCCGACCACGCCTTCGTGCCAGCCCGGATCGTATACGGTGAGGCCGTGACACGCGCTCGTGTCGAGGCGATCCGCGGCCTCGAGGGCCGCTTCGGCTTCGGACTGCATGTCGGCCTGCAGGGCCTGGCGCTGGCGGTTGATGGCCGCGAGCTCGGCGGCCAGCGCCTGCGCCCGCCCGGCATCGCGCGCACGCAGACATTCCACGCCGATGCCCATGTCCTCGAGGCGGCCGGCCGCGTTGAGCCGCGGGCCGAGGGCGAAGCCGATATCCGCGGCGTCGAGGCGTGCAGCCTCGCGCCCGGCGACCGCCATCAGCGCCACCACGCCGGGCCGCGTTCGACCGCACCGGATGCGCGCCAGCCCCTGACTCACCAGCGTGCGGTTGAGCCGGTCCAAGGGAACCACATCCGCCACCGTGCCGATCGCCACGAGATCGAGATAATCGGCCAGCCTGGGCAGATCGGCGGCGCCTTCGGCGGCGCGCCGGGCGCGCAGTGCGGCCATGAGATAGAACGCCACGCCCACGCCGGCCAGCGCCTTGCCCTCGAAACCGCAGCCGGGCTGATTCGGATCGACGATGGCGTCGGCGGCCGGCAGCGTATCGCCGGGCAGATGGTGATCGCAGACGACCACCCGCCAGCCCGCGGCCCGCGCGCTGTCGACACCGGCGTGGCCGGCGATGCCGTTGTCCACGGTCAGCAGTACGCCGTGGCTGTTCGCGGGCGGCCCGATGGCCGCCACCACCGCCGGCGACAGGCCATAGCCGTGTCGTGCACGGTCGGGAATGAAGTAGTCGACGTGCGCCCCGCATTGCGCGAGCACCTCGCAGACGAGCGCGGTGCTCGTGGCGCCGTCGGCATCGAAATCGCCCACCACGCGAATCGGCCCGCCTTCTCGTATCGCCGTCCCGAGCAACTCGCAGGCGGCATCCACGCCGGCGAGGTTGCCGAAATGGGGCAGCGCGGCCAGGCGGTAGTCGAGTTCGTCGCGATGGCGGACGCCGCGACCGGCATAGACGCGCCGCAGAAGCGCGGATTCCACCCCGGCCAGCGTCTCCGCCGCATCGCAGGCCCGCTCGGCTATGCGCGGCGTGTCGACGGAACGCGCGCCGCGGGCGTCGACCGACCCGGGCCCGCCCTGCGCCGAACGCTCAGCGGCGATGATCGGCGACGTACTGCTGCACCGCGGCCAGCTCCGCCGGCAGCACATCGTAGCGCTCGGGGCGGGACAGCAGGTCCTGCAGCGCATCCGGCAGCGGCGCGCCCTTGAAGCCGGCGCGGACGACGGCGTCCTCGAACTTCGCGGGATGGGCCGTGGCCAGCGTGATCATGGGCGTGACGGCATCGGTACGCGCCCGCTCGGCGGCGCGATAACCGGTCGCGGTGTGCGGGTCGAGCAGTTCCCCGGTTCGCCCGAACGCTTCGCGGATGACGGCGATTATGGTGTCGTCGTCGACGCTGTGGCTTGCGAACAGCGCCCGCAGCTCGGCCAGCGGCGCCTCGGCGAGTGCCGCCGGCTCGTGCTGGAAACGGCTCATCAGCGCGTCGACCGCCGCGGCGTCGCGATCGTAGGCCTCGAACAACAGCCGCTCGAAGTTCGACGAGACCACGATATCCATCGACGGCGCGAGCGTGGCCTTGAGTTCCCGACGCGAGAAGTCGTTCGCGGACAGGGTCCGGTGCAAAATGTCGTTGGCATTGGTCGCGATCACGAACTGCCGGACCGGCAGCCCCATGCGACGGGCCATGTAGCCGGCGAACAGATTGCCGAAGTTCGCCGACGGCACGGTGAACGAGACGGCCCGGTGCGGCGCGCCGAGTGCCAGCGCCGCATACACGTAATAGACGATCTGGGCCATGATCCGCGCCCAGTTGATCGAGTTCACCGCGATCAGCCGTCGCCCCTGCAGAAACCCCTGATCGGCGAAGCTGGCCTTGACCATCGCCTGGGCATCGTCGAAATCGCCCTCGATGGCGATGTTGTGGACGTTCGCTGCGGGCACAGTGGTCATCTGGCGCCGTTGCACCGCCGACACCCGCTCGTGCGGATGCAGAATGAAGATGTCGAGGTTGTCGCAGTGGCGACAACCCTCGATCGCCGCCGAGCCGGTGTCGCCTGATGTCGCGCCCATGATCACGCCGCGCTCGCCCCGCCGGGCGAGAAAATGGTCCAGCAGACGACCGAGCAGCTGCAGCGCCACATCCTTGAACGCCAGCGTCGGGCCGTGGAACAGTTCCAGCAGGAAATGACTGCTGTCCAGCTGCTTCAGCGGCGTCACCGCGTCGTGCTTGAAGCTCGCGTAGGTCTCGTCGATCAGCCTGCGGAAGGTGGCGTCGTCGATGGCATCGCCAACGAACGGCCGCATCACCCGGAAGGCGACTTCGGCGTAGGGCTGGCCGGCCATCGCCGCCAGCGCCTCCGGCGAGAATTCGGGTATCTGCTCCGGCACATAGAGACCGCCGTCGGCGGCCATGCCGGTGAGCACGACCTCCTCGAAGTCCAGCGCCGGGGCGCGGCCACGGGTACTGATGTAGCGCATGCGGTATCGACCGGTGGGGTTCGCCCCGCCGCCGGGATGAATCGACGGCGGAGTCAGTCCTCGAACTGGGCCACGCGCATGTGCACGAGCCCCTCACGGGTGTAGGGCAGCGACCGGATGTGGTCGAGCACCTTCATAAGGCGACGTTCGCGCGCTGGCTTGGTAACGATCATCACGCGCGCATCGTCCTCGGCGGTCGGCGGGTCCTTCTGCAGGATCGCCTCGATGCCGATCTGCTGCTCCGCCAGCGCCCGGGTGATCTCGGCCATCACGCCGATCTGATCGGCGACCTGAACCCGGAAATAATGACCGCACTCGAAGTCCGGCTCGGTCAGAATCGGCTCGTGGGTGATCTGATCCGGCTGGAAGGCCAAGTGCGGCACCCGGCCCTTCGGATCGACGCTCATCATGCGCACGGTGTCGATCAGATCGGCGACCACGGACGAAGCCGTGGGGCCCGCGCCGGCACCCGAGCCGTAGTAGACCGTCGGTCCGACGGCGTCGCCGTAGACCATGATCGCGTTCTTCTCGCCCTCGACGCTGGCCAGCAGGGCCTTCTCGGAAACCAGCGTCGGGTGCACGCGCAGTTCGACGCCGGTCTCCTGGCGCCGGGCGATGCCCAGATGCTTGATCCGGTAGCCGAGCTCGGCGGCGTATTCGATGTCATCGCTGGCGATGCCGCGGATGCCCTGGGTGTAGATGCGGTCGAAGGACAGCGGGATCCCGAAGGCGATGCTGCCGATGATCGCCAGCTTGTGGGCGGCATCTATCCCTTCCACGTCGAAGGTTGGGTCGGCCTCGGCGAAGCCGCGCCGCTGGGCGTCGGCCAGCGCCTCCTCGAAGCTCACGCCCTCGAACATCATCTGGCTGAGGATGAAGTTGCCGGTCCCGTTGATGATGCCGGCCACCCATTCGATGTGGTTGGCCGCCAGGCTCTCGCGGATCGCCTTGATGATCGGGATGCCGCCGGCCACCGCGGCCTCGAACGAGACCACTACGCCGGCCGCGTCGGCGGCGGCGAAGATCTCGTTGCCGTGCAGCGCAATCAGGTGCTTGTTCGCGGTGACGACGTGCTTGCCCGAGTCGATGGCGGCCATCACCAGGTCACGGGCCTCGTGCTCGCCGCCGATCAGCTCGAGCACCACGTCGATGTCGGGGTCGTTGACGATCGCATGGCAGTCGGTGCCGATGTCGATGCCCGTGGTGTCGCAGTCGCGGGGACTGTCGGGATTGCGCACCGCCGCGCGCGTCACGCGGATGTCGCGCCCGGCGCGCCGCGTGATCTCACTTCGGTTGCGCGACAGCAGGTCGACCACGCCGGCACCCACGGTGCCCAGCCCCAGCAGACCGATATTGACCGGTTGCACTCTCGCCTCTCCTTGGTTCGCGTGGCGCCTCGCCTACGCGGGAATCACTTCGTCGCGCTTGAGCATGCGCTTGATGTTGCGCAGCGCCTGGCGCGTGCGCTGGTCGTTCTCGATGAGGCCGAAACGCACGTGCGTATCGCCGTATTCACCGAAACCGACGCCGGGCGACACCGCCACGTGGGCGTCGGCCAGCAGCTTCTTGGTGAACTCGAGCGAGCCCATGTGCTGATAGGGCTCGGGTATGGGCGCCCAGACAAACATCGTCGCCTTGGGCTTGTCGACGGCCCAGCCGATGTCGTTGAGTCCGTCGCAGAGGATGTCCCGGCGCACGCGGTAGGTCTCGCGGATCTCCTCCACGCAGTCCTGGGGCCCGTTGAGCGCGGCGATCGCCGCGACCTGCACCGGCGTGAACATGCCGTAGTCGAGATAGGACTTCATCCGCGCGAGCGCGGCGATCAGCGTCGCGTTGCCGCACATGAAGCCGATCCGCCACCCCGGCATGTTGTAGCTCTTGGACATGGAAAAGCACTCGACGGCGACGTCGCGCGCGCCCGGCACTTCGAGGATGGACGGGGCCCGGTAGCCGTCAAACACCAGATCGGCATAGGCCAGATCCTGGACGATCCAGAGGTCGTACTCGCGCGCCATCTCCACGATGCGCTCGAAGAACTCCAGCTCCACGCATTGCGTGGTGGGGTTGGCCGGGAAGTTCAGCAGCACCATCTTCGGCCGCGGCCAGGACTCCTTGATCGCCTTCTCGAGCTCGGCGAAGAAGTCGGTGTCGGGCATCATCCGCACGTGGCGCACGTCCGCCCCGGCGATCACCGCGCCGTAGGGATGGATCGGATAGGCCGGGTTCGGCACCAATACCTGGTCGCCGTGCTCGAGGATGGCGAGCATCAGGTGCGCCAGACCCTCCTTGGAGCCCATCGTTACGATCGCTTCGGTCTCGGGGTCGAGTTCCACCGCGTATCGGCGCCGGTACCAGTCACAGATCGCCTTGCGCAGACGCGGCACGCCGCGCGAGCTCGAGTAGCGGTGGGTCCCGCCGCGCTGGGACACCTCGACGAGCTTGTCGACGATGTGCTGCGGGGTATCCTGATCCGGATTGCCCATACCGAAATCGATGATGTCCTCGCCCCGCGCTCGCGCCGCCTGCTTGAGTTCACCGACGATGCTGAACACGTACGGCGGCAGTCGTTTGATGCGCGCGAAATCAGAGTTGGGTGACGGCTTGGACATGATTCGGTCGGCTTGCAGCGCCACTGGGGCGGGTGAATGACGGCCCGTGGACCATGAAACGCTGCAGTGTGCCAGATTACCCACGGACCGACTAGCAAGACGCCGCGGCGTCGATCAGTCCGCCGGCAGGACGCTCTCCGGGTCGATCGGCTCACCGTTCTTGCGGATCTCGAAATGCAGCATCGGCTTGTTCTGCGGACCGCGGCCCATGTCCGCGATATGCGCGCCGGCGGCCACATCCTGGCCCTGTTCGACGCGCGTGCGGCGGTTGAAACCGTAGGCCGACAGATACGCCTCGTCGTGCTGGATGATGATCAGCTGGCCGTAGCCCTTCAGTCCGGTGCCGTTGTAGACCACGCGACCGCTAGAGGCGGCATAGACCGGCGAGCCCTCGCGGCCGCCGATATCGATGCCCTGCCGGGTACGGTCAGCGCCGTACTCGCGCAGGATTGAACCGCTGGCCGGCCACTGCCAGCCGTCTTCGCTGGGACCGCCCGTCCGGGTCGGCTCGACCGGGCGCTCGCGGCTCGCTTGGTTGATCTCGGATTCGTCGGCGATGGTCGGCGCCGGGCGCTCGATCGGCTGCGGCGGGCTCGCCTCCGGCGCCTCGTCCTCGCCGTCCTCGCCCTGCGAGTCGCCAGCGTCGCGCCGCGTCGCGCCGGCGGAGCGGCCATCGCGCTCGATCGTACGGTCGAGCTGCGGCGTCGAGGCCTGGATCGCGCGTTCCTGCTCGGCGCGCGAATCCTGGGGCGCACGCACCGCCCGGGGGCGCCGCCGCTCCCGGGTCGTTGCCGGTTTCGAAGCGCTGCCGTCCTCCGACATGCGCGAGTAGTCGATCGGCGGGTAGGGATCGAGCGAAAGCCGCTGCCCGACCTCGATGCGGTACGGCGGCCGGATCCGATTCCAGCGCGCGAGATCGCGCCACGACAGCGCGTGCTCCGAGGCGATCGAGTACAGCGTATCGCCGCGCTCGACCGTATAGATCTCAGGCCGCGTGGCCTCGCGCAGCGAACAGCCCGCGAGCACGAGAACGGCGAGCGCCGCAATCAGCGCAGCTGATAGACGGCGACGGCAATAAAGACGGCGGCGACGATGGCCCATCCGATCCAGTCAATGTATTTGAGCAGACGCTGCTCGAAAACCGGGCCGAACCAGCGTACCAGTCCGGCGACGATGAAAAAGCGGGCCCCGCGCCCGATCAGCGATCCCAGCACGAACGGGACGAACGGCATCGCGACCGCGCCGGCCGCAATGGTGAAGACCTTGTAGGGGATCGGCGAGAAACCCGCAAGAAGCACGGCCCAGAAGCCGTAGTCGCCGAACCAGTCGCGCGCGGTCGCATAGCCCTCGTAATAGCCGAGTTCCCGAAGCCAGGGCAGCAGCGTCTCCAGAAACAGCGCGCCGATCAGATAGCCGAGCATGCCGCCCAGAACCGAGCCCACGGTGGCGATCAGCGCGAACCACCAGGCCCGACGGCGATCGGCCAGCACCATGGGGGCGAGCATCACGTCGGGCGGAATCGGGAAGAAAGACGACTCCGCGAACGACAGCACACCCAGCCAGGTCGGCGCCCGAGGGTGGCCCGCGCCGCGCACGACCAGGTCGTAGAGGCGGCGGAACATCAGCGCAGGTCCTGGGATTCATGGATCAAGGGCACGAAACTGACCGCATCCAGCGTCTCGCGCACGAACGTGTCGTTTTCGCGCCGGACCACGATCAAGCGCTGATCGCCGCTCGCGCCGACCGGCACGATCATGCGCCCGCCCTCAGCGAGCTGTTCGAGCAGGCCGGTCGGCAGCGATTCCGCCCCGGCGGTGACCAGGATCGCCTCGAAGGGGCCGTAGTCCGGCAGGCCGAGGACGTCCTCGCGCGCCAGGCGCACGCGGATGTTGCGATAGCCCAGACGGGCGAACCGGCGCCGCGCCTGCTCGTAGAGGGGTTCCACGCGCTCGACGCTGTAGACCGTGGGCACGATCTCGGCGAGCACGGCGGCCTGATAGCCGCTGCCGGTGCCGATCTCCAGCACCTGCTCGGGCACGCCCTCGCCGATGAGCAGCCGGGTCATCTCGCCCACGATGTAGGGCTGCGAAATGGTCTGGCCGTAGCCGATCGGCAGCGCGGTATCGTCATAGGCGCGGCTGGTCATCGCCTCGTCGACGAACTCGTGCCGCGGCACCCGGTTGATCGCATCCAGCACGCGCTCGTCGTCGATGCCGAGGGCGCGCAGCCGCTCGACCAGCCGTGCGCGACTGCGCGCCGAGGCCATGCCCATGCCGCGCACGTGCGGATGGCGCGGATCCGCGCTCACAGCCACTGTACCCACTCGTCGAGTGAGTCGATGGCACCGTGGCGCGTCAGATCGATCTGAATCGGGGTGATCGATACGCGGCCCTGGCCGACGGCGTGGAAATCCGTGCCCGGCCCGGCGTCGGCCTCGCCGCCGGCGCGCCCGATCCAGTAGATCGGGCGGCCGCGCGGATCGCTGTCCTCGATCAGACGTTCCGCCCGGTGTCGGTTGCCCAGCCGCGTCGCCGCGAAACCGTCCAGTGCTTCGTAGGCCAGATCCGGCACGTTGACGTTGAGGATGGTGTCGGCCGGCAGCGGATGCCGGATCATCAGACGCACCATGTCGACCGCGACGCGGGCCGCCGTGTCATAGTGCGTCGGATTCTCGCCGATCAGCGAGACGGCCACGGCCGGCAGGCCCAGCGTCCGACCTTCCGTGGCGGCGGCGACGGTGCCGGAATACAGGACGTCGTCGCCGAGATTCGCGCCGGCGTTGATGCCGGATATGACCATATCGGCGTCGCGCTCGAACAGGCCGGTGGTGGCCAGATGCACGCAATCGGTCGGCGTGCCGTCGACGCAGTACAGTCCCGCCTCGAGGCGCCGGACGCGCAGCGGGCGCTCGAGGGTCAGGGAGTTGCTTGCGCCGCTGCGGTTGCGATCCGGCGCGACGGTGACGATGTCGTCGGAGATTTCGGCCATGGCCGCGCGCAGCGACGTCAGGCCGGCGGCGTACGCGCCGTCGTCGTTACTCAGCAATAAACGCATTTAACGGGCTATCGAGTGGCAGAAATCGTGCGTGCAACGCGGCCGCAGGCCCGCTAGCATAGCGCATCGAGTCCGCGTCTTGTTCGGAGGCATGCGCTCGTGACCGACCGCACCGACCCCGCCCACGAGCCGGCCGCCGAGGACGACGCCTCGGTGACCGAGGCCGATCGCTCGCTGTTCCGCGATGCCGTCGGCCCCGTGGCCGACGTCAACCGGGCGCCGCGGCGCAAGCGCGAGCGCACTCTGCCCTCGGCGCGGCCGGCCATTCGCGAGGCCGACGAACGCGCGGTCATCGGCGAGCTGCTCGACGAGCCGCCACCCGATGTCGAGACCGGCGACGACCTGGTCTATCGCAGCGAGGGCGTGCAGCTGTCGGTCATGCGGCGGCTGCGGCGCGGCCATTATCGCTGCCAGGCCGAGCTCGATCTGCACGGCATGGTGGTGGACGTCGCGCGGCACTGTCTGGCGGTATTCCTGCGTGATGCCCTCGACCGCGACCACCGCTGCGTGCGCATCGTTCACGGCAAGGGCCTGCGGTCCGGCCATCGCGGGCCCGTGCTCAAGACCAAGGTCGCCGGCTGGCTGCGTCAGCGAAACGAAGTGCTGGCGTTCTGCTCCGCCCGGCCGAACGATGGCGGTACCGGCGCAGTCTACGTGCTACTCAGGCGTGGCTGACCCAGTGCAAGTCGGCATTTATATCTATGACGGGGCCGAAGTGCTCGACTTCAGCGGCCCCTATGAAGTGTTTACCACGGCCTGCCGCGTCGGTGGCGTGAACCTGGACCCGCGCCTGCTGGCGGCCAGACCGGACGTGATAACCGCACGCGGCGGTTTTCGCGTACTCCCCGACGAGGTACTGGGCGCCCACGCCCCACTCGATGTGCTCATCGTGGCCGGCGGCGAACACGAGCCCCAGTTGTCCTCGCCAGACGCACTCTCGGCGCTGCGCGCGGCTGCCGAACCGGCCCGCATCGTCGCGAGCGTGTGCACCGGTGCCTTTCTGCTGGCCGGCGCCGGCTTGCTGGATGGTCGGCGGGTGACTACGCACTGGGAGGATCAGAGCGCCCTCGCCGCCCGGTTTCCTGAACTCACGGTCGAACGCGACCGGCGCTGGGTGCGCGACGGCCGCTACGTGAGCTCCGGGGGGATCTCGGCCGGGATCGACATGAGCCTGTATCTGGTGTCCGAACTGGCCGATCGCGCTCTGGCCCGGCGTACCGCGCTGCAGATGGAATACCGCTGGCTCGAGGCATCGGATTAGCGATCGGCAGGTGCGCCACACCCGACGCCACGCGCGGTATTCATCATGGGCCGGAAGAGCCAGGCGTCTGTTCGTCTTGAGGGGAGGCGCTTCACCAGGCTCGGCGCCCCCTCGTACATCGATCTCAGTCGTGTTCGCCGATGTTGACGAGTTCGCGCAGTACGCTGGTCGCAAACGCACCGGGCGGCAGCCAGAACAAGAGGACGAGCGTTGCATCGTCCTCAAACTGCCAATCCAGCGATGGTACCGCAAGCCGCAGCGCGCGACGCCCGGCGTCCACATCGCAACGCTCGAGTCCGGCCATCAGGTCGCCGTACTCACCCAGCACGGTCTGTTCGAGCGTACGTGCACGGCCGCTGATCACATCATCGCCGCCGCGTCCGGCCATCGGGCCGCTGGGATGAATATCGAAACGCGCCAGCCGCTTTTCCAGTTCATCGGCGCTCTGGTCGGTTTCGGCCAACGAAAAGACGCTGTGGCTGCCATCGAGCATCACCGCCTCGCCGTCGAGCAGCCGCTGCCAGGAGCCGTCGCGCACGCGTGCGTCCAGCACCGCGTTGAACAGCAGCGAGCGGGCGGCCGACAGGGCGAATCCGCGGCGGTTGCGCGACAGCCGCCGGCCGGCGAACAGCCGACGCGCCAGGCCGATGTTGCGGCCGCCGTGGCCGAACCGCTGGGCCCCGAAATAATTCGGCACGCCGCACGCGGCCACGCGCCGGATATCCTCGTCCAGCGCGGCCGTGTCGCCGGTCAGGTCACGGATCCGGATGACGAAGCGGTTGCCGCGATGCGCTCCGCGCTTGAGCTTGCGCTCGTGACGAACCATGGATTCGATCCGCACGCCCGGCAGGTCGTCGAGATCGGGCAGGGGATCGTGCACCGGCCAGGCGATCGACAGCCACTGCCGCGTCACCGCATGCCGGTCCTTCAGTCCGGCGACTCCGATGTGGCGCGGGTGCACGCCGGCACGGCGCGAGATCGCCTGCACGGCGTCGTGGGTCGTCAGGCCCGTCTTCTCGATCCGGCACCACAAATGCTCGCCGGAGCCCGTGTGCTCGATGGCGCAGTCCTCGTCGACCCGGAAGTCCGCGGGCTCCACGCGGATCCGCCCGCGGCACGGCGGCGGCGTGCCGCGGGCATGCGCCAGCGCCGCCACGTCAACCGCATCGCCCGTCAGGAGTGCGATGCTAACGGGCCGCCTGCCGGTCTTTTTCGGCCGACGTCTGGTCGCGACCGGGCGGCGCCACGGTGAGAAAGAAGGATTCGTCCTTTCGGATCATGCCGATGTCCGAGCGCGCACGGCCCTCGGTGGCCTGCTCGCCGGACTTGAGGTCGTCGATCTCCGCCTGGAGCGCCGCGTTGCGATTCGAGGCCTGGGCGTTGTGCTCCTCCAGCTCGGCGCGCTCCTGGCTCAGCCGATGCACTTCCGACCAGCCGCCGTCCGCGACCCACAGCCGATACTGCAGGCCGACGAACACGACCACGAGCGCAATGACGGCAATCCGATACATGCTCGGATTGTAGCGCGACCGCGCGCGCTGTCCAGCGCGCAGCAGATCGGCCCGCAGCGTCATCTCAGAGCCCGACGCCGAACGCGTCGCGCCCGGAATAGACCGCCCGCGGTCCCAGCTCGGCCTCGATCATCAGCAGCCGGTTGTACTTCGCGATCCGGTCGGAGCGCGACAGCGACCCGGTCTTGATCTGGGTGGCGGCCGTGGCCACGGCCAGGTCGGCGATGGTCGCGTCCTCGGTCTCGCCCGAGCGATGCGAGACCACCGCGGCGTAATCCGCGCGGCTGGCGACGTCGATGGCCCGCAGCGTCTCGGTGAGCGTGCCGATCTGGTTCGGCTTGATCAGGATCGCGTTGGCGATACCCTCCTCGATGCCCTTCTGCAGGATGCGGGTATTGGTCACGAACAGATCGTCACCCACGAGCTGGACGCGATCGCCCAGACGCTCGGTCAGCAGCGCCCAGCCGTCCCAGTCGTCCTCGGCCATGCCGTCCTCGATGGTGAGGATCGGATACCGGTCGACCAGATCGGCGAGGTAGTCGACGAAACCGGCGGCGTCATAGTCGGCGTTCTCGGAGTCCAGCTTGTAGCGGCCGTTCTCGCAGAATTCGGTGCTGGCCGCGTCGAGGCCGAGCCAGACGTTGCCGCCCGGCGTGTAGCCGGCCCGCTCGATGGCCTCCACCAGCGTATCCAGCGCCGCGGCGTTGGAGGGCAGATCCGGCGCGAAGCCGCCCTCGTCGCCGACGGAGGTCGACAGGCCACGCTCCGCCAGCAGCTTCTTGAGGTGCTGGAAGATCTCGGCGCCGCAGCGCAGCGCCTCCGCAAAGCTCGACATCCCGGCCGGCACGATCATGAACTCCTGCATGTCGACGTTGTTGTTCGCATGCGCGCCGCCGTTGATGACGTTCATCATCGGCACTGGCAGATGCGTGGCGTCGTCGTGGCCCAGAAAGGCGTACAGCCCCTTCCGGCTGTCCGCGGCCGCGGCCCGGGCCACCGCCAGCGACACGCCGAGCAGCGCATTGGCGCCCAGACGCGCCTTGTTCTCGGTGCCGTCGAGCTCGATCAGGGCCTTGTCGAGACCGGCCTGATCGTCGGCCTCGAAGCCCTTGAACTTCTTGGCGATCTCGCCGTTCACACTGGCCACCGCGCGGGTCACGCCCTTGCCGAGGAAACGGTTGGGGTCGCCGTCGCGCAGTTCGACCGCCTCGAGGCTGCCGGTCGAGGCGCCCGAAGGCACCATGGCCAGACCTTCGGCGCCCGACTCGAGCATCACGCGTGCGGCGACCGTGGGGTTGCCGCGTGAGTCGATGACCTGATAACCACGAATCTGCTTGATCTTGGACATAGGAATTTCGCTTGTTCGCTGAGGTTCGCGCGCCCTAGAGCGCGTGTTCGCTGTAACCGCGCCGCTTGACCACGCCGTCGAGTTCGACGAGCGTTTCGAGCAGCGAACGCATGTGCGCGAGCGGCCACGAATTGGGGCCGTCGCACAACGCGTTGTCGGGATCGGGATGGGTCTCCATGAACAGCCCGGACACGCCGGCGGCGACCGCCGATCGGGCGAGTACCGGAATCTGTTCGCGGGCGCCGCCGGAACGGGCGCCCTGCCCGCCCGGCAACTGGACCGAGTGGGTGGCATCGAAGACCACCGGACAATCGGTGTCGCGCATGATCGCCAGGCTGCGCATGTCGGCGACCAGATTATTGTAGCCGAAGGCGAAGCCGCGTTCGCAGACCAGGATCCGCTCTCCGCCGGCAGCCCGCGCCTTGGCCACGACGCCGGCCATCTCGCCCGGCGAGAGGAACTGGCCCTTCTTGATGTTGACCGGCGTGCCGCTGGCGGCCGCGGCCTGGATGAAATCGGTCTGCCGGCACAGGAAGGCCGGAGTCTGCAGCATATCCACGACCGCCGCGACCGGGGCGATCTGGGCCTCGACGTGCACATCGGTCGTCACCGGTACACCGACCTGGCGCCGGACCTCGGCCAGGATCTCGAGACCGGCCTCCAGCCCCGGGCCGCGGTAACTGTCGCCGGAGCTGCGGTTGGCCTTGTCGAAGGAACCCTTGAAGACATAGCCGATGCCGAGTTCGGCGGTCAGTTCCGCCATCTGTCCGGCGACGTCGACGGCAAGCCCGGTCGACTCGAGACTGTCGGGCCCGGCGATCAGGAACATCGGTCGGTCCGCGCCGACCTCGAAGCCGCAGATGTTCACGATCGCACCGCGGCGCGCGCACCGGCGTCAACGACGGGCCACGACGCGGTCGTCGCGGCGGCGCTGCGGCACGTCCACGGTGCGCGCGCCTGTGACATGGTCGATGGCGGGCTCGCGATGCGCAAACTGTTCTCCTTGTCTGTGCCGCGGGCGGCGCGAAGCGCCGGCGCGATGCTGCCGGGGCCGATCAGACGTCCTTCCGGCGGGCCCGAGCGGCGGTGATGAAGCCGATGAACAGCGGATGCCCCGAGCGCGGCGTGGACGTGAACTCGGGATGGAACTGGCAGCCGAGATACCACGGATGATCGTCGAGCTCGACGATCTCCACCAATCCGTCCTCGGCCGAGAAACCCGAGAAGATCAGCCCGCTCTTCGCCAGCGCATCGCGATAGTGATTGTTGAACTCGTAGCGGTGGCGGTGACGCTCGTAGATCGATTCGGCCCGGTAGCAGCGCGCGGCCAGACTCCCCTCGACCAGGTCGCAGCGCTGCTCGCCCAGGCGCATGGTCCCGCCGAGATCGGCATCCGCGTCACGTGTCTGAACCGTGCCGCCGGCGTCGTGCCATTCGGTGACCAGCGCGATCACCGGATGCTCGGGATCGGGCACGAATTCGGTACTGTGCGCGCCCTCGAGCCCGGCCTTGCTGCGCGCGTACTCGATGCAGGCGACCTGCATGCCCAGGCAGATGCCGAAATAAGGCACGTTGTTCTCGCGTGCGAAGCGGGCCGCGGCGATCTTGCCCTCGATGCCGCGCTCGCCGAAGCCGCCCGGCACCAGGATCGCGTCCATCGGCGCCAGACAGGCGCCGCCGTCGCGCACCACGGTCTCGGAATCCACGTAGTCGATGTCCACCCGGGTGCCGGTATGCAGCCCGGCGTGCGACAGCGCCTCGTTCACCGACTTGTAGGCGTCCGCCAGGTCCACGTACTTGCCGACCATGGCCACACGCACGGTCACGTCCTGGGTCTTGCGCGCATCCACCAGGCGCGACCAGTTGGACAGGTCCGCATGCGGCGCCTCGATGCGGAAATGATCCATCACGAGACCGTCGAGCGCCTGCTGCTGCAGCAGGCCCGGCATCTTGTAGATATCGTCGACATCGATCGCCGCGATCACCGCGCGGTCCGAGACGTTGGTGAACAGCGCGATCTTGCGGCGTTCGTTCTCCGGCAGCGGCCGATCGACGCGGCAGATGAGGATGTCCGGCTGGATGCCGATGGAACGCAGCTCCTTGACCGAGTGCTGCGTCGGCTTGGTCTTCATCTCCTGGCTGGACGGGATGTAGGGCACCAGCGTCAGATGCATGAACAGCACCCGATCCCGACCGAGCTCGACGCCGAACTGCCGGATCGCCTCCAGAAACGGCAGGCTCTCGATGTCGCCGACGGTGCCGCCGATCTCCACCAGGCAGATGTCCGCGCCCTCGCCGCCCTGGAGAATACAGCGCTTGATCTCGTCGGTGATGTGCGGAATGACCTGCACGGTCCCGCCGAGGTAGTCGCCGCGGCGTTCCTTGTTGATGACGTTGTTGTAGATCTGGCCGGTCGTGAAGTTCGACAGACGCGAGGTCCGCGTCTTCAGGAAACGTTCGTAATGGCCCAGATCCAGATCGGTCTCGGCGCCGTCACGCGTGACATAAACCTCGCCGTGCTGGAACGGGCTCATAGTGCCCGCATCTACGTTCAGATAGGGATCGAGCTTGATCACGGACACGCTCAGGCCCCGGGCCTCGAGCAATGCGCCGAGCGACGCGGCCGCAATGCCCTTGCCCAGCGAGGAGACCACCCCGCCGGTCACGAAGATATATCGGGTGCCTGCCGCGTCGGCTGCCATGCGCGATCCGAAAGGTCGTCAGCGGGACAATGGCGCGCATGCTAGCCGAAAGGCGGGACATCGACAACGCGCGCGGCCGCACCGGCCGGCGCATCACGCCAGTGAAAGTGAATACCACGACCGCCGAGCAGCCGCTCGATTTCTGGGTGCCGCCAGACGTCGCCCGCCGCAACCAGCACGGAATGAGCATAGACGAGCGGAATCCGGCCACGCAACCAGGGCGCGACACGCTGCTCCCTGAGCACGTCCTTGAGGGCTCGACGATGGCCGTCGGGGCCGGCCACGCGCTCGCCGCCGCGCCGGAAGACCACCTGCAGCCGCGCGTCCTCGACGCCGGTCTCGACCACCGACACGAGCCGACCGCATCCGGCCGGCAATTCCAGCGGTTGGCGCCCGTCCCAGCCGCTCGACCAGTCGAATGGCGCCGACGCCAGCACCGCCATCGCGTACAGATGATCTCCGAACGCGCGCACTTCGGTCGAACCGAAACGCACGCAGGGGCTGGCCCTGCGGCGACTGTCCGGCAGTGCCCGGATCTGTTCGAGGTGGCGGTGGTCCGGCGCGTCCCGCGCCTGCGCGTCGAGCCAGTGGCGCAGCAGTGCCCGTTGGCGGTCGGCGGTGAGCGCGGACAGCACGGTCGTATCGAGTCGGCCGGCCGCATCCACGGCATCCGTGTGGTCGCGCGATGCGAGATCGACCACCGTGCGCCGACCGGCCGCGGCATGCCCGCTGCTGCGCGCGAGCGTGCGCGCCGCGGCCGGATACCGTTCGCTCAGGATCGGCCAGAGGCGCTCGCGCAGCCAGGCGCGGTCGAGCGACAGATCGCGGTTGCTCGGATCCTCGATCCACTCCAGTCGGTGCCGGCGCGCGTAGTCGGTGATCGTCGCGCGCTCGACGGCGAGCCACGGCCGCCAGTGCTGTGCCGCACCGAGCGGGCGCAGCACGGGCATCGCCGCGAGTCCGGCCAGACCGGCGCCGCGCAGCGCCTGGAGCAGAAAGGTCTCGGCCTGGTCCTCGGCGTGATGGGCGGTCAGAAACAGCTCGTCGCCAGCCAGAGCCGCGGCGACGGCATCGTAGCGGGCGCGTCGTGCAGCGGCTTCACGGCCCTCCACCCCGGCCGTGGCCACGTCCACGTCCAGCCGCGTGAAGCCGACGCCGAGTGCGGCGCACTGCGCCCGGCAGTGCGCCGCCCAGTGTTCGGCCTCAGCCTGCATGTGGTGACAGACGTGGATGGCGCGCAGTACGCGCTCCGGGTGCGCGTCGCGGGCCGCGTGCAGCAACGCCGTGGAGTCGCGCCCGCCGCTGTAGCCCACCGCAAGCCGACCGGCCGGCGCCGGCAGCGTGGCCAGCGCGCGCCGGAGGGTGTTCACCCCGCGGTCTTGAAGTCGCCGAAGGCCATCCAGCGCTTGTAGCGCGCCTCCAGCAGCGCGTCGACGTCCTGATGCCTGAGCCGCGCCATGTTCGACAGCAGGCGATCCCGCAGGCTGGACATCAGCTGTGCCGGATCGCGATGCGCGCCGCCGAGCGGCTCCTCGATGATCTCGTCGACCAGTTTGAGCCGGTGCAGATCCTCGGAGCCGACCTTCATCGCCTCCGCGGCTTCCTCGGCCTTGTCCGCGCTCTTCCACAGGATCGAGGCGCAGCCCTCGGGCGAAATCACGGAATAGATGCTGTACTGCAGCATGAGCAGGTGGTCGCCCACGCCGATGGCGAGGGCGCCGCCGGAGCCGCCCTCGCCCACCACCGTGCACAGGATCGGCACGCGCAGACGCGCCATCTCGAACAGATTGCGGGCGATGGCCTCGGACTGGTTGCGCTCCTCGGCGCCGATGCCGGGATAGGCGCCGGGGGTGTCGATGAACGTGAGCACCGGCATGTTGAACCGCTCGGCCAGCTTCATCAGCCGCAGCGCCTTGCGATAGCCTTCCGGCCGCGGCATGCCGAAGTTGCGGTGGATCTTCTCCTTCGTGTCGCGGCCCTTCTGGTGGCCGATGACCATCACCGACTGGCCGCCGAGCCTCGCCGTGCCGCCGATGATCGCCGGATCGTCGGCATAGGCGCGGTCGCCGTGCAGTTCGACGAAGTCCGTGAACAGGCCGTCGATGTAGTCCTGCATGTACGGCCGCAGCGGATGCCGCGCCATCTGCGCGACCTGCCAGGTCGACAGCTTGGAGAAGATCTGCTCGGTGAGACTGCGGCGCTTGGATTCGAGCCGCGTGATCTCCTCGTTGAGGTTGACCTCGCTGCCGTCGGCCACGAAGCGCAGTTCCTCGATCTTCTCCTGCAGCTCGGCGATCGGTTGTTCGAAGTCCAGGTAATCGAGGTTTTTCTGCGCCATCAGTTCGTTTTTTGCTGCGTTGTGTTACTGGAGTGTCGTCTGAGCGCGACGATAACGCACTTGCACGGCTTCCGCACCCACCAGACCGCGCAGGTCGTCGAGCAGACCGTTACAGACGCGCACCCGGGTCTCGCCGAGTGTGAGCACCGCACGCGCGTCGGCGTTGGCATAGCGCAGCACCACGTCACAGCCGGCCTCCGCACGATAGCGGTCGACACAGCCCGCGAGCGCGTCGACGTCCACGCCCGATTCCGCCTGCAGCTGGAGCATGATGCGGCTGGCGTAGCGCTCGCGCGCGCCGTCGATGTCCATGACGCTGTTCGCGTTGAGCCGGAAACCGTCGGTGAAATCGTCGTACTGGAGCGTGCCGTCGACAATGACCAGCCGATCGGCGGTGAGCAGATGGCCGTACTCGGCGGCCTTGTCCTCGAACAGCGGACACTCGATGCGCCCGCTGCCGTCGTCGAGCACGACGATGATGCGGCGGCCTTTCTTCATCCGCCGCACCTCCACCACCAGGCCCGCCACGATCGCCGCGCGCTTGTCGGCCCGCCGCGCGCGCGCGCCCTCCTCCGGACGCGGCATGGCCGCGACCTGATCGGCGATCTTGCCGTGGGTCATCAACGCGAGCTCGGCCTCCCAGGCGCGGATGGGATGGCCGGTGAGGTAGAGGCCCAGCGTGTCGCGCTCGGCGCGCAGGCGCTCATCCTCCGGCCACTCGGCCAGCACCTCCAGCGGGGGCCCGCTGTTGTCGGCGTCCTCGGCGAGGCCGAACATGTCGTTCTGGCCCGCGGTCGAGGCCGCGCGGTCCTGATCGGCCGCGGCCAGCGCCCGCGTCAGGCCGTGCATCAGGCTGGCCCGGTTCGGCCCCAGCGCGTCCAGTGCACCGGCATTGACGAGCGCCTCCAGCGCCCGGCGATTGGCCTTGCCGGTGTCGATCCGGCGGCAGAAGTCGTAGAGGTTGGCAAACGCCCCGCCCTCGCGCCGCTCCGCGATGATGGCGTCGATCGCGCCCTTGCCGACGCCCTTGACCGCGCCCAGGCCGTAGCGGATGGTCGCCTCGTCGACCACCGAGAAATCGTATTCGGAGGCGTTGACGTCCGGCGGCGCCACGGCGATGTCGACGCGGTGGCACTCGTCGATCATGATCACGACCTTGTCGGTGTGATCCATGTCCGCGGAAAGCACGGCCGACATGAAGTCGGCCGGATAGTGCGCCTTGAGCCAGGCGGTCTGGTAGGTGAGCAGCGCGTAGGCCGCCGAGTGCGACTTGTTGAAGCCGTAACCGGCGAACTTCTCGACCAGATCGAATATGTAGGCCGCGGTGTTCTCGTCGATGTCGTTGGCGACGGCGCCCTTGATGAAGCCGTCGCGCTGCTTGGCCATCTCCTCGGCCTTCTTCTTGCCCATCGCCCGCCGCAGCAGATCGGCGCTGCCCAGCGAATAGCCGGCCAGCACCTGGGCGATCTGCATCACCTGCTCCTGATACAGGATCACGCCGTAGGTCGGCTCCAGCACCTCGGCCAGGGAGGCGTGCGGATACACGACCTGGGCGCGGCCGTGCTTGCGGTCGATGAAGTCCTCGACCATGCCGGACTCGAGCGGGCCCGGCCGATAGAGCGCGACCAGCGCGATGATGTCCTCGAAGGCATCGGGGCGCAGGCGCTTGATCAGACGCCGCATGCCCGAGGATTCAACCTGGAAGACCGCGGTCGTGTCGCCGGCCTTTAGCATGTCGAAGGCGCGCTTGTCGTCCATCGGGATCGAGCGGATGTCGATCGGCTCGCGGCCGGCGTGCTCCAGGCGCCGGTTCGCCACGCTCACCGCGCGATCGATGATGGTGAGCGTACGCAGTCCCAGGAAGTCGAACTTGACCAGGCCGACGGCCTCGACGTCGTCCTTGTCGAACTGGGTGACGCGATTGTTGCCACCCGGCTCGCAGTACAGCGGCGTGAAGTCGATGAGATCCGAGGGCGCGATGACCACGCCGCCGGCGTGCTTGCCCGGGTTGCGCGACAGCCCCTCCAGCGACATGGCGAGGTCGAGCAGATAGCCGATCTCCTCGTCGGCCTTCGAGGCGCGCAGTTCCTCGGACTCCTCCAGCGCGCGCTCGAGCGTCATGTCGGGCGCGAACGGCACCTGTTTGGCGATCCGATCGACCATGCCGTAGGGATGGCCCAGCACGCGGCCGACGTCGCGCACCACCGCGCGTGCGGCCATGGTGCCGTAGGTGATGATCTGGCTGACCTTGTTCGCGCCGTAGGTGTCGGCGACGTACTCGATCACGCGATCGCGGCCGTCCATGCAGAAGTCGACGTCGAAGTCCGGCATGGACACGCGTTCGGGGTTGAGGAACCGCTCGAACAGCAGATCGAACGCCAACGGATCGAGATCGGTGATCCCGAGCGCGTAGGCCACCAGCGAGCCGGCGCCAGAGCCGCGCCCCGGCCCCACCGGCACGCCGTTCTCGCGGGCCCAGCGGATGAAGTCGGCCACGATCAGGAAGTAGCCCGGAAAACCCATGCCCTCGATCACGCCGAGTTCGTGCGCCAGCCGCTGTTCGTATTCCGCGCGGCGGGCCTCGCGCGCATCCCGGTCGGGATAGAGATCGGCCAGCCGGGTCTCCAGACCGCGCTCGGACTCGGCCTTGAGAAAACTGGCCGCATCGTGCTCGGCGGGCACCGGGAAGTCGGGGAGCACGTTCTCGCCGAGCGTCAGCTCCAGATTGCAGCGGCGGGCGATCTCCACGCTGTTCTCGATCGCCTCCGGCAGGTCGGAGAACAGCTCGACCATCTCGGCGGGCGTCTTGAGATACTGCTCGGCCGTGTAGTGGCGCGGCCGGCGCGGGTCGGCCAGCGTGTAGCCGCCGTGAATGGCCACCCGCGCTTCATGGGCGTCGAAATCGTCGGCCGTGGGAAAGCGGACGTCGTTGGTGGCCACCACCGGAATGTCGTGGCGCAGCGCCAGCGCAACGGTCTCCGACAGCCAGGCCGACTCGCCGGCACGCCCGCAGCGGGTGAGCTCGAGATAGTAGCGGTCGCCGAACACCGCCTGCCAGTGGCGCGCCGCGGCGTCCGCGAGCTCGGGCTTGCCCGCGAGCAGGGCCGCCCCCGTGTCGCCGGCCATGCCGCCGGACAGCGCGATCAGACCCTCGGCCTTCTCCTCGACCCACTCGCGGCGGCACAGCACCTGCCCGCGGTCCTGGCCCTTGAGATAGGCGCGGGTCAGCAACTCGCACAAATGCCGGTAGCCCTCCCGGCTCTGGGCGAGCAAGGTCAGGCGCGACGGCGGTGTTTCCGGGCCCTCGTCGATCTTGAGATCGACCCCCACGATCGGCTTCACACCGGCGCCCAGCGCGGCCTTGTAGAACTTGACCATGCCGAACAGATTGACGTTGTCGGTCACGGCCACGGCCGGCATGCCGGCCTCTCGCGTCTGGGCGATCAGCGGCTTGATCCGCACGATCCCGTCCGACAGCGAATATTCGGTGTGGACGCGCAGATGAACGAAGGGCGTGGTCATGGGCTTATCGTAACGTGTAATCGAAGACGGTCTGGCGCGCTTCGGCCAAGCGGGCGACCGGAGCGAAGCTGCGCCGGTGGATCTCGGTGACGCCGAGCCGTTCCAGGGCGCGGCGATGGCCGGCAGTGCCATAGCCCTTGTGCCGAGCGAAGCCGTAGCCGGGGTAGGCCGCGTCGAGCGCGACCATCTGCCGATCGCGCGCGACCTTGGCCACGATGGAGGCGGCACTGATCGCCGGTACCGCGCCGTCGCCACCAACCACCGCACGCACCGGCATCGCCAGCCCGGGCGCGTGGTTGCCGTCCACCCAGGCCGCGAAGGGCGTGAGCGTGAGTGCGGCCACGGCTCGCCGCATTGCGAGCAGGCTCGCCTGCAGGATATTCATGGCGTCGATTTCCGCAACCGACGCCTCGCCCAGCGCCCAGGCCAGCGCCCGCGCCCGGATCTTGACATCGAGCCGCTCGCGCTCGGCTTCGGTCAGCGCCTTGGAGTCGGTCAGACCCCGCGGCAGCCCCTTCGGCGGCAGAATCACGGCGGCGGCCACCACCGGCCCGGCCAGCGGGCCACGGCCGACCTCGTCGACGCCGGCGACACAGGGGCAGGCGAAACGTCGGCGGCGGCGCGTCACGGGCGGGCCTCGACGAGATCCACCACTGCGCGCGCGGCCCGCGCGTCGGCGTCCAGCGCGAGGCGGGCGTGTATCCCGTCGAACGCGTCGATCTGGCGCCGGCGCGCGGTCTCGGCGTGCAGCAGACGATAGAGCCAGGGGCCCATGAAGTCCGGGCTCGCCTCCTGCTGCAGGAATTCGGGCACCAGCGCACGGCCGGCCAGCAGATTGGGCATGCTCACGTGCTCGGTCTTGATCAGGTTGAGGCTTCGGGCGATCCAGTAGTTGCTGTCCGACAGTGCATAGGCCACCACCATCGGTGTCTTGGCCAGCAGCGCCTCCAGCGACGCGGTTCCGGAGGCCAGCAGCAGCACCTCGACCGCGCGCATCACCTCGCGCGATCGACCGTCAATCAGCGTCACGTCGACATCAGGATAGTCGGCGAGATCGGCCTCGAACAGGGCGCGGACGCGGGCGTTGGCCATCGGCGCGACGAAGCGCAGGCCCGGCGAACGGCGCGTGAGCCAGCGCGCGGTCTCGAGAAACGGGCGCCCCAGCCGGCTGACCTCCGCACCCCGGCTGCCGGGCAGCAGGCCCACCCAGCGGGCGCCCGGCTCCAGACCGAGTGCGCGCCGGGCAGTGTCCGCGTTCGGATGCCGCGGCAGCTCACCGGCCAGGGGGTGGCCGACATAGGTCACCGGGATGCCGTGACGCGCGAAGAACGCCTCCTCGAAGGGAAAGATCGCCAGCAGGCGATCGACCGCACGCCGGATGTGGCGCGTGCGCCCCTCGCGCCAGGCCCAGGCCGTGGGGCAGACGTAGTGGACCGTGGGCACGCCGCGCGACTTGAGTCGAAGCTCGAGCCCGGTGTTGAAGGCCGGCGCGTCGATACCGATGAAGGCCGCGGGCCGAGCCGACAATACGTGTGCCGCGAGCCGGCGGCGCAGTCGCAGCAGCCGCGGAATCTGGCCGACCACCTCGCTGACACCGAACAGCGACAACGCCTCAATATCGGCCAGGCTCTCACAGCCCTCGGCCCGCATGAGCGGCCCGGTCACGCCCTCGAAGCGGGCCTGTGGATAGTGCACGCGCAGCGCCCGGATCAACCCCGCGCCGAGGCTGTCGCCGGAGGTCTCGCCGGCGACCAGCGTGAACAGCGGTGCCGCATGGGACACGCGCGCTCGCCGCGACGCTAGCGGATGATGCCGCGCTGGGCGGCGTCCAGCGACGCCAGCATGACGCGCACCGCCTCGCTGTGTTCGGCCGGCTCGCGCAGCGCCTCGCGGGCCTGATCCAGCCGCAGCTTGGAACGATAGATGGTGCGATAGGCCTGCTTCGCCGCGGCCACTTCGTCCTCGGAGTAACCGCGCCGGCGCATGCCCACGGAATTGATGCCGTGGGGCTCGGCGGGCGCCCCCGAGGAGCGCACGAATGCCGGCACGTCCTGCTGCACGCCGCTGCAATAGGCCAGAAACGCCATCGTGCCCACGCGCCGGAACTGATAGACCAGCGCGAAGCCGGCGAGAATACAGAAATCGCCGATACGGACGTGGCCGGCCAGACTCGCCCCGTTGGCCATCGTGATGCCGTTGCCGAGCACGCAGTCGTGAGCCACGTGGGTATAGGCCATCAGCAGATTGTCGTCGCCGATGATGGTCTCGCTCTGATCGATCGTCGTGCCGCGGTGCACGCTGCAGTATTCGCGGAACGTGTTGCGATCGCCGATGACCAGCCGCGTCGGCTCGCCCTTGTAGACGCGATGCTGCGGCTCCGCGCCGAGCGACACGAACTGGAATATGTGGTTCTCGCGACCGATGTGGGTGTGGCCCGTTATCACGGCGTGCGGGCCGATGCGGGTGCCCGCGCCGATGCGCACGTTGGGGCCGATCACCGAGAACGGGCCGACATCCACGTCGTCTGCGAGCTGGGCCTCCGGATGGACCTGTGCGCTGGGATCAACTGGCATCGGCCTTCCCCGGAATCGCCATCATCTGCGCGCGGCAGGCCAGCTCGTCGCCCACCCAGGCTTCGGCATCGAAACGCCAGAGACGCTTCTTGGCCGAGCCGACCACGAGCTTGAGCAGCAGCTGATCGCCCGGTACAACCTGACGCTTGAAGCGCGCCTTGTCGATCCCGGCGAAGTAGACGATGGTGCCCTCCTCGGACTCGACCGTACGCATGCCCAGAATCAGGCCCGCCTGCGCCAGCGCCTCGAGGATGAGCACGCCCGGCATCACCGGATGCTCCGGGAAATGGCCGGGGAAGAACGGCTCGTTGATGGTCACGTTCTTGATCGCGGTGATGGACTGGCCCGGCTCGCACGAGAGCACGCGGTCCACCAGCAGAAAGGGAAACCGGTGCGGCAGCTGCCGCATGATCGCCCGGATGTCGTCTTGCTCGCTCATTCGTCCTTGTCTCCTGTGAAAGCGCCGGGCCGCTCCACCCGGCGCAGACGGCGCTCGATCCGGTCGAGCTGGCGAAACAGCGCCAGACGCTTGCGCCACTTGCCCGCCGGCATCGCGCGCAGGGTCGACGAGTATACGCCGGCCGCAGTGATGTCCTTGGGCACCTGGCTGGCGGCGGTGATGATCACGCCGTCGACGACCGTGACGTGATCGCCGATGCCCACGCCGCCGCCGATCATGCAGTGCGCCCCGATGGTGCAGGAACCGGCGATGCCCGTACAGCCCGCGACCACCGTATGCGCGCCGATGACGCAGTTGTGGCCGATATGGACCTGATCGTCCAGCTTCACGCCGGGGCCGATGACCGTATCGTCGATGGCGCCGCGATCGATCGTGGTGCCGGCCCCGACCTCGACGTCGTCATCGATGCGCACGCCTCCGAGCTGCGGGATCGGGTCCCACCCCTGGCCGTTGTGAACGAGACCGAAGCCGCGACCGCCGATCGCGGCATTGGCCTCGATGCGCACCCGGGCACCGATGACGACGCCGTCGCCGACGCTGACGTTGGCCTCGATACGCGTATCGGTCCCGATGCGCGCTCGCGCCCCGATCACGCTCGACGGCCCGACCACGACGCCCGCTTCGAGCACCGCATCCGCCCCAACCACCGCCTGCGGCCCGATACTGGCTCCAGGGTCGACACGCGCGCCGGGCTCGACGACCGCACTCGGGTGCACGCCGGCCGCCGGCGGCGCCGGCTCGAACACGCTCGCCGCCCGGGCGAACGCCAGCCGCGGGCGCTCGCAGACCAGCGCCGCCACGGGGCAGCGCGGCGCCAGCGCCGCGGTCAGAATGACCGCCGTCGCGCCGGTCGCGGCCAGGGCGTCGGCCTGCGCCTCACTCTCGGCGAAGGCCAGACCGGCGTCGCGGCCGGGGGTCAGCGCACAGACGCCGTCCAGCCGCGCGCCCGGATCCCCCAAGGCGAGCTCGAGGTCGAACTGCTCGGCTATCGCGCCGAGCGTGGTCTCGTAACCGGAATGATGCGACACGTCAGCGCTGCTTCAGGCGGTCGAGAATCTCGTCGGTGACGTCGATCGCCTCGGTCGCATAGAGCACGCCGTCGCCGAGCATGAGATCGAAACCTTGCTCCCGGGCGTAGGCGTCGATCACGCCGCGGATATCAGCGCGCATCCGCTTGAACTCCTTTTGCTCGGCCTCGGCCACGTCGTCGTTGTACTGGCCCTGGCGCATCTGCAGCTCCCGCTGGCGCTCACGGATACGGGTCTGGAGCCGGGCCCGATCGTCTTCGCTCATCACCGAACCGTCCCGATTCAGCCGCTCCATATCCTGGCGCAGACTCTCGGAGGCGGCCTCCAGCTCGTTCTTTCGCTTGGCGAACTGCTTGGCCATGCTGGTTCGCGCACGGCTGGCCTGCGGGGATTCGCTGACCAGCCGATCAACGTCGACGACGCCGATCCGCGGTGTCTGCGCGGGTGCAGACACTGCCACCGACGCCAGCAGCAGGCCGAACATCAGCACGAAGGCGTACCGCAGATGGGTCATGGTCGCTCCTGGACAAGGCAGCGCAGGCGCGGCGCTACAGCCCCACACCGAAGGAGAACTGGAAGCGATCGGTATCGTCTCCCGGCTGACCGTCGACGTAGGCGGCGTAACTCACGCGCAGCAGACCGAAGAACGGGGTGAACCAGTAGAAGGCAACACCCGCCGACTTGCGCAGCTCACTGGCGTCGAAATCGCTGGCTTCCTCGTACACGCTGCCGATGTCGTAGAACGCGGCCAGACGCGTCGACTTGTTGTCCGACTCGAGGAAGGTCGGAATCACGAGCTCATTCTGCAGAGTCGTGAGGAACTGGCCGCCGTAGGGATTATCGAAGGAGTCCTGCGGGCCGATGCCGCCGTTCGAGAAGCCGCGCACCGAGCGCGCGCCGCCGCCGAAGAAGTTGTCGTAGGGTGGTACGTCTTCGCCCTGCCCCCAGATATCGGTCTGGGCGATGCGGCCGTCGGTCTGCAGCACGACCTTGTCCGACAGCCCCGGAATCCAGGCGCCGATACGGAAATAGCGCTGGTGCTCGAAGCTGACGTCGTAGTACTCGAGATCCGAGCCCGGGCCCTTGATGTTGAACTCGACCTGGGAATTCGAGCCGCGGGTGGCGAAGAACGTGCGGTTGCGCGTGTCGCGCTGCCAACCCGTCTGCAACTCGTAGGTCGTGGCCTCGCGGCCGTTCTCGTTAATGAACTCGGCAAGCTCGTCGGACAGACGCTGCTCGCCGTCACGATTGACCGCGGAGTTGATTTCGTTGCGCTCGACGCCAAGCCCCGCACGGATCTGCGAATACTCGGTGATTGGCAGGCCGAACGTCATCGCGCCGCCGACCGAGTTCAGATCGAAGCCGGAACCGATGCGAATGAGCTGATCGGTGTCACGATAGAACGCGGAGATCGTGCGCGAAACGCCCTCGTCGGTGAAGTAGGGATCGGTCCAGCTCGCGCCCACGCTACGCGCGTAGTCGTTGGTCTCGGCCTGCAGGCTGACCTTGTTGCCGGTGCCGCGGAAATTGCTGTGCGACACGCTGCCATTGATCAGAAAGCCCTGGGCGTCGGAGAAGCCGACACCGAACTGCAGCGTGCCGGCCGCACGCTCGGACACGTCGTAATTGACGTCCACCAGATCCTCGGAGCCGGCGACCTTCTGCGTGTCCACCTGCACGTCCTGCATGAAGGGCAGACGCGCCAGCCGGGTGCGCGAGCGCTCGACGCCACTGCGCGAGAACGGCGCGCCCTCGAACTGGCGCATCTCGCGACGCAGCGTTTCGTCGTTGGTCTTTTCGTTGCCGGAGAACGTGATCTGACGTACGTAGGCCCGCTTGCCGGGATCGATGAAGAACGTCAGATCGACCGTCTTGTCCTCCTCGTCGACCTGGGTCAGCGGATCGACTTCGGCGAAGGCATAGCCGAAGTCGGCCAGCCCGGAGCTGATGCGGCTGGCCGAACCGTCGACCTCGCTGCGACGGAAGATCTCGCCGGCCTCCACGTCGACCAGACGCTGCAGCGTCGTCTCGGGCACGATCATGTCGCCGGCGAATTCGTAGTCGCTGATCGTGTACTGCGCGCCCTCGTCGACGTTGATCGTCAAGAAAATGTCGCGCTTGTCCGGCGACAGCGACACCTGGATCGAGGACACGTTGAAGCGGATGTAGCCGCGGTCCTGATAGAACGAGTTCAGCGATTCCAGGTCACCGAGCAGCCGCTCTCGCGAATAACGGTCGCGGTCGCGCCAGAAGGTCAGCGGATGCGTGTAGAACGGCGCGCTCGATTCAAGCTGGAACACGTCACGCAGCTGATCGTCGGAGAAGCGCTCGTTGCCGATGATGTTGATGTCCTTGATCGAGGCCACCGGCCCCTCCTGGACATCGATATCGATCGCGACGCGGTTGTTGTCGAGCTCGGTGACCTCGCTGTCGAGCTGGACGCTGTAGTAGCCGTTGGCATAGTACTGGCGCCGCAGTTCCTGATCGAGCTGATCCACGAGAGAGCGCTTGTAGAGCTCGCCCTGGGCCAGCCCCTGCTGTTCGAGGCTCTTCTTGAGCTGATCGCCACCGATCTGCTCGTTGCCCTCGATCGTGAAGCGCGCGATCTCCGGACGCTCGACGACGTCCACCACGAGGGTGTTGCCTTCGCGCTGCAGCGTGACGTTCTCGAACAGGCCGGTATCGTAGAGGGCGCGGATCGCCTGTTGCGCACGCGCCTGGCTCAGCCGGTCGCCGGTCGAAAGGGGCAGATAGGTCAGTACCGTGCCGGGTTCGAGCCGTTGGACGCCGGTCACCCGCACGTCCTGCACGCGAAAGTCATACTGAGCCCACGCGCCGGCGGCATAGAAACACAACAGCACGACGAGCGCGCGCATCAGAATTCGAGGCATATAAACAGCTCCGCTACCCGAGCAAGCGCAGGATATCGTTGTAGAAAGCCAGAGTCATGAGCATGAGCAGGGCAACCATGCCCGCCTGCTGACCCGCCACCTGTACAGCCTCGGACAGAGGCCGCCCCCGTATCCATTCGATCGAATAATACAGAAGATGCCCCCCATCCAACACCGGGACGGGCAACAGGTTGAGCACCGCCAGACTGACGCTGACCAGTGCGAGGAAGCCGACGAACGCCTCCAGACCGACGCTCGCGGTCTGACCGGCGATGTTGGCGATCTGAATGGGGCCGCTGACGTTGCGCCAGGACACATCGCCGGTGACCATGCGCGCCATCAGCCGCACCGTCAGCGCCGAGACCTCCCAGGTCTTGTCGACCGCGGCGGGAATCGCCGCCAGCGGGCCGAGCTGGCGCGTGGTGCGCATGGCATCCCAGGCCGCGGCATCGACGCCGATGCGCGCCCCGAGCTGGCCGCGGGGCTCACCGTCGTCGCTATCGACCCGCGCCAGCGTCACCGGCAGTGTGAGCCGTTCGCCGTCGCGGGTGACGTCCAGTTCGACGCGTTCACCCGGCCGCGCCTGGACATAGTCGACCAGGGCCTGCGGCGAATCCAGTGCCCGCCCGTCGATGGCCGTGACATCATCCCCGCTCTCGAGACCCGCCCGTGCCGCGGGGGAATCGTCGACCACGCCCGCGATCCGCGGCGTCGCCGGCGGCTGGTAGGGGGCGAGCCCCAGGCGTTCGAACAGCGCTTCCGGATCGGACGGCGCGCTGCTCAGATCGATGGTGATCGAGCGTCGACCCGCGTCCGGACGCGCCACATCGAGGGTGATCGGATCGCCGTCGAGGCCACGGTCGAGCAGCGTCAGGCGCAGCTCCTGCCAGTCACCCACCGCACGGTCGTCGATCGCCACGATCTCGTCCCGGGCCTGCAGGCCGGAGGCCGCCGCCAGCGTGCCGTCGGCGACCGGACCGATCACCGGCTTGATGCCGGCGACGCCGATCATGAACACGAACCAATAGGCCAGAATGGCGAACAGGAAGTTGACGCCCGGGCCCGCGGCGACGATGGCGATCCGCTTGGCCGGATGCTGTCGGTTGAAGGCGTAGGGCTTCTCCGATTCGGCGACCGCCCCTTCCCGCTCGTCGAGCATCTTGACGTAACCGCCCAGCGGAATCGCCGACAGCCAGTACTCGACTCCGGAACGGCGACCGGTGAAGCCCCAGATACGCGTGCCGAAGCCGATCGAATACCGCAGCACCTTCACGCCCATCCGACGCGCGACCCAGAAGTGGCCGTATTCGTGGACCGCGACGAGGATGCCGATCGCCACGATGAATGCCGGTACCGACATCAGCCAGTCAGACATGCGTTTTGATGCTCCCTGTGAACGGCGATGCGCGGCACGGCGTCACGGCCTTCGACCGCGGCGCTGCCGACATGATCCCTCGGTGACGAAAATTCCCGATTGCAGCTAGACCTGCGCCGGCAGCCAGTGCAGCCCGGCAACAAACCACGGCGCGGCCGCGAGCACGCTGTCGAGACGGTCCAGCACGCCGCCGTGGCCCGGAAACAGCATACCGCTGTCCTTGCGCTGTGCGTGTCGCTTGAACATGCTGATCGTGAGATCGCCGACTATCGAAACGGCCGCGACCCAGCCGGCCAGCACCATGAAGGCGATTGTACGCCCACCGCCGTAACCGAGCAGCCATGCGGCCGCAGCGCCCATGATCATGGCGGCGACCAGACCGCCCACAGCGCCCTCGATCGTCTTGCCCGGACTGACGCGCGGCGCCAGCTTGTGGCGGCCAAAGGCCTTGCCGGCGAAATAGGCGCCGGTGTCCGCCGTCCAGACGAGCACGAACAACGTCAGCAGCAACAGCACGCCGTCGTCGCTCTGGTGCAGATAGGTCACCGCAGCGACCGGCGCAACCAGCGCGACGACGCCGACGGCCGCACCCGGGCCGAGGCGGCCAAGCACGTCGGACCAGCCCTGCGGGTAGCGCACGATCCAGGCGATCGCGGCCAGCCACCAAAGGCATGCCAGACCGATCACGAACAGTTCCGCGCTCACCGGCAGCGGCGCGTTGCGCAGAAGCAAGACCAAGCCCATCACCGCAGCAACGACCGCGACGAACACACCGCGACCGGTGGTCTCGAGGCGCACAAGGCCGCCCCATTCCCAGGCGCCGAGCAGCATCAGCGCCGAGAATACGAGCGCGATCGCGCCGGTCGGCAGAAACAGCATGCCCAGGACCGCGATGGGCACCACCACGGCCGCGGTCGCGATTCGCGTGGCCAGCATGCTCAGCGGCCCGGTGCGGCCGCCTCCGGCAACCGACCGAAGCGCCGCTCGCGGCGGGCATACCAGTCGATCGCTTCCTCCAGCGCCTCGCGATCGAAGTCCGGCCAGAGACGATCGGTGAAGTAGAGCTCGCTGTAAGCAAGATCCCAGAGCAGGAAATTGCTGATCCGGCGCTCGCCGCCCGTGCGGATGAACAGATCGGGCTCGCGCACGTGCGCCAGGCTGCGATAGCGGCCGAACACCGCTTCCGTGATGCCATCGGGATCCAGCCGTCCGGCCGCGCAGTCGCGCGCCATCTCGCGGGCGGCGCGCACCACGTCCCAGCGTCCGCCGAAGTCGACCGCAACGACCAGATCGAGACCGTCGTTGTCGCGCGTGCGCGTCTCCGCGGTCTCCATGGCGCGCTGCAAGCCGGCGGAGAAATGGTCGCGCTCGCCGATGAAACTCAGGCGCACGTTGTTGTCGTGGAGCGAACCGAGCTCGCGCTGGATCGTCCGGCGAAACAGGTCCAGCAGCAGCCGGACTTCCGCACGCGGACGCTGCCAGTTCTCACTGGAGAAGGCGAAGACCGTCAGCACCCGGATACCGGTCTCGCGGGCGCTCTCGACGATCGCCCGGGCCGCGCGCGCGCCCGCCCGATGACCGGCGGCGCGCGGCAGACCACGCGCGTTCGCCCAGCGGCCGTTGCCGTCCATGATGACGGCCACATGTTCGGGAACAGTCATGGCAGCGACGTCCGCGTGATGGCTCAAACCGTCATGATTTCCTGCTCCTTGTCCTGGAGCAGGCTATCGATGCGGGCGACGTGCTGATCGGTCAGCTTCTGGATATGCGCCTCAGCGGCATGCTGGTCGTCGGCGCTGATGTCCTTGTCGTTGAGCAGCTCCTTGACCGTGGCGTTGGCATCGCGACGCACGTTGCGGACCGCGACCCGCGCATCCTCGGCCTCGGCCCGGATCACCTTGACCAGGTCCTTGCGGCGCTCCTCGGTCAACGGCGGCAGCACGATGCGGATGACTTCGCCTGCCGTCGACGGATTGAGACCGAGATCCGCGCCCATGATCGCCTTCTCGATCTTGCTCACCATGGACTTCTCCCACGGCTGGATCGTGATCGTGCGCGCATCCTCGACGGACACGTTGGCGGCCTGATTGATCGGCACTTCGGTGCCGTAGTAGTCGACGGTCACGTGATCGAGCAGGCTCGTGCTCGCCCGACCGGTGCGGATCTTGCTGAAATTGTCGCGCATGACGCTGATGGTCTTGTCCATGCGCTGCTGGGTATCCTTGTAGATGTCCTCGATCATGCTGTGGCTCTCGTCGTATTGTTGTCGACCAGCGTGCCGACATCGGTGGCGCCGTCGACGATCCGCAACAGATCCCCCGCGCGATTGATGTCGAACACCCGTAGCGGCATGCCGTTGTCGCGGCAGAGCACGATCGCCGTCGTGTCCATGACCGCCAGACGCTGGTCGATGACCTCGTCGTAGGTGAGATGCGTGTAGCGGCGGGCGCTGCTGTCGCTGACCGGATCGGCGCTGTAGATGCCGTCGACCTTGGTCGCCTTGAGCATGAGATCGGCGTTGATCTCGATCGCCCGCAGGCTCGCCGCCGAATCGGTCGTGAAGAACGGATTGCCCGTGCCCGCCGCGAAGATCGCCACCCGGCCCTTCTCGAGATGCCGGATCGCACGACGGCGGATGTAGTCCTCGCACACCTGATTGATCCGGATCGCCGACATCACCCGGGCGGTCATGCCCTGGTTCTCGATCGCATCCTGCAGGGCCAGCGCGTTGATCACGGTGGCGAGCATGCCCATCTGGTCGCCGGTCACCCGATCCATGCCGCGCCCGGCCAGACCCACGCCGCGGAAGATGTTGCCGCCGCCGACGACCAGCGCCACCTGCACGCCGGCCTCGATCAACTCAGCCAGTTCGCGAGCGAGCCGCTCGGCCACATCGGCGGAAATACCGTAGTCCGACTGGCCCATCAGGGCCTCGCCACTGAGTTTCAGCAATATGCGTCGATAGGTCGGCTTCTTCTGGCTCATCGACAAGCGTGCACGTGGGAGGACATGGGCAAAACTCCGGCCGGGTCAAGATAACAGTACGCACGGCCCGCCGACGGCGGCGGGCAAAAAAAACCGGCTGCCTCGGCAGCCGGCATCTTTCTTCAGGCGGTCTTCTCGGCTTGCGCCTTGACTTCGGCCGCGAAGTCTTCCTGCTTCTTCTCGATCCCCTCGCCGACTTCGATCCGGGCGTAGTCGGTGATCGTCGCGCCCTGCTGCTTGCAGAGCTGCTCGACCGTGACGTCCGGATCCTTCACGAACGGCTGACCCATGAGCGTGATCTCGGCCAGGAACTTGCGCAGACGACCGTCGACCATCTTCTCGATGATGTCGTCCGGCTTGCCGGAGTCCTGCGCCTGGGCGACGAGAATCTCGCGCTCCGCCTGGCGGCGCTCGGCGGGCACGTCGTCGGCCGACAGATGCGCCGGCGCGGTCGCCGCGACGTGCATCGCCAGATCCCGGGCCAGCTCCGGCTCGCCACCGGACACCGCCACCGCACTGCCGATACGGGCACCGTGTTTGTAGACGTCGAGCCGGCCCTCGGCGGACTCGATGCGCCGGAAGCGACGCACCGTGATCTTCTCGCCGAGTTTGGCCACGAGGGCACGTCGGCGCGCCTCGATGTCCTCGCCGTCGATCGTCAGCGCGCCCAGCGCGTCGACGTCGGCCGGATTCTCGTCCAGCACCACGCGGGCCACCGCCTCGGCGAAGGCGATGAAGTCGTCGTTCTTGCCCACGAAGTCGGTCTCGCAGTTGACCTCGACGAGGACCGCCGACTTCGCGTCCTCGGACACGACGGCCGCCACGCGGCCCTCGGCCGCGATGCGGTCAGCCTTCTTGTCAGCCTTGGCAAGACCTTCGCGGCGCATGGCCTCCGCCGCGGCCTCGATATCACCGTCGGCGGCCTGGAGCGCCTTCTTGCACTCCATCATGCCGGCGCCGGTGCGCTCCCGGAGCTCTTTCACCAGAGCAGCGCTAATCGCCATCACTAATACCTCTCGAAAACTGCAGTGTTACTTGTCGGCGTCGTGCGCGTCGGACTCGCGCGGCTCCTCGGCCGGAACCGAAGCCACGTCGCCGAGAGAGGCGGTCGCCCGCGGCTCGGACTCGCCCTGGGATTCCTGGATGACCGAATTCTGGGTCGCCTCGCTGGCGGCCTGCGCCTCGGCCGGCTTGCCGGGCTCGTGCGCCGCGCCCTCTTCCTGGACCTCGACGATGTCCTCGCTTGGACCGGTGAACTCGCCCTTGCTGCCGCGACCGGTCAGAACGGCATCGGCCACCATCTCGGTGTAGATCCGAATGGCGCGAATGGCGTCGTCATTGCCGGGGATCACCACGTCGATGTTGTCCGGCGAGCAGTTGGTGTCGACCACGGCGATCACCGGGATGCCGAGCTTGCGGGCCTCGTCGACGGCGATCTTCTCGAAGCCGACGTCGATGACGAACAGCGCATCCGGCAGGCTCGTCATCTCCTTGATGCCGCCGATCCCGCGCTCGAGCTTGTCGCGCTCGCGGTGCAGGTCGAGGCCCTCGCGCTTGGACAGCTTGCGGATCGAGCCGTCCTCGATCATCTGCTCGAGATCGTGCAGGCGCTGGATCGAGTTCTTGACGGTCTTGAAGTTGGTGAGCATGCCGCCCAGCCAACGATGATTGACGAACGGCATGCCGCAGCGCTGGGCCTGCTTGCCGACGGCCTCGCGCGCGGCGCGCTTGGTGCCCACGAACATGACGTTGCCGCCGTTCGCAGACAGCCGGCTGATGTAGTTGTAGGCATCCTTGATGAGCGGCAGCGTCTCTTCAAGGTTGATGATGTGGATCTTGTTGCGGTGGCCGAAGATGTAGGGGGCCATCTTCGGGTTCCAATAGCGCGTGCGGTGGCCGAAATGCACACCCGCCTCGAGCAACTGGCGCATGCTGACTTGACTCATATCGTTTCTCCGGGTTGATCCTCCGCGCCTCCCATGAGACAACCCGTCGACGTCATGCCGACCGGCACCCCGTCTCATGTGCCGAAGCGCGTGTGTATTTTCGGCGGTCGAGCCGCCGGATTTCGCCTCGCATTGCCGCGAGCGCGAGCGGTTTATACCATAGCCGCCCCATTCAGGCCACCGATGCGGCGCCTCGACACGGCCCCGCTACCCCGCAACGCCGCCCCAGAAGGACAGCCACACCCATGAGCGTGACCCTAAAGACGCCCGAGGAACAGGACAAGATGCGCGAAGCCGGCCGCCTGGCCGCGCAGGTGCTCGACATGATCGGCGAGCACGTCCGGCCCGGCGTGACCACCGACGAACTCAACACCCGCTGCCACGACTTCATGGTGGACACCCTCGGCACGACCCCGGCGCCGCTGAACTACCACGGTTTCCCGAAATCGATATGCACGTCGATCAACCACGTGGTCTGCCACGGCATCCCCGGCGACAAGAAGCTCAAGAAGGGGGACGCACTCAACATCGACATCACCCTGATCAAGGACGGCTACCACGGCGACTCGTCGCGGATGTTCTTCGCCGGGGAGCCGTCGATCAAGGCCCGGCGACTGTCCGACGTCGCCGAGGCCGCGATGTACGAGGGCATCGCCGCCGTGCGGCCGGGGGCCACGCTCGGCGACATCGGGGCGGTGATCCAGACCTATGTCGAGGCACAGCGCTGCTCGGTGGTACGCGAATACTGCGGCCACGGCATCGGGCTGGGCTTTCACGAGGAACCGCAGGTGCTGCACTACGGCGAGCCCGGGACCGGCCTGCGCCTGGAAGCGGGGATGACCTTCACCATCGAACCGATGGTCAATGCCGGCAAGCGCCACGTGAAGGTGCTGCCGGATGGCTGGACCGTGGTCACCAAGGATCACAGCCTGTCCGCGCAGTGGGAGCACACCGTGCTGGTGACCGCCGACGGCGTGGAGATCCTCACGCCGAGCCAGACGGCCGCCTGAGGTGACCGACCCGATCGATAGCGCGCCCGACGCCCCGGCCTCGTCATGGGCCGATTTCCTCGAACGAGCGGGCGCGATTCAGGGACGCGAGATCGCGCCGGCCCGCGACGTCCTCGCCGAGGGCGCACGCCGCATCGAGGCCGCCTTCGAGGCCGGCGCGCATATCGACAGCCTCGTCACCGCGCGCAGCGAGCTGGTCGACACCGTGCTGGCCGGCGCCTGGGAGACACTCGTCGACACCCCCGACGCCTGCCTGGTCGCGGTGGGCGGCTACGGCCGCGGCGAGCTGCTGCCGCATTCGGACATCGATCTGCTGATCCTCTATCGCGACGGCCAGCTCGACGACATCGGCCCCGCGCTGGAAGCGTTTCTGATGCACCTATGGGACATCGGGCTGGAGATCGGCCACAGCGTGCGCTCGCCGGTCGAATGCGCCGAACGCGCCACCGACGACATCACCATCATGACCAACCTGATGGAGTCGCGCGCGCTCGCCGGCGACCTGTCGCTGTTCGCCGCCATGCGGGCGGCGACCTCGGCCGAGCACATCTGGCCCTCGGCCGAGTTCTTCAAGGCCAAGGTGGACGAGCAGCAGACCCGTCATGCCCGCTACGACGAGACCGCCTACAAGCTGGAACCCAACGTCAAGGAATCGCCCGGCGGACTGCGCGACATCCAGACGATCGCCTGGGTCGCCAAGCGCCAGTTCGCCACCGACACCCTCGACGGACTCGTGGACTACGGCTTTCTGAGCGCGCGGGAGTTCACCGAACTCAAGCGTGGCCAGGCGTTCCTGTGGCGGGTCCGCTTTGCGCTGCACACCCTGACCGGTCGCGCCGAGGATCGGCTGCTGTTCGATCATCAGATCCAGATCGCTCAGATGCTCGGCTACAGCGACGCCGAAAACACGCTGGCGGTCGAGCAGTTCATGCAGCGTTATTACCGCAATATCAAGGCGCTGTCGGCACTCAATGATATTTTGCTTCAACTGTTCTCGGAAGCGATTCTGCATCCGCACCAGACCGAGCGCCCGCGCCCGATCAACGAGCGTTTCCAGGCGCGTCACGGCTTCATCGAGGTGACCGCGGACGACGTCTTCACCGAAACCCCCAGCGCGCTGCTCGAGATCTTCTATCTCATGCAGACCCGGCCGCGCCTGACCGGCATCCGGGCGCATACCCTTCGCCTGATGCGGCGCGACCGCCATCTGATCGATGAAAACTTCCGCAGCTCAATCCATTGCCGGCGTCTTTTCACTGAGATTCTGCGCCAGCGCAGCGGCGTGACGCGCGCGCTGCGGCGCATGAACCGCTACGGCGTGCTCGGGCGCTATCTGCCGAATTTCGGGCGCATCATCGGCCGCATGCAGTACGACCTGTTCCACACGCTCACGGTCGACGAACACACGCTGTTCGTGATCCGCAATCTGCGCCGACTGGCATTGCCGCGCTTCGACCACGAACTGCCGTTCGCCAGCGAACTGATGCAGACACTCAACAAGCCCCAGATCCTGCTGATCGCGGGGCTCATGCACGACATCGCCAAGGGGCGCGGCGGCGATCATTCGGTACTCGGCGAACGCGATGCCCGGGAATTCTGCACGAACCACGGCCTGTCCTCGGACGACACGGATCTCGTCTGCTGGCTGGTGCGCCAGCATCTGCTGATGTCGATGACCGCCCAGCGGCGCGACATCAACGACGTGACCGTCGTCAACGAGTTCGCGCGCGAGGTCGGCAGCCGGGCCCGGCTGGACCGCCTGTTCCTGCTGACGGTCTGCGACATCCGGGCGACGAATCCCAGCCTCTGGAACTCCTGGAAGGAAAGCCTGCTCGTCGATCTGTACACCAGCACGCGACGCGCGCTCGAGCGCGGTCTGGACGATCCGCTGGACGAGGACGAGCTGATCGCCGAAACGCGCAGTGCCGCCGCCGCCCTGCTCACCCGTACCAAGGTCAACACGCCGCGTTTCAAGGCCGTCTGGGAACGCTTCGAGCCGGATTACTTCCTGCGCCACAGCCCCGAGGAGATCGCGCGCCAGACGCGCGCCATCGTCAGCCACGAGGGCCGCGACGGACCGCTGGTGTCGCTGACCTACATCGAGGATCAGGGCACGACCCTGTTCGTCTACACGCGCGACCGCGACTATCTGTTCGGCGTGACCACGGGGGTGCTCGCCCAGCTCGGCCTGTCGATTCTCGACGCGCGCATCAATTCGACGCGCGACGACTACACGCTGGACACTTATGTCGTCTGCGACGAGAACGGCGAGTCGATCACGGAGGAGTATCAACGCTACGAGGTCGAACAGGCGCTGATCGACGCCATCGCCGACCCGGCGGTGCAGCACATCGACGTGACCCGGCGCGCCTCGCGTCGCAGCCGCTATTTCAATGTGCCGACCCAGATCTACTTCAGCGAAGCGACCGAACGCGACTGCACGATCGTGGAGATCATCACCGCCGACCGCCCCGGCCTGCTCTCCGAAATCGGCGATGTATTCCGCGAGTCCGGCATCCTGCTCGAAACCGCCAAGATCGCCACCATCGGCGAACGGGCCGAGGATATCTTCTTCGTCACCGATCACGACCATCAACCGCTGCGCAATCGCGCCCGGCTGCTCCAACTGCGCCAGACGCTGACCGCCGAACTCGACAAGACCGGCCCATGAATCCCCGACTCGACGCCCTCCAGCCCTATCCCTTCGAAAAACTCGCGCGACTGGTCGCCGATGTCACCCCCAACCCGGACCGATCACCCATTTCGCTGGCCATCGGTGAGCCCCAGCACCCGCCGGCGGCCTGCGCGCGCACCGCGCTGGTCGAGCATCTCGATGGCATCGCGCATTATCCCCCGACCCGCGGCGGGCCGGCGCTGCGCGAAGCGATTAGCGATTGGCTGATAAATCGCTTCAATGTTCCAGCGCAATGGATTGATCCCGAACGACATATACTGCCAGCGGCGGGCACCCGCGAGGCGCTTTTTTCGTTCGCTCAGGCGCTCATCGACGACCGCGCCAGCCCGACCCCGCGGGTGGCGATGCCGAACCCGGGCTATCAGATCTACGAGGGCGCTGCCCTGCTGGCCGGCGCCCAGCCGCTCTACCTGCCCTGCCTGCCCGAGACCGGCTTTCTGGCCGATCTCGACGCGCCGTCCGCCGCCGACTGGGATCGTGTCCAGCTGCTGTATCTGTGCTCGCCGGGCAACCCCACCGGGGCGGTCGCCGACCTCGACTATTTCAAGCAGGCGCTGGCGCTGGCCGATCGACACGATTTCGTGATCGCCTCCGACGAGTGCTACAGCGAGATCTATCCGGACGAGAGCGCGCCGCCACCGGGCCTGCTGCAGGCCGCGGCGGAAACCGGGCGCGACGATCTTTCGCGCTGCGTCGTCTTTCACAGCCTGTCCAAGCGCTCCAATCTGCCGGGCCTGCGGTCCGGCTTCGTCGCCGGCGACGCACGCGTGCTCGCCGATTTCGTGCGCTATCGCACCTACCACGGCGCGACCCTCGGGGCCCACGTCCAGGCCGCGAGCATCGCCGCCTGGCGCGACGAGGCCCACGTGCGCGCCAACCGCGACCGCTATCGCGAGAAATACGACGCCGTGATGCCGCGTCTCGCGCCGTTCTGCGACGTCGCGCGGCCCGCCGGCGCCTTCTATCTCTGGCCGGCCTTCGACGTCGACGACGAGGCACTCACGGTGGCCGCGCTACGCGACGAGAATCTGCGCGTGGTGCCGGGTCGCTATCTTGCGCGCGAGGTCAATGGCGTGAATCCCGGGCGCGGCCGCCTGCGCCTGTCGCTGGTGGCCAATACCGGAGGCTGCGTCGAGGCAGTGGAGCGGCTGGCGCGCGTCTGCGAGGCGCGGACGCTCTAGGTTAGACTTCGCAGCCCGACAAGGCCGAGCCATGCACGACCCGCATCGGGGCCACCGATGCGCCGAAGGGAGAGATCATGACCGACACCCAGAAGATCATCGAGGACGCATTCGACAACCGCGATGCGATCTCGCCGGATTCCGCCGACGACAGCGTGCGCAGTGCCGTACAGGACGCGCTCGACCGGCTCGACGCCGGGCAGGCACGCGTGGCCGAGCCCCGGGGTGACGGCTGGGTCGTCAACGAATGGCTGAAGAAGGCGGTGCTGCTGTCATTCCGTCTCCGGGATAACCAGCCGATCGAAGGCGCGCACACCCGCTATTTCGACAAGGTCCCGGCCAAGTACGCCGACTTCGATGCCGCGGACTTCCAGCAGCAGGGCGCGCGCATCGTCCCGCCGGCGATGGTGCGCCGCGGCGCTCACATCGCCCCCAACGCCGTGATCATGCCCAGCTACGTCAATATCGGCGCCTATGTCGGCCGCGGCACGATGGTCGACACCTGGGCGACGGTGGGCTCCTGCGCCCAGGTCGGCGACAACGTGCATCTGTCCGGCGGCGCCGGGCTCGGCGGCGTGCTGGAGCCGCTGCAGGCCGCCCCGACCATCATCGAGGACGACTGCTTCATCGGCGCCCGTTCGGAGATCGTCGAGGGCGTGCGCATCGGCCGCGGCTCGGTGATCTCCATGGGCGTGTTCATCGGCGCGTCGACGCCCATTTACGATCGTGAGGCCGACGAGATCGTGCGCGGCGAAGTGCCGGCCGGGTCGGTGGTGGTCGCCGGCAGCCTGCCGCGCGACAACGGCCGCTACAGCATCAACGCGGCGATCATCGTCAAGAAGGTCGACGAGAGCACGCGCGCCAAGGTCGGCATCAACGAGCTGCTGCGCAGCGCCGAATAACGCGGCGGGGTCCACGATGATCCACCTCTACGGCATCGATAGCTGCGACACCTGCCGCAAGGCCCGGCAGTGGCTGGCCACGGCCGGCATCGACCACAGCTGGACCGACCTGCGCCGTGACGGCGTCGATCGCACGCGCCTGGAGCGTTGGCGCGCGGCCCTGGGCGAGAATGCGCTGATCAACCGTCGCAGCAAGACGTGGCGGGACTTCGACGCGGACATGCGCGCACGCGCCGAAGCCGATCCCGTGCCGGTCCTGCTCGAGCATCCGACGCTGATCAAGCGGCCGATTCTGGAGACCGCCACGGACACCCTCGCGGGCTTTTCCGCGGCGCGCTACGAGGCCGCGCTCGCCGGCGCCGACTGACATGGCGGAGGCGGCACTCGAACTGGCCCGGGCGCTGATCGCGCGCGCCTCGGTCACACCGGACGATGCCGGCTGCCAGGCGCTGATCGCCGAGCGCCTGGCCGCCGCCGGTTTCGAGATCCATCACCTGCGCTTCGGCGAAGTCGACAACCTCTGGGCGGTGGCCGGCGGCGGCGGGCCGCTGCTGTGCTTTGCCGGGCACACCGATGTTGTGCCCCCGGGGCCCGTCGTGGATTGGCATCACGAGCCCTTCTCCGCAAAACTCGCCGACGGCTGGCTCTACGGCCGCGGCGCGGCGGACATGAAATCCAGCGTCGCGGCGATGGTCTGCGCCGCGGAGCGTTTCCGCGCGGCCCATCCCGATCACGCCGGTCGGCTGGCGTTTCTCATCACCAGCGACGAGGAAGGCCCCGCCGTCGACGGCACCCGGGCCGTGGTCGACTGGCTCGCCGAGCGCGATATCACCATCGACTACTGCGTGGTGGGTGAACCCTCCAGCACCGCCGCGCTCGGCGACACGCTGCGCAACGGCCGCCGTGGCAGCCTCAACGGCCATGTGCGGGTGCGTGGCCGGCAGGGCCACGTGGCCTATCCGGACAGCGCCGACAACGCCCTGCACCGGCTTGTTGGGCTACTCGCCGAACTCGGCGCCCAGCATTGGGACGACGGCGACGATTTCTTTCCCCCGACTTCTTTTCAGGTCTCCAACATCCAGGCCGGCACCGGCGCGGAAAACGTCATCCCCGGCACGGCGGAGGCCCGTTTCAACTGGCGCTTCAATCCCTGCCAGGACGAAGCCGGCCTGCGAGCGCGGGTGGAACGTCTCGCCGAGGCGCACGGCATCGACACCGACGCCTTCGAATGGCGGCTGTCCGGGCATCCGTTCGTCACCCGCCCCGGCGCGCTGATCGATGCCACCCGGGCCGCCGTCGCGGAGGTCTGCGGCACGGCGCCCGCGCTGTCGACCGGCGGCGGGACGTCCGACGGGCGCTTCATCGCCCCGACCGGCGCCGAGGTGATCGAGCTCGGTCCGCTCAACGCCACCATTCACCAGGTCAACGAACACATCGCCGCCGCCGACGTGGCCCGCCTCAGCGACATCTACGAACGCATCGCGGCCCGCCTGCTCGGCGGCTGACGGCCGCGGGCGCGACGGCGTCCGCCGCCGCTC